>CAJUEY010000004.1 GCA_910585825.1 uncultured Lachnospiraceae bacterium | reverse complement strand
TAAAGTATTGATTTTTCAAGGTTCAACACACCAAATGGTGTGGGAAGTTTGAGTTCATAAATTTATTATAAAGAAAGGCAGAAGATAAAACAACCTTCTGCCTGAAATTTGAATTATTTTCGTTTCATTTTCTTTAAAATCTGCTCTCCGTACAACATATTGATTTCTGCACACAACATCATAATATACATTCCAAAATAAAGCCAGAGCATAACCAAAACAATAGTCGTTAAACTTCCGTACATGGAAAATCCATTAAAATAATCCAGATATACAGAAATCGCAGCCGAAAGAAGATACCAGAAAACAGCGCATAAAAAGGCTCCCGGGAACTGGTTTCTAAGCGTCGGCTTATGATCTGTAATACCCTTATCATTCGGCAGCGTCCGAAAAAGCACTGTAAACACACAGCTCAGACCGCCAAGCATAACCAGGCTCCGAAACTGAAACAAAAGATTGGTAGCCTGTGCAAGCAACGGTACATATCCGGCTAAAATCCCCTGTATGCTGTTGCCGAATACCAAAAGCACAAGGGCTGCCACAATAGAAAGCATAAATACCAGCGTATAAACAACCGCCCAAAACCGCCGGACCAGCAGATTTCTTGTCTCATTTACTCCATAAATCACATTAAAGCCCACAGCTAAATGCTGTACCCCTTTTGCCGCTGACCAGATTGCCGCAACCGCCGTTACTGATACGATTCCCACTGATTTGTGATATACTTCGTGAATAATGGATATCACAAAGGGCGCTATATATCCCGGTACAAGCTCATTGACGAACCGAAGCAAAGCAGCTTCTGATACCATTGTATATTGCAGCATAGAGCTAAACACCATTAAAAACGGAATCAAAGAAAGCAGCAGAAAAAAAGCTGACTGGGCTGCAAAGGCTCCAATATTGTCTTTGCGGCATTTTTCCATAAACAATTTGCAGTTTTTTATCCATTTCCAAATCATTCTGTCTCTCCGTTTGTCAGTTCAATATCTTTATAAAAAAATGTTAAAATTTCTTCAAAGCTTTTTCCGGTCAGCGCCATGGCCTGCGCTCCGTTCTGGCTCATACCAATCCCGTGTCCATAGCCTCCGCCCGTCATACTGTAAGTTCCGTTTTCCAACGGCGTCAGCGTCGTATATGCGCTTGGAAGAAGTGCAAAATCCCTCTTGCTTCCGTCTGAAAGCGTCAGATCTGTAACACCCGCCCCAAGAATCGCCCGAATATTGTACTCATTTGCAACTAAAACGCTTCCTTTTTCATATTCCATTTTCAGATGCAGAATAATTCCGCTATTGCTGCGTTTTGCAATACTAAGACGCACAAGATTTCCAAAACCATCCATCCGTTCTTTCTGCTTTCCTTTTTGATTGAAAAACAAAATATCCTCCGGCGTCCGTTCCCTTCTTGTAAGAAGGATTTCTTTTATCTTTTTCTGTGTTTCTTCCGACGAAAAGTCTCCCACCGCTTTCCAACGGTAAAACGGTTTTCCGTTTTCATAAGCGGCTGCATCTGATTTTTCGATAAATGCTCCGAATGCCTCTTCTGAAGACAAATCAATTTCTCCTCCGCCTTCCTGAATAAGATTTCCGGAAAGATACCCATATTTTGATTCCTGATCTAAATGCCATGCATCACCGTTTCCGGTCACTCCTGCAGAAGTGGAAAAATAGTAAGCCTCCGCCGTCTCTCCCTGATAGCTGATGACTGTTCCCGCTGTATCCAGCACGGCTGCTGTTGTTTTTTCGTCTCGGCTTTGTTTATTATATACCTGATAATTCGTTGTATCGTCTACATGAGCGCCAAAAGCTGCATAATCCCCATGTTCAAGCTGAATATAGGCGTAGCTTCTGGCACAGACCGCCTGCGCCTTCAACGCCTCCAATTCATACGACGCCGGCATTTCGCTGGGAACAACCGAACAAAGATACTGTTCAATGGGAAGTTCACTGACTACGGCATACCCTTTCGGATATTTCCGAAGTTCTAATATTCCCTGATATCCGTTTGAAATTCGTTTGCCGGAAGCATCGCATAAATACAGCAATCCGTCCTTCTTTGCTGCTTTAATCCGAACACTGCCTTCTGCCTGGGCAAGCAGCTTGCTTGCTTTCACAACCGCCGAAGCCTTTTTCTTCTTTTTGCCGTCTTTTGCAATAACCCGATAAGATGTGCTTGATCCAATATAAATATCCTCATAATAGGGTCCGCCGTCCTCTGCCAAAAGCAGAACGCGTATCCTGCTGATCTGTGCCGGTTCTGTTAAAAGAATTGACTCTATACAGTCTTCGGCAACCACATATTCCACTTTCATATTGGCAATGACAATATCCGACAGCTCTTTCTGCTCTATGGTTCCATAGGTCTTATATACCGGAAGATTTTGAGAGCGGCTGATTTCTCCGTAGCCTTCAATTTCTATCGTTTCATCATTTACTGCAATCAAATCGCCCTGTATGGTATCTTCTTTTATCTGCACTCTGGCAAGCATGCCGTCTTCCCACAAAAGATCACAGACATGACCGGCCGCCATTTCCACACGATTGTCAGAAGGCGCAGACGGCGTCACAGAGGATGCTTCATTCTCTGTATTCAGCTGCAATTCATACTGTTCTTTATTTGCCAGAAAGGAAAGCGTTCCTTCCTGTACATTCTGTACATAGACATTGGAGAGAACTGCCGATTTGCTCTTTAAAGAGCTGATTCCGATAATCTGATCTTCTCTAATATATAATCCCATAGACGACATGGGAGCAATTTCCAGATCTTTGATATCAAAACGATAAGTTCCCAAAGAACATACCAGCGCATTCTCTTCTTGCTTTAAAATAATTTCATCCAGACATTGAACGGTTCCTTTGTCATCCAGTAAATCCAGCAGCTGACCATAAATTTCGTTCCATTCCGCTCTGCTTATGATTTTCTTTTTCTTGCTTCCAAATGACGGAAAAGAGTTTTCCGTAGATAGTTCTTCCGTGTTATATGTAATATATTCGGCACTTGAAGTCTGTTCCAAAATCCATGCTATGGTATCTGTGGTCACAACGCTGCCAAATTCTTCTTCCTTCAGTTTTTCTTCCCATTCTTCAGCCGTATAATAGTAAAAATCCAACAATGCGGGAAGTTCTTTTATCTGAACATATTCTTCTGTATATTCATAAGTTTTATTCTGTCCGGAACTTTTATATAAAATCAAAAAGATAATACCTGCCAGTCCCAATCCAATCACCAGCAATTTTATTTTGTTCTTCAATTTTTCACTCCCTTGTTTTTTATAAGGAATGCCATCCGGATATATTTTTATATAATTCGGCGGCCATATGGAAACACTCTCCGAGCATCCCTTTATACCCTTCGGCATTAATAAGGAAAAGAAGCTGCCCAAAAAAAGCAGCTTCTTTCATTTGTATGCTATCATTTGTAAATTTATAACTCTTCTTTTGTGCATAAAATTCTTCTGTTCCCTATGTTCTTTTGTATCTTTATGCACTCATCTTTTGAGAAAAACCCAAAATGCCGTTTCCTGCAATTTTGAGTCCTAGCCAAAGCCAGGTGGGTAACCGCAGCCTCTCTTTCTGTCTTCCGCTGCTCAATGGCGGCCTGACATCCAATCGGCAATATAGAAAACCCTTCAAAAAAATGTAGGTTCAAAAAAGCAGGGTATCGAACACCTCAGGAATTACATTTTGATTATACTTTAATATGCCACATATTTCAATGCAAAATACAAAAAAAATAAGGGAACCACTTGTATGATTCCCTTATTTTGTTAATTATTGATAATCAAAACTTAAAAAAATATATTTTCTCCTGCTTAAAGATTAAAGAGATGCAGCTTCATCTACAATTTTCTTTAATGCTGCTAAAGCTTCATCCGGAAGTTTATCATAACCGTCTTTCTTAGTTGCGAAATCTTCTACTGCCTTCACACGGTTTTCCATAGCATTCTTTAATGCAGCTACATAATCTTTGTCATTTAAGTCCGGTTTGAAATCGCCGGTCTTGCCTGACCAGTCATACATAATCTCGATATCTTCAAACGGTCCCCAAGCTTCAAAGTTTGCTCTTCCTTCTACAATTGTTTCAAGGATTCCAAGCGTATCTGCAGGTTTTACCTTATCGCCCATGAAATCTCCGGTGTTTACAATGTAGCAGTCTACGTTCTTCTCTTCTACTAACTTCTTGAACTTCTCATAGTCATTTACTAACGGGTAAGTTCTGAATGGGTTCGCATAAGGAACGATACGGAGTGCATTCAAGTCAGTTCCTGCAGCTACACGCTCTGCAGTAGATGTCTTTGTTGCCAGAGTAGCGCCCATAACGGAAGCCAATGCAGCTCCTTTTAATTTTACTACCGGCGGAATGGTAGGATCTTTCATAATCCAGAAGATAGCATTTACCGGAGCGTCGATCTTATCTACACGGTTCGGCGACCATAATTTGGATTTGATTGCACGGCCGTTGCCGTTTCTGATATCCTCTGTTACCAGCTGAATCTTGCCTTCGGAATCTATCGTTGCAGAGCAGTTCTGAGCAGATAATAAGTATTTGTTGTCTGCACAGCCTGTCGGATAATCTGCTGTTTTATCAAAATAAGTAGGCTCTAATGCAATTGATGAGCAGGTATCGGAATTGATAATAAATGCATCGTCATGTAAAACGGTAATCGGATATTTTCCGTCGTGTTTTGCATGTGTTAAAGTAGATTTTCCGGAGCCTGACAGACCGAATACAGACGCAACGTATTTGGAGCCGTCTGCTAATGAATATTCTTTCTGTCCGCCGTGGCAGGATGCATAACCGTTTCTATTTGCGATTGCCCATGCCATGGTAAGCGTTCCCTTCTTGTGCTCGCCAAAATATCTCATACCTAAGATACAAGCGCAGTTTTCTGCCGTATCAAAATAGCATAAGGTTAGAGGATCGCTCAGGCAGCTAAAGTCAACGTCCGGTCTTTCCTGCGGAATCCACTGGGGATCAGAGAAAATATAGATATCCGGCTCTTTTCCGTCGCCTACTGCTTTGGAGTTCTTGTACATCTTAACGTATTCATCTGACATATACTGGAAGTTCAACATCCAGTTGTACATGATGTTTTCTTCACCTTCCGGAATCAAAAGATGAGCTTTTACCATAAATTCAGGATCTAATCCTACGAATACCTCTGCATGATACATTGTCTTCCAACGGGATTCATAGATAGCATCCATTGCTACTTTATCAAGCTTTGCAGCATCTACGCCCGGCTCGCCTTTGATACGGCGCGCTGCAGCATAACGTCCTGTTACGGCGCCATCATTAAATAAAAGAACTTTTGCGTCTTTGTCAAGACCAAATTCTTCTCCTCTATATACAGGCATATCTGTTACAATTGTTCCTGGTGAATTTTTTGCTAATTCATATGCCTCCCTTAATGTAGATACTTTTACTACGTTGTTGCCATAAAAAGCACCTTCAATAATAGAACGGGTTTTGGAAAAACCAACTTTTCCAGCGCCAATCTCTTCAATTGGATAATACGCTTTTGTTGCCATGAAAATTTCCTCCTTAAATTTATTATATCCTTATAATACACCACCTACAAATATACACGATGCTCATTTTTTGTCAATCTTTTTTACAAAATTTTTATTTTAATTTTACATCTTCCGGAAATATTTCTGTCTTTATCCCGCAGAAACCGCCGCAGATGAATCCCTAAAAAAATTCGGCGGTTAAACCTTTCCGACGAGAGACGCCGCCCCGAAACCTTCCGGCAGTAATTCTTTTAAAGTATAGATTTTGTAATCTTCTTTGGACCTGGCAAGTATGATCTGAAACCTTTCTGCATCACAGAATTCTGCCATTACCTGTCTGCATACTCCGCAGGGAGCAAGATATTCCCCTTTATCTCCCACAATGGCAATTGCTGCAAATTCTCTTGCCCCTTCCGACACTGCTTTAAAAAACGCTGTTCTTTCTGCGCAGTTCGTTGGTGAATAGGCGGCATTTTCAATATTGCATCCCCTGTAGATTTCGCCTTCTGCCGTAAGCAGCGCGGCTCCTACATGAAAATCCGAATAGGGTGCATAGGAATATTTCTTTGCCTCAAAGGCTTCTTCTATTAACTTTAATATGTTCATGTTTCTCCTCTTTCTGCTTTCGGCGGCCCCTATGGGCTTCCCTATATGCTGCATACTGCCTGATTATAATGCGTCAATCCCCTGTGGGTTTCTTTTTATATGATCCGGCCGTAATATGGCAATTGCGGAGCTTGTACCGATTCTGCTGCATCCTTCGGCAATATAGGCTTCCATTTCTTCTCTGTTTCTGATTCCTCCGGCCGCTTTTATCCGTACATGCTTTCCGATATACTCTTTCATCAGCCTCACATCTTCTAAAGAAGCTCCGGCCGTGCCAAATCCGGTGGAGGTCTTGATATAATCCGCTCCTGCATCTGTAACAGCCTTGCATGCTGCAATCTTTTCTTCTTTGGCAAGATAACAGGTCTCGATAATTACTTTTAAAATATGATCGCCCGCCGCCTTTTTCAATGCCGCAATTTCTTCCTCGACTTTCTTCCAGTCGCCGTTTTTGATATCACAGATATTTACGACCATATCAATTTCCATAGCGCCGTCTTCTATTGCCTGTATTGTCTCTGCAATCTTTCCCTCTGTCTGACTGTATCCAAGAGGAAATCCCACCACGGTACAGATATTCAGTTTTGGAAACATCTCATGAACCCGTTTGATGTAACAGCTTGGGATGCAGACTGACGCCATTTGAAATTCCAATGCCTCCCGGCACAAAGTTTTTATCTCTTCCCAGTCAACATAAGGCTTTAATGCGGTATGATCTACATAGTGAAATAGTGTTTCTGTATTCATCCTCTTCTTCTCCCTGCATATTTTTTATTTATATCATATCCCATTCCCCTCTTCATTTCCAGTATTTTACGGATTGTTAAAATATAAACAAACTCTAAATTTTTTTAAAACATTCTGTTTTTTTCTTGTTTCAATGCACTATTATATGATATGATAGCACAATAGACAGAAGGGAGGTCTTATATGCATACCAATACTTACAGTGAAATTATACCGGAACTGTTAGAACTTTCCAAACTCTGTGAAAAGACCGCAACAATTAATCCTGCATTATATACGGAATATGATGTTAAGAGAGGTCTTCGTGATGTAAACGGAAAAGGCGTGCTTGTCGGTTTAACCCAAATATCCGATGTTTGTGCAACCAAAATGGAGAACGGGAAATCGGTTCCTGCCGACGGCAACTTATATTATCGTGGATATAATGTAAAAGATATTGTAAAAGGAATTGAAGACCAGAATCATTTTGGTTTTGAAGAGAGTACATACCTGCTTTTGTTTGGTGAACTCCCCACAAAGCAGCAGTTAGATCAGTTTACATCTCTTTTGAGTTACTATCGGACACTGCCTACCAGTTTTGTTCGAGACATCATTATGAAAGCGCCAAGCAAAGATATGATGAACACTTTGGCAAGAAGCGTTCTTACACTTTATTCTTACGATGAAAAAGCAGACGATATCTCACTTCCAAATGTATTACGTCAATGTCTTCAGTTAATCAGTCTTTTTCCACTGCTGTCTGTTTACGGATATCAGGCATACAAGCATTACCATGATGGCGCGAGCCTTTTTATTCATCAGCCCAAGCCCGAATATTCCACCGCTGAAAATATCCTGCACGTTTTAAGGCCGGATTCCAAATTTTCCGCATTAGAGGCAAAACTTTTAGATATTGCTTTAATTCTTCATATGGAACATGGCGGCGGCAATAACTCTACTTTTACCACGCATCTTGTATCTTCTTCCGGTACGGACACTTATTCTGTGATTGCAGCTTCTCTCGGTTCTCTGAAAGGACCGAAACACGGCGGAGCGAACATAAAAGTCGTTCAAATGCTAGAAGATATGAAGGAAAAGCTCAAAGACTGGACCGATGAAGAAGAAGTTGGAAATTATCTGAGAGCTCTTCTAAATAAGGAAGCATTTGACCATGCAGGTCTGATTTATGGTATGGGGCATGCCGTATATTCTCTTTCCGATCCTCGGGCCGAGATCTTTCACTCTTTCGTGGAACGTCTTTCCAGAGAAAAGGGCAAAGAGAAAGAATTTGCACTTTATACATTAATCAAACAGCTGGCTCCAAAGATTATTGCCCAGGAACGCAAGATTTACAAAGGCGTCAGTCCTAATGTAGATTTTTACAGCGGATTTGCTTACTCTATGTTAAATCTTCCATTAGAACTTTATACGCCGATTTTTGCCATTGCAAGAATTACCGGCTGGAGTGCGCATCGTCTGGAAGAGCTGTCTTACAGCGGTAAGATCATGCGTCCTGCATACAAATATGTAGACGAGCATAAATCATATATTCCTTTATCTGAGAGATAATGTAATTTTAAAAAAGAACTGCCGCAGGATTGACTTTTTCGTCAAATCCCCGGCAGTTTTCGTTTTCTTAAATCTGCTGCTCTATTTACAATATTTCTGAATTCCTTTTCTCAGCTCTTTGGAAAACCACCCATAGACGATCAAAAATGCAGATATTCCCAAAACCTCATATCCCCAGCCAAATGCGGAAAGGAAACTGTTTGCGATGCCGAAAATACCATACAGCAGCGTAATGATTCCAAATACCAGCATAGAGTTTGCCGTTTCATTGATAAATCCCTTTTTGTTTCTGCACTTTTCCAGATCCTCCAAAGAGATAATAAAAGCGCTGATCTCTCCTTTTTTCTTCATATTCCTAACAGAATAAATCAAATATATACCCAATACTGCAAGAACCACATAAAAAATATGATATACTTCAAAATTAGTAGAAATACTGTCAAAATGAATTTGAAACATCCTCTTACTCCTTTGTCATTTGATAGTTCTATTATATACGTCAGTGATCTGGGATGCAATGTACAAAATGATAATTCCCCAAACTTTTCCAAACTATTCTTATAATAATTGTTGAAACTTTAAAAGGTATGGTATAAAATAACACATAGCACCTATGATACCTCTTGGTATCTTACTATGCACACCCATTTAGAATGTCCTAAATGACAGGAATAAGGAGTATTATTATGAATTTTGAAGATGCGAAAATATTAATCTGCGATGATTCTATTTTAGCCAGAAAACAGTTATCCACTATGATTTCTTCTCTTGTAGAATGTACAATCTTTGAAGCCGCCAACGGCCAGGAATGCATTGATATGTATCAGCAGCATCTCCCGGATATTGTATTTCTGGACATTGTAATGCCAATCAAGGACGGTCATTCTGCTATTGCAGAAATCATGGAAAAACACCCGGATGCAGATATCGTTATTGTATCCTCAGTCGGCACACAGGCTCAACTAAGACAAGCCATACAGCTTGGCGCAAAGGATTTCATTCAAAAACCTTTGAATACACTGCAGATAGAATCTATTCTCAAAACTCGCTTTGAAAGGAGAATGAAATAAATGTATTCGCAATTTTTTGGCAATTACCTTTTAAGCAAACAGGCTGTGACGAAAGAACAGCTGATCTTAGCCATTGAAGAACAACATATCCGGCATTTAAAGGTAGGAACTCTGGCTATTCATGCCGGTCTTATGACAACGGAACAAGTAGATCAGGTCTTAATGCGTCAGGCTCATGAAAACAAACGTTTCGGAGAGCTTGCAGTAGATGCAGGATTTCTGACGAAAGAACAGGTGATGACTCTTCTTCATGAACAGATCCCTATTTATCTGCTTATCGGAGAGCGTCTGGTAGCAAACGGCGCTTTAACAGATGCCCAGCTGGAAGAACTGATTCTATCCTACCAGAAAGAAAATGAATTATCCAAATGGATGGATGACAGCGCGCAGACAAAGAATCTGGATACACTGATCCGCAACCTGTTTTTGGTTACAATTTCCGATATTCCGGATTTCCTTTTACAATATTTATCTGTATTGTTTCACAATCTGGTTCGCCTGATCGGAGAAGACTTTTTACCATTGAATCCCGTTTTGTGTACGGAATATGTGACAAACCACTGTTCTGCCCAAATCATCAATGGTGATTTTTCCTTAACCTCATATTTTGACTTTGAAGAAGATACTGCCATCGCATTTGCCTCCCGATATGCCAATGAAGAATTTAAAGAATACGACGCATATGTAAGGTCTTCTATGGAAGATTTTATGAACATACAAAACGGTCTGTTCTGTGTAAATGTTTCCAATGAAAAGTCGATTGAATTGTCCTTGAATGCACCGTCGGTTTTTGACAATACACTGATCAGCTACACTTCTGATATGATACATTTACCCATCATTTATCCATTCGGCACTTTAAATATTTTAATAAAACTATAAAAGGAAGGGATGATTCCCTTCCTTTTCCGTCTCATTATTCAATCTTTAAGAATTTCTTTACTACATCTTCCATTTCATTCGGTTCACATACTGTATCATGCAGCACTTTGGCATTCCGGATCGTCTCAATTGCCGGAGGCACTGTTACATTGGCAATTCTGCTCAATTCATACACCAGTTCAAAATCTGTCATGGAATCGTATTTTTCCTTGTCAATGGCATCCATAACACTTCTGGTAAATTTAAATGGACTGGCAGTAGATACGATGACCGTCTTCGTCTGTGTATCCTGTGTATCAGACTGATACGCATCATAAACGCCCGCAGCAACTGCCGTATGCGTATCAATCATATAACCTGTATTTTTGTACAAATCACGAATCACCTGTGCGGTCTTCTCTTCTGTGGTATAATTTCCATAAAAATCTTTTAATTCAGATTTCATTGCTTCTGAGATTTTATATGTTCCTTCTGTAGATAACGCTTTCATCAGTTCTGCATTCTTTTCTGCATCGTCTCCGGCGATTCGATAAATCAATCTCTCTAAATTACTGGAAATCAAAATATCCATAGATGGAGAAGAAGTCAGAATAAATTCTCTGTTCTTATCATAAACGCCGGTAGAAAAGAAATCATACAGCACTTTATTTTCGTTGGACGCACAAATCAGCTTTGCAATGGGAAGTCCCATATGCTTAGCATAAAAGGCCGCCAGAATATTGCCGAAATTTCCGGTGGGAACCACAAAATTAATCTTCTCTCCCTTTGTAATCTCTCCGTTGGCATATAATTTTGCGTATGCATATACATAATATACAATCTGCGGTACAAGGCGTCCGATATTAATGGAATTAGCAGAAGAAAACTGATATCCCGATTCTGCTAATGCCCTGCCAAGATCCGAATCGGAAAACATTTGTTTTACGCCGGTCTGCGCCTGGTCAAAATTGCCGTTGATTCCTACTACAAAGGTATTTGCACCTTTTTGTGTCACCATTTGCTTTTCCTGAATAGGACTGACGCCGTTCTTGGGATAAAAAACAATGATTCTGGTGCCTTTTACATCTGCAAAACCGGACAAAGCCGCTTTTCCGGTATCTCCTGAAGTAGCCGTCAAAATTACAATCTCGTTTTGGATATTGTTTTTCCTGGCAGCTGTAATCAACAGATGGGGCAGAATGGACAGCGCCATATCTTTAAAAGCGATCGTCGGTCCATGGAATAATTCCAGATAATAAGCTCCGTCTGCATTGACTAAGGGCGCTATTTCTTCGGTGTCAAATTTGCTGTCATAAGCGGCTGTAATACAGTTTTTCAATTCTTCTTCCGTAAAATCTGTCAGAAATTTATGCATTACCGTATAGGCCGTTTCCTGATACGTCATTTTGGCCAGATCATCCAAATCCACGTCTAATGCCGGTATCTCGGTGGGAACGAACAGCCCTCCGTCAGAGGCAAGGCCTTTTAAAATTGCCTCTGATGCAGTCGCTTTTTCATCTCCGTTTCTTGTACTTGCATAAAGTAATTCCATATTGATATCCTCTTTTCTTCCTGTCTTATTGTTCACCCTGGGGAATCGGTTCTACGCTCCCGTCTTCTGTAATTCGCTCTCCCTCTCCCGCCTGCGGCGTATTCTGAGCAGCGTCTTCGGCAGATTTCCTTGCAGCCTCTTCCTTTGCTTTTTCCTTTTCCTCGTCATAATAGGAATAAGCGTTGGAAATTTTGGTATTCTCTGCAGTAAGTTTTACCGGCTCTCTGTAGTATGCAATTACCGGCGTATCCACCGCCACAAGTTCATACAGCTTTGCAGCCTTATCCTCCGGCATATTGATACAGCCATGGGAACCGGAGGTTTTGTATATATTCCCTCCAAATCTGCCATGTCTCCAGGAGGCATCATGAAATCCCACATTATACGCAAAAGGCATAAAATATGTTACATCTGATTCATAATCCTCTCCTTTTAAAACAGCGGGACTTTTCTTGTAAACAATTTTAAATACGCCATCCGGAGAACCGTTTCCTTTGCTGATATTTCCTGTTACACAATCTGATTCCAGTTTTACCGTACCATTTTCAAAATACCACACGTGCTGATTGGTATAATCTATTTCCACATAGGTATTGCCGATATCATTTTTACTGCGGCTGACTGCCGTCTGAGAATAGACGGGCTCTCTGGTCTTGACCTCTCCGGATTTTACTTCCTGGATAAGCTGCTCGCGCTCTGCCTCTTTATCAATCACCCATCCATAATCACCGCCGCCAATTGTAACGGTATCGCCTTTTGCCGTTAAAAATTCCCGTTCATCTCCGTATGTATTGTATTTGCTGGCAAGGCTCTGTACATACGAAGCGACTTTGTTTTCATCAAAGGTCACATTATAATTCTCATCTACCGTAATCCAAGAAGAAATTACGCCTTTATCTACGACTTCTTTGTCTTCTCCCATATCATACGTGATCTCTGCCCCAAAATAAGACTGAATTTTCGTCATACACTCAGTAAGAACCGGATCAGAGGCAAGCACCGACGGTTTCTCATACAAATCATCGGTAAATGTAAACTCAGATTCTCCTGCGTCTACAGCGGCTTTTACTCTGGCATATAATCGATCCGGAATCAGATAAGATCCCTGGTCTTCCGGAATCAGCTCATAGCCTTCTTCTGTCATCTGAATAAATGCGTCTTTTGGCTTCTGCATATTTTCTTCCTTCAGACATGCTAAGGACAAAACTTTTTCTTTTAACAGATCTTCATCATAGGTGATGCTCTTTTGCATTTCCAGTTTTTTTTCTTTGGAAATTTTACCTGGCCAGAGAAAAGATTTCTGTTCGCCAATCATTTTCTCCTCTTCTCCCAGAGGTTTATAATCATAGGCAAATTCCACCCCCGGAATCTGGTACTTCGTTCCATTTCTGTCATACATAACCAGCAGATAATCCTGTACTTCCATACGCAGCGCCTCCACTGCATCTTCTGCAGTCTTGCCGCCTACTTCTACATCTTCAATGCTGGTCCGGTAAAAGAAATGAGATCGGAAATAAATTCCGAAAAACACATACATCACAAGCAAGCTAAATAAAACAACTACCAAAGCTAACAGTAAAGATCTGCGCACAACTCCCGCTCTTCTTTTTCTGCGAACCATAATTTCACTCCTTTTTATAACATTTCCTTTCATTATACTCTATTTCACAAAAAAAAGGACAAGAAGATTGTAAAATTAATAGATTTGTAATAAAAAAGGAACTCTATGCTTTATTTGGCATACAGTTCCCGTAACACTTTATTTTTGATTGATATAATTGACCAGTCCTTCGCAGTCAATGATCTTTTGCATGAATTCCGGAAATG
This sequence comes from uncultured Lachnospiraceae bacterium, assembly GCA_910585825.1. Lineage (GTDB taxonomy): Bacteria > Bacillota > Clostridia > Lachnospirales > Lachnospiraceae > Roseburia_B. Next base: position 105,589 of record CAJUEY010000004.1, on the reverse strand, counting down.
CCTGGCCCTGATAGGTGGTTCCTTTTGTTTTATCGGTAATGATCCCTGTGTCAAAATCCACTTCCACTTCATCTCCCGCATCAATATCTTTCGCCGCCTCTTCACATTCTACAATGGGAAGTCCGATATTAATGGCATTCCGATAAAAAATTCTTGCAAATGTTTCGGCTATGACGCAGCTTATGCCTGCCGCTTTGATCGCAATCGGTGCATGCTCTCTGGAAGAACCGCATCCGAAATTCTTCGTTGCAACTATGATGTCTCCTTCTTTTACCCGCTTTACAAAATTCTGATCAATATCTTCCATGCAATGCTCCGCCAGCTCTTTCGGATCGGAAGAATTGAGATATCTTGCCGGAATAATGACATCAGTATCTACATTGTCGCCGTATTTAAATACTGTTCCATGCGCTGCTTTCATGTATTTTTCCTCCTAACATTCATCCGGACTTGAAATTCTGCCGGTAATCGCGCTTGCAGCCGCAACTGCAGGGCTTGCCAGATAAATTTCTGATTCCACATGTCCCATGCGTCCTACAAAGTTACGGTTCGTTGTGGAAATACAGCGTTCCTTCTCTGCCAGAATTCCCATATATCCCCCAAGACAAGGACCACAGGTGGGTGTGCTTACAATTGCTCCCGCCTCAATAAATGTCTTAAGCAGCCCTTCCTCCATAGCCTCTAAATAAATCTTCTGCGTTGCGGGAATTACGATAACGCGTACGCCTTTGGCCGCCTTTTTTCCCTTCATCACTTCTGCTGCAATTCTAAGATCATCCAGCCGTCCGTTGGTACAGGAACCGATGACGACCTGATCGATTTTAATTTCACCAACTTCGTCAATTGTTTTTGTGTTTTCCGGAAGATGCGGAAACGCAATAGTTGGTTTCAATGCGCTTAAATCAATCGTATATTCTTCATCATATACAGCATCTGCATCTGCCTCATAAATTTTGTAAGGCCGCATGGAATGCTCTTTCATATAAGCTTCGCATTTCTCGTCTACCGGGAAAATGCCGTTTTTGCCGCCGCCTTCAATCGCCATGTTGGCAATGGTAAAACGGTCATCCATGGAAAGATATTGTATGCCGTCTCCCACAAATTCCATAGATTTGTATAAAGCGCCGTCTACACCGATCATTCCTATGATATGAAGAATGATATCCTTGCCGCTGATCCACTTTGCAGGTTTTCCGGTCAAATTGAATTTTATTGCGGAAGGAACTTTAAACCATGCTTTTCCGGTTGCCATTCCCGCCGCCATATCCGTACTTCCCACTCCGGTGGAAAAAGCGCCCAGAGCTCCATAAGTACATGTATGGGAATCTGCACCGATAATCACATCTCCGGCTACCGTAAGTCCTTTCTCCGGCAAAAGGGCGTGTTCAATTCCCATCTCTCCTACGTCAAAATAATTTGAAATTTCATGTCTGCAGGCAAATTCACGGACGCATTTACAGTGCTGTGCCGATTTGATATCCTTGTTCGGTACAAAATGATCCAGAACCAGCGCAATTTTATCTTTGTCGAAGACGCCTTCTGTTTTCATTTTCTCCATTTCATGAATGGCTACCGGTGAAGTAATATCATTTCCCAGTACAAGACTCAAATCAGCCTCAATCAGCTGTCCTGCCTGTACGGATTCTAAGCCTGCATGTGCCGCAAGAATCTTCTGCGTCATTGTCATTCCCATGCCAGTATACCTCCTGATTTGATTTTAGTCATAGCTGAACTGTTGCATTTTGTGTGTGAGTGTGTGTAAATATTGTGAATCTATACCTTCTGGATATTGCATTATGGCCTTTCAGCCTTTTTATATGGTATGTATACATTATAGCACATCATCTGTCATAAATAAAATACATATTAAATATATTTACCATAACTAGAAATTATGATATGATCTTTATGTCATACAAATTAATAATAAACTGTTTGGAGGTGCATCCCCATGACTCAAAATTTATCTGCATATCGTATTTTCTATACGGCAGCAAACACCGGAAATATTTCAAAAGCCGCCAAAGAATTATATATCAGCCAGCCCGCAATCAGCAAATCAATCCAAAAGCTGGAGAATGGCCTTGGCTGTAAACTTTTTTCCCGCAGCTCTAAAGGCGTGTTTCTGACAGAAGAAGGAAAACTTCTTTATTCTTATGTAAAAAATGCCTTTGAAACGCTTTCTCTCGGAGAAGAAAAGCTGCATCGTTCCATTGAACTTGGTATCGGGCATTTAAAAATCGGCGTCAGCTCTACACTTTGCAAATATATTTTACTCCCTTATCTGAAAGAATTTATCCGGCGGCATCCTTATATCAGTATCTCCATTACCTGTCAATCTACAAACGAGACGTTAAAGCTTTTGGAGGAGGATAAAATTGATATCGGACTTGTGGGAAAACCAAAGAACCGAAAGGATATTCATTTTGACTTTCTGGAAGAAATCGAGGATATCTTTGTTGCCACAAAAGATTATCTGAAACACCTGGCAGACAGAGACATTCCACCTTCCCGGATTTTGCAAAACGCTACGCTGATGCTGCTGGATAAAAATAATATGACAAGACAGTATATCAATAACTATCTGCAGACAAATCAGATTCCGATACAGGATTCCATTGATATTTCCAATATGGATCTTCTGATTGAATTTGCCAAAATCAGTATGGGCGTCGCCTGCGTCATCCGCAGCTTTGTAACGGCAGAGCTTGCCGAAGGTTCTTTGGTGGAAATCCCATTGGAAATTCCGATTCACAAACGAGAGGTGGGATTTGTCTATAAAGCGCAGCAGAAAACGACCGGAGCTTTGGAAGAATTTATTTATTTTTATGAAACGTTTCATCCCAATCCAGAAAATTTCTCCGATATGGCGGCAAAAAATCCGGGAAGTTAGCATATTCCCGGATTTTTATATACCGCTTATATTAGTTATTGATTAACTTATCCTCTTCGTTGTTCCAGCTGTATAATTTACGGATCTCTTTACCAATCTCCTCTGCCGGATGCTCCGCAGCCAGTTTCCGCATAGCCTTGAAATGCACCTGTCTTCCTGCCGGAGACATATCCAGTAAGAATTCCTTTGCAAAAGAGCCGTCCTGAATATCGGACAAAATTTTCTTCATCGCTTTCTTGGTGTCTTCTGTGATGATTTTCGGCCCTGTGATGTAATCGCCGTATTCCGCCGTATTGGAAATGGAATAACGCATTCCCGCAAAGCCTGACTGATAGATTAAGTCTACAATCAATTTCATTTCATGGATGCACTCGAAATATGCGTTTCTTGCATCATAGCCCGCTTCTACCAATGTCTCAAAGCCCGCCTGCATCAATGCGCAGACTCCGCCGCAAAGCACTGCCTGCTCGCCAAAAAGGTCTGTCTCCGTTTCTGTACGGAATGTTGTCTCAAGAACGCCCGCTCTTGCTCCGCCGATGCCGAGGGCATATGCCAGCGCGATATCCTGCGCTTTTCCGGTTGCATCCTGCTCTACTGCGATTAAGCACGGTACGCCTTTGCCTTCCTGGTATTCGGAACGAACGGTATGTCCCGGTCCTTTTGGCGCGATCATGGTAACGTCTACGTTTGAAGGAGGCACGATGCATCCGAAATGAATGTTAAAGCCGTGTGCAAACATCAGCATATTGCCTTCTTCCAGATTCGGCTCGATATCGTTTTTGTAGAGATCCGCCTGTTTCTCATCGTTGATTAAGATCATGATGATATCCGCTTTTTTGGCCGCCTCTGCCGCCGTAAATACTTCAAATCCCTGTTTCACGGCTTTGTCCCAGGATTTGCTGCCTTCGTAAAGACCGATGATGACATTGCATCCGGATTCCTTTAAGTTCAGCGCATGGGCATGTCCCTGGCTGCCGTAGCCGATGATGGCAATTGTCTTGCCTTCTAATAATGATAAGTTACAGTCTTCCTGATAAAAAATTTTTGCTGACATTTTACTATATCCTCCTGTTTTCTTTTTTATATAACTTTTAGTCTAAATATTTCACATCTGATGAGCCTCTGGTCAGTCCTGTAATTCCGGTTCTTGCCAGTTCCAAAATCTCATAGCCCACCAGCAGATCCATAAACGCGTCCAGCTTTTCCTGCTGTCCGGTCAGTTCAATGACCATGGAATCATGTGTGACATCCACCACTTTTCCGTGAAAAATCTCCGTGACATTTAAAATCGCCTGGCGATCCGTATCCTTTGCCCGGATCTTAACCAGAATAAGCTCTCTTGTTACGGAAGTTCCATGCTCCAATTTCTTAATATCCAGTACGTCTTCCAGTTTGGAAAGCTGCTTTTCGATCTGCTCTAAGATCTGCTCGTCTCCGCTGGCCACAATGGTAATCCGCGTATATTTGGGATCTGCGGTCACGCCGGAAGAAAAGCTGTCGATGTTATACCCTCTTCGGCTGAACAGACCGGATATATGACTGGTAACACCCGCGGTATTTTCAACCAATAATGATAAAACCTGTCTTCTCATAAGAAAACCTTCCTTCTTTTTACACTCACACTGGAAATTATTCTAGCACATACTGCCCAAAAGTCAAGTGTTTCAAACCCCAATCTCAATGTGAAACCTTCCGGAAATTTCTTTTAAATACTTTTCCTGATCACTGGCTGCCGCAAGCATCGGCCCATAGGCGTCCCGTCCGCTGATATGAAACATAAATGGTTCCTCCTTAAAATGCGCCGTATATTCTTTTACAAAATCCAAAATACCCCGTTGTATTTCATAAATGCCGTTCCGGTTAGGATCATGCTTTCCAAAATGAAACGCCACGCTCTTCTCCTTTTCCCAAACGACATCTTTGGCGCTCATCTCTTCTGCACTCCGGAATCCCAAAAACTGTCTGTCCGGAGATGACAAAAGCAGCTCCCAGTATACATTGTAATTTTTGTTCGGATCGTGCTTTTTCCAAAGATCCCTGTTATGCGAAGAGGAATACAAATAGGAAACCAGCTTTCCCGTCTGCAGAAATATTTCCGACGCATCCCACTCTGCATTATGCGGCGTATTTGTCCCTGCCAGAATGCCGGTCAGTTCACAGGGCAGCCTCCAGATGCGCTTTGTCAGATAGGAAAGCGAAAGCGCGCCGCTGCCCGCCCAGCCGATATCAATTACCGCCGCCTTTTTGGCCCCTGTAAGAATCTTTGCATAATATTTTTCCGCGGCCATCCTCTGACTGCGGTATGCTGTTATGATTTTGTCAAAATGCTCCTGCAGAAACCGTTTCAGGTTATCCGCATTTTTATCTGTCAGCTCCTCTCCCGATTCTTTCCATTCTTCTGCCAAAAAATCCAGTTCCATGACAGAAAGCGCCCAAGAGACTGTAATTCCCTGATTCACTTTATGATACACATATCTCCGGAAATAATCATACCTGTCGTATTCCGCCATCAGTTTTACCGCCGCCGCTCTGGACCAATAGGCATATACGGTATCTTCTCCCGGAAAAATCAGGTCGTAAGCCTGTTTTAAAATATCTCCGTCCCTGGACAAAAACAGCAGCCGGTCCATTCCGTTTTTCCTGCAGTAATCGTGAATGAAATTACAGTACCCTAAGACAAATAGCCCTCCATATACAAACCCGTATTCATATTCCATAGAATAAGCACGCAGGCCGTTGTAAAGGCAGCTGTTCACAATCCCCCGATATGCGCTCCCGATGACGGGAGACAGATCAAAAGAACGGTATGGCCGCCCTTTGAGATTGACATTCGGATAATGATATGCAGAAAATCCGTTTTTTTCCGCCATTTTGACGTCGCTCTGGCAGTTATCCCCGATATGGATACAGGATTTCCCCGGATAGTCTTCTCTGCATAACCGGTACAATCCCCCATCGGCTTTGCTTTTCCCGTACGCAGAGGAAACATACAGCTTTTCAAATCCGATATAGCCGCATCCTTCCAACAGCTCCCGCAAAAACGACTCCGGCAGATACATATCCGAAATGAGGACAATCCGTTTTCCCATATTCCTCAGATGATGATACACCTCTTTCATATACGGGTTCGCATAGCAGAATTGTTTCTCCAATGCGCACTCCGCTTTCATTCCCTGGTCTTTCAAAATGCCGGTCTCTTTTTCCATACGCAGCCAAATTTCTGCAAGGGAGATCTCCATATGTCCCTTTTCCTTTTGGCACGCTTTCCGCGCCAGAAATTCCTGTTCCATACGAATCCGCTTAACGTCAGAAACAGGAAATATCTCCCCCAGAAAATAGAATACATCCGCCGGTTCCGAAAACGGCCGAAAAAGAAGTGTGTCAAACACATCAAATGAGATCACATCGTAATCAGAAAGCATCTTTGCCAGATCTTTTGGCCGAGTATACGTTTTTGACTCGCTCCTTGTGGTCAGAAGACGCTTTTTTTCATAAAAATCCAGATCTTGTTCTCTTCCCAGAAAACGGCAGAATAAGGCGTAATAACAAAAATTCAGCCAGAGCAGATAGACATACGAAAAAAGCTTCCGTATGCCTTCCGCCCCATCATGCATCGCATGATATCTGGTTCTGATTCCGTTATGGCGGTTGACCATAAAATGATAGATTTTCATTCGCATGGTTCCATTTGTCCCCCTCTTTTTTCTGTTGGAATTTCTTTCAAATATGACAAAAGGCAACGGAAATCAATAGTTCACTATACTGAGGCAGGGCACTGCCCTCTTACATAAATCTGTCTTTCTGCAGCCATGACATAAGCGCATCCAGACTGCCGGTCTGTGCGTCGTAATAATCCAAAATGCGTTTCAAACTTTCATCATTGTTATCGCCTTGGACATTGATACGCCACAAAGCAACATCCTGTGATCCTTCGATCAGCTTTTCCTTACAGTACGTTTTTGGAACAACGGTTTTCAGACCGGCATGGGACGCCATTACCTTTAACCACAAGTCATCGCAATAAAGGCAGTTTTTACGGATTGCCGAAAAATCAAAGGTTTCTTTAGGAAGCAATCCCGGCGGATAAAGCACGCCTCCTACTCCGGTAGGCACAAGCTGGGTGGAAGGAATGTCCAAAAGCAATTTGTAATCCATAATCCATCCTTCATAATCCATAATGCTTCCGTCTCGCTGAAACATTATCAAATTTGCCCTCATGGCAGATACGCAGTCTGGAAACTGCCTGTAGCTGCTAAGAAGATTCTCCACTAGACGATCTTCATAGACAGCATCATCATCTACGATAATTACTGGACGGTCGGGATATTCCTGCATAGCGTATAAATATTTCTTATGTGGTTTTAAATCTTCCTCTACCCATCGAATATCAAAATATTCACAATCATGATACACAGAAAGCAATTCCACAGGCAGGTCTGCTTCTCTTTCCGGAAATTCTTCCTTCGCCAGCCATAATATAATCTTATCGGGCTTTACCGTCTGCTGTATCAGAGAACGGATACAGGTACTGATTCCTGTGATCCGTTTTGGATGAGAGGTCAGAGAAACAATTACGTCCGAATTGCTTTCTAAATGCACATCCGGCCGGCATTCTGCCTGATTTCTACTCTCCTCTTTTTTCTCAGCGGAAAATACAAAACGATTGCGCTTTTTGATTTTTCCAAAACTTTTCTTATTTTTCTGCTGTGACAGTCCATACAGCTTTCGCATGGAATCCATATAAGATTCCATACTTGCACGTTCTTCATATGTTCTGCGAGAGGCTTCCCCCATGGCTTTCAGTTCCTCTTTCCGGTCGATCATCTGCATCATTGCCTGCATCAGGCTGTCTGGATCTCCCGTTTTTACAATAAACCCGTTCTCTTCTGAGACCATATAGTTTGCCCCTACATTTTCCGTGACAATGAGCGGCTTTGACAACATCGCCCCTTCCAACGCAACCAATGAACAGGACTCGTCTCTGGAAGCCACTACAACAACATCCATTCCGGACAGCGTATGAATTTTTTTCTCTTCGCCTTTGATCAGTCCAAGATAATGTACATTTTCTACGTTCTGCATCTGCCGAAACAGATAAGAGCAGAAAGGCGTTCCGCTGTTGATAAAACCTCCTGCAAAGTAAAGCTCTGCTTTCTTTTTATAGGTTTTCGGCATATTCTGCCAGGCTTTCAGCAAAACATCATATCCCTTTCGGTATTCCATTGTTCCGAACTGCACAAATTTAACGGTATCACCACTTCCAGGAGTATACGGCTGCGCCAGATTCGTTTCATCCTCCACGCAGTTATGTACAACATGCACCGGATTTTCTGTAAACTGTTCCAAAGCTTTTTTCGCATATTCACTTACACAATAGATATCAAGGCTGTTTTTTAACACATATTCCCGCTCTGGCTGATTTACAATAAAATCCGGAATGTTGGTCGCTTCTCTGATATACCAGACAGTGGGAATATACTGACAGCAGATTTCCGCAAAATATGAAGTCATAATGGTATTGCATACCGCCATGTCGCAGGTTTCGATGATAGAACGGCATACATCCGAAACCGCCTCCCCCTCTGTAACGATCTGTACCGAAATCCCGCTCTTTTGAAATTCTTCTATAAACGGTCCGTTCTTCATGCTCCAGACCAAAACATCATAACCAAGACGGACTGCCGACCTGCACATCCGCAGGAGGCTGCGAGGCGCGCCGGAATAGATCATTTCCGGAGAAACAAACAAAATCTGTTTTCTTCCTTTCTTCTTCTCCTCTTCTGCCTGTGCCGGAATTCTATATTCTGCAGGAAAAAGCTCTGAAAAAGAAACCGGCGGATCGGTACTATAAGGCGGCGACATTGCATCATATAAATAGTCCTTATACACCTCGTATGAATATCGTTCGTGATCAATCGCAGCTTTCAGCGGCATAAATGCCGTATACGGCGGTATCGTAAAATATCCGCTGAAATCTTTTGTATGGGAAACGTACTGTTCCACAAAATCCGTCATTCCGGCCTGCATAGATAAAATCTGCTCCGGATTCGGGATTTCTTTATCCGAATATTCAAATCCAACAGTACCGTCCGGATGAAAACAATAAGAAAGCAGGGACGGCTCCGTTGAAGTAAACAGATATTCTAAAGGCATATGCAGTTTATCCATAAGTGTAACAGAACGGCTTCTGGGCGGGCCGGGAAAAATATATCTTGTGAGATCCATATTTTGATAAGGCGTGTTAATATAAGCCTCTATTTCTGAAAACTGAATGCTGTTTTTTGTAATCTCATTCCGATTCGTACACATCAGCGCTCCCGTCACACGGCAGCTTTTTTCCAGCAGATATTCACCCAGAAAATACTTCAGTGCTGTAATAGAGGTTCCAGCCCATCCAATATCCACAACCAGAATATTTTTGTTTTCTCCGATCACCTCTGAAAAATATTTCTTTGCCGCTTCTCTGTTTTCTATATTCTGATTTTGAATCTTTCGGGAATTGCTGAATATAAAATTGTGCAGACGCTTTTCGTCTACTGCGCATGGAAACTGGTATCGGTCAAGATTGTATTTTTCCAGTTCGTTAACCAGATATCCATAACCGCATTCCGTCAAAATCGTCTGCAGCGGCTTACTGTCTCTATACAATTTCAAATATCGAAAGATATACCGGCCCTCCAAATCATACAGATAGTGCTCCGATGTAATTTGAAAAAGCGCTAAACGCGAAGTCATAATATATGCCGTCTCTGCTTTTTTATAAAAACGGTTATAAATCTTATATAAAATGTCACAGTCTCTGGAGCAGAACAAAATTTGATCAATGCCTTTTTTTTCCACAATCTGATTGATAAATTCACAATATCCCGCTGCCAGAATACCGCCCACGCGATATCCATGGGAATAATACAGATCCTTATCCCACAATCCGTTATTCATCTGCGTCTGTATGACTGCACGGTAAAAACTTCCGGCAATATTCTCAAGCTCAGGCTCCCGGAAAACAAAATGACTGTCCGGATTATACACCGCATCTATACCGGCTGCAATGGTCTTTTCCACATCCGCCTTACGATTATCTCCGACATGTACAATTTTTTTGTCCGGATAATGTTCTGACAATATCTGCTGCAGCGTACCGTCTCCTTTCCGGAGTCCATATTCGTTGGAAAGTATGATCTCTTCATATGTATGATATCCGTTTTTTTCCATCAACTGGCGAATCACTTCCAGTGGAAGGTACATATCTGTCATAAACACCAGCTTTTTGTTTAATTTTTCCGCAAGCACACATAAAATCTCATACACCTGATGCATATAGGGGTTTGCAGCTATAAGTGTAAACTCCAGTTCAATTTCCCTATCCATCCAACGTTTCTCAATATGATAATCCTGCCACAGCACATCATAAATTTCCGAAAGAACAACCTCTCTTGTAAATGATGCCTTCTCTTTTTTGTCTCTTGCCGTTCTTTCTGCCCGCTTCCTCAAATAAGAAAAATCGCTCATGCCCATTTCCGCTGACATCAGATGAAAAACATCCTCCGGTTTCTCCACATTTCGATATAGCAGCGTATCAAAAATATCAAAAGAAATCACATCATACGGCATCAGCTTTGCAACAAATTCTTCCGCTGACGGCCTTTCTTCGTCATTTTCATAATATAAGATTTTTTCTTTCGGTCTTTTCCTTCTCGCCATCCCCCGCTTTTGTGCATTTTCCGTATCCCAATAAAGCATTGGATCTGTTTTCTTTTTGATCTGGTAATGCCATTTCAGCTGAAAAAGAATCTTCCAATGCTTTCTGCGGTTTTCATAATGCTCCGTTCGGTTTTCCATGACGTACCGCTCATATTCGTATCTGACATTCTCGTTTTTTCTCACGAGAGAATCATACATTTTATCTTTGAATTTTCCCATTACAACGACACCTTTCCATTTCCCCTTCTATTTAGCGTTGTCTGTCTCATTCATTTTCTGATATGCCGCACATACTTTTTTCGGCTCGCCAAACATCCTAAGCTCCCCTTTTTCAATCCATACTGCTTTGGAACAATTCTCAATAATCGTTCCCATGGAATGGCTTACCATAAGCACCGTACTTCCTCCATGTATCATTTCCCGAATTCTTTTTAAACTTTTTTCTCTGAAAAAAGCATCTCCGACGCTTAACACTTCATCCAAAATTAAAATTTCCGCCGCATCCCCTGCAGTGGCAATGGAAAATGCAAGACGGCTGACCATTCCGGAAGAAAAATTCTTTACTTTCTCTTCCATAAAATCTTCCAACTCTGCAAACTCTACAATTTCATTATAATGCTCGTCCAAAAATTTCCGGTTGTAGCCGATAATAGAGCCATTCAGGTAAACATTCTCTCTTGCCGTAAGCTCCATGTCAAAGCCGGCGCCAAGCGTTAAAAGCTGTATCTTTTTCCGGTCTACCTGCACATGCCCTTTCGTGGGTTTCAGTGAACCGAAAATAATTTTTAAAAGGGTGCTCTTACCGGAGCCGTTTGTTCCGATGATGCCGACTACTTCCCCTTTGTACACACGAAATTTGATGTGATACAATGCATAAAGCTTACGGTATGTAATCTGCCGTTTCAATAATTGGATCAGGTAGTCCTTCAGACCGGAAGTATTCGCTGAGGACAAATGAAATTCCATGGTAACATCCTCAACGCTGATAACAGGCTTTTCACCGGAATGCTCCCATTTCTCTTCCATGAGCATCTCCTCAATTTCTCTGTTTCTCTGCTCTCGCAGCTTAGAAACTTTTTCCGAACCCGCACGGCTTTTCTTCTGCCGCATCTTTTTACGTTTTTTGATACTGTTCCATACGATTAAAATAATTCCTTCCAGAACAACGATCAGCAGTATGGCAGCTGCCGCCAGAATCACATATGGATGATAAAAAATTTCTGTATTCATTTCCAGTTCTCCTGAGCTTTCTGTTTTATAATTTCTGCATGACTGCATTTTCTTTTTTATTAAAAATATAGCTTCCGGCCAAATACATAACAGCAGCCCACACTCCAAGTCTCAGCCACGACCAGATTTCGGTATATTGATCATACATTACGCTGTTCCTCGCAATCTCAATACACAAATAAAGTGGATTCCATTCCAGAATAAACTTTGCAGAATCTGGAAGAATCTCTGGAGGATAAAAAACACCGGAGGCAAATAAAAGCAATATCATAAAATTTTCATAAAAATATCGGATATCCGCAAAAAATACGTACGTAACAGCCAAAATTTTTCCGATTCCATAAACCAGCAGTATCATAAGCATCATATCAGGAATCAGAAAGAAACATTTCCATCCCGGTTTCATATGAAACAAAACCATAAATCCAACATATGGCACACAGGAATAAATAAAGTCCTGAAATGCAGAATATACTCTTTGCTTTACAAATATATTCTTCTTCCATCTGGTCTGAATCAGAAAATTCTTGTTGGATACCAGCGCTGTAATGGAATCTGTTGTTCCATGGCGAAAAAAACAGTAAATATAATAGCCGGATAATACAAACATCGGAAAATTTTCCAGTTCATGGGTAAACCAGTTTACCGCCAGAAAAGAAAAAATTGCCATATGAAGCAGCGGATCTACAAACACCCATAGCTGTCCCAGCCTTGTTTCGGAACGCATATGCTTTTTTTCTCTTTTTGTCAGTTCTCTTAATACAAAAAATTCTCTGTTCTGCATATTATATCTTCTGCATGACGTCATTATCTTTTCGTACAAAGTACAGCTGCCCCACCAGAAAAACCCCTATTCCCCAACAGGCAATGGACGTCATCGTTCCTTTCTTTGGTATCTGTCCGTACATGATGCAGTCTCTTGCCGCTTTTACAAAAAGATACCAGGGATTATTTTCCACAATTTTTCTAACATATCCGCTTACTCGGTCCAACGGATAGTACATTGCTATCATATGTACCCAAAAATAAATAAACTGTTTGTGTAAAAATTTCGTATCCCGGAAAAATACATATTTCACCGCAAGAAAACAGGAAATCCCCACCGAAAACAGCATTTCGAAAAGTACAACCAGAGGCAAAAAAACAGCTGTCCAACGAATCTGTATACCAAACAAAAAAAGCATCAGAACATACGGGATCAGCATATAACCAAAATTAACCAGTGCAGTAAATACTCTGGATAAGATCAGTACCTGTCTTGGATATTTTATTTTCATTAACAAATCCCGATTATCTACCAAAACCGTAAGGGATGCTTCACTCGCCTTGGTATACAAATCAAACATAATATATGCAGTCAGAATATACACAGGATATTTGTCAATAGAAGACTGAAACAGACCTGAAAATACAATGGTCATCACCACCATGTATAAGAGAGGATTGAAAATACTCCAGAGTATTCCAAGGGAGCTTCTGGCATACTTTCGTTTCAATTCACGGGAAGTCAGCTCGCCGACAACAAATGCATACTGTTTTATGCTGGTTTTATTTCTTGTTTCCTTCACCTTGCTTTAAACGCCTTTCTGAAATATATGAGATATTTATAGATTCTCTCCTGCAGCAGATATTTTTTTACGGATCTGCCCAACAAAGTAATGCTTGCTTCCGGCCAGGCGCTTTTTCTCAGCTCTCTGCTGCAAATACCTGACTTAATCAACAATCTGCAGCCGATTTTCCAGTGTTTCAAATCTTCGGCTGTAATTTTTGCCGCAACAGGCTGCATATGAAATTCCAGAACATCATCACAAAAAAGCTGTGAACCGAAAACCCCGGCTTCAAAAAGGCTTGGCTCTCCCATAAGCAGCCCACAGAGTTTTTCTGCCAGTTTCGGTCCTGCCTCTACAGGTTTTTCTTTTAAATAGGACGCTGCATATTTCATCAGCAGATTTCTGCTGCGCAAAATCCGTCTGCCATTGGGATTTGAAGGCCTGCTTTCCATCGGTTCAAAACAGGGCTTATTCTGTGTATCCCTGCTGCAGCGATATCCCACTGTCATGCCCTCCGGCGCTGAAAACACTGTCTCAAACAGGCAGTTGGAAAAAAAGACCTTGCGCCTTATATTCGTCTTTGGCATGAAATAAAACGCCTTATAACGTAGCTCGTCCGCATTTCGGGGAATTTCATATAAACCGAAATAATATCCGTCTATCGGCCGTTTTACCAACTGTTCCATGCTTTGCTGAAGCGTGCCGATCCAGCCGCTGTCCACAATCGCATAGGGAACGCTTTCCATCAGCCCTTCCTGTTTCAAATATCCGATGGCCGTCTCATAACATTTTCGGGAATGTAAAAAAACATATGTAAAGAAAAGAGGAATCCTCTGTAAGGTTTTCTTTAACTGCACAATCTGTCTGCTGCTTAAGATTTGTTTCTCTTTTCCCGAAAATCCGGCAAGCTCTGCGATCTTACACGCTTCTTCTTCTGTCAGCGCTGCTCGTTTCATAATCTTTTCAAACGTAATATCTATCCCGTCGGAACAGATTAAATCGATACAGCCGCTGCCCATCTGCGCATACTGCGGCATCCGCATGGAATAACGGGACACCTTTAAGTAACGCAGATCCAAATCATACCCATATTCAGCCGAAAGCTTCTGCGCCGTATGATACATCAGATAGCCGTCTCTCGCCAAAAAATACAATCGCTTCTTTTTGTCTTTGACTGCCTGATCCAACACCCACATAATAAACTCAACTGCCGCAGGAGCAAATACATGCAGAAAAATTTGATCATATGTATTTAACCCGCCGTCTTTAAGGCATTCCTGCAAAGCCCTTTTGTGCGGCGGCATCGGAAAGAGTATGCTGCGGTACTGCAGATACCTCTGTTGTCTGTTGTCGAAGCCGGCTCTCACCTTTGTTCTCCTCTCTTCTAACCCGGATACCCTCGTTTCTTTTCAGATATGCAATGATTTTTGAGGGCAGAATACCTCCTACAATGGGACGAAGTACATACAGCCACCCAAGCGGGAACAAAATCTTCATTTTCTGAAAATTCCGGTAACGGAGCTTTGCTTCATTTACCCGAAAGCAGAATTTTCTTCTTTGGTAGGACTCTTTATCCTCCCGATAACAAAATAAAGTTTCCTGAAGGTTAAATCCCTGAAGTCCGCAATTCAGGAATCGCATAAAAATTTCATAATCTTCACACCGCAGCGTCTCTTCAGACTCCAGATACCCTTCGTTGGCATCAAATAATTTCGCCCGAAACATAACCGTCGGATGTACATAGGGAGAAAACTTCAAATAATCGCTCAATACCGGTATTTGCGGCATTTTCCGAATGCCCCAGACTCCGTTTTTGTCAAACAGATTCGTATTGCAACCGCACCATGCATATTCCTCGTGGAACTCCAGAAATTCATACTGCTTTTCCAGTCTTTTGGGAAGGGATATATCATCTGCATCCATCCTTGCAATATACTTTCCCTGCGCCATGCCAATGCAGGCATTTAAGCTGTAAGCCAGACCACAGTTTTTATCTTTTCCGGCAATTTTAATTCTTTTATCCAGCACAGAAAGCGACTGTATGGTTTTTGCCACACTGGAATGGGAACCGTCATCCCAGATAATAAATTCAAAATCTGTAAATGTCTGGTTCAAAATGGAATCCACCGCCTCACGCAGTATCTTTTCATTCCATTGATTGTAAACCCCCATAATTACAGATATGGCAGGCTTTGCTGTATGCTTCTGCATCAGAACACCTCTCTTTATCCCAGAATGATATGTTTTATATCGTCATAAGTTTGCGGCTGCGTCCTGATAGATCCGACGCATCGTCCGATCTACTTCCTGAATCGTAAATTTTTTTGCTGATGCACGGCAGCTCTTTGCCATTTCAGATCGTTCTTCTCTGTAGGAATACAGCCGATCTATCGCCACGGCAAAATCCTCTGATTTCCCCGCCTTACACAGAATGCTGTTGCAGCCCTCTACTGCATATTCCCTTGTTCCCCGATTGTCCGATACAATCAGAGGCACGCCGCAGAGCAGCGCTTCAATTGCCGCAACGCCCAACCCCTCCCGATAGGAAGGAAAGGCAAAACAATCGGCTGTTTGAAGTATTTCCTCCATATCGACCCGATAACCGAGAAAATGCACATTGGAATTCAACTGTTTTTCCGAAACCAGCTGTTTCAAAGCCGTTTCGTTCGGCCCTCTTCCACAGATACTGTAATGTATCTTCTGATTGCAAAGTTTTGCCAATGCCTCAATAATTATTTTCTGATTTTTATTTCTGTTTAACTCAGCCGCTGTTACAATATGAAAAGCAGACTGAGGTATGCCGATTTCTGCACGCTTTTTTTCGGCAATTTCTCTATGCGGTGCAAAACGGCGGTCGTCCACGCCTACACTGTGGATTTGATGAACCTTTCCGCCTTTTTTTAAATGAAACCGCTCTGCCCGCAGATAATCTTCTTGATTTATGGTAATAATCTGATCTGTATAATGGGCTAAGAATCGTTCCGCACTGTAAAATAAAAGCCAGTTTATCAAAGAGGCTCCTTTATAAAAATGAAAGCCGTGTGCGGTATAAATCACATATGGCTTTTTATTGCTGCAGGCGGCAGCGATCCTCGCTGTTACCCCTCCCATCGGATTATGACAATGAACCAGATCTATTTGATTTCTTTCGATAATTGTTTTCAGTTGTCTGATTGTATGTGTATTTGCCATTAATTTAGAAGGATTTTTTGCAATGTCTATATGGTGCATCAGGATTCCCTGATCCCTTAGTTTATTCTCATTAAATGTGTAAACAGGATTTTTAAAATTGGAAGCATAGTGAATTTCAAATCCCATTTCCTGTAAAATGAAAACATCATTTTTTTCAAACTGCGGCAAAAATCCGCTGATTGTTGTCACAAATAATACTTTTTTCTTCATCTTCATAAGCTGTATCGGTGGGGAAATCCCCACCGTACGTTTGCATTTTATCTACCACATGATATTCAGATTTTACTAAAATGCTACGCAATGCGCGGCATAAATAAGATCCCCGAAGGGTATAAATTATGCGAAATATCTCTTTCCGCAGAATACTGCCCCTGCAAAACCAATCAATGCAATCCATGCAACTACAGGCATGGTTTCACCTGTCTGAGGGGACGCAGTAACGTCAGTTACATCCAATTTAACTATGCTGATTGGCGATAAGCTTTCTGTGCCAAAGGTAACTGATCCGGCTTCTACTTTTTCCGGAGCGATAACTTCCCATGCCGATCCGTTGTAATGAAGAACAGCAATTGTATCTTTGGCCAAAATTCCGCTGATGTTTAATGTTACAAGATAATTTCCGTTTGCATCCTTTGCTGCTGTTGTAGGATTCACTTCTACTACAGACATAATAGATGCCGTTACTTTTTTGGAAGGATCTGCTGCTGCATTTATAAGTGCACTGTCCTTCAATGTGTTTCCAATGGAAGACAGTTTATTCAGCAATTGATTCTGCACTGCTACTGCTGCTGAATCCAAAGTTGCCTGAGAAACTGCTTCCACCTCATAGCCTTCCGACGCCGTTGTAGTGCTTGCATACTCTGTCGGTGTAGCGGTTTCATTTACAGATGTTACTGCTTTCTGACCGCTTGCTGGAGCCTCGGTAGTTCTGGCTGTCGGACTTGCCGCAAAAACGCTGATTGAGCCAACGGCAAGAACCGTGATTGCAGATAAAACTGCCAATACTCTTTTTTTCATATTCCTGATTTCTCCTTTCTTTCTATTCATGTGGTCTATCCAACCGGATGATGATCCGGAAAGATTCGTGTTTAGCTGTCGGCAGAGGATAGCGCCGCATCCTCTTCGACCAGTTCATAAAAGAGTCTGATAATGAGATCCTGCAACGCATCATCATCTACATAAAACTCTTCAAACTGATTTCCCTGCAAGGTCTCGCCTTCCAGAGAATATATATTCTCAATATTAAACTGATACCCCAGCGCCTCTGTTGCCAGATACGTAAAGCTGCTTAGATCAATATTTGTGACCATATATTTTTGTGCCAGTTGAAACAACTGAACCGCCACTCGTATATCCGAAGACGCCTTCTGTTTTGCAGCAGCTGCAAAGGCCGTCATATACTGTTTTTGTCTCTTCAGCCGCAGTTCATTGGAGTTAAATTCATCTTCATTCCGAAGACGGATATACCAGTATGCCTTTTCTCCATACAAAGTAACGGCATCTCCCTGATGAAGATCCATATCATATTCCGGATAAATAATGTCATCTAAAACATCTACCGTAATGCCGCCGACCGCATCATTTAATTCCGGTATGGCATCCATACTGAGGGCTGCGTAAGAATCAATGGGTATATTGTGAAACATTCTGGATACAGCCTGCACCTGACGTTTACAGCTTTCCTCTCCGCCGTCTCCATAACCATGCTGCAGCGCAATCTGTTTTGTAAAAACACCGGTATAATTGCCATCCGCATCAAAAACATCCACATCTGTCATGGAATTCCGGTTGATTGCGATAAGATCCGCCTGTTTGTTATGAGGGTTCAAAAGCAGCAAAAACAAGGCGTCCGCCTGTCCTCCCGCCAGTTCGCTTCCCTCTTCCTCTTCCCAGCTTGCTCCGCCTACTTCTGTATAAGTTTCCTTGTCGATTCCCATGATCAAAATAGTGATCAGATCTTCATTGCGTTCATAAATATTTCCGTCATATAATATCTGGCCCTCCGCAAGACTTGCATCCGTTTCACCGATTTCTACGATCTCTGTTCCTGCCCCGCTGCTTGTCAGTTTCTGCTTTCCCATTACTCTCATAATAAACACGATTCCCACAAGCACAACAACGATCAGCAGTATCGTAAGAATCGTCACAATGCCGATTCCAAATTTCTTTTTTTCAACGACTTCTTTTTCTTCCAGCATAAAAACCTCCGGTTTTGATACATTCTGTTTTATCTGATGATTATGTACGCGGGTTTAACAGTACACCAGTAACCAAATAACGCTGTTCTGCGTCATGCTCTGCAGTACAGGTAGAGAGTGTGATGATCTGGTCGTCTGCAGCAACCGGAATATCCAAACGTATATTTGCCCCCTGATCTTCCGTGTCATATATGGATTTCAGATAATTTTCGTACACATATTGATTGGAATAATCAAAATTGTCCAGCAAATGAATCTTACTGTATTCATATGCTGCAAAAATCTGATAAGCAAATGCATAGTCCTCTGTATAGATGAAAATATAATGATCTTTTTCAAACAAATCAGAATCTTCAAAATTATGTAAAGATGTGAACATGGTTCCGTCCTTTAAATTATGACCATATAAAACAGTATGCGTATCGGAAAAATCCTTTGCATTATAGTCCTCAGTGTAAATACAGCCGGGATATCCTTCTGTTCCGTCGATATTATGATTTAAATAATAACTATTATCTGTCGGATGCTGAAAGACAGGATAATCTATATCGGTATCCGGCACATAAATCCATGCATAAATATCTTCGCTTTCTTCATGCAAAGCCTCCCAGTCCAGATTTTTCTCCGGGATTTCCACATGAATTTCCGGGCGTAATGCCTCGGCTCCTGTTTCCGTTCCTGTTTCCGTTTCCGGAATGGAATCCAGTACAGCATTCGTTTCACTTGCCATTTCTTCATATGCAGATGCTGTATCCCTGCGGCGCATGGTATCATTTATAATATAACAAACAGCAATGACTGCGGCAGCTGCACACACAATGCCGGCGGCAAGCCAGATTTTTTTGTAATCCTTCTTTTGTTTCATATTCTAACACACTCCGTTTTTTTGTTGATCAAACAGTAATATCATAGCAATAGAAGTGTTTTTTGTCAATAATTCCGTAGATTTCTATTAACCGCACCATATTGGAATATCTGAATGGTATATAATATGAGCCAGACTTTAAAAAGTCCGGCTCACAGCTTTACGTGGAAAAGGCATCCATTCCGTCTTTGGCTGTATGTCAATGGAGATTCCTGTGTAACAGCTTATGCTCTTTTCCTTTCAGGAAATCCTGATACAATGCCTTTATTGCAGGATTTTCATCTGCAGATTTGATGTTGGAATTCTGATCTACTTTATAGATGCCTTCCATTCTTCTCTTCTTGGTTCTCGGTCCTGCCGGTCCCGGCTGGCCGCCGCCCATAATACAGCCTCTCTTGCAAGCCATAACTTCTACAAAATCATATTTTACTTCCCCTGCTTTGATACGGTCTATCAGCTTTCCTGCATTGGCAAGACCGTTTACAACGGCAATGCGGACTTCTCTTCCACCATGTTCAATGACAGCTTCTTTCATGCCGTCTTCTCCCCGTACTCCGCTGAAACTGATTTCCTGCAGCGCCTGATAATCCTTCTTGTCCGAAAGCCGACGAAGCACTGCCTCTGTCACACCGCCTGTTACGCCGAAAATCGCGCCTCCGCCGGATGCCAGTGAAAACGGCATATCTGCGGATTCTCCATGAATCTTGTCAAATTGAATCCCTATTTGCTTAATCATACGGATGACTTCTGTTGTCGTCAATACAAAATCCGTATCCTGACTGCCGTCAGTAAAATTATCTTCTCTTAAAATTTCGCCTTTTTTGGCCGTACAGGGCATAATGGATACTATTACTGTCTTTTTACCGTCTTTTGCATCCTGTTCTTTATAATAATCCTTTAACACTGCCGAAAACATCCCCTGAGGAGAACGGCAGGTAGAAATATTTCCTGCAAACTCCGGATATTTATTCTCACAATATTTCACCCAGCCCGGACAGCAGGAGGTAAACAGCGGAAGGTTCTCACCGCTTTCCAAACGTTCCGCAAATTCTGCCGACTCTTCCATAACTGTCAAATCTGCCGCAAAATTGGTATCGTAAATCTCGTCAAAGCCCATAATGCGAAGCGCCTCAACTAATTTTCCAAAGGAGTTTTTGCCTTTCGGAATCTGGAAATGGTCTCCCACGGCAATTCTGACAGAAGGAGCAACCTGAGCAATCACTCTGATATTTTTATCCTCAATGGCGTCCCATACAACGGTGACATTCGACCGTATGGAAAGCGCCGAGGTGGGACAGACCGCCGCACACTGACCGCAGCCTACACAGTCTGTTTCACTGAGCTTTTTATTAAATGCGGGCATAACCCTTGTCTTGGAGCCGCGGAATGCAAAGTTAATTGCGCCGACTCCCTGAATTTCATCACAGGTGCGGACACAGTCGCCGCAGAGAATACATTTGTTGGGATCTAATACGATACTGGGAGAACTCATATCAATCGGACATTCTTCTTTTGTCTTTGGGAAACGTACTTCATGCACACCGACTCTATATGCCAGAGACTGCAGTTCACACATACCGTTTTTATGACAGACGGTACAATCCCTGTTGTGAGATGCCAGCAGTAATTCGATCATCAGCTTCCGGTAGCTCTGAATCCTCTTGGTATTGGTGTAAATTACCATACCTGGTCTTGGCTGCTCGGAACAGGATGCAAAAATTCTTCCTCTGTCATCTTCCACCACACACATACGGCAGGCTCCGTAAATAGACAATTCCGAATGATAACAGAATGTGGGCAGATCAATTCCCGCTTTACGGATTAAGGAAAGTACATTTTTCTCCCCTTCGATTGGCACCCTCTTTGAATCTATTGTAATATAATCCATGTTATGTTCCTCCTAACTTTCCTTAACAATCGCACCAAACGGGCAGTTATCCAGACAGGTTCCGCACTTGATGCAGACCGTCTGATCAATCACGAAGGGTTCTTTCACTTTTCCGCTGATGGCATTCACCGGACAATTTCTCGCACACTTCGAGCATCCCTTGCATACATCCGGCAGAATCTTATAATTCAGCAATGCCTGACAAGTACCGGTAGCACAACGTTTTTCTACCACATGCTCTAAATATTCCTCCCTGAAATTCCGAAGTGTGGACAGTACCGGCAGTGCAGCGCTCTTTCCAAGTCCGCAAAGCGCCGTATTCTTAATCGCTTCTCCCAACTCTTCCAACATCTTGAGGGATTCTTCCGTACCCTTTCCCGCTACAATATCTTCTAATATATCTAACATCTGTTTCGTGCCTTCCCGACAGGGCACACATTTACCACAGCTTTCATTCTGGGTAAAGTTCATAAAGAACCGGGCAACTTCTACCATACAGGTATTCTCATCCATAACAACCAGACCGCCGGAACCGATCATGGCATTTAATTTTTTCAAGGAATCAAAATCCAGTTCCACTTCCAGATTATTCGTCACAAGACATCCTCCGGAAGGTCCTCCTATTTGTACTGCTTTAAACGGAATATCATTTTTTACTCCGCCGCCAATGTCATAAACAATCTTACGAAGCTTGGTTCCCATGGGCACTTCAATCAGTCCGGTATGCTTTACACTTCCTGTCAGTGCAAATGCTTTGGTTCCAGGACTTCCTTCTGTTCCAATGGTATGATACCACGCAGCGCCTTCTGTAATGATCATCGGCACATTGGCATACGTCTCTACGTTATTTAATACGGTCGGTTTTGCAAACAGCCCCTGCTCTACTGTTCTTGGCGGTTTGGTTCTCGGCATTCCCCTCTCGCCTTCAATGGAAGCTGTCAGAGCGCTTCCTTCTCCGCATACAAACGCTCCAGCGCCCCGGTTAATATGTATCTGGAAATTGAATCCTGTTCCTAAAATATTTTCTCCCAAAAGCCCTGCCTCTTCCGCCTGGGCAATAGCTGTCTTTAAACGGTTGATCGCAAGGGGATATTCTGCACGGACATAAATATATCCCTCGGACGCCCCTACTGCATATCCGGCAATCATCATACCTTCTAACATCTTATGAGGATCTCCCTCCATGACGCTTCGGTCCATAAAAGCTCCCGGATCTCCTTCGTCGCCGTTGCAGACAACATATTTTTCTTCCACCTTCTGGCGGGCTACCTGCTGCCATTTATATCCAGTTTTAAATCCGCCGCCGCCTCTTCCTCTTAAATCAGATGCTGATATTTCATTCACAACATCCTCCGGCGTCATTTCAAATAAAGCTTTTTCCAAAGCCTGATATCCGCCTACAGCAAGATATTCATTCATATTTTCTGCATCAATATGACCGCAGTTTTTGAGTACAAGTCTGGTCTGTTTCTCATAAAAAGGAATCTTCTCCTGCGTCTCATATTTCACGCCGTCTGCTTCATAGAGGAGCCTCTCTACCGGACGGTCGTTTCGTATGGTCTCTTCAAAAATTTCTTCACAGTCCTCTTTTTTGACTTTGACATACAAATAATTCTTCGGCTCAATGCGGACCAATGGTCCCATTTCACAAAAACCATGACAGCCGCTGCGCTTTACGCCTGTATGGGAAAGTTCCTTATCGTTATGTGCAGCTTCTGCTTCAAACCTGACTTCTACACCCTCTTCTTTTGCCGCCAGCTCTAAAAATTTATCATAAATCTCAGCAGAACCGCCCGCCAGACATCCTGTACCTGCACAGACCAAAATACGATGCGACGGCTTTTGCATTGCTTCTTTTGCTGCTATGCGCTTTTCTTTCAAATCTTCTCTATTCTCTAATCTCATTGATTCTCTGCACCTTTCAATTCTTCAAATAATTCATGTACCTTTTCCGGCGTCATTGCCGGATGCACCACATCATTCACTGTCAGTACCGGAGCAAGACCACAGGCCCCAAGACAGGAGACTGTCTCCAATGTAAAAAGCATATCCTCCGTTGTGTTCTTTCCCTTTCCAAGTCCCGTTTCTTTGTAGATTTGTTCCAGAATAGCCGTTGATTTGCGCACATGGCAGGCCGTACCGTCACATACACGGATGACATATTTTCCTTTTGCATCAAAAGAAAAATTCTCATAAAAAGTTGCTACACTGTAAGCCTTCGCCTCGTTAATCCCCAGGCGTTTTGCTACATAGCTGAGCAGTTCCGGCGGAAGATACCGATAATGGTTCTGAATATCCTGAATAATCGGAATCAAAAACCGCTGCTCCATCCCATGCTGGCTGATGATCTCATCTGCCTTGTCGTAAAAAGATTGTTCTAACATGTTTACCCTCCATTTTATTTTTAGTCCTCTAACAGACCAGGTTTCTTTTGTTCGTTCTGTTAATCGTATAACGAAATATTGTTTATAACGCTCTGATAAATACACTCCATTCCCGCATCGTTGGGATGTGCTGCAACAACCTCATTACTGATCTTGTGCTGTTCGCCGTCAGCACCAGCCACTTCCGTATTAAGCGCCGATTTGTAGGAACTTTCATAACCGTTCAAAAATGTTGTCATTTCAATAAATGTAATATTATGCTCCTTACAGGCTGCTTTTTTTGCAGATTCAATATCTTCTGAAGGCCAGAGCATTTCACCCAGCATCAGAATCTGCGCATTGGGAGCTTTTTCTTTGATAAATTTCACAAGAGCAGAATAATCCTGATTCAGAGTGTCTTTATACTCTGTAATGTTTTCTCCTGTCTGTATTGTAACCAGATTGGTGTTTTCATCAAAATATTTTGCATAATCCGAAAGAATGGAATCTCTTTTCTGCGCTACTTCCCATTCCTTCAAATCCAATACGGTGGTATTCACTTCTTTTGAAAGCTGATTTCCAAGCCATCCGGCAACCAGATGAACGTAATCTTTCTCTTCTGAAGACGCCGCCATACCCCAGCTGCCCCACCAGAGGTTTTCGTCAATCTCGTTACAGGTTATGGAATTTCCAAGGGCAACGTAGTCATAAGTATCTTCCGTTGCTGTAATTCCTTCGATCTGCTGCTCATCTGTTTCATTTACATCATCCAAATCGTCTGTATCATCTTCGTAATCCTCATCATCCCCTTCCCCGTCTGTCGGAGATTGATTTATCTTAAATGCCGATCTCACTTCTGATCTTTTCCTCTGAGGATGTCTATTTGATTCTGCAGAGGCTAAAGAGGAATCTCCCTCCTCTGTCATCTGACAACCGGAGAAAAGAAGAACCGCACAAAGTAATATCCATATAACACAATTTCTTTTTTTCATACAAGAGCCCTCATTTCTTTAAAATAGTACTGCTTTTATTATAATTGAATCCGATTGAGTTTACAACATATGGTTTTAAAAGATACAATCCCTGGATCCATCTCCAATCAATGCATACCCCATACAGCGCGAAATACAGATAGAAATACTGTAGAAAAATTAGATTTACAAAGATAAAAGAAATGCACAAATAATGGAAAATCAGTTCCTGACAATAAAATAAGGAAAAGACGTTTCTGCGTCTCTTCCTGTCAGAAATCTTGATGCTATTAAAATAACATAGAATATCGTTTTTGTCAAAAGTAAAAAACTGCCTGTCTTGTTCTGTTATACACGGTCTGAAGTCCTGCAAGCTGCTCTACTTCCGTTATGCTAAGCCCTGAGATACAGCACTGCCGTATTCGGAAATGTCACTGTCAGAGTTTCCTCTGTAACCTCGCCTTCATCGAGTGCAATCTGTGCGTCGTATTCAAAAAGCCTTATCGTAATTTTCCCGTCCGGCAGGCTGCTTTCACACTCGATATGGTATTTCTTCTGGATCTTTCCGAAAACCGTAAAGTTCGTGTCCGTTATGCGTTCTTTACCCGCTTTATCCTGCCGATCTAAAAAGTGCTCATTCGGGAAAAATTGTATTCAGAGTTTCTGCCAGTTCTGCTTTTATTTTAGGACTGATCTCTTCTGCACTTGAAGTTTCTTTTTCCATGTATTTATAAAGTTCTCTTATCATTTTTCTGTTCCTCCCTCTTGATTTTTATATGAGTATATAATTGCTCATATAATACTATAATATATTTAAACTCATGGAAATAATAAGTTGAAAAAATATAATGGATTAAGAGGTGACAAAGATAATGATTGATATCGACTACGGATACAATTAAAATCTTATATCCGGAATGAAGTACAGCGTTTAGATATAGCTGTTCTTGCAAGACTTTGCTACGCCTTAGAGTGCGACCCTCATGATCTGATTGAATATATTCCGCCTGACCAATGAGATTTTAACAAATCATACAGAGCGTAAACATCCCAATGAGATTCTTTCGCCGACAACCTTTTTAAAATTCGGTACTTTTTAGGTGCTTTTAAAAGAAAAAACCTGCATTTCTGCAATGGAATCAAAACGGACAACTGCCGCTGACCTCTTGCAAAAAGCAGGTTTTTTAAATAAAAAGTCGGGGTAACAGGATTCGAACCTGCGACCTCACGGCCCCCAGCCGTGCGCTCTGACCAAACTGAGCCATACCCCGATGCGAAATCTATTATACCAGATATTTTCCAAAAAGGGAATACCCTAATTTGAGAACTTTTATTATTACTACTATTTCACAAATTAGGGTATAAACCCCGTTTATGGATGATAGGTATGCCATCCGTCCAAACTGGAATAATACCCATATTTTTTATACCACACTTTGTATGAATCTTTATATGCCTGCGGCACATATACATGGCAATAACTTGGAAGCGCTCCGCCTTCAACCGATTTCGCTTTCACCATTTTCGGCGGATTACTGCCGGTAAAATATACGCTGCGGGCATTGATCACGCTAAGGCCCGACGCCTTCACACGTTTCAGTCTGCTTGGATAAACTACCTTTTTCAAACGCGTTTCAGTTGTATCGCAATTGACTAGGCTGATATCCGGCGTCAGCTTCTCCACTCGCTCGGATATACGCAGTTCCCCTTTTTTATTTGGAATGGCAACGGCGAGGCTTTTATCCGACTTCTTATAAATACACTGTCCGTCCCGTGCAAATACAGAATTATGTTTCGATATCGTGATGTTTCTGATATAGACGTTCTCTTTTGAAGGACGCATGTGAAACGCCTCTCCCTTAATTTGGGAAACAGAAGACGGAATATGGATCGTCTTCGGCTTCGTACTGCCAAACGCATAGGGTTCAATCATTTTTATTCCATTCGGAATCGCAAATTTTTTGCCCGTCGCCGCGGCAAAAACCAACGCCTTATTTTGCTTTTGGATCAGACAATTTTTTTTTACCCGAAATATTTTATTATTGGGGGACAACCGGATATTTTTTAAGGACGCACAGCCCCATAGCGACGAATTTTGAAAGGATTCCAGCTGTTCCGGCAAAACAATGGTTTTCAATTTATCGCATCCGTAAAAAGTATATCGTTCGATTCTCTTTACTTTTTTGGGAAGCGTAATCGCCGTTACTGAATTTAATCCGCAAAAAGCGGCTTGATCGATGACTTCCACCGTATCTGGGATCCGAATAGATTTCAGGTTTGACACCGCAGTCTTTAACCCTGCGCCGTCCCAATCATGCCACGGCTCCGCATATGTGCCAAACAACGTAGTATACGCTTCAGAATACTCTCCGCTGCCGCGATCCGGACATCCCAGCCTGGTAACCTTTTTCCCAAGAATCGTCTCCGGAATAGAAAGCGAAGCGCCTTTCTGCCCTTCCTCAATCGCAATCCTGTAAAGCCAGGCCTCTTCTTCGTTTTGGGAAGGATAAATATAATAGGTAAACGCCCCATCCGTCTGCACTTCCTCTTTTCCTTTGTTCCATGCGCTTTCTGCAGATGCAGACTTCGCATCTGCAGCAGCCATGAGCAGTATCGTAAACAATGCAGCAAAAAATATTGCCATTCGTCTTTTTTTCACAGTATGCTCCTCCTCCACCGCTTTAATCATAAATGCTTGCTGCAGAAACTCTATTGAGCCTAATATTTGAACCATTTTGAACCATGTATGTATACAATTTTCTTTTTCTAAAATTATCTTTATCATTCGAATATTCCGGAGCCTCTAATCCGTCGTCTATTTCACTCCAATTTCCATATACATTGTTAAGCGCACAATAAACAACTCCCTCTAATGCATATTTTGCCACATCATATCTTCTCGGAACTACATCTATTTTATCTGCTCCATAAATCGTTCCAATGGGAGCGGGATTATCATGAACAATTTCCTTATTATTGCTTTTTCTATAAGTATCATGGGCAAAAGTATCCCCCATATAATGCATAGCCATGCCCCATATAAAATACTTCCGATTTTTTTGCATCTGTTTTCGCATTATTTCCATAATTTGCAGACAGCCATTGTATCTTGTACTGAATAGCTAAAAGAGGGTGCGATTTATAAAGCATCCCTTTGGCTTGCTCTATAAAGGCTATAAATCCTCTGTTAACTATGATGGTGAACCTTCCGTGTCTAATGGTATCGCGTACCAACTTCCTTTGTCCCACCTGTTCATACACCGAGTTCCCGCTGAGCTTTCTAACAGGGTCATGCCCTATGGGGAAAACTACTGCAAGCTACTGCTCTTGTTTGTATTTTGATTTTACTGACCTGTCCATTCCGCAGGATACGGATATTCCGTGGACGCTTACCCTGCCTCGTTCAGCCGGTCTTTGTGATGATGTAGTGACTGTAACACTCCATCGTTTTCGGGTTTCCTTCCTGCTTTTCCGGTCGTCTGATGTCTGTCAGCATCTTCTTAGGATCATAGACCGCGCCATTCTTCAAAATCGTGTAGATGATCCTCAGAAGCTTGCAGGCTATCACAATCAGTGACTGCATCTTTTTCAGCGGATTATCGGCCCGTATCGTATAATAAGTATGGAGTTCTTTAAATTCCTCTGTATGTGCCACTGCTGATTTTGCCACCTGAAATAACCAGTATCTGAGTCGTTTGCATCCTCTGTGACTGATTCTGGTTTCTCCTTTATGCTTTCCTGAGCTGCATGCTACAAGGCCTAAACCACTTAATTTCTGTATTTCCTTAACATCGTCAAATCTCAAAATATCTCCCATCTCTGCAAGGATTCCGGAAAGCGTGTTTTCTCCAATTCCGGATATCTCCATAATGTTACCGGCATGCGGTATTTCCTGACATTTCTGATTGATCTGATTCTCTATTACAGCAAGTTCGGCATCCAGTTCCAGGATTTTCCGGATAAACCACTTTACAGCAATCTTACCAGCAGAGACCCCATCCTTAATCCCAACACTTTCTTCTGCATACTGTAGGATTTTTCTCACTCTGCCATAGCCGCATCCTCTTAGTTTGGCGTCATGCCAGATTTGTCTTATCCCATCTGCGTCAAGCGCTATCAGACCATCCGGAAACAGTGCTTGTTTCAGCAGTTCCAAACTAAATGCACCATCGACTTTCCCCAGCGCATCCTTATACTCTGGGAAATAAATCTTCATCTCTCTGTGCATCCGATTGACCGGATCCTGTCTTCATTTAGATGATCCCTGAACATGGATAACCTTCGGAGTTCCGCATAGAGTTTTTCCGGGAGGTATGGCATACTGAAGTTGCCATCCTTGACAAGGTTTGCTATCAGTTTCGGATTCTTCCTGTCATCCTTCCGCTGGCTGTTATCCTCAACCTCCTTTCTTAATTAATAACTTCTCGGAATCTTCAGCCCATATTTTATAAGGCTTTCATACCCCTATTTCAAAAAATCACCCTCTTTTTTCTCATAAACACTTGACAAACCAATCAAAAAATGCGGCGTTTCGCGCCCTTGATCAATAAGTACATTTTTTGATTGGAGGCGATTTTTATGTTGCCTTGTAACCCTGGCGG
The DNA here is from genome assembly GCA_910585825.1 of uncultured Lachnospiraceae bacterium. Classification (GTDB taxonomy): domain Bacteria; phylum Bacillota; class Clostridia; order Lachnospirales; family Lachnospiraceae; genus Roseburia_B. The sequence goes on along the minus strand of CAJUEY010000004.1, from coordinate 76,137 downwards.
ACATTCCGCCTATCAGGATACTTTCGTATCCGATTTCCTTAAGTTTTACCCCGATCCCTTTTCCCTCCCCAAAACTACCTGGGATTATATCGTGCAGTTCTGGCATCTTGATCTTTCCCAGACTGATTCCATTATGCAGGATTGTTACTCTGTTTTTGGACCAGAACCCCGTCTTCCTTCCTGTATGCTGCGCTCCTACCTTCTTGCTTTAAAATTGAAAGTGGTTTCCACCACCCTCTGGTGCCGCATGCTTAAGGAATCTCCCCTTTATGCCATCCTAAGCGGTTTCTCTTTCGGCGATACCCCTGGTATTGGTACTTTTTATGATTTCTTCTCCCGCATTTGGAAGGATGACCCAGACAACCTCTCCCCGAAAGACCGGTTTCCCAAAATGAAACTTCCAAAAGTGAAAAAGAAAGGCGAAAAAACTCCCTGTGATTCTTCCTGTACGGCTTCCAGGCTTCTTCCTTTGCTGGAGTGTTGGAACTTAAAACCGCAGAATCCTTTTTCCCTCATTTTTCGGCTTTATAAGCAGCAGTTCCTGGATCAATCCATTCGCAAAGGCTTGATTGATCCCGAGCATCTGGCTCTTGCCGGTGACGGTACTCCTGTCCGTACTGCCGCCCAGCAGCGGAAGAAACGGATCTGTGACTGTAAGGAAAAGGGCTGTCCTTCCTGTAACTGCAAACGCCATTATTCCCAGCCGGACTGCAGCTGGGGATGGGCCTCCCGGCATGATATGCTTTCCTTTCTCCATTCCTTTTTCACGATGAAAGCATATCTTCCAAAATTCCATGTTGAAAAACTCCTTTTGGATTCTGCCCATGACGCTTACGCTGTCTACGAATACTGCAGACAGGAAAACATCGTTCTCTTTATCGATCTGAACCCGGGACATACCGGACATTTCACTTATAAGGATGATTTCACGATCGATGATGATGGTGTTCCTGTTTGTAAAATGGGCTTACGTATGCATAAAGATGGATATGAGGCAGCCAAACACCGGGCAAAATACCGATGCCCAAAGTCTAGCCGGAAACAGGGCTGTTTCTGTGAACATCCCTGCTCTTCGGCAAAATACGGCAGGACTGTACACATTTTTACGGCTGATAATCCAAGGTTATTTAACATACCGCCAAGGGACAGCAAAGCATGGGAAAAGGAATATAATGGAAGGACTTCCGTGGAACGCTCTAATAAGCGTGAGAAAGAGGACTATAAATTAGAAGACGGCAGGCACCGCTCTACGAAGATATGGTACTGCAGCCTCTACGGCATCATGATGTTACAGCATCTCGATGCCTGGAAAATGCCATCGGTTAAGGCATTTCAAGAATCATTATTAGGATCATCTGCCTAATAGTGATATCTTAAACGACTTCATATGGTTTTTCAAGGCATAGTACCCGCTATGTCCAATGTTTATGTCCTTTTTTCTTATAAGTTCCTTTTTCTGCACGATATTCAGTTGTCAATTTTCGGGTGGTATCTCATTCATTGAGATTCCGAGAAGTTATATTATTCTGTCGTTTTTTATTTTAACACAAACATAGAAACGCTCGTTTTCTACTTTTATTTTATTTCTAAAAAGAAAGAATATTATCATTACTTAATATGTATTGTAACATCAATATTATGATTTTACAATCATTTTGTCATAAAAGGTATCTAACCAGGCACGAAATACAAAAAATACCATTTGAGCCATGCATTGTCATGCATAAAACTAAATGGTATTTTTAAAAATTTAGTTAAAAAAATCTTCTATACTCTACTAAAAAATCGAAAGCACAACGCATCACAAATTGCGATATGCAAATTCAAACGCCCCCATTTTTGTAACTTTTATGGAATATCATTACTATAAAAAACTCTATAATGCGTTCATCGTAACGACTTCCGTCTCCGCCTCCTGCTTCAATTCCTCCATCTGAAGCGGATTCGGTTCCGGCAGCTCCTCCAGGGAATGAATTCCAAAGCTACGGAGAAATTCTTCCGTCGTGCCAAAAAGCATCGGCCGGCCCGGCGCATCCAAACGCCCCAGTTCTATTGCAAGATTATACTCCACCAGCTTACTGACGGCATGATCGCATGATACGCCCCGGATCTTTTCTATTTCTGCTTTTGTAACAGGCTGTTTGTATGCAATAATGGACAATGTTTCAAGCAGCACATCCGTCAGCACATGTTTCTTCGGCTGTTTTGCTATCCGAATCAGATATTCATATGTATTCCTGCTTGTACACATCTGATAGGCGCCCTCCAGCTCTATAATCCGCATACCCCTGTCTTCTTTGTCATATTCTTCCGCAAGCTCCATGATCAAACCTTTTGTCTCCTCCTGACTCAGTTCAACCGCAGCGGCTATTCTTTCCAGTTCCACAGAATTTCCCATGGTAAACAGTATCGATTCTATAATTGTTTTGTATGTTTTCTTTTCCATTTTAAACTCCAACCCTATGCAGCCATATGGGACTCAATCTGAATATCATCAAAAAGATTCTCCTGGGTAATCGTAATTTTCCCCATCTTCATCAATTCCAGAATTGCAAGAAAACTGACGATAATTTCCATTTTGCTGCTTTGTGCTTCCAGCAGACTGCGAAAACTGAATCTTCTGTGGGCAGATGCATACTGTTCCAAATATGTCATTTTATCCGACAATGATACTTCTTCTTTTTCAATCCGGCCAAACCCGGCCCGCACCTTGTCTATTTTGTTCTCCTGGCGGCGCATAACAGACTGAAAAATCTGATTTAATTTATGTAAGGTCAAATCTGACAACAATTCTTCCACATCTACCGGTTCTTCATAGGACATCACCTCGGAAGGTATCGTAGGGGATTTAAACAAAACTCTTCCGGCATCCATCTGACGATCCTTTAATTCATAAGACATGCATTTATACAACTTATATTCTAAAAGCTGCTGTACTAACTCAGCCCGTGGGTCCTCTTCTTCCCCTTCTTCATTTACTTCCTTTGGCAAAAGCATTTTGGACTTGATTGCAATCAGCGTTGCTGCCATAACCAGAAACTCACTCATAATATTCAAATCCCGGCGTTTCATTTCCTGAATGTATTCCAGATATTGGTTTGTAATTTCCACAATGGGAATATCGTAAATACTGACCTTATTCTTGTCTAAAAGATGCAAAAGCAAATCCAGAGGCCCTTCAAAGGTTTCCAGCCTGACTGTTAATTCCATATCAACGTTTCTCTCCATTCTTTTTTTGGCACAAGCTCTATTGTAGATGATTTCCATTCTAATTTCAAGTTTCGGTCATAAATTTTCCAAAAAAGGATTACACTGTTATATAGAATTGCAACCATTCATGGAGGTTATACTATGCATTCCTTCTTATCTCTTTTTCTTTGTCTGCATCTTTTGTTTTATTCTGCCTTGTTTCCCTCAATCCATGCGCTTTCTTCCAGAATATTATTTACAGAAACACAAAGCTTTGAGGAAGAAAACACCCCTGCGCAGTCTGCAGACACGACAGCATCAGAAGATGCTCCCGGCATTTCCGTTACTGCTCCCAGCGCTCTTCTCATGGAGGTTTCTACCGGAACGATTATTTTTGAAAAAGATTCCCATTCAATCAGACATCCGGCCAGCATTACCAAAATCATGACATTAATTCTGATTTTTGACGCTTTAGACAAAGGCTCGATTCATTTGACGGACACGGTATCGGTTTCGGAACATGCTGCCAGTATGGGCGGTTCTCAGGTATTTTTGGAAGTGGGAGAAACCCAGGATGTGGAAACCATGATCAAATGCATCAGCATTGCAAGTGCAAATGACGCATGTGTCGCCATGGCTGAATTCATAAGCGGCAGTGAAGCCGCCTTCGTCGCAGAAATGAACGCAAGAGCGAAATCCCTCGGCATGAAAGACACCACCTTCGTCAACTGCTGCGGCCTGGATGTCGATGGTCATATGACAAGCGCTTATGACATTGCTTTGATGTCCAGAGAACTAACGGTACGCTATCCCGAAATCCATGACTACTGTACGATCTGGATGGATACCATGACGCATGTTACTGCAAGGGGCTCCAAGGAATTTGGTCTGACAAATACCAACAAGCTGATCCGGCAGTACGAATATGCCACCGGTTTAAAAACAGGGTCCACCGGACTGGCTAAATTCTGCGTCTCTGCCACTGCCGAAAAAGACGGTATGGAACTGATTGCCGTCATTATGGGAGCGGAAAATCCCAATGATCGTTTCAAGGATGCCGCTGCCCTGCTAAATTATGGATTTTCCAAATGTAATATTTATACCGATGAACACAGCGAAACACTGGCAGATCTTCCTGTAAAAAAAGGAACGAAAGATCTTTTATCTATAGAATTTAAAAATCCCTTCCAGTATCTTTCTGCAAAGGGAGAAGATTTTTCCACGATTGAAAAGCAGATTTCACTGCCGGAATATGTAACCGCTCCTGTGAAAAAAGGAGAAAAAATAGGAGAAGCCTTCTATTCCCTCGGAGCAGAAAAAATCGGCTCTGTGGATATCATTGCTTCAGACGACATAACACAAGCCGATTTTTCGGATTACATGAAAGATGTCTTTCTCAAATATTTTTCCTGATTTTTGAAATAAAGAAATATTTCAAATACATACAAAAAACTTTATGATATTACTCTGAGAATGCAGCGGTTGATTTTCTTCTAAGCAGACTGCAGCCGCTGCAGATCTCTGATTTCATTTCGGCCTGATGCCGCCGTATTAAATAGGGACTTTATAATAATGGCGCAAACAGGCGAAGCACAGATTGCAGCGCCTGAATAAAAACATTCCGATTCCTGCAAAATTCCAGCGTAATCTCTCTGGACTTTTCAATAGTATCTATTGTATCTTCCTTTAACTGCATAACTGCCTGAGAACGATACAAAAAGACGCCGCATTCAAAATGCAGATACAAACTACGATAATCCAAATTTACAGTCCCAACCGTTGCAACTTTATCATCGCATACAAAGCATTTGGCATGAATAAAACCAGGTTTATACTGATAGACTTTTACACCATACTGAATCAGCTGCTCGTAGTAAGACTGGGTCAGTAAAAAGATCAGTTTCTTATCCGGTATTTCCGGCGTCACAATCCTCACATCAATACCGCATTTTGCTGCATTCTGTAATGCAACGGTCATTTCGTTGTCTACGATCAGATACGGTGTGTAGATATAGACATACTGCTTCGAATGATTGATCATGTTCAGATAAATATTCTCCCCTACATTTTCATGATCCAAAGGCGTATCGCTATAAGGCTGTACAAATCCATCCTCAGGATTATCCTGTTTGTTGTATATCTCCGGCAGATATTTCAAATAATCCTCTGAGGTCTGTTTGATATAATTCCACATTTCCAAAAACATCGTGGTCAGACTCCATACTGCCTCTCCCTTTACTCCGATGCCGGCATCCTTCCAATAACCAAATCTCTCTTTCCGATTGATATATTCATCTGCAATATTAATTCCTCCGGTAAATCCGATCTGTCCATCTACTACCAGAATCTTACGATGATCCCTGTTGTTTAAAATAATAGATAAAATCGGCCGAAAGGGATTAAAAGCAGCGCATTCAATTCCCATCTCTTTTAAATTCCGCTCAAAATGCCGGGGCAGAGTCTTTATAGAACCCACATCATCATATATCAAACGCACCATAACCCCTTCTTTTACTTTGCGTTTCAATATATGAAGTATGGCCTGCAGCATTTCACCATCCTCAATAATAAAATATTCCAGAAAAATGAATTGCTCCGCCCTCTCCATTGCTCCTAACATATCGTTAAACAATTTTTCTCCGGAAGGATAATATTTTGTTTTGGAATTGCGATACAGCGGAAACTGAGCCCAGTTATGAATATATCTGGACTGCTGTGCCACACCCGGATCTTCTTCTTCCAAATCTTTGATTGCCGTATCATCTGTTTCCAAATAGGCAGACACCTCTCTGTGTACGGCATCCATACGCTCCTGTGTCTTTTTCGTCAGCTGAGATCTTCCGAATACAAGATACAGCATAATTCCAAGAACCGGAAACACGAGTATAATACATGTCCATGCAAGCTTGTAATATGGATTTGTCCAGTTATTTACAACGACAAGCACCAGAAAAACCGCCAGAATACGAATGGTAATCTCAACAAAAGTAAAGCGGACACTGAAATCATACACAGTCAAAAACAACCAGGAAAACTGCAGAATAATGGCAACGCCTACCATAAACATTCTGCTGGAGAGAATACTTGCAATCCGTTTCATTTGTTATTGCCTCCTTTTTGTTCTACTATTTTATAACAAACGATTCAAATATACAACTCCCCAATAATTTTGTCCGCCTGGCACATCTAATACCACTGCTTTTTCATATAACCGCAGTTTCACCTGCGCCGGCGTCAGATTCGGATATTTCTGCAAAAGCAGCGCAATCGCCCCGGATATGACAGGCGCCGACATGGAAGTGCCGCTTTTTATCTCATAGCCGCCTTTTGCAGAACAGCTCTTAATTGCCGTTCCCGGCGCTAAAATCTCCGGTTTTACCACACAGCACTCAGTCGGCCCTCTTCCGCTGTAGCCCTTTTTTAAGCCTCTTCCATGTTTCACATAATCGTCAATGCTTCCTACGGTAATGATGCTTTTACACTGTCCCGGAATGGTCACGCTGTTTTTGACCGGCCCGTTATTGCCCGCCGCTGCCACTACCACAATACCATGATTCCAGGCTTTCTCCACCGCAGCAGTTAAATTTTTCTTTTCCGTTTCATCTGCGGAAGGCAGCATGCCTACCGATATATTCAAGATCCGAATGTTGTATTTCATCCGGTTTTCAATGACATAGTCAATTGCTCTAATCACCTGATCCGTATTTCCATTGCCTTTTCTGTCCAGAACTTTCGTTACAAAAAGATTGCATTCCGGAGCTATCCCCATATAGAATCCCCGACTCATTCTGCCGTTTCCTCCAATAATCCCGGAAACGTGAGAACCATGCCCGTTATCATCATATATTTTAGATCTCCCCTGGGTAAAATCTGCAAAATTTAAAATCCGCTTACCAAAATCGGGATGCATGACAATACCGGTATCCATAACTGCAACCGTCACTCCTCGGCCGGTGATGCCTTTTCTATGCGCATATTCCGCTCTTAATTTTTTTCGAACCTGATCCATTCCATAAAATGCCTTTTCTTTTATGTTATGCATCCTTTTCACGATCGTTCCCCTGTGAACTACGGCAACAGTTTCGACTTTGGTTTTATAGTTATGGTATCCGGCTCATTTCTTTCACTTTTTAATACAGAATGCAAAAAATCCGTCGTCTGTATCAAATAACATACTATGATAAGGATACTCCTTCTCAAAAGCCCGAAGGAGCTGATCGTAAGTCAGCAGATTATCTTTCTCCATCTTATCGATCTGCACTGTTTTCAAATTGACACCCACATGCTCTGTCAGCTGTCTGGAAATCGGAGTCAATGTATTCAGCACGGTTTTGTCCATTTTGGGAAAATACTCGTTTAACATTTTTCCTGCCAGCTTTAAAAGCAGCCGTTCTTCAAAAGCAAGAAAAACCTGACTCAGTTTTCCGTCTTTTGTACGATAGAGGAGACGATAATAATAAGCCTTGCCGATATCTTCTCCGCTGTAATACCTGCTGGCAACTCTCGCGTTGATCTGAAAATCTTCCTGAAAAGCACGAGTAATGGATTGATCCAGACTATTGATTTCTTCTTCTGACTGCTCGTGTACCCATTTTCTGGCTGCTTTTCCTTTAATGGCACGATCTTCTATCAAAATGTGATGTGACAGCCAGCCGATACAAAATCCCAGAAAACGGTTGATAGACTCTTTTGAATAATTAGATCTTACCAAATCCATTTCCAATACTACCAGCGTCTGATCCCGCATATTGTCATGCAGTTTCTTATGTATTTCATAACCGCTGTAATTAATCGATTTCATATATGCCTCTTCTTCTGCAAAATGTTTCATGGCATATCCTTTAAAAAATTTCACACCTTCTGTACAAGCCCATTTATTTTTCCGCTCATTGTCACTCAACTGACTCAATTTACGCACAATAGAAAAAAGTCTCTGATGCGCTTTATCCAGTATTTCTACATCAATGTTATACCGCTCATTCCATTCTATCTGCTGCATGGTCAATCCTCCTGTTTCTTTTTATATCATTTCAGAAAAGCTGTCCTGTTACATACACAGACCTGTCTGAATTATTTTTTGTTTACTATTGTATAAAAAAAGACTGCTTTTATCCAGTACGCATAAACATGACAGCCCGGCCAGGCCCGGCCAGGCTGTCATATTCTAAATACATATTTTCTGTTTTATCAACTAATCGGCGTTTACGCCTTTGGAACATCTTTCATAGAGAAACTGATTCTTCCCATTTTATCTTTTCCAAGACAAACAACAGTGACTTTATCTCCCAGTGTCAGCACATCTTCCACACGATTGATTCTTTCTTTGGAAATCTTGGATATATGAATCATACCTTCTTTGCCTGGAGCAAACTCTACAAATGCGCCAAATTCCTTAATGCTGATAATCTTTCCTTTTAAAATCTGACCTTCTTCAAAATCTGTCGTAATCATCCGAATCATCTCTACCGCCCGGTCCATTTCCGCCGGATCAGTTCCACATACAGATACAGCCCCGTCGTCGGTAATATCAATCTTAACGCCTGTCCGATCAATGATTTCGTTGATGGTTTTGCCTCTCTGACCTACTACATCGCCAATCTTCGCCGGATCAATCTGAATCTGAACAATCTTCGGCGCATACTGGCTGACTTCTTCCCTTGGTTTTGCAATTGCCTTGGACATACATTCGTCCATAATGAAAAATCTGGCCTCTCTTGTTCTTGCGATCGCCTCTTCTACAATCGGCCTTGTCAATCCATGAATTTTTATGTCCATTTGAATTGCCGTAATGCCTTCTTTGGTACCTGTTACTTTAAAATCCATATCTCCAAAGAAATCTTCTAACCCCTGAATATCTGTCAATACCAGATAGTCATCATCTGTATCTCCCGTTACAAGCCCGCAGGAAATGCCCGCTACCATTTTCTTAATCGGCACACCCGCCGCCATAAGCGCCATACAGGATGCACAGGTGGACGCCATAGAAGTGGAGCCATTGGATTCAAATGTCTCGGATACGGCGCGAATCGCATATGGAAAATCTTCTACGGAAGGCAGCATCGGGATCAAGGCTCTTTCTGCCAATGCGCCATGGCCAATTTCACGGCGTCCCGGTCCTCTGGAAGGTTTTGTCTCTCCTACGGAATAAGACGGGAAATTATAGTGATGCATATAACGTTTTTCTGTTATATTTTCGTCAATGCCGTCTACTCTTTGGATTTCAGATAAAGGAGCTAATGTTACAACATCACAAATCTGTGTCTGTCCTCTGGTAAACATCGCTGAGCCGTGTACTCTTGGAATCAAATCCACTTCTGCTGCTAATGGCCGGATTTCATTAATTGCACGGCCGTCCGGACGCTTGTGGTCTTTTAATATCATCTTGCGGACTGTCTTCTTCTGATACTGATAAACCGCCTCATCCAAAACTTCCAGCCAGTCTTCCTTTTCTGCAAACGCCTCTGTCAGTTTCTCGGTAATCTGCCGGATATTTTCTTCTCTTACCTGTTTTTGATCGGTAAAAACAGCTACTTCCATTTCTTCCGGTGTAACAATCCGTTTTATTTCTTCAAACATCTCTTCCGGAATGGCGCAGCTTGTATACTCATGTTTGGGCTTTCCTGCCTCTGCCACGATCTTGTTGATAAATTCGATGATCGTCTGATTCACATCATGCGCCATATAAATTGCTTCAAGCATCTTATCTTCCGGAATTTCATTGGCTCCCGCCTCAATCATGATTACTTTTTCGGATGTGGAAGCGACTGTCAGCATCAAATCTCCGTTGTCCCAGTCTGTCTGAGAAGGATTGATGATAAATTCTCCGTCTACCATACCCACTTGTGTCATAGCGCAGGGTCCGTCAAAAGGAATATCGGAAATGCAAGTGGAAATTGCAGCTCCCAACATTGCCACTAATTCCGGACGGCACTGAGGATCTACACTCATAACCATATTATTTAAAGTAACATCATTGCGGTAATCCTTTGGAAAAAGAGGACGCATAGGACGGTCAATCACACGTGCCGTCAAAACTGCATTTTCTGATGCTTTTCCCTCTCTCTTGTTAAATCCTCCCGGAATTTTTCCTACGGAATATAACTTCTCCTCAAATTCTACACTTAACGGAAAGAAATCAATTCCGTCCCTTGGTTTGTCGGATGCTGTTGCTGTGGATAAAACAGTGGTCTCTCCATAGTGCATAAAAGCGCATCCGTTTGCCTGCTTGCCGACTCTGTCGATATCAACAGTCAGTGTTCTTCCGGCAAGTTCCATTGAAAAACTTTTGTACATGTCTTTTCTCCTTTCGGCACATCTGCCTGATTTTATTTTGCGGCAGAAACTTCCGAAACTACTGATATTTGCATGTCCTTCATACACATATCAGTGGTCTCGGGAGCAATTTTCTGCCTTCTCCTGTAGGAATTTCTGTTTCAAACTGCAAAAAACCTCTTCAAACTGCAATCCCATACGGCAAAAATAGAGCGGAAAATGACTCCGCTCTATTTCAATTCCTCATTACTTTCTGATTCCCAAACGTTCGATTAAAGAACGATATCTTTCGATATCACGATCCTTTAAGTAAGCTAATAAACCGCGTCTCTGACCAACCATTTTTAAAAGACCTCTTCTGGAATGATGATCCTTCGGATTCGCCTTCAAATGCTCTGTCAGCTCCTGAATTCTTGCGGTTAAGATAGCAATCTGAACTTCCGGTGAACCTGTGTCGCCGGGTGTTCTGCCGTACTCAGCAATGATAGCCTGTTTCTTGTCTTTTGCGATCATAATATAGATCCTCCTGTTATTTTTAATCGCCCTTATTTTGTATGATACTCAGTAAAAGGTCGGAGCGTCCATTTACCGAATATGGGCTGAATTCATACTTTATTATCATAGCATAAGGCTTTGCCTTTGTAAACTGTTATTTTTTCTGTTTTTAAGGCTAAACTGTAACAAGGCATATCATCCCTCTTCCAAAAGATGATATGCCCCATTCATGATCTGTCAATAATTAATCTAATAATCTTACTACGCAAACCGGCGAACGATAGAATGCATTGGAAATCTTAATGCCCGTTCTCTGAGAACTTGCATGTACAATCTGTCCATTGCCGATATAAATTGCCACATGGCTGATTCTGCCTCCGCCATAGAAGAACAAATCTCCCGGCTGTGCCTCGCTTGCACTGATTCTCCTTCCACAGTTTGCCTGTGCTGCAGAAGAATGCGGCAGATATATTCCGTATTTTGCAAAGATAGACAACGTAAATCCGGAGCAATCCGCACCGTGCGTCAGGCTGGTGCCTCCCCATACATATGGGTTGCCGACAAACTGACATGCATAAGATACCAAATCTACTTTCACATCGGAAACACCCTGTCCGTATTTCACTTCTGTCATGGTCATAGCCTTTTTCAGCTGATCTGCAACGGAAACATAGTCTGCACTGACATATCCTTCTTCGTTGTCAACACTTACCTTCAGCCACTCTCCCTGATCTTCCATCACTTCGACTTCTTCTCCTTCCGGCATCAAAGCCAGAATCTCGCATTCTGTATTCGGCTGCTCCCTCACACGAAGAGTTGTCGTCGTACAAGTCGCAATCGTAGAAGAAACTTCTTTGGCATATTCTCTTGCTTCCTGACCGGAAATCAAAAATTCACTCTTTACATATCCGGTAACTTCTCCGGACTGGATCTTTGTCCAGTCTCCTTCTCTTTCTAATATCTCACAGCCTGCGTCGCCCGGCATCTTTCCTACAAGCTCTGCCTCTTCGCCGGCTCCTTCCCGTACATTTAAATTGCCTTCTACTTTGGCAATACCCAGATTCGTATATCCGCAGGTACCCTGTCCGGAGGCTGTTGTCGCATCTTCTCCTGAAGAAATTGTAGCTTTTGCCGTAGATACATCAATACAGGATGCCAGAGCGGAAGATACGCCTGCATTGGCATCTGCGCTGCTCTCTATATTCGCTGCAATCGTTTCGGAAATTCCTGCACTGATTCCGGATGTTGCTGCCAGCGCCTGGATTGACATTGCCATGATCATTGATCCTGCTGTAAATAAACCCACTAATTTCTTATTCCTGAATTTCATAAATTCCTCCTAAGATCTCTTTCGTCTGCGTAATTACTTTTCTGTTAAAAGTATAGCAAGAGCTCCTAACAATGTCAACATATTTCTGTAATTTTTGTAATATTTGTGTAATATTTCTCTCCATATTGAATGTCCTTCAGCATTTGCTCCTTCAATTCTTCCAGAGAATGAAATTTCTGTTCCGGCCTTACCATGTCTAAAAATTCCACCTTGATCCGGGCGCCGTAAATCTGATCGTCAAACCCAAATAAATGCGTCTCCACACCCACAGGATTTACACCCTCGATCGTCGGTTTGCATCCTACATTGGTAATGCCTCCATACACCTGCCCGTCTTTGTCAAAAACGGTTGTCTTTGTCACATATACGCCAAAAGGCGGCAGCAGCTTGTCCTCTTCCGGTATAAGGTTGGCTGTGGGCACATTTAATGTTCTGCCGATTTCATTGCCGTGCACTACGATTCCCTGTACAAAATAGCGGTATCCCAGCAATTCATTTGCATGCGCCACTCTTCCTGCCGAAATTTCTTCCCGGATAAAAGTACTGCTGATATCTCTGCCTTCTTCCTGTATTTTGTCCACTACCTCTACTTCATATCCATAAGTGTCTGCAAAGCGCTCAAGCATTCGGTGATCTCCCCTTCGGTTCTTTCCGAAATGAAAATCTTTTCCCACCACGAGGCTTTTGATATTAAGCCTCCTTACGATCATTTCTATAAAATCTTCCGGCTCCATATGCATAAGCTCTTTTGTAAAAGGACATTCTACCAGATAATCGATGCCGTACTGGTCAAATAAACGCACTTTTTCTTCGTTGGTGGTCAGAACTTTCTCTTCTTTTCCTATGCCAATCTGCCGTTTCGGCGGAATATCAAAAGTAAAGATTACGGTTTTGAGTCCGGTGCGTTTCTTTTCCTCCAAATATTCCAACAGATATCCATGACCTCTGTGGATACCGTCAAATTTGCCCAGAGAGACAACGGTTTCTGGCGCTATATGAAAATCTGTTGTATTTCTGATATATTCCATGTTGTTCTTCCTGTGTTTTTCAATTTTGCAAAAACATTTTTTCCGGTTTAAAAACTTTTTTGGATGCATCAAAACGAAACAGCCCTACAAACATTCCGGATGCATCATATACCCGATAAAGCCTGTCCTTTTCCGCTTCTTTCAAGCAAATATCCGATAAGAAAAACCTGCCTCCATTTTTTAAGAGCTTTTCCATGCCCGGTTTTGCCTCTGCCTTTGGATAATCCTTTAATGCCTCATCCACAGACAGCATTATGTCGCTTATGCTGCGGCCTTTTTTATCGGCGCCTTTTACGATTTCCTCCACTTCCCTAAGTCGATATGCATGTTCTATAGAAAAACCAGCCGTTTCTGTACGCAGCAGTTTTTCCATGCATCCACCGCATCCGGCCTTACTGCCGATATCCTGACAAAGCGTCCGGATATAGGTTCCTTTTGAGCAATGCACCTCCATGGTAATGCGGGGAAGATTCACCGAAAGGATTTTTATAGAAAAAATCTCGATTTCTCTTGGTTTTCGTTCTACTTCGATTCCGGCCCGCGCCAGATCGCAAAGCTTTTTTCCATTTACTTTCAAAGCAGAGTACATAGGCGGCACCTGCATCTGCCTGCCCGTAAAACTCTGTATAATTGCAGTGATTTCTTCTTCTGTAACCACAGGCTCCCGCTCTGTTAAAACAGTTCCGGACATGTCCTGAGTATCTGTCGTAATACCCAGATGAAGAACCGCCTGATATACTTTATCTTTTCCGGTCAGATATTCACAAAGTTTCGTCGCTTTTCCGACACAGACAGGCAGCACCCCTTCGGCATCGGGATCTAACGTTCCCGTATGACCAATCTTTTTTTGTTTTAAAATGCCCCGGAGCTTTGCCACCACGTCAAAGGAGGTAAAGCCCGTTTCTTTATATATGTTGATAATTCCGTCCATATCCAGCCGCCTTAGAGTTGTTTTTTGATTTCCTCTGTGATTTTTGCAATGATATTCTCCGGACTTCCTTCCATGGAAAATCCGGCAGCTCTGGCGTGGCCGCCTCCGCCGAATCCCACTGCAATTTCAGCTGCATCCACAAGTCCGTTGGAACGAGTGCTGACTTTATATACGCCGTCTTCGGTTTCATACAAAAATACGGCAATCTCCACGCCATTTGTCACTCGCAGCTGATTTACAATACCGTCTAAATGTTTGGGCAGCACATGATACTGTTTCATCTCTTCTGCCGTAATCACGCTGGTAATCACTTTGTTGTCCAAACAGCGTTCGCTTTTGATCAATGCCCTGCCCAGTATCTGATTCTGTTCAAATGTCTTTTCATAAAATGTTTTATCTACGATTTTGGAATAGTCAATTCCCATTTCCATAAGCATTCCCGCTATTTCCATTGTTTTGGCCGAAGTGCAGGAATACTGAAAAACTCCGGTATCGTGTACAATTCCCACATAGATGCATTCCGCAATTTCTTTTGTAATATTTTCTTTTCCGATCAGTGTAAATACCAGTTCTGATGTAGAACTTGCATGGGGAAAAATATAATTTTCATCTGCAAAGCTGTTATTGCTGACATGATGGTCGACGCAGATTGTTCTGGCTGCTGTTTCAAAATATTTCGCCGCCGCTCCCAATCTTGCCGCATCTCCACAATCCTGTGCGATAAACAGATCATAAACTTTATCCTCTTCACAGGAATTTACAATCTCATCCGCGCCTTTTAAAAAACGGAATATATTGGGAATCGGTTCCAGATACAGGGTGGCTTTCATCTCCGGAAAACACTGCCTGATGTAATTATACGTTGCCAGACAGGAGCCGACGCAGTCTCCGTCGGGCCTGACATGCCCCGCGATGGCAACGGTTTTTGCTCCCGCCAGAACGGATTTAAAATCTGTCATCCCTCGTTCCTCCCATTGACTTCATCGATCTTTTTAGACATATTAACGCCGTATTCAATGGATTGATCCAAAATAAAACGGATTTCCGGCGTATTCCTTAAATTGATGTTCTTAGCCAGTTTTGTACGGATATAACCCTCCGCGCTTTTTAAGCCTTTAATGGTATCTTCCCGGGCTTTTTCATCTCCCAGTATGCTGATATAGGCTTTGCAGGTTTTTAAATCCGGCGCCACTTCTACCGCCACCACGCTGGTAAGGGGATGTATCCGCGGATCTTTAATCTCTCCGCGGATGATATTGCTCAATTCACGCATCACTTCCCCATTAATTCTGGTATTTTTAATACTGTTTTTTCTCATATCTGACACTCCATTTCTGTGAGGCCGGCAGTTCTTACCTTGGTACTTCTACCATTTTGTATGCCTCGATCTGGTCAAATTCCTGAATATCATTAAATCCATCCAGAACAAGACCGCATTCATACCCGGCTTTCACTTCTTTTACGTCGTCTTTGAACCGTTTCAGAGATGCAAGATCGCCTTCAAAAATCTGCGTGCCTTCTCTGGTGAGACGTACTTTACAGCCTCGTTCAAAGATACCGTCTAATACATAAGATCCTGCAATATTTCCAACGCCGGACGCTTTAAAAATCTGGCGAACTTCTGCATGGCCCAAAATCTTCTCTTCAAAGACAGGATCCAACATGCCTTTCATGGCGGCCTCTACGTCTTCAATGGCATTATAGATGACTTTATACAGTCTGATGTCTACACCTTCCCGCTCTGCCGTTGCTTTGGCAGTTGCATCGGGCCGGACATTAAATCCGATGATAATTGCATTGGATGCAGATGCTAAAATAACATCCGATTCGTTAATGGCTCCTACGCCGCCGTGAATCGTCTTAACCACAACTTCTTCGTTGGATAATTTCTCCAGGCTTTGTTTGACAGCCTCTACAGATCCTTGCACATCAGCTTTTACGATCAAATCCAATTCTTTGATACTGCCGGACTGAATCTGGCTGAATAAATCGTCTAAAGACATCTTCGCTTTTGTTTCCTCTAACAGTCGTTCTTTGCCCTCTGAAATAAATGTCTCTGCAAAGTTTCTTGCTTCTTTTTCTGTATCAGTGGAAACAAATACTTCTCCCGCGTTTGGCACACCGCTTAAGCCAAGGATTTCAACAGGCGTAGAGGGTTTTGCCTCCTTCACCCGTCTGCCTTTGTCGTCAATCATAGCACGCACTTTACCATAACAGCTTCCACAGGCAATCGGTTCTCCTACCCTTAGTGTACCCTTTTGTACCAAAATTGTTGCAACTGCACCGCGTCCTTTGTCAAGCTGTGCTTCGATGACAAGTCCTCTTGCATTTCGATTCGGATTTGCTTTTAATTCGGATACTTCCGCCGTCAAAAGAATCATTTCCAGAAGGTTTTCGATTCCTTCATGTGTATGAGCGGATACCGGACAGAAAATCGTACTTCCTCCCCAGTCTTCCGGAATCAGTTCATATTCGGACAGCTCCTGTTTTACACGCTCGATATTGGCGCCTGGTTTGTCAATTTTGTTAATCGCTACAATGATTTCAATTCCGGCAGCTTTTGCATGGTTGATTGCCTCTACGGTTTGAGGCATAACGCCGTCATCTGCCGCCACGACAAGAATTGCAATATCCGTAGCATTTGCGCCACGCATACGCATAGCTGTAAACGCCTCGTGTCCCGGCGTATCCAAAAATGTAATTTTCTGATCGTTGATGGATACAACCGACGCTCCGATATGCTGTGTGATTCCGCCTGCCTCCCGGTCTGTCACTCTGGTGGATCGAATTGCATCCAGCAGAGATGTTTTACCATGGTCAACATGCCCCATAACACAGACCACAGGAGGTCTGGCTGCCAATGTGCTTTCTTCTTCGTCTTCTTCTTTTAACAGCTCTGCAATGACGTCGATCTTTTCTTCCGGCTCTGCAATACAGTTAAATTCCAGTGCGATCTCTTCTGCCGTATCGTAATCCACTTCCTGATTGACTGTTACCATAGTTCCTTTTAAAAAGAGTTTCTTTACAATCATAGCAGCCTGAATTTTCATCTTGTCTGCCAGCTCTTTAATCGTCAGCTTCTCCGGCAGGATAATGCTCTTAATGACCTCTTCCGCTTTTTCCTGTTTGGGCTGCTGCTGCGGTTTTTTCCTGCCGCCGTGTTTCTCCAGATTGATATAACGTTCCTGTTTCCTGCCTAATTTATCATGATCCTGTTTCCGATTATTGTTATTCTTTCTGTTGTCGCTCCGCTCTCTTGTTTCTTTGCCTCTTAATTCTTCTGTGGCAGCTGTCGCCTCTTTATTGAATTTGCTAAGCTCTCTGTCTAATTTGCCTTTAAATTCTTTCGGACGATTTGAATTGAATCCGCGGTTATTTCGATCACCTTGATTATGACTGGCATTTTGGCGGTTATTCTGATAATTTTTCTGATTGTTTTTCTCATTCGGCCTGCCTCCGCGCTCTCCCTGAAAACGATTGTTTCCCTGGAAACGATTTTCGTTCCGGTTGTTTTGAGAACGATCTGACTGGGAACGATTTTCATTTCGGTTCCCCTGAAAACGACTGTTGTTCCGATTTCCCTGAGAAGATCTGTTATTCCTCGCAGAATTCGATGACTTTTCCGCCGGCTGCGTCTTCTCCGGCATCTGCACTCTTCCCAGCACTTTAATCCCGCCCGCTGCCGGAGCTTTTTCTGTCGGCTGCACTTTTTCCGCTGCCGGAGCTTTTTCTGCTGCCTGCATATTCTCCATTACCTGCTGCTTTTCTGCCGGCTGCACCTTTTCCGCTGTCGGAGCTTTTTCCACAGCCTGAACTTTTTCTGCCGGCTGAGTCTTTTCTATCGGCTGATTCTTTTCCGCCGCCGGCTGGACATTTGGTACAGAGGCTGCTTTTACTGTTTCAGAAACTTTCGGTTCCTGCTTATTTGCATGTTTCTCCAGAGGCTTTGCAGTCGGTCTTTCCTGCTGCGGACGATCTTTTGGACGTCTTTGCGGCCTGGGTTGACGCCTCATTCCCTGCTGACTGTTCTGCGGATTAAATACAGCTGTAATGCTTTTCTTTTTCTTCGGTCTTTCTACAGGCGTTTCTGCATGTTTTTCCTCTTTTTGTTTTTCTTCTTTTGCTTTTGGTTCTGTCTCCGGTTTCGTAATTGTTTTCGTCTCCTTTTTTACATATTTGCTCTTCACAAGTTCTATGGAAGAATCCTCCAGATTATTCATGTGACTTGTTACTTTTATATTATTCTCAGATAAAAAGCTTATGATTTCTTTGGATCCGATATTCAATTCTTTTGCAAGTTCATATACTTTGACTTTTGCCATATACTTACTCCTCCATTATTCAGTTGTTGTCTGTGCAAGCTTTTTTTGTACCGTTTCTGCAAGCCCTTTATCTGTAATTGCTATAGATGCCCGAAATTCTCTTCCAATAGCATGACCGATGCTTTCTTTATCTCCGTAAAAAGCAATGGGAACCTTGTAGAATTCACACATATTCTGAAATTTTTTTCCTGTATTTTCTGATGCATCTTTTGCAATAATTGCAAGATAAGCTTTATGAGACTTTATCTCATGTTCTGTCTGGTATTCACCGCTTGCAACTTTTCCTGCTTTAGCAGCAATTCCTATCATGGATAATACTTTATCTGTTTTCAAAATGATCCAGCTCCTTTTCAAAATCTTTATAGATTTCTTTTGGAATGGCAATCTTTAAGGAACGCTCTAAGCCCTTGCTCTTTATTGCCTGTTCAAGACACTCCCGTTTGGGACAGATATACGCCCCTCTGCCGTTTTTCCTGCCGGTCGTGTCGATTAATATTTCCTCTTCTGATGTGCGGATGACGCGGATCAAATCCCGTTTCGATTTCATCTCTCTGCATCCGACACATTGACGCATGGGCATTTTTTTATTCATTCTCTTCGCTGTCCTCCGAATACGATTCTGTTTCTTCTTCCTCTTCAAAAGCCTCCGGATCAAATTCTGTTTCTTCTATCTCTCCATCTTCCGGATATCCGCCTTCTTCGTATTCTTCTGCATATTCCTCTTCATAGTCTTCATATTCATCATAGTCGTCCTCATAGTCATTTTCATAATCCATGAAGTCTCCGGCCTCTCGTGCCTGTGTCTCACTCTTAATATCAATTTTGAATCCGGTCAATCTCGCTGCCAGTCTTGCATTCTGTCCTTCTTTTCCAATTGCCAGAGAAAGCTGATAATCCGGAACAACTACTTTGGCTGTTTTCTCTTCTGCATCTGCAATAACGGAAATTACTTTTGCCGGACTTAATGCGTTTTCAATCAGCATCGCCGGATTTTCATTCCAGTTGATAATGTCTATTTTCTCACCTCGAAGTTCGCTTACAATTGCATTGACTCTGGCTCCGTTCATACCTACGCAGGCTCCTACCGGATCTACATCCGGATCGTTGGACCATACGGCGATTTTTGTTCTGCTGCCAGCCTCTCTTGCAATGCTCTTAATCTCCACAATTCCTTCCCGAACTTCTGTCACTTCTGATTCAAATAATCTCTTCACCAGTTCCGGATGTGTTCTGGATACTAAAATCTTAGGCCCCCGGTTGCTGGACTTCACTTCCAGCACATATAACTTGATACGTTCTGTAGGCTGAAATACTTCTCCTTTTACCTGTTCATTCTCTGTCAGTATCGCATCTGCTTTGCCCAGATTAATACTGATATTTTTTCCAGTATACCGCTGAACAATACCGGTAACAACGTCTTTCTCTCTGCTGTAATATTCATCATACAGTACTTTGCGCTCTTCTTCCCGAATCTTTTGCAGGATTACATTCTTGGCATTCTGTGTTGCAATCCTGCCAAACTCTTTGGATTTGACTTCTATATTGACAATATCTTCTAAATCATATTTGGAATCAATCATTTTGGCATTGGCCAGGCTGATCTGGGTAACAGGGTCTTCCACCTGCTCTACGACTGTTTTTTCCTGATAAACATGATACTCACAGGTCATAGGGTCGATCTGCACCTTGATATTGTCTGATTTTCCAAAATGGTTCTTACATGCAGTGATTAGTGAGTTTTCAATGGCATCCAGCAATGTCTCCTTTGGAATACTTTTTTCCTGCTCTAAGATTGTCAACGCCTCTAATAACTCATTATTGCTCATTGTTATATCCTCCTACTTATTTGTTATTTGCTACGTTTTATAACTCAAATGCCTGACGAATCAATGCAATGTCTGTTTTATTGAATAAAATATCCTCCTCGTTTTCATCTGTTATAGTGACACTGTCTGCATCATAGGCCTTTAATATACCGGCGAATTCTTTTTTGTGGTCAATTGTACGATACGTGCGGATCTCTACAGGCTTTCCTATATTGCGGATATAGTCTTTTTCTTTTTTAAGAGGTCTGGTAAGTCCCGGAGAGCTGACTTCAAATACATAAGAATCTTCCACATAATCCTCTCTGTCTAAAATTTCATTCATCTCTCTGGCTACCTGCTCACAGTCATTTACCGTAATGCCTCCTTCTTTGTCGATATAGGCCCGTAAATACCATGCACTGCCTTCTTTTACATATTCTACATCCACCAATTCAAATTGATTTCTTTCTAAAATCGGCAGTATCAGGCTTTCTGTTCTTTCCTCATACATTCTTCTTTTTCCCATTCTCTCACCTTCCCTCTGTTTAAACATAATTTGAGAGTGGACTTTCGCCCACTCTCAAACCAAATCATCTATTTACTTTATACAGTATATCACTGGTTTCCAGATATTGCAAGCAATTTTTTTACCTGCCAACAGCCTCCTAATCAATCCAGTCTCTTTCCTGTTTCAAAATTTTACCCGTTTTTGCATGAATTTTAAATTCATACTCATAATTTCCCAAAATAAGCTCTACCTCATAGACCGGCACTCCATCGTCCATGTCAAACTCAGCTTTTACTACTATTGCTCCCGGAACTGCCGCAAGCGCAATCTGTTTTGCTTTCGACACGCCGATGTATCCGCCCTTCGATCCAGAAGATCCAGAAGATTCAGCTATTTCCCATTCATAATCAATCAATGCGCCTGTTCTCGCATGGTATTTCAGCGTAAAACGTTTTTTTCCGGTTTTTAATTTTACTTTATAAATGTCAACTCCGTCGTCTGTTTTTTTCACACAGCTGAGAATTTTTCCGTTTTTTACTTTCTTGCGCGCCAGCTGTCTGCATCGGCTTTTACTTATCAGTTCATTCTGCCTTTCTGGTTTCACAAACAGCATTTCCCAGCTGTATTCCAGTATTTTGGAATTAGAAGCGCGGTATTTAATGTTATATTCCTTATTTCCTTTTATCAAATCCACTTCATATACAAGAACTCCTTTTTCATAATCCGAATCCACCTCTATAACAACTGCCCCCGGAACCTTTTTCAACGCCTTTTGTTTTGCTGCGGTAATACTGTTAATCTGCCCCGCATCTGCATTTTCCGTCCATAAAACAAGACACGCGAATACAAAACATACTGCCAACAATACCATTCTGTTTCTTTTTTGTTCTCTCATCTTTTTACCTCCTGAAAAAATGTTCTAATCATCTATAGGTTCTGTTTCCCAGCTTCGGAAAGCGCCACTGTAAGCATCAATTGAAAACTCATATTCCATGCCATTATAAATTATTTTACCCTCATACTCTGTATGACCGTCATCATAGTCTGTTTCAAACTCAAAAATATCGTTCAGCGCAGCCCCCGGAACCTGTGACAGCGCCAGTTCTTTCGCCGTCTCTGCGGTAATCATAGCGCCGCTTTCAGAAGCCGCATAACTTTCTGCATCATAATCAAAACGAATCACCTCTCCGGTATAGGCGTCAATGTCATAATCATACTCCTTATCCTCAAAATAAAATTCCACATTATAGATTTGAACCCCGTCATCATGATCCGCTTTGCATTTCACAAAAGCAGCCTGTTCATTTGTGAGTCCGGCATGCGCAAGCGCCTTTTCTTTTGCTTCCTCTTCGGTGAGCATCTTCATGCCGGCGCTATCCTTTCCTCCAGCGCCGCTATCTTTTGAATCCAATGCCGCGCCCGCTGCAGGCACGCTGGAGTCAATCACTACTCCGGTCAACGCATCAATATCATATTCATACGCTTCGTTCTCCGCTTTAAACTCTATCTGGTAATAATCAATTCCGTTTCGGCTGTTTAAAGCAGTTTCGGTAAATTCCACTTTTTCCGGAGAAAATCCAGCTTCTTCTGTCGCAAGCCGTTTTGCCTCTTCTATTCCAAGAAAACGCATTTGACTCTGCGCTCCGGCACATCCACCAAGAAGCAGAGACAACAATCCGGCAAAGCATAACATATAGTTTCTTTTCATTGACTGCCTCCCTTTCTGTTTTAAGGATATTCTAATGTCCAAATCTGAAATGTACATGAAATTTAAAAAATTTTTTTAAAACTATTATATATCTGCCGGGATACTCTCTGTCACAGGCAGATGAAGGATAAAAGAACTGCCTGCGTCCAGTACGCTGCTCATAGTCATATATCCGCCGTGGACCCGGGCTATCTGCTTTACCATGGATAATCCGAGACCGCTGCCGGATTCACTGCCGCGCGCCGGATCTGCCTGATAAAAACGCTGCCAGACTTTATTCTGCTGATCCGGCGCAATTCCAATGCCGTTATCGCGTACTTCCAGCAGAATCTCGTCTGTGTCCCGATATACAGATACCCACACATGTCCACCGGGTTTTCCATATTTGAATGCATTTTCCACCAGATTTTGTATAAGCCGGGAAAGCAGATCCGGAGAAGCCAGCACCGTAATATTTTCCTCTGATTTCAATGTCAGGCGATCCCCGTCATATGCCAGCTCATCAAACAAGCCGCGGAGAAATTTTTCAAGATCTAAAGGCTCCATACGAATGCATTCCGTCCCCTGATCCAGACGCATCATACGGAGTAATTGAGAAATCATACCGGACATTTTAACTGCCTGCCGATAAATCATATCAATTGTCTCCTGCCGGTCTTCCGCAGTTTCATCGTATTTTTTTGCATATTCACATGCACCTTTAATAATCGAGACCGGAGTCCGCAGCTCATGCGATGCATCTGCCGTAAACTGCTTTTCTGCTTCAAAAGAACGTTCCAGCCTTTCAAATAACTGGTCAAACGCGCATGCCAGACGGGAAAATTCATCTTTTCCGGGAGGCAGGGCAATGCGGCGCGATAAATCCCGCGCTTCATTTACGGCTTCCGCCGCAGCCATAATACTGTCGAGAGGCCGAAATGCCCTCTTTGATATCCAATAACTGCCAAGCGCCGCCAATGCCAGAAAAACAGGAAGCGCAGCAAGAGACACATTCAACAGACCAAGAGCCGTCTGCCGGTTCTTAGGAGCCTCTATGAAACCACGAAGCCAGATGCCATTTTCCCAGCCCGACGAAATCCAGATATCAAGCGCCAGATACTGATCTTCTCCATCGCCAACCATACGTATCTGACCATTTTGAAACGGTTCTTCCGCTGAAAAAGAAACCGGAAGCTGTCCTGCAAGCAGCGCCTCGCTTTTGCTATAAACCAAAGTTGACACTCCATTCTGATAGAAATGGAACTCCTCTCCCAAATCCAGCCTGTTTTGTACCAAAGCTACCTGCTTTATGTTATTTTGTACAGACGTAGACAGCTGTGACATGGCGGTCTTAGACGCCGCCGCATTATTTGTAGATATTGTAAAAGACAAAAGCAGCGCGGCCAGCATAGCCATCAAAAGCGTCAGCCAGACAGTAATTTTCATCTTAACTGTAAAATTTTTCATTTTTTTCTCCTGTTTCTTCTGCCCGAAGCGTCCAGCCGACGCCCCGAATGGTATGAAGCAGTTTTACGCAATGTCCGTTGTCTATTTTTTTTCGAAGCCTGCTGATATATACATCTATATTGTTGGAACTTCCGGAATACTCATAATTCCAAATCTGATTTTCCAACTGCTCTCTTGATAAGACAATCCCCTGATTGCGGATCATATATTCCAGAATAGAGAATTCTTTTGGCAGAAGAGGTATTTGTCTGCCGTTCCGGCTTGCTGTCATCTGTTTTACGTCTACCGTCAGGTCCGCAATACAAAACCGATTACTATGCCTGCCCGCCTGCTTTCGAGTCATTGCGCGTATCCTTGCAAGAAGCTCGTCAAAATCAAACGGTTTAACCAGATAATCATCTGCACCATAATCCAATCCCTTTACCCTGTCTGCCACAGCATCACGCGCAGTAAGAAACATCACCGGCGTCTCCACTCCCCTGTCTCTTAACTTCTTTAACAAACCATATCCGTCCAGCTTTGGCATCATTACATCCAAAAGCACTGCATCGTACTCAGCGCCCAGCAGATATGAAAGCGCTTCTTCTCCATTAAAACAGCCGTCCACACTATATCCTGCCTTCTTTAATGTTTTCACTATCAAACGGCACATATCCTGTTCGTCTTCCACTACCAAAACTTTCATTTTCTATCACCTTTCTATTTGTCAAGTCCCAAAATGAATATCTAAAAAAATTATGCGGCACAAATAACGGAAAGTCAATCTTTTAAATGGATAAATTTCAGGGGCAGGCGTGGTCCGCATGGATCACATCTGCCCCCTATGCAGATCTCGCATGTAAGCAGCAGATAAATATGGAAACACTTCAGAAAAACAAACTCAGAACATTGGGGAAAAGCCAGGTTCTGGACAAATGCCTGAAATTATCAGATTACAACAGGTTATACTTTTGGTAGAATCCTATAAAAAGCATTTTTTTATACTTCTCTACCGTTGGTAGGTGTTCATTTTATGCTGAATTTGTATAATATTGTATAATAAATTGTTGGAGGAGGAATTGTAATGAATCAAATAAAGATAGGTGCATTCATTTCTGATTGCCGTAAGGCAAAAGGATGGACACAAAATCAACTGGGGGAAAAATTGGGAATTACAGATAAAGCTGTATCAAAATGGGAAACAGGCAGGTCTATGCCAGACTTATCTTTGTTTATGCCTTTATGCAGTCTTTTGGAGATTACATTAAATGAATTATTAGCAGGAGAACATATTTCAGAAGAAAATCTGAAAGAAAAAACAGAGAAGATACTTTTGGAAGTCATCACAAATTGGCTAGGGAGTGACAAATGGGAATTAAGGGACGACGGCATTGAAGCTAAGAATGTATTAGAAGTGCGGAATGTTTCAAAAATTTATAACACAGAAAATACATCGACTTTAGCCGTAGATAGTGTCAGCTTTCAAATTCCGTATGGGAGTTTTGTAGGTATTATGGGAGCATCTGGTTCTGGAAAAACAACTCTGCTGAATCTAATTGCAACAATAGATACTCCGACAAATGGAACGATTGAAATTAATGGACAGGATATTGTGGATTTATCTGAAATAGATAAAGCAAAGTTTCGGCGGGAGCATTTGGGGTTTGTTTTTCAAGAATATAATTTACTTGAGACATTAACAATTTATGAGAATATCGCTTTAGCTTTGACAGTAAAGGAAATTCCAAAGAATAAGATTAAGCAAATTGTCCTTAATTTATCGGAAAGACTTGATATATCCACTATATTGAATAAATTTCCTTATGAGGTATCCGGTGGTCAAAGACAACGATGTGCCTGTGCAAGGGCAGTTTCAGTAAATCCAGACATAATACTTGCAGATGAGCCGACAGGAGCTTTAGATTCCAATGCCGCCAAACAACTCTTGGATACTTTTACTATGCTCCGTAATGATTATGGGGCAACAATTTTAATGGTTACACATGACGTCCTGTCAGCCAGTTACTGCGACCAAATATTGTTTATGAAAGATGGAAAGATAAAAACAGCGCTGAATCGGAAACAAGAAAGCAAACAGGCTTTTTTCACAAGCATTTTAGAAAAGATGGCATGGATTGCGGGGGATGAAAATAATGTACTTTAAACTATCAATTCGTAATGCAAAGCGTTCTATCGTAAATTATCTTTTATATATTACGACAATGACAATTTTATTATCAATTATGGAAGTATCCAACTGTATTGCCATTGCAGGGAAACAAGTTGGCTTCCAAACAATTTCTTTACCGATTTTAATCACTTTACTTTTGGTTATATTGGTTGGATACATTGATTCCTTCATGTTGAAACAACGTGCAAAAGAGTTTGCCAACTACTTACTGTTGGGAATGGAAAAAAGCAAATTATCTTTTATGTTTCTGTGTGAATTTCTAATAATAGGGATTGCCTGCTTTATAGCAGGGGTGTTGATTGGATTTGGTATATATGCCGCACTTTGTATTGCAGTGTTGCATAAAAAAAATGAAATGAATCTATCACTTTTTGGATGGAGTATATTACAGACATTTTTCTATTTTTGTTTGGTTGAATGTCTTTGCGCATTTTGTAAAAAGCATGTTATTGACAAATTGCAAATACAGGAGTTGATTTACGAAAAAGACCGTAATCAAAAAATCAGCGACGGAAATGCCTATAAGAGATGGGGAATCGTCTTTCTTATTGATTTAGTATGCTTAACAGGACTTTTGTGTGCAATAGTTTTTTTGCCCAAATATATTGCTTTCCCAATTTTATCCATTATTGCAATTCCTTTATTGAGTTCTATTTTTATTTGTTACAAATGGTTATTTGGGTATTTATATGCAATAAGACAGAAACAGCCCAGTTCTCTATATCATAAAAATCGGCTTTATATGATTGGGCAGATAACATCAAGTTTAAAAACAAGCGCTGTTATTAATATGATTTTGTGCATTTGCTTATTGTTTTCAGCGATGTCTTTCTTTTGCGGGGTAATTATGCTTCAACCCAGTATTCATATATTTAATACGGATAGCCAACAATGGATGGGAGTTTTGCAGATAAGCCTTTGTCTTATTTTTATTGTTATATATTTTTCAGTTTTGTCTTTACAGCTGATTGTAGAATTAAAACGGGAATCAAAAGGCATTAAGGTATTGTCTTATATTGGGAAAAGCAATAAACAAATAAAGGAATTAGTAAAAAAACAGATTGCAGGCAGATTGCTTATGCCGATGTTTATGCCACTTTTGGTTCTGCTTTTTAGTATTCCACTGGTAAATCTGAAATTAAATTTGCTACTGCCTATTGGCATGCACAATATTCTTCTGATGGCTGCTTTCTGTTTTTCGATATGTTTCCTGTTTTTTTATGTTTGCTATTTTTTTGTGGTATATACCATAAGCAAACAATATGTGGGGATTTCTAATTATAAAAAGCTCTGTTGAAAGAATAAAGTCTTTTATAAAGAAGTTTGAAAAGATGAAAAACCGTCTATATGAAATGATTATAAAATCTTCCGCAGCTTTTTCCGCAGGTAGTCTAATCTTGCATAAATAACCCCTGTTGTCAATCCAACAATCCCGCTTGTATACCAAAATTTCAAAACGAAATCTCGCGGCTTTGTAACATTTAAAAACCGAGGGCAAATCGCTCCTCGGTTTTAGACAGATAAATTTAGTTTTGAC
The DNA here is from genome assembly GCA_910585825.1 of uncultured Lachnospiraceae bacterium. Taxonomy (GTDB): domain Bacteria; phylum Bacillota; class Clostridia; order Lachnospirales; family Lachnospiraceae; genus Roseburia_B. The sequence continues at coordinate 48,396 of CAJUEY010000004.1, read as the reverse complement.
GCAGGCGCTCTATCATACTCGTCTTACTTATCTGTTTATAAAGCAATGCAGGTATTAAGACTGTCAGAATGATAAGGCATGGATATATAATCAGCATAGGCCACATCACAAAGCGGTAGGTAAAGAACCAGATACCGTCAGAAATGCCTTTCACAATTATGACTGAAAATAGCGTTCCAAATACAACAGATGCAAGAATTGTTCCTGCCGAATAATACAAACCCTCATAGGAAAGAAGCTTTTTCAACTGTTTTCCCGTCATGCCGATGCTCTGCAGCATGGCAAACTCTTTCCTGCGGGTAATAATGCTTGTCAGGACGGAGTTTACAAAATTTACAATTCCAATAAAGCCAATCACGATACTCAAAGTCCCGCCGATTGTCACAATTAACGAAGTCAGATTTTCAAAAGAGCTTACATAGGTTTCCCTACAGTCAAAATCCATGCCTGGCTCTATATCTTTTACATAACCATCTAAAAATTCTTTCATCTGTGTGTCTGTCCCGCCCTTTACATTAAAAGGAAAGCTGACGAGGTGCGGCGAAGTGCAAAGCGGCAAATAATTTTCGGTCGGCATATAAAACCGAGTTGCGCCAGTATTTCGGGTAGTAGCCGTATTCTCATTTACACAGACTTTTGCCATTACGATAAGGTCAAAACGATTATCGGTAACGCTTGAAAGACCGTCCATCGAAACATGATTGAAACGGACGGTATCTCCCACTTTCACATCTGGATTGTCAATCATATTTCCGTTATCGTCACATTCCACATTAAGCAAAACATATTTTCCTGTTTTAAGAGCCTGCCAGTCTATCTCTCCTTCCACGACTTCCATATTTTTTAGCAGGAAGTCATCTGCCCCATACAAATCCACAAGCGGGTTGCCATTTTCATCGGTATTGTAATTTGAAAAAGCGTTGCTTTCAGCAGAAAAGGCTTCTTCCAACGCACTACGGACTGCATATAATTTTCCGCCCGCTTCAAAACAGTCGCTTTCCATAACTGTTTCTATAAAGGATTCCGACAAATCATTGCTGCTCGTTTCATACCGAAATTGAAAATAATCCGCAGTCGAAATCACAAAATCAGTATTTACAAATTTTGCTATATATTTATTAATATCAAAGCCACTGGAAAAAGTAAATACTGTATTAAACAACACCAACGATAGCGTCATGGAAACGATTACAAGCACGGTACGCTTACGGTTTCGTCCTAAATTTGCCAGCGCCATACGATAGATTTTTGCTCCATGCGTAGAATTTTTAAGCACATGTTTCTTTCCTCTAAATGCAGACTTATCATTTTCCGTATATTTGATTGCTTCAATTGGAGATACCGTTCCTGCAATTTTGGCAGGCTTTTGCACGCTAATCAAGACGGTAAAGACTGCAAACGCAGCAGCCCCTATAAAAATTAGCGGGTTGGCAGTTACGGTTATGCCGGCATCCGCAGTATAAATTGTTCCATTCATTAGGAATGGCACTAATGCACGTCCCAAAAAGAATCCAATCAGCAGACCAATGGGAATTCCTATCAAAGAAAGATTGGCTGCCTGACTGTTAATCATCTTTTTTATCTGCCGCTTTGTTGTTCCTAAAGTCTTTAACTGCCCATAAGCCTGAATATCCTGTATTACGGATATCTGAAAAATATTATAGATAATCAGATATCCAGTGACTATTATTAAAAGGATACCTATCACGCCGGAAATGAGCAACGTAGGATTTTCAAACAGGTTAGAGCTTTGATATGCAGGGCTGACACGGGCAATCATATAGTTTTCTTCTTTCGGGTTTCCGCCCATTATGTCACAGGTATAGCCTGTTTCAGAAAGCAGCCTGCTTAGCTTTGATTCTATGTCCCCTTTACCACGAAACATGATATAAGCGGTCACAACACCCGAATAATCATTATCTTCCCGATATGTGTATTCCAGAATATCTGAATGGCTGTCAATAAAGGATTTGGAAACAATCATCCGTCCAATATTACTCAGGCTGTCTGTTTCCCAAAAACCACAAAGAACAAAATCCGTCTCATATTCTGTCCCTTTGATTTCATACTTTAAGGAAACTGTTTCACCAATCCTCGCTTTTATGCCTAATGCGTCCAATGTCTTTGTGTCCGCAATAATCTCATTTTCAGTTTCTGGTCTGCGACCTGTCGTCGGTTCATAGCGGGCAAACTCTAAGGCCGTATCGTCCATATACCACAGATCAGAACGCCACTTTTCCAATCCTTCGTTCTTTATGCGATAGGAAACTGCTTTCGTGTAGGCAATCTTTTCAATAAGGGAACTGCCCTCAATGTCATTATAAATATCATCGCTGATATAGCTTAAAACCGCCTGCCCATCCCCGCCCGCTTTTCTGATGTTCTGCTCCTGCACGGTGTCAATCAATCCAGAGCCTAATGTGAAAATAGCAGTAAACAATACAGCTGTTAAGACAATGGCAATAACGGCAATAATATTTCTGCTCTTATTTGATTTAAAATAACGGTCTGACAACTTTTTGACAGCATGGCGGTTATTATTGCCAAATAGAATATCGCTCATGCTGATACCTCCCCATGCTGTGAAATTCTGCCATCTTCAATACGGATGATACGGTCAGCAAGCTGGGCAATTTCGCTATTATGGGTAATCATTACAATTGTCTGGTTGAATTTACCTGTAGTGACTTTCAAAAGCCCCAAAACGTCGCTACTCGTCCTGCTGTCAAGATTTCCTGTCGGCTCGTCCGCCAAAATGATTGCCGGTTTTGAAACTAAGGCTCTGGCAATCGCCACACGCTGCTGCTGTCCCCCAGACAGATTGTTCGGCATATTATTCAGCTTATCCTTTAGCGCCAGCATCCCCACAACGTCATCCATGAACTTCTGGTCTACGCTGTCCCCATCTAATTCTACGGGCAGTACAATATTTTCATATACATTTAGGACAGGAACAAGGTTGTAATTCTGAAATATAAATCCGATATTCCGCCTGCGGAAAATTGTGAGCTGTTCGTCTTTCATCTCTGACAGTTCTTTTCCCCTGACCTTGATCTTGCCAGAAGTTGGAATATCCAGACCTCCCATCATGTTCAGTAAAGTTGATTTGCCACTGCCTGACGTTCCGATAATGGCAACAAACTCCCCCTCGTTAATTGCAAGCGTCACGCCATCCAACGCTTTCGTGATGTTCGGCTCTGTCCCATAGTATTTCTTTAGCTCTGTCACTTGTAAAATGCTCATAAGAACACCATCCTTTCGTTTTGATGGCTATATTATAGAATTCAATCCTCGCAGAAATGTCACGGTATCAGGGAAATTTATGTTTGAATTCTCGCAGTTTGGTGACATTTCCCTTTCAGTCAGCAGGAAGAAATACGGAAAAAGTTGATCCCATTTGAGAACCGGAAGTTACTTTTACATATCCGCCCTGCATGGTGATGATTTCTCTGGTTAGATACAGACCGATACCTATCCCGTCTATATCGTGGACTTCGCTTTCACGGTAAAAACGTTTAAAGATTTCCGCATGATGTTTTTCTGGAATCCCTTTTCCATTATCAGAGATGTCGATTTTCAAATACATTTCCCATTTTTCTGCTTTGACACGGATTTCACCGCCCTCTGGCGTATATTTTACCGCATTGTCCAAAATATTGAACAGGGCTTCTCCCGTCCATTTTTTATCATGCGTAACCTCTATGCTTTCTGGACAATGCACAAAAACCTCAATGTTTTTCTTTTCAGCGTTTAATAGTATCCCGCCCAATGCGGACGCAAGCGTATCATAAATCGGCTGCTTTTTCTTTTCCAAAGAAATAATACCTGTTTCCAATCGGGATGTCTTTATAAGAGCCTGCATAAGAAAATCAAGTTTGTCAAGCTGCCCGCCCATCGCAGAAAGAAATTCTTTCTGCTTTTGCTTTTGTATATCCCGTTCCAACAAAGTTGTCTCTATCATTTTCAGATTGGCAATCGGCGTTTTAACTTGATGCGATACATCAGAGATCAATTCCTGCAAGTCCTCCCGTTCTCTGGCTATGCTCTGGCGGTTTTCACGCATGATGCCATATAATCGGGAGAGTCGGTGGCTGATTTTATAAAAAAGGCTTTCTTCTTCTGCAAACTCCAAATTCGCTGCATTTCCCTGCATCATCCCGTCAAGCTGTCTGCACAGCATGTCGGAAAAAGCAGTCAGCTTTTTGCGGACAATGGCAATAAAAGAAAACATGCCGCCATAAACAAGAACGGCTAAAAACAAGACGGCATAAACGGCAGCGGCATTATCCGTCAACAGATAAAGAAAAACAGCGACTGCTGCAAATAGGAAAGCAAATAAAGTACATATAACTGCACAAATCCCGTTAATGGAGAACTTTACCGTTTTCATTTTTTCAGCCCTCCAACCCACATATAACCCATTCCGTAAACGGTTTTGATATATTGGAAACTTCCCGCTTCAATTTTTGCCCTGATGCGGCTGATGGCACAAGTCAATGCGTGTTCGTCAACAAAATTCCCATCAGCATCCCATAGCTTTTCCAATAAGATACGCCTTGTCAAAACAATCTGCATATTTGCTGTCAATATTTTTAAGATCCGGTATTCCATAGCTGTGAATGAAATATCTTCTCCTGCAAGCGCAGCGCTCATCTCCGAAAAATTGATGAACAGATTCCCGTCATCATAACAGTCTATGGCGTTTTGCTTTTGAATGCGGGAGAGCAGGGCTGACACTTTTTTCTGAAAAACACTTATAGGGAAAGGCTTTATGACATAGTCGTCAGCGCCCAATTCAAACCCCCTTAACTGGTCGCTTTCCAAGTCTCGGGCAGTCAAAAAAATCACGGCGGTATCGGGATTTTTCTTTTTCATCTCACTGCATAAATCAAAACCACTTCCATCTGGCAGATTCACATCAAGCACAGCAAGCCCATACTTTTCTTCTGTAAAAAAACTCATCGCTGCTCCTTTTGACAAAGCACTGTCCACATCATAACCTGACATCGACAGGTTGTAACACAATGTACTATTCAAAAGTTTGTCATCTTCAACAACAAGTATCCGCATAAAACCACTCCTTGTTTTTGGTCATTTTATCACCCAAATGTCGCAGGAACCTCACAAAACATAATTTTTTAATATCCCACGCTCTGTATATAGTATAGCTATTTAAACAAACCATATCAATAAATTACATATGAACTTTATCCATTCAAAAAAGGCGAGAGAGTTTTTATACCCTATCGCCATTGCCGTTTATGTGTAGATTATTTCTTTCTCCATAATCTCTCTCGCACATGCTCTTACGTCATTCATTTTTTCTGTCTATTCTAAGGCATTTTCCTCCTTTGGCTGTTCCGTTATGCCCTGTGCCTGTCTGTCAATGTCGGCAAGGTAATCATTGAGTTTTCCGCTTGTGAGAAGATTGGTGTATGTAACCTTACGGTACTGTTTCCGATATTCCAAGCGCCTTTGTCCCCATTTTCAAACGCGTCGGAAAGCCGTAATGTCTTCCGCTTCGGCTGTTCGATTATTTGCAGTACCGTTAAATTTCTTCTCCACCTTCTCTAATTCATCCAGAAGCGCCGTCCTCCTCGGATATGTCTTCTTTAATTCCTCTATTAACGACCTGGCAGTCTCATTTCCATTCCATTTCATAAGCTGTGCGATCTGTTTTGTTATTTTCTTATACTCTCTTCTATCTTTCGCACCCGCACAATTGTCACTTATTACCTTATAGCACAATTCATAAATCTGCTCCGGATAATCCTCCACCAAACATTCACCATAATAAAATAAATCATACGGATTTTCCATTACATCCTCAAGCAGTCTCTTCTTTTCATTTTCTGCAACAAGAACACTGCGATAGCATACATTCCGTTTACTGGCCTTTAATTCGTCCAGCAGGCTCTCATAATTCTCATTCCATGTACCGCAGTCAATATAAATCTGTTTCAAAACATCCCAAAATTTCCCATTTCCCATGAACAGCAGCTTTTTCGCCTGTATCATCTATTTTTCAGTGTTTCCTGCAGCCTTATAAATGTCATATAGCATGTTATTCCAATCTTCCGGATCACTGCTGCGATAACGCCATGTTTCTTCCGCATTTGCTTTCTCTAAACAGAGTTTCTCTGCTTCATCATAATCCTTTTCTTCTATGGCATCCTTAATCGCCATAATCCGCATTTCATCCCTCACTCGCTCATCCTGCTTTGCAATTTTTTTGTGCATTTATCTATCAACTCATATGTGCACATAATAACATCGGTAAGCATTCCCGAGCTGCTGTCTGCATGAGATGCCAGTTTCACGCCGGACGTCAAAATATATGCGGCTGCCTCAAGCACAGGCGTATACGCACACAATTCTAACGCTTCCGCACATATATCCAGACAGCCATGCATATCCATACAAATATTATCACAACTGCTCCAACCGATATATCCACGATGCGTATTGCGTTTAACTGATGCGGCAATTGTATTCTTCACAATTGGCATAATATTTCTTCAGGTATCATCTAAACACCTCTTTCCATTATTCAACAATATCAATCTTATATCTTTTGCACCATTGCCGTGCTGTTTTTTCATAAGCCATAGAACCTATATCAGCTTTATTTTCAATACACTTCTTCAGAACCATCTTTCATAGCTTCTCGTCTTGCAGTTCCTGTTCCGACAAACCCTTTAACATATTCTGCACATATCGATATCCCTGCTTTTTGATAAAATCATCTGAATTTTCAGCATTTTGGCGCTTTACACAAATTTATGCGCCGTCTGTCCGGTTTCCTGCCGCTGCAGACCGTGTATGCCGATTTTTATATCGTGGATGATTTATGGCCGGATTTTCAGGAAAAGCATGTTTCAGATGCGCTGCAATGGTATCAAAAACAGGACGTAACGCTGGGAGGCTGATTCCTCCGGTTCTGCCGGGACAGAGCCGGCGCCTGAAAGCAAAGCGCCCGTCTCTCTGCAAAAATCTTTATACCGCTATCTTTTCCAGTTTAAAGTGAAGCGCCTTCTTTAATTCATCCAGACTGATTTCAATCTGAAAACCAATCTTTCCGCCGCTGAAAAAAATTGTCTCATAATTTTCCGCGCTGCTGTCAATCACCGTAGGAAAGCTCTTTTTCATCCCGATCGGAGAACATCCTCCGTGTATATAACCTGTTAATTGCAGCAAATCCTTTGATTTTATCATTGCAATGCTTTTTTCCTGAACTGCCGCAGCCGCTTTTTTTAAATCCAGTTCCCGGCTGACCGGTGTCAGAAACACATAATTCATGCCGGATTTTCCAACAGTAACCAGCGTTTTAAATGCCTGATCCGGATTCTCGCCTAAAGCGGCTGCAACGTCTAATCCTCCGACCGCTCCTGACTGCACATAATTATGCGTTTCAAATTTAATCTTTTTCTGCTCCAACAGCCGGATTGCATTTGTTTTCTCTTCCGTTTTTTTCATCTTAGATCACGTCCTTTCCTTATTGCTATGCATCTTTTCAGCATATCAAGGGATACCCGGCCTCTTCTTTTCACAGCGACATACCCTCTTTCCGATATGTCTGCGCAAGCAGCAAAAGTTTCGCATTCTCTTCCTTTGAAAGCTCCGGATCATCTGAAAGCAGCTCCTTCACATCCTCCGCCGCCATTTTTAACACATCCGCATCCTGATAAATATCTGCAATGGAAAAGGCCAGATCGCCGCTCTGCCGGATTCCAAAGAAATCTCCCGGACCCCGGAGCTTTAGATCTTCTCCCGCAATAAAAAATCCGTCATTGGAGCGGTTTAAAATCTCAAGCCTTTTCTTTGATTCCTTACTCTGCGCATTGTCCACCATAATGCAGTAAGACTGCGCCTCTCCTCTCCCGACTCTCCCACGGAGCTGATGCAGCTGGGCCAGTCCGAAACGTTCTGCATTTTCAATCATCATCACCGTAGCGTTTGGCACATTTACGCCCACTTCGACCACTGTCGTAGACACCAGAACATCAATTTCTCCGTTTGCAAACGCCACCATCACCTGATTTTTATCGGCAGGACGCATTTTCCCGTTCAGACAGCCGATTTTTGCAGCTCCCTGGTAATAATTCTCAAGTTTTTTCGTATAATCCGCCACATTTTCGGCATCCAGCTCTTCGCTTTCTTCCACCAACGGACAGATCACATAGGCCTGATGTCCTTTTTGTATTTCTTTTCGTATAAATTCATAAGCCGTATTCCGATAGGAAGTTCCGACCACGCAGTTTTTATTCGGCAGGCGTTTCGCCGGAACTTCATCAATCACCGAAATGTCCATATCCCCGTAAATAATAATGGCCAGCGTCCTGGGAATCGGCGTAGCGCTCATCACCAAAATATGAGGAAACGCGCCCTTTTCCGCCAGTGTCTCTCTCTGACGGACACCAAACCGATGCTGTTCGTCAGTAATCACCAGTCCCAGATTCTGATACACTGCTTTTTCCTGAATCAAAGCCTGTGTTCCGATAATCATGGCGTCCGGATACAGCCGCATATCTTCATATGCCAAACGCTTTTCTTTTGCAGTCAAAGATCCGGTCAGAAGAATCACTTTCCGCTCCAGCTCATATTCCCCGCACATCGCCGTAAACGTTTCATAATGCTGCCTTGCCAGTACCTCCGTCGGCGCCATAAGCGCAGACTGATACCCGTTTTCTCCCATAAGCGCCATACATAAAAATGCCACAATCGTCTTGCCGGAACCGACATCTCCCTGAATCAGACGCTGCATGACAGTTCCTTTTTTCAGATCCGAAATAATCTCGTCCAGACATTTTTTCTGGGCCTTCGTCAGATCATAGGGAAGATGCGCCAGAATGTAAGGGATCACTGTTTCGTTTTTAACAGGAAAGTCATTGTGAACAGCGTCTTTTTTCTCTTTCTGCAGCTGAATATTTAAAATAAAAAGAAAAAATTCATCAAACACCAGACGTTTTCTGGCGATAATCAGACTTTCCATATTGTCCGGAAAATGAATTTGACGAATCGCAAAATTGTATTCACAAAGCTCTTCTTTCCTGCGAATGGATTCCGGAAGATAATCATAAGTTAAAAAATCGTCTTCCAAAACCTGACGAATGGCCTTCATAAACATCTGGTTGCTTAATCCCTCTGTTTTTCCATAAACAGGCTGCAGGGTTTTCATTTTTTCCTGATACTGCTCAAGGGAATAGACCTCCGGCTGCTCCATACCATAACCTCTGCCCTTTTTTCTGGCCTTTCCATAAAAGACATAAATCTCACCCAATTTGATTTTGGATCTCATATAAGGCATGCGAAACCAGATCAGATCCATCGTCCCGGATAAATCCCCCGCTTTGGCCTGTACGATTTCCATTCGGTTTGTCCGTTTTAAAACCGGCACCGTCATCACTCTGCCGATGACGGCATAATGTCCCTCTGCGTTTAATTCCGCCGGTTTTACGGGAGCATGAAACTGCACATAATCTCTGGGATAATGAAGGAGTATATCCCTTACGGTATATACTCCGATTCGATTCATCCGTTTTTCAGTCTGGCTCCCGATTCCTTTGATTGCTGTAATCGGTGATTTTAATTCCATAAATGCTACCTACTCCACAGACACAATATAATAATAAATCGGCTGTCCGCCCTCACTAATTTCCACTTCCAGATCCGGGTGCTTTGCCGTAATCAGATTGGAAAATTTCTCTGCCTCTTGTGCATTGCCGTCTGATCCGTAATAAATACTGACAAGGGCAGAATCTTCATCAATCATCTGCTCTACCATTTCCATGGCAACCGCCTTGATATCGCTTCCTACAGCAAGGATAGATGAATCGCCGATTCCCATGTAGTCGCCCTCATGGATCTTTTTGTCGTCAATTTCCGTATCCCGGATTGCATAGGTTACCTGTCCGGTCTTTATGAGACCGATTTCTGTATTCATATGAGTTTCGTTTTCTTCCGGCGTCTGTTCCGGAATAAAGTTAATCAGTGCAGTAATTCCCTGAGGAATTGTCTTCGTGGGGATTACGATAATATTTTTATCCTCACAAAGGCCGGCCGCCTGATTGGCTGCAAGAATGATATTTTTATTGTTGGGAAGGATGAATACATTCTTGGCATTCACATGAGAAATTGCCTGCAGTACATCTTCCGTACTGGGATTCATCGTCTGCCCGCCTTCAATAATATAGTCTGCGCCAAGACCTTTGAAAATCTCATTCAGACCTTCTCCAATGGAAACTGCCACAAAGCCCATTTCTTTCGACGGCTCTATGTTCTTATCTTCCTTTTCTGCAGGAACAGTATTTGCCATACCCTGCATTTCTTTTTCCTTCATAGCGGAAATTTTCTCATCCCGCTCCAATTTCATATTTTCAATGATAATCGTCGTTAAACTGCCGTACGTGAGACCTCTTTGCATTGCAAGTCCCGGATCGTTGGTATGTACGTGTACCTTTACGATCTCGTCATCCGCCACAACAACGATAGAATCTCCGATTTCTTCCAGATAAGATTTAAACTCCCTCTCTTTTCTTTCACTGAAGGGTTTCTCTAACATAATTAAAAACTGCGTACAATAAGCAAATTTAATTTCCTGATTTGCCTGAGCGTCAATATAGGAATTCTCTCCTACAGCCTTTGAAGAAGCGTCTGTGGATACTGTGGTAAATTTCATCTCTTTTCCATGCAGCGCCATAAGTCCGCCGCGCAAAACCTCCACCAATCCCTGTCCTCCGGAATCTACTACACCCGCTTGTTTTAATACCGGCAGCATATCCGGCGTCTTCGCCAGCACTCTGTCCGCCTCTTTGATGACGGCCTCAACAAATACAATCAGATCTGTTGTCGTCTCGGCCAATTCCATTCCCTTCTGAGCCGCCCCTTTGGCTACCGTAAGAATCGTACCTTCTTTCGGCTTCATAACAGCCTTATAAGCGGTCTCCGTTGCCTTTTCCATGGCGCGGGCCATAACCGGAACCGTAATATTGTCATATTCTGCGATCACTTTGGCAAACCCACGAAACAGCTGGGATAAGATAACGCCGGAATTCCCCCTCGCCCCTCTAAGAGAACCGGAGGAAATCGCTTTTGCCACCGCTTTCATATCAGGATTTACCAGAGACTCCACTTCTTTTGCCGCAGAAAGAATTGTCATAGACATATTCGTACCGGTATCACCGTCCGGTACCGGAAATACATTTAATTCATTGATCCATTCTTTTTTGGCCTCTAAATTTGCCGCTCCTGCCAAAAACATTTTTGTAAACACGGCAGCATTTATCGAATTGATTTCCACTTTTAAATCCTCCTTAATCGATGACTCTTACGCCTTCAACGTAAATATTGATCTTCTCAATTTCCAGTCCGGTAAACTCCTCTACTTTATATCTTACCGTATCAATTAAGTTGTCAGAAACCGTATGGATGCTGACACCATAAGAAACGATAACATGAAAATCAATTTTAATCTTATTCTCCTTTGTAACGGTTACATTGATACCATGGGTAATATAATCTTTCTTCAGCAGTCGAACGAGACCGTCTTTCATATTCACCGCAGCCATTCCCACAATTCCAAAACATCCCACTGCTACAGATCCTGCATAAGTTGCGATTACTTCATGATTAATCAGGATTGTACCCAAACCGGTTTCTATTTGTCCTTTCATACTTTGACCTCCATATTTTTGATCAGTCAAACGTAACTGTTCCCTCCATGACCGTATATCAAACAGCATACTGACATAATCATTATACCCATTTTTTGCAAAAAATCAAACCTTAGTTAAAAATATATATAAAAGAATGAAAAAATTTCTTGCATTATGAAATGCGATCTGCTAGAATAAATCATGTTATGAGTTTACAGTTCAGTAAACTTAATAAATGCAAGGAGGTGCAGTCATGGCAAAGTGTTCAGTTTGTGGCAAGGGCGCTCATTTTGGTAATAATGTAAGCCATTCTCATAAAAAGACAAATAGAATGTGGAAATCAAACATTAAGCGTGTAAGATGTAAAGTAAACGGAGTACCGAAACGGTTATATGTATGCACACGATGCTTAAAGAGCGACAAAGTAGACAGAGTATAAGATTTCCGGAATAGAAACAAGATTATCACAGGAGAAACACTTCAAAAAGAAGCTGTTTCTCTTTCTTTTTACTGTATCTTTTTCTCCTGAACGAAACATACAGTCCTCTTATGTATGCTTAAGATCCAGGTCAAATCCTTTCTCCCTGCTGTTTTTGCAGCAATTCCGTCTTAATGCCGCATAATTTTTTATTTTTTCAAATATCCTATTGACCTTATACCGACTATATCCTTTATAGTCTTCTTAGAAACCAAAAGAAAGAGGTGATTGATCATGAACATCAAAGAAGCGGAAGCTCTGACAGGAATCACAAAACAAAACATACGTTTTTATGAAAAAAAAGGACTGCTTTCTCCGATGCGCAATGAGGAGAACAGCTACCGGGACTATTCACAGGAAGATGTGGAGACGCTGCTGCAGATCAAACTGCTCCGCAAACTGGATATTTCAATTGAACATATTCATCAGATCCTAAACGGAGCCGATCCATACTCCATCATTCAGCAGCAATTAGATCTTTTGTCAGAGAAGCAAAGCGATCTGGATGGCACGATTAAAATGTGCCGGTTTTTGCTCCATTCCAAAAAGAATCCGCCGAATTTTAAAGACGCTCTATTAAAAATGGAGGATATGGAAAGAAAAGGAGGACGTTTTATGACTATTTTAAATGATTACAAAAAAATCGCGCTGACAGAACAAAAAAAGGATTTCCGATTTGTGCCAAACACAATGGTTATGACCAAAGAAGAATTTACCGATGAGCTCTGCGCCTACGGCAGGGAAAACAATCTGAATCTGATCGTTACGGAAGAAGGGATGTATCCGAAATTTGAGATTGATGGTCTGGAATACAAAGCTCACCGTGAATTTGGCAGATTCGGCGCAATTATAGTCTGTAAAATGACGCATCCTGAACTTCTTCAGGAAGAGTATAAAGAAGTCGATGCCAAACGCAGCAAAATCTGTCGCTGCATGTACCGTGTTTACAAATACACAATGCTTCCTCTCCTCCTGTTTGCATTTTTTGCGCTCACCAGAGGAAGTTTCATCATCGGAGCCTTTTTAACGGTTTATGCGGTAATCGGATTCTGGTTTTCGTTCCGCAATTTCCATCTCAAATAAAGTATTACCCCTGGGCAATTCCTTTCTTAGGGAATTGCCCCATATACTTTTATCCGCCCTGTTTATTTTCTGTCAGTTATGTGTTCTGCTGCTTTCTATTTCCGTATAATATACTTCTGCCTCTTCTTTACTGAGAGAATAAAATTTCCCTAGCAGCTGCAGAATCCTCTCTTTCGATACTCCCTCCTCAAGATATCCCCTGATCCAAATTCAGATTCCCTCTATTTTGGCTTTTTGTTCTCCTCGCTGCTCGCCGATTTTTCACCTTGTACCATTCCCTGATTATAAGCATATTCCCGTTCGTTTATTAAATGTTTCTCTTCATCATATTCAAATATACTCATCTCAATCGCCTCCGCACGATTTTTTAAATGGAAATAAAAGAATGTATGCTTTTGTTAAGTCTGTCTCTTTGACACTCTCAATCCGGCTGCTGTCCGTTATGAGCAAGCCACTTACATTCCGTTATTTCCATATTGGTAAACGTTGCCTTAAAAGATGATTCTTCAGGACTGCAAGCATAAATGCCAAACCGAATTGTTCCGCCGCCGTTCCACATATGACATATACGCATCTGTTTGAAAGAAGCGCCATCTTCCGAACACTCGATGCAATAGTCATCTTCTCTGCGGCTAAACCTATACCACATTGATTTTACGGAAGCATTGATTTCCGTTGTTGCCCAATCCGAATAGCCATTGTTTGTCACAACGCTTCCAAGATGCTGGAATTTTTCGTTCTCGTATTCGATCGAACCTTTTAGCCAATTCTCGCTGTCAAGGTACATCACAATTCCGCATTGGTCAAATCGGCGCCTGCTTTCAAATTCTGTCTTTACTGTAAAGGAAAAGTATTTTTCATGCGTCTCCATCTGCAGAACAGGTGCATTGTCATTTCTGAAATGATAGTATGTTCTCTGCCATAAATCCGTGTGAGGAGTTGTTGTAATTTCAATTTTATCCTCAGATACAGTATAATCCGCAGGTTTTCTTGTCCACTTTAAGTTGTTTATATCAAAATTCATATTACTGCCTCCATTAAAATCGGTACATCCTCTGTCAGAACTTCTAAAGACGGAGGAGTTGTTACAGAAATCCTGACTGTTTTTCAGGCGTCTTGTTTCCTGCGGCAAAACGCTCCGCTTCGTATTCTATGCCTGTCTCTTTAACAGCAGAATAAAAAATATCCCAAAACCATACAGGCTGTAATCAGTAAAAATGTAAGAAATCCGCTTTCTATAAAGCACATAATCAGCATGCCTATGCCGATACAAAATAATGAATATCCAATGAGTCTCCTCATACTTACGCCTTCCCACAAAAAAAGTGCATATATATTACTATATGCACATTCCTCTTCATCTTATCCTAATTATTGCCCGTCTTTCAGACATAAAGGGATATTAGAAGAGTATATCCTATTCATTTTCTTTTACGGATTCCGAAAGAATATCTTCCATCGCCTTTCCGGCTTTTTCCTTTGCCGCCGGATCTTCGTCGGCAGCCTTATCTCCCTTGTTGGTAAATTTATTAACAAAATCAGGCACCATATCCAAAACCTTTGTGATGCCGTCCTGATTCTTGACATTGACAAGCTTTGTGGTGCCGTTTGAAATCACCAGTACAGCGCTCGGCATCACCTTTCCTCCCATACCGCCGCCGCCGTTACTTTTCTTATCTCCGGAAAACACACCCGCCGCTACGCCAAAAGAGACATCCACCAGCGGAAGAATAATCGTATCTCCAATATGAATTGCGTCTCCTACAACGGTCTTTGTGGTAATAAAACTGTCCATTCCCTTAAATAAGGACTCCACTGTTGTATGAAATGTATTATCTGCCATTTGATAACCTCCTGTTATTTAAATTTATAATATAGTCTCTTTATATTTTTATCCAAAAACAGACGAATCAGTATTTTCAGGAAATGAAAGACTGCGATATGCCCTTTCATCTTCATGCTTCCTTTTATATAGAATTCCTCTGACAAAAAATCCGGATAAATATGGGCATCATAACGATAAATCAAAGGAAACAGACTGAGCGCTCCTGTCACTTCTCCCGTCAAAGCCGGATCTCCAGTGGAAAAGAAAATCTCCGCTTTTACATATTTGGGTTTTAAATGCGCCAGCAGATAACACAGCTCCCTCCATAAATGAGATATCGCCTGACGGTTTCTTTCATCCGAGGCCTCCTGTCGAAACTCTTTGAAACGATCCAGAATTCCGTTTTCGTTTGTTTTCGCTTTTTTCTGCTTGTCTGCATTTTTCTCTTGCTGAGAGCTGTTTTCTTCTGCAGCTGATTTCACTGCCTGGCGATCCGCCTCTTCCACAGCAGATGTTTCTGTCGGATTTTCTGCCTCTTCCACAGCAGATGTCTCTACCGGATTTCTTTCTCCTACAACAGACGCATCCTTGGGATTTTTTTCCTCTTCTTCCCGAAACGTCTCTCCTTCGGATGCTCTTTCATCCATCGCAGATTCCGCAGAATCCTCTTCCATTGTTTCTTCCTCTCCCAAATTTTTAGAAAATCCAAAAATACGCAGTCTGAAACTAAATTCCTGATCCATCCATCGAACTTCTAACCGTATTATCTGAAAGAGCCACCAAAAATATCCCTGTAACGAAATCTTCTCTTCTGCCTCTCCTTTGATCTGATAAAAAATGGGATGAAATAAAATCAACAGGATCAGACATAAAATAACCAAAAGCAGAATTCCTATGATCTTTAAAATCAAAAATACAATACTCATACGCCCTGCTTTCCGCCGTCTCTGATATATCCTCTGACATCAAAATCTCCGGTTTTACTGTACACATCATTGATAATATGTCCGGCTACTTCCAAAGCCTCCTGATAATTCCCGGCCAATCCGATCACATAAAGATTTCTTTTGGGATAGTGTTTCTGCAGAAGTTCTCTCGCCGGTATGATATCCAAAAGATTCTGTCTGTTCGACGCCAGTGTGATCACATATACCCGAATCTGCCCTGCACCATGCATAATCTTCCATTTTATTTTCCGCTGTTTTTGCAGTATGCTTTCTCCTGTGTACAAATCCTTATGCCACTTCATGCAATATTCCTATCACTCCCGTCATGCTGCTAAAAATATTTATGACTTCCCCATAAATTACTCTTCCTCAGATCCAAATATTCATTATAAGCCCGTTCCAAAATCTGCTTTTCGTTGGCAAATTTCAGTAAATGATATGCCTCGTGAAATTTATAATAACCCGAATCCGCAAAATATTCTTCCCTCTGTGGTTTACTGTAATAACTGTCCGCCATCATCAGATACCAGTGCACTTCTTTTTCCACAGTATCTTCCGGTACGGTAAAGGAATACTGGCTCTTTCCTACATATTTGATGATAGATGCCTTTGCACCTGTTTCTTCTAACACTTCACGGGTAGCTGTTTCTTTATACTCTTCCCCCGGCTCCACTGTTCCCTTCGGCAGAACCCAGCCCTCGTATTTATTTCTGTAGTTCTTGTAAAGCACCAGAATCTTTCCACGAAAAATTACCACACCACCACAGCTTGTTGCCTCTATCATTGCAATACCTCCTGATGTGGTTTTAAAACTTAATGATAAGTATACCTCTTTTGGGGATGAGTTGCAAGAACTATTGGTAATAGACGTCAAACACATTTTTGGCCGCCGGAACTGCATAACCGCTCCCGGAGCCCGCCCCTTCCACAATTACTGCAATGGCAATATCCTCTTTGTCATCCCTGTGGGCATAGCCTACAAACCAGGCATGGCTGTCTCCTTTGTTGGTTCCAAATTCTGCGGAACCGGTTTTGCCGTATGCCTCATAGCTCATGCCGCTTAATTTGGAGGCAGTGCCGTTTCTTGCCGTTTCTTTCATATATTCCTGCAGAATATGGGCCTCCTCTTCTGTCATAAGTCTTCCGTATTCCGTGGCAGAGTATGTTTTTACCGTACCGCCGTCATGATTTTCCGTAGAATCAATCACATAAGGCTTCATCAGCACGCCGTTATTGGCAACTGCGCCGGCAATCATCATCATATGAAGGGGCGTCATCAGGGTTTTCCCCTGCCCAATGGCCGTTTCCATCACTTCGCTGGTGGAAGAATCTTTGTTTAATACAAAACTGCTCTTGGACGTTTCTAATTTTTCTGCCGGAAGACTTTCATTAAACAACATTTCCCTGCAGGTATTGGCAAATTGATCTGCATTCAATGACAGCCCGATATTAGCAAAGGATGTATTGCAGGATTTGACAAAGGAACGTTCCAAATCTACAGTTCCATGCACTTCTCCGCTAAAACAGCTTAGCTTGCTGCTGCCTTCCTGAATCGTTCCGCCGCAGTTATAAGTATAATTCTGATAATCCCCGGGATTCTCTCTGATGTATTCCAACGCGGTTAAAATTTTAAAGGTAGATCCCGGCGGATATAAGCCCTGAGACGCCCGATTCAGGAGCACAGAATCGGAATTTTCATCTGCTACGATTGTATCCCAGTTTTCGGATATGGTATTCGGATCAAAATCCGGCTTGGATACCATGGCCAGAATTTTTCCCGTAGCAGGCTCCATAACAACGATCGCTCCTTTGTAATTCCCAAGAGCCTGATATGCCGCATTCTGCAGAGACAAGTCCAAGGTAGTGACTACATTGTCTCCAATGCTTTTCTCTTCTGTCACCCGGTCCATGGTTTTTTCCAGAAAAAATGCATTGGACCTAAGGAGATTAAAGTTCGCCCAGGATTCAATTCCGGAACGTCCATAATCTTTTGTCGAATATCCCACAATATGGGAGAAAATATTGGAATAAGGGTAGGACCGCATTTCATTTCCCTCTGCATCGGTAACCGTTTCCGCCAGCACTTCTCCCCCCGCTGCCAGAATTTTGCCTCTGACAATGGATTTTTCAAAATTCTCCTGCCTGGAATTGTAAGGATTATTGATAAAATCCTCGCTTTTTACTACCTGAAAATAGGCAAAATATCCCATGGTACACAAAAACAATCCAATAAAACAATAGGTAATCACAGCAAATTCCCGGTTATTCACGGAAGACCTTTTTTTCTTTTTCGGCGTTTTTTGTATATTTTTGTCCATTTTGTTTTCCTTCTTTCTCTCTTAGAATATAGAAGCCCTGAATAATGGCAAACAAAATAATCGTACTCAGCAGCGAACTGCCTCCGTAACTGATCAATGGCAGCGTCACTCCGGTAGAAGGGATAAATTTAATCACCCCTCCAATGGTCAGAAATACCTGAAATCCATAGGTTGTACCAAGTCCCAGCGCAACCAGTTTATAAAAATCGTCTTTTAGCTGCATCGCAATATTAAGAAACATCATAAAACAGCTCATGCAGACCATAATCAAACATATGGCAAAAATACCGCCCAACTCCTCCGAAACAGCAGAGAAAACCACATCCTGCTCTACTTTCGGAATTTTTTCCGGCATTCCCTGGTTTAATCCGGAACCAAACCATCCTCCGGTGCCAATAGCAAACAAAGACTGGCACACCTGATATCCCTCATTGTCAATGACGCTTAAAGGGTCCTGCCATGCCACAACTCTTACCCGTATATGGGCAAACAGTCTGTATGCGATCACAGCAGCCACGGAACCGGATGCAAGCCCTCCAATAAAATAAAAGGGATTTCCGGTTGCCACATACAGCATTACAATATATACCACGAAAAAGATCAATGCTCCTCCCAGATCTTTGGAGGCCACCAGAATGATCACATGGGCTGCTGCAGCAACCGTGGTAATGACTACCTGCTTAAATTCTCTGGACTGATGAAACATACCAGCCACAAAAAACACAAAAATAATTTTTACAAATTCGGAAGGCTGAATGGTAATTCCAAATATAGTAAAAGATATTTTTGCACCATAACTGGCTGCCCCCAGTACGGCAACAACTGCCAGAGCCAGCAGTCCAACGCCAGCATAGAGCCATGTCATTTTTCGGATAAAACGAATCTTCTGAATCAAAAACGGGATGCCCAGTGCAAGGATCATAGATCCCACTGCAATCGTAAACTGCTTAATCGCTTTTTCATAGGACAACCTGGTCAGAATCAGAAATCCAATAGACATCAGCATGCACATATTGTTTACCAAAAGCTGTGCGGATTGTTCATATAACAATTTATAACTGCTGATCACAATCAGGAAAAAAATCACCTGCGCCCCGTAAAACAATAAAACCTGCAGATTTTCCGTCTGGTCGTACAAAACCATATATCCGTCTAAATGAAACAGAAACATCAAAAGATTCTGACGGCGGAAAATGGCTTTCTGACGTTCTTTGTCTTTTCTTTTAAAAACAGAAAAACACGACCAGGTATACAGTGCAAAAAATATGATCATCAGATATTTAGATACTTCACAAAATATACTGCTCATAAATCCCTCTATTCTACGCCTCTTTTATAATGACCGTATGTATATTCTATTTTTGGCATTTCAACTTCCATGAAATCCGGCATTTCTTTTTCTGCCTGCCCCTCTTTGACCTGAAAAACCGGATGTTTTTCATAAACGTTCAAAATCTCTTCTGCCTGCCCCTTTGTTTCTGTTGTGAAGGAGAGGCGGAAAGATGCAATGCCGAAACTTTTAAGCTCCTCCAATATAGAAAGCAGCTGCAGCGGCCTGGAATTATAAATTACATTATAACATTCATTACAATGGTTTTTCACCGGAAAGAAAACGCCGTACCGGTCTTTTAAATAACAGAGTTCCGATCTGTGGTCACAGCCCGTCAGATTCTTCTTGATACACTGGGCGCTGGTCATTAAGGGCTGATGTCCGTATATAACCATTTCACTGTTTCTGTTATTGCGTTTTCTGACTTCTTTTCGGTTCAATTCCAAAGGAACGGTATCTCCTTCTATGCCCAAGCTGTAGAAGGCATTTCTGCTCTCTGTGGACCAGGTATACAGACTGTGGTCCAGCCGAATCCGTTTCGGTTCTATATTTTCTTTCAGAAGAAATGCCAGTGCATCATAGCTTTTTACCAGAAATCCGTCCACCTTCATGTCGTGCAGAACAGCCTGATAAAATGCGGCTGTATGGCATCTGAAAACGGCCGGCAATATATAATATATTTTTTTCTTCCGTTTCTGTGCCTGTGCGGAAAACTCCTCTAATTTGTCTATGGTCTCTTTTCTGGAAAAAACACTGCTGTCAATATAAATTCTCGAAACCACAGAACTATCCAGAAGGGGAAAGATCTGTTCTTCCTGTTCTATAGATCCGTTTAGGAAAATCTTTTGCCCGGACACTTTTCCATTTCCATACATTTCCCAGCAGAGGAATGGATATCCGCATACAAAAGGTGTTCTGTCGGGTGGTTCTTTCTGCTCCTGCGCTTTTTGGTTTAATCCGGGAATTTCCAAGGGCGCAGCCTCCGGGCATCCCAATACGCCCCGCTCCTTTCCTCTTCTTCTGCGGTATTTGCTCAAACAGGCCTCTTTTAACTGTTCTAAAGCATGTCGCCTCAATTCATTGATGGATGTCATGGACAAGAACAGACCGTCATCCAGGTCAATCTCCATTTCTTCAAAGGCAAAGGGCGTATTTCCCGTTTTGTTCAGCTTAGATTTCAGCATTTCCTCTGTAAGCGGCCGCTTTTCTGCCGGTTTTGGCGTTTCACCGAACGCAGCGGCCTTAGCATCTCGAAAAGACACCACTAATTTTATCGGCTCATCTTTTCGTATTTTGATACTTCCTTTGATCTTCTCTTTCTTTTCTTCCCATAAGCCCTGAGATGATTCCCCTTTATTTTCATGGGCTGATTTGGAAAAGGTGATCATATCCGGACCGTTCTTCTGTTTGTAATATCCCTGGGTAAACCCGCACCGGCTGCCAAAATCAAAAAGCTTCTTCTGATCCTTTTCCGATACCTTGTAATCTTTTTCCCCATAATTCAGATAGCGGTCCATATAATTACGATAAACCGAAACCACTCCCGCCGCATATTCTGTCTGTTTCATTCTTCCCTCAATTTTAAAAGAATAAACACCGCTTTTGGCCAGCTGAGGGAGCAGTTCGATCGTGCAAAGATCTTTCGGACTCAAAGGATAACTGTGCCGCCTGTCGCTTTGCTTTTGAAAATCTGCCCCGTATACCTCATAAGAAAGCCGGCAGGGCTGGGCGCAGCGGCCTCTGTTGCCGCTCCTTCCCCCTAAGAGGCTGGAAAAAAGACATTGCCCGGAATAACTGTAACAAAGAGCTCCGTGTACAAAGCTTTCCAATTCCAAAAATTCAGGAACTTCCCGGTATATCTTCTGTATTTCTGTAACAGACAATTCGCGCGCCAATACTACACGGGACGCTCCTTTCTGCGCCAGAAACTCTGCCCCCTCCGCACTTGTCACTGACATCTGAGTACTGGCATGTACGGCCATTCCCGGAAAATGTCTGCGGATAAACTGCATCACGCCGAAATCCTGCACAATCACTGCATCCAGCCCCTGATCATAATAAGGCAGAAGATATTCATAGAGCTGCTCTTTGAGTTCCTCTTCTTTTAAAAGCGTATTCACGGCAAGCATTGTTTTCCTGCCGTGAATATGCCCGAAATCAATTGCCTCTAACACTTCTTCCTGATTTAAGTTTCCGGCATAAGCTCTTGCTCCAAACCGGCCGCCGCCAAAATAAACGGCGTCTGCTCCTGCATAAATCACAGCCTTTAGCGTCTCTAAATTTCCTGCCGGAGCTAAAAGTTCTAATTTCTTTGACCGTTCCATATCTGTCTCCGTTCTTTATCCGGTTATTGATAACATGTAAAAAGGGAACGAAGTTTCTCGTCCCCCTACTTCTTTCCGGATTTTTTGGTATCTTTATCAAGCAGCGCCTCTTCCAAAGCCGACTCTAATTTCACTTTCTGCAGCATTAGTTCTTTGTTCTGCAGCTCCAATCCCCGGGCAGTCTCCTCATTCGTCTCCGCTTTCATCTGTTCTGAAATCAAATCATTCTTCAGCTCATAAAGTTCTTTTTCTTTTCTCTCTAATTCCCGTTCCAGTTTCTCGATTCTGTCCTTCGCTTTAAAATAATCATCTGCAATATTCAGTTCCACCAGAACAGATTTCATATCTACGGAAAAACGCCGAATATCTTCTATATCGTTAAATTCATTTATCTTATTGTTGATATATGCTGCAACGCGCTGCAGGTACTCTTCCCCTTCGTATCCGCTCAGCGTATACATCTTACCCCCAATAATCACTTCCGTACTGGATTTCGATGACATACGTTTCCTCCCCTGTTTTCATCCTTATATCTGCTTTCGCGCAGCTATTCGGTCTTTGGCTGCATAGCTGCGCTTTCTCTTCACTCTATTTTATACTTTGCCGACTTATCTTGCAAGCCCGAAATGTGTAAAAGCAAGATCTGTCGCCACTCTTCCCTTTGGCGTGCGGTTGATAAATCCGTTTTTTACAAGAAACGGCTCATAAACATCTTCGATTGTTCCCGCATCTTCACCGATTGCGGCCGCAAGGGTATCCAGTCCCACCGGTCCTCCGGAAAATTTCTCCATAATGGTAAGAAGAATATTTCTGTCATTGGTATCCAGGCCGTATGTGTCCACTTCCAACAGATCCAGTGCAAGGGAGGCTACTTCCTTTGTAATGCATCCATTGTATCTTACCTGCGCAAAATCTCTTACTCTCTTTAAAAACCGGTTGGCAATCCTGGGGGTTCCTCTGCTCCTTTTTGCTAGTTCCACTGCCCCTTCCTCATCAATGGCAACTTCTAATTTGGCAGCAGAATGCAGGATGATCGTCTTCAATTCCTCTACCGTGTAAAATTCCAAATGATGTACCACTCCAAAACGATCTCTAAGGGGCGCAGACAAAAGTCCTGCTCTGGTGGTGGCGCCTACCAAAGTAAATTTCGGCAAATCCAGACGAATAGACCTCGCCGTCGCGCCTTTTCCGATCATAATATCTATCACGTAATCTTCCATAGCCGGATAAAGCACTTCTTCCACCTGGCGATTCAATCTGTGTATCTCATCCACAAAAAGCAGATCGCCTTCGTGGAGATTGCTCAAAATTGCTGCCATTTCTCCCGGTTTTCCAATCGCGGGACCGCTGGTCACTTTCATATGCGTTCCCATTTCATTGGCAATGATACCGGCTAAGGTGGTTTTTCCAAGCCCCGGCGGGCCGAAAAAAAGCACATGATCCAACGCCTCGTTTCTCAGCTTTGCAGCCTCAATATATACTTTTAAATTTTCTTTTGTTTTTGCCTGTCCGATATAATCATCCAATGTCTTAGGACGAAGGCTGGTTTCTATTTTTTGATCTTCTTCCTGTATCTGTGTCGATATGATGCGATCTTCCATTCCTTACTCCTTATAAAAATGCCATCTGCTTTAAGGCTGCTTTTAAAACAGACTCCACATCCGCATCTTCCGAAATTTCCACTTTGGCCAATGCCGCCAGAGCCTCGGAAGAAGAATAGCCAAGAGCCGTAAGAGCCTGTACTGCTTCGTTTTTAACCGTATTTGCAGCGGAAATGGGAGCAGATTTCCCTTCTTCATCGAAACCTCCCAGCACATCCTCCAGATTCAGCTTATCTTTTAATTCCAGAATAATCCGCTGAGCCGATTTTGCACCGATTCCCGGCGCTTTGGCAATGGCCTTGGCATCTCCTCCGATAACGGCAAACCGCAGATCATCTGTAGAAAGCACGGATAAAATGCCGAGCGCCCCCTTTGGCCCGATCCCGTTTACCCTGAGCAATAATTTAAAAACATTTAAACCGTCTTTTGCAGGAAAACCAAACAAGGCGATTCCGTCTTCTTTTACATGAAGATACGTATAGATTTTTACCTCTCCGCCGACAGCCGGCAGAGAATCAATCATATTTGCCGGCGTCTGAATCTGATAGCCGATTCCATGATTGTCTACTACAATCTCTCCTTCTGCAATTTCTTCTAATGTTCCTTTGATATATGAATACATAGTTCCTCCTGCCTCTGCAAATCTGATTTTCGGCTGTACAAGGGCGTCTGCGTACAGACAGTCCGTTCGCCATCACCTGTGCAGCAGTCCACTCAGCCGTTCTGTCATCTCCACGGCTAAAACCCCGATTAGAAAACCTGTTATGAATCCCGCTATCAAGAGCATCGGCGCATAATAAAATAAATTGTAATTTTCCACTACTGCAGAAGCCGTACAAAGCTGTCCGATATTGTGAAAAATACCTCCCGCTACACTGACTGTAACAATCTGAAATTTTTTGGTATGTTTCAATGCAAGCATCACAAGAAAGCTCAAAATACCGCCGCTCAAGCTGTAGATGATGCTGAACGGATTTCCAAATAAAAATCCCGCCAGAAGAATCCGCAGCACGGAAATGCAAAACGCCTCTTTTGCACCAATCCCATACAGCATCACTACCACTACAATATTTGTAAGTCCCAGTTTTATTCCGGGAATTCCAAAATAAAAGGGAATGAGAGATTCCACATAGCTGCAAATCAATGCCAGCGCCAGAAACATTCCCAGATAAGCTGTTTTTCGCTTCATAATTTCCTTTCCTGCACATTTTTCAGTGCATCAAGGGATACCCGAAGGGTATTTCCTTTCCTGTCAGGTAATGGAATCCAATTCTGCCTCTTCGCCGCCGATTACCTCTGCCACCACTTTATTGGGAAGACATACAATCGTTTCTTTCTCTCTGAAAATCGCCTTCTGGTGCACGCAGAGCTTGTCCGGACAATCCGCTGAAAGCATATCTGCTTTATGATCCTGAATCCGTAAAATATTGGTCACCTTTTCTTTAATGATAATTTCTACTTCCCGATCTCTGTTCAGCGAATAGGTTCCGTACAGCTGTCCATTTACTGTAACTTTTACAACCGCTCCCGGTTCTCTGCCAAAAAAAGAAAACCATACTGCTCCTGCCAGCAGAACCACAAGAATGGTTCCCAGGAAAATTTTGTCATTTTTATGAAATTGTACTGCCATAAGTCGATAACCCCTCGTAACTATAAAGCCGAAGGCTGAATCGTTACAACCTCGCCAAGATAATAGAATCCTTTGCATTCTGTCAATTTTACGTCTATGATTTTTCCGATCATATCTGACGTCCCCGGAAGATGAACAACAGAATTATTGCTCATTCTTCCTGTTACAAGAGAATCATCCTGTTCGTTCATATGCTCAATCAGAACCTTCTGTATCGTACCGGCAGACTTTTCCGCCTTCTTCGCCGCAATTTCCTGAACTTCCTTTAACAGACAGTCAAACCGCCTTTTTACTGTTTCTTCCGGCACTTGATCATCCATAGATGCCGCAGGCGTTCCGGTCCGTTTAGAGTAAATAAAAGTAAATGCGCTGTCATATTCTGCTCTTTGCACCACATCCATCGTTTCCGCAAAATCCTCTTCTGTCTCTCCCGGAAAACCGACAATGATGTCTGTGGTAATTGCAAGATCAGGCATGGCGGATCTTAATTTATTCACAAGCTCCAGATACTGTTCCTTTGTATAGCGTCTGTTCATTTTCTTTAAAATTTCAGAACTTCCGGACTGCAGAGGAAGATGCAGATGTCTGCATATTTTTTTGGAATGTTTCATTACGTCGATCAGATCGTCGGAAAGATCTTTGGGATGAGACGTCATAAAACGAATCCGCTCTAATCCTTTGATTTTTTCCACCTCTTTTAAAAGCTCTGCAAAGGAAATCGGCTGTTTTAGATTTTTTCCATAGGAATTGACATTTTGTCCCAACAGCATTACCTCTATAACGCCGTCCGCCACAAGATCCTGGATCTCACGGATAATTTCCTCCGGTTTTCTGCTGCGCTCTCTGCCTCTTACATAAGGCACAATGCAGTAGCTGCAGAAATTATTGCAGCCGAACATAATATTAATGCCTGACTTGAAAAAATATTTTCGCTCCACAGGCAAATCCTCTACTATCATGTCCGTGCTTTCCCAGATATCAATCACCATGGAATTTTTCTTTTTTTCTTCCCTGTCAGCAGAACGGTTTTCCAGTACAGTAAAGAGCAATTCTGCAAACTTGAAAATATTGTGGGTGCCGAAAATCAGGTTCACAAAAGAATAACTGCGTTTGATTTTTTCCACAACGGTATTTTCCTGCATCATGCATCCGCACAGCCCGATCAGCATATCCGGATTCTTTTTCTGCAGGCCATGTAAATAGCCCAGGCGGCCGTATACTTTATTGTTGGCATTTTCCCGCACGGTGCAGGTGTTATAGATCACAAAATCCGCCTCTTCCGAGTCCTGCATCCGATAACCAATCTGTTCCAAAATTCCGGTCAGCTTTTCCGAGTCCCTTGCATTCATCTGACAACCCATATTGAACACACAGGCACTGGGAGTACGTCCTTTCCGCTGTTTGAAATCCTCTGCCCACATCCGGCACTTTGCCATAAAATAGTACTGTCTGGCAGGTTCTTCTGCCGGCGGTTCTGAATTTATATCTATTTTATCAAAATCAATTTCATTATACATTTCTCCTGATTTTCTCCCTTACCTGTCATATCAATAAAACTTGTGCGGCATTTGCTTTTTTAAGCCTTTCTGCCCTTGCTTTCCAAAACTATGGCCGCACCTGTCCATTCCCATAAATAATGTATTTTGTGCTGGTCAATGCCTCCAGCCCCATAGGGCCTCGGGCATGCAGTTTCTGGGTGCTGATTCCAATCTCCGCCCCAAAACCAAATTCAAATCCGTCTGTGAAACGAGTGCTCGCATTGACATATACGGCCGCTGCATCTACTTCATCCAAAAATTTTTCTGCATTCATATAATTGTTGGTGATAATTGCATCCGAATGTCCCGTATTGTAACGATTAATATGTACAATCGCCTCTTCCAGAGAAGCTACTGTTTTCGCTGAAATTTTATAATCCAGGTATTCCGTCCCCCAGTCTTCTTCTACGGCGGGAATTATCAAAGCCTCCGGCACTGATACTTTCTGAATCTCCTCATCTGCACGAATTTCTACATTTTTTTCTGCCAGACGTTTTTCCAGCACAGGGATAAAAGTTTCTACGATATTTTTATGAACAAGCAGAGATTCACAGGCATTGCACACACCGATCCTCTGTGTCTTGGCATTTACAATAATGTCGCATGCCATTGTAAAATCTGCACTCTCGTCCACAAAAATATGGCAATTCCCTGTCCCTGTTTCGATCACCGGGATGGTTGCATTTTCCACAACCGTCCGGATCAATCCTGCTCCGCCCCTTGGAATCAACACATCCACATAACAATTCATATGCATAAATTCCCGTGCTGTTTCATGGGAAGTATCTGTAATAAAAGAAATCGCCTCTTTGGGAAGATTCTGCTCCTCCAATGCCTCCTGAATGCAGGTTACAATCGCCTGATTAGAATGTATGGCGTCTTTTCCGCCCCGTAAAATTACAACATTTCCCGTTTTAAAACACAGCCCGAAAGCATCTGCCGTTACATTTGGCCGGGATTCATAAATAATGCCGATTACGCCAAGAGGCACCCGTTTCTTTCCGATCATCAACTCATTCGGACGTTTTTTCATGGATAGCACTTCTCCGATCGGATCGTCTAACTTTGCAATCTGACGCAGACCTTCTGACATCTGTTCAATTCTCGTTTCATTGATCTTCAAACGATCCAGCAAACCTTCCGGCATACCGTTCTTTTTGCCGATTTCCATATCAATTTCATTTGCCGCAATCAGCGTTTCCCACTGCTGCGTCAATTTATCCGCCGCTGCCAGAAGAGCTGCATTTTTCTGATTGGTAGAAAGCGCCGCAATCTGTGTTTTTACTTCTTTTGCTCTTTTACAAATCTCAATCAATTCCATATGGATTCCTCCTCTAAAAATAAAATTCCGTTTTCCATAGCTAACGCATGCATGTTCACATCACAGCATTCTGACGGAATCTGCATTTCCACCTGTATTTCATATGCAATCCCGATACGGTACAAATTCTTATGCCGGGAAAAATAACGGTCATAATATCCCTTCCCATATCCGTATCGGTTTCCTCCCCGGTCAAATACGCTTCCCGGAACCAGACAAAAGACATGTTCAAATTCTGCCAGTCTGCACTTTTCCACCGGTTCCATAATATGAAAGGCTCCTTCTTTAAAATCCTGCATGGAATGCACCTGATAAAACTCCATATGTTCTCCCGATACCCGGGGAAAGGCCAGGGGAATCTTTTGATCAAGCAGCCAATCATACAGAGGCAAAAGCGAAACCTCTTTTCCACAGGGATAATATCCGTATATACAAATATTTCCTGCAGCCCGCTGCTTTTGAAAATATTCCTGCAGCCTCTGACTGATCTGCCTGGAGCTTGCCAGAACCCTTTCTTCTGAAACGGCATTTCTCTGAGATAAATGTCGTTTTCTAATTTGCTGTTTTGTTTCCATATTCTTCACCCAGATTCGTAATCGTTCCATCCGGATTCTGCATATCAATGTTATCCAATTGTGCTTTTAAATTATTTCTGACATTTGCAACAAATTCTTTTCTCAGCAATGCCTGTTCTGTTTTCTCTTTTTCCGTTAAACCTTCTGCCTTAGATTTTTTGTATAATTCATTAATTCTGTCTATTTTTTCCTGATTCATGGATCAAAACGTCTCCTCTATATAATCGCTGATATAAAAATCTTCGTCATAATTTGCATGAAACAGCGTTCCAATAAAGTCTCCTTCTAATATTTTGTGCAGGATCTTTACGTCTTTGCCGTTTGCAATAATCATATCTGCTCCGGATTTGGTGGCAATCTTTGCGGCGGCGAGTTTTGTCGCCATTCCTCCCGTTCCCACATCGCTTCCGGTAGATCCTTTTGCCATATGATACAGCTCCTCATGAATCACCTTCACATCTCTAATCAGCTCTGCATCGGGATTACGATTGGGATCATCGGTATATAGTCCGTCAATATCCGATAAAAGAATTAAAAGATCTGCCGAGACCAAAGAGGCTACAATCGCTGACAATGTATCGTTATCTCCAAACTGCATTTCATATGTAGATACGGTATCGTTTTCGTTTACAATGGGGATCACTCCCATCCGAAATAATTCTTCAAAGGTATTCCGGGCATTTTTCTGCGCTACTAAATCAAACATCGTATTTTTTGTCAGAAGAACCTGCCCCGCCGTCTGGTGATACTCTGCAAAGAGTTTCTGATAGGTCATCATCAGCCTGGCCTGGCCTACTGCCGCGCATGCCTGCTTTCTTGCAATGGTGTTGGGCGCCTTCGTCATTCCCATAAATGTTCTTCCTACAGCAATCGCCCCGGAGCTGACCAGACATACGTCCATGCCGCTGTTCCTCAAATCACAAAGCTCTCTGACCAGACGTTCCATTTTTAAAAAATCAACTTTGCCCGTCTCGGGATGCTGCAGGGAAGAAGAACCGATCTTTATAATTATTCGTTTTCGTTCCATTTCATTTCTCCATTTTTCTGTTCTTTATATCATTTCGTACTGCATCCATTCATATTTCAATCTGCTTCCCTCTGTAATCTCCGCCGGCAAAAGAGCCCTTGCAACCAGTTTCAAATCCTCAGATACCATATCTGTTCGTTTTAAATTGGCATAATCCCCTTCAATGCTGACTACTTCATAATACCATGTCTCCATGCAACGCCTCCTGTACTGTACAACAACTCAATTGTATCTACTATATCATAAAAATGATAAAAGTAAAATTATTTATTCCAAAAATGAAAATCCTTCTCTCCACATAAAATCCGGATCTCCTTTTTCTTTCTTCCACTGCACCGTCAATGCCATCATTAATTCTCCGGAAGAATACACATAATGTCTGCACATACTGTCAACCCCCTTAATCTCTCTTATTTCTTTTTCTTCCATTTTCTGCAAATCCCAAGGCAGAAAGCAAACCCGATCAAACGAACTTCTAAGTCCTTCCCCCGTCATTTTCACATAACTTTCTTTCAATGTCCACAAGTGCAAAAAGCGTCTTATCTCTTCCTCCTGCAAAGCATCCTTCTCTTCCTCTCGGTCCTGCTTTTTTGATATGACAGAATGCCGGGATAAAATTTCCTTCCGGCTATCTGCCCTTCTCCCAAAAACATACTCCATTTCCTCTCTGCTGCAGCACTTTTTTACCGTTCTTCGATTTACTCTCCGCATGCCCTCTACATCGATCCCCACCTCTTTGTCGGAAAGGACAACGGCTACTCCTCCTCTGCAGTGACTGATATTAAATTTCAAATCCGGTTTTGCCGCATAATAGGGTTTTCCGTCTTCCCTTCTCTGCACATCCTCTTCCCGAAACTCCATCTGAAAATACTCCCAAAACCCCCGTTTCAACATATGCACCGCAATTTCATGCTCATTCCAATCAGCCTCCTTTGGCCTTTTGCAATAATAAACTATCCCGTCTTTTTCTGCATGCATATATGCAACCCCTCCCCACATCTAAAATTTTTTAAAAAACATCTTGAAATATTCTTCAAAAATGTGTATACTATACCAGTATCGTTCTGATACGCCGATATGGCTCAGTTGGTAGAGCAACGCATTCGTAATGCGTAGGTCGTCGGTTCGAGTCCGACTATCGGCTCTTTCTTTTTTTAAAGCACTGTAACCTGTCAGGATTACAGTGCTTTATTCTGTATAGCAGAATCCTTTTTGTCCTATCCCGCAAAATCAAACAACGACAGCTGATTCGATTCCGGCAAATCCGCAAGAATCCCAAGCTCCGCCATAAGATCAATCACCGTCTTACTCACTTTTGTCCTCTGCCTGAAATCATCCTTAGACAAAAATGCTCCGTCTTTTGCAGCCTCTTCCACTGCCTCCGCAGCTTTCTCTCCCATGCCCTCAATTGTCCCAAGAGACGGCATTAGTTTTCCGTCTATGATTTGAAACCTGGCTGCCTTTGCACAGTAAATGTCCAGCGGCAGAAATTCAAATCCTCTCGCATACATTTCCTGCACAATCCTCATATCCCGGTAAGTATCCTGCTCTTTTTTGCTCAGCTTATCTTTCCGCCTCTCATAATCTTTCATAAAATACCGCAGCCTCTCTTCTCCCTGGCACATCAGTTCATAGCTGAATCCTGTGGCACGGATACTGAAATACGCCGCATAATAGGCCAGCGGATAAAACACCTTGCAATAAGCAATTCTCCAGGCCATCATAACATAAGCGGCCGCATGGGCTTTTGGAAACATGTATTTAATCTTTTTACAGGACCAGATGTACCAGTCCGGCACTCCATGGGCTGTCATTTCTTTTTCCCACTCTTCTTTTAATCCTTTTCCCTTCCGTACGGATTCCATAATCGTAAAGGAAAGTTCACTGTCTAAGCCCATATGAATCAGATATACCATAATATCATCACGCGTACAAATCGCTGTGGAAATCGTCGCCTTTCCCTCTTCAATCAATGTCTGGGCATTTCCCAGCCATACATCTGTCCCATGGGAGAGGCCGGAAATCCGAATCAAATCCGAAAATTCCTGGGGCTTTGCATCAATAACCATCTGCATCGCAAAATCTGTACCAAACTCCGGAATTCCCAGGGCTCCAAGAGGACATCCATTGATGTCTTCCGGCATCACTCCAAGGGCTTCCGTATTTTTAAACAGAGACATCACCGACGCATCATCCAACGGAATTTTCTGAGGATCTAACCCCGTCAAATCCTGCAGCATACGAATCATGGTAGGATCGTCGTGTCCCAGTATATCCAGTTTTAACAGATTGTGGTCAATGGAGTGATAGTCAAAATGCGTTGTAACGATATTGGTACTCATATCGTTGGCCGGATGCTGTACCGGCGTAAAGGAATTAATCTCCTCTCCCACCGGAAGCACAATAATTCCTCCCGGATGCTGCCCTGTCGTCCTGCGAACGCCCACGCAGCCCTGAACAATCCGCCCCACTTCACAATTCCGTTTATGGATTCCTCTTTCTTCGTAATAATTCTTAATATACCCAAAAGCCGTTTTATCTGCAAGGGTTCCAATGGTTCCGGCACGGTATGTCTGTCCGTAGCCAAAAATAACTTCGGTATAGGCATGGGCCTTGCTTTGATATTCTCCTGAAAAATTCAGATCAATATCCGGCTCCTTATTTCCCTTGAATCCCAGAAACGTTTCAAAAGGTATGTCAAATCCTTCTTTTGCCAGAGGCTTTCCGCAGACAGGACACATTTTATCCGGCATATCGCATCCCCCTCGCCCGGAAAATGCTTTTACTTCAGGGGAATCAAAATCACTGTAGTGGCAATTGGGACAAAGATAATGGGCCTGCAGAGGGTTGACTTCCGTAATTCCGGACATCGTCGCTACAAAAGAAGATCCTACGGAACCCCTTGACCCCACCAGATAGCCGTCTTCATTGGATTTCCACACCAGTTTCTGGGCAATGATATACATAACGGCATATCCGTTGGATATAATGGAATTCAGCTCCCGCTCCAGCCGTTCCTCTACGATAGGAGGCAGCTTGTCTCCATACATTTCATGGGCTTTTTTATTGCAGATATCCCGGAGAAGCTGATCAGAATTTTCAATGACCGGCGGACATTTATCCGGACGGACCGGGGAAATCTTTTCACACAGATCCGCAATCTTATTGGGATTCGTAATCACCACTTCTTCTGCTTTTTCAGCTCCTAAATACTCAAATTCCTTTAACATTTCCTCCGTAGTCCGAAAATACAAAGGAGCCTGGTTGTCTGCATCTTTAAACCCTTTTCCGGCCATGATGATCCGACGGTAGACTTCATCCTCCGGATTCAGAAAATGTACGTCGCAGGTAGCCGCCACAGGTTTTTGAAACTGTTCTCCCAGCTTTACGATCCGGCGGTTTAATTCCTGCAGATCTTCGATTTTCTCTACCGGATATTTTTCTTCTAAAAGCATAAACTGATTATTTCCCAAAGGCTGAATTTCCAGATAATCGTAAAATTTTACCAGCCGGACAATTTCTTCTTCCGGTCTTCCGTTTAAAAGCGCCTGATACAATTCTCCGGCTTCACAGGCCGAACCGATGATAAGACCTTCCTTACACTTTAAATATTCTGTCTTTGGAATTCTGGGACGTTTATTAAAATAAGTCAAATGAGACATAGAAATCAAGCGGTAAAGATTTACCCGGCCTGTATCATTTGTCGCCAGAATAATAGCATGATATGTAGGCATTTTTCCAATCGTTTCCGGCGTGGAAACACTTAATTCTCCCAGCTTGTCCAAATGGTCAATCCCTCTGTCCATAAGCATTTTATGAAATTTCAAAAAAATCTCTGCCGTACATTCCGCGTCATCCACTGCCCGGTGGTGATGTTCCAGAGAAATTCCAAGGGCTTTCGCTACTGTGTCTAATTTAAAACGATTCAATGCCGGCAGAAGATTTCTGGCCAGCCCCACAGTATCTATAATGGTAAACTCTTTTTCTATCCCCAGCAGTTTTAAATTGTATTTGATAAAGCTCATATCAAAATCTGCATTATGAGCCACCATAACGGCATCCTGACAGAATTCCATGAACTCCGGCAGCACTTCTTCTATTCCCTTTTCCTCCATAACCATGGCATCGTTGATACTGGTCAGCTTTTCGATTTCAAACGGAATCGGCACTCTGGGATTGACAAAAGCAGAAAAACGATCTGTGATCACATGATTTTCTACTTTTACGGCTCCGATTTCTATGATCTTGTTGCTCTTGGGATTAAAACCGGTTGTCTCAATATCAAAAACAACATATGTATCAGAAAGGCTCTGTCCCTTAGCATTTTCCACGAAGGATTTCAGATCATCCACCAGATATGCCTCTACGCCGTAGATTACCTTAAAATCACTGTCTTTTGGCACCGCATGATTTGCATCCGGAAAAGACTGCACATTTCCATGATCGGTAATTGCAATCGCCTTATGCCCCCATTTTATGGCGCGTTTGATAATATCCTTCACATCTGACACGCCGTCCATATCACTCATTTTCGTATGACAATGCAGTTCCACCCGCTTTGCGGGGCTGTAATCCATTCTCGCAGTCCGAAAATCCGAAATCTTTTTAATGCCGTAAATCGATCCAATGGTCAGTTCGCTGTCAAATTTGTCAATGGTGGTAACGCCTCTGATTTTTAAGAAAGCGTCTTTTTTAATATGAGAAAGCAGCTCGTCACGAGATTCATTTTTGGTAAAAATTTTTAAAACAATCGTATCCGTAAAATCCGTAATGGAAAAAATAATAATCGTTTTTTCATTGCGGATTTCCCTGGATTCCACATTCAGTACCTGTCCCCGAATCACGACTTCGCCGATTTCACCTGTAATCTTTTCAATGTCAATACACTCGTCTTCAAAATCCCTTCCATAAATAACATCTGGATTTCCGGAAGAAAACGACTTCTTCTCCACGCTTTTTTTCATTTTCCTTTTTGGCTCTTCTGTTAATTTCGCACTTTCTTTTTGGGGCGTATTTGGCTCCATGGAAGGCTCTGTCCCGTCTTTTGCCATTTTGGACAGCCGAATCACGTTTTGAACTTCCTGCTCAATGACAAAATCTGCTTTCTGGATTTTTCCGTTTTCACTCTTTTCTCCAAAAGACAACTCAATTCGACAATCCAGACCACACCTCTCACAAATAATTTTTTCCAAAATCTCAATCAGCTCTTTTGCATGCTCTTTTGCCACCAAAGTACTTTCCAATACCAGAGACATCCTGCTTTCTTCTGAAAATGAAATTTCTGCTTTCCGATAGATGTTATAGAGCAGTATACTGTAATTTTTAAGCTCCTCTGCGATACTGTCTTTATAAACATCCATAAGGCGTTTTGCCGTGTACTGGCCGGAAAGACGATACTTCTCTATAATCTTAATCTCCATCCGATGACCGTAAAACAACTGTCTTGCTATCTCTTTTTCCAAAAAAAACACCTGCGCTTTTTGTATCAAATGAGTCCCAAAAAGATAAATGCGAATCGATGTCTTACTGCGATTCGCACTTACTTTTGTAATCTCCATTTCAGACAGAAGTTTTTTCATTTCTTCATTTACCGTTAAGGTTGGAAATACTTCAAAAAAAGTCTTTGCCATATTACTCACCCCAATGCAATAATTCCTGCCGTAATTCCGATATCAGATTCTCCTCCGGAACCTTTTTGTAAATTTCTCCGCGTTTGATAATCAGTCCTTCTCCGACGCCTCCTGCAATTCCGATATCTGCCTCTTTTGCCTCTCCCGGTCCGTTTACCACACAGCCCATAACGGCGACTTTGATATCCAGTGGAATATCCGCCACCATATTCTCCACCTGATTG
Source organism: uncultured Lachnospiraceae bacterium (assembly GCA_910585825.1). Lineage (GTDB taxonomy): Bacteria > Bacillota > Clostridia > Lachnospirales > Lachnospiraceae > Roseburia_B. The sequence goes on along the minus strand of CAJUEY010000004.1, from coordinate 12,891 downwards.
GCAAGTTCAATCAGATTAATCCGGGTTCTGCCGCAGGTGGGACAGGACACAACCTCAATGCCTCCCTTTCGCAGACCAAGGGTTCGCAGAATCAGTTTTGCAGATTTTATCTCTTCCAGAGGATCTCCGGTCAGAGAAACACGGATCGTATCTCCGATTCCCTGATGTAAAATCAATCCTAATCCAATGGAAGATTTGATATTGCCGCTGATAATCGTTCCGGCCTCTGTAATTCCCACATGCAGCGGATAAATCGTCTTTTCTGCAATCAATTCATGTGCTTTTACACACATCAGTACATCTGAGGATTTGATGCTGATCACAAGATTGTCATAGCCCATTTCCTCGATCATGCCTGCTTTATCCAAAGCGCTTTCCACAATTCCTTCTGCCGTTACACCGTGGTATTTTTCTACCAGTTCTTTTTCCAGCGAACCGCTGTTGACACCTATGCGAATTGGAATATTTTTGTCTTTTGCCACATCCACAACGGATTTTAAGCAGTCTCTGCCGCCAATATTTCCTGGATTGATCCGGATCTTATCCGCGCCGTTTTCCATTGCTGCAATTGCCAGACGGTAATCAAAATGAATATCTGCAATCAGAGGAATTGTTATCTGTTTTTTTATTTCCCTAAGAGCCAGAGCCGCTTCCATAGTAGGAACTGCACAACGAATCAGATCGCATCCGGCCGCTGTCAGTTTCCTGATCTGTGCTGTGGTTGCATTTACATCCTCGGTTTTTGTATTTGTCATAGACTGGATCAGAATCGGATTTCCTCCGCCAATCTGACGATTCCCGATTCTTACCGTTTTGGTTTGTGTTCTTTTCATGATTTCCTCCATTCTGTGCACGTTTGGGTACTGACAGACCGCATTACTGCCTTAAATAAACAGCTTGCGGATATCGTTGATCATGACAAGCACCATAAGCCCCATTAAAATCATGATACCGACAAAATGAACCATGCCCTCTTTTTCCGGATCTACCCGTTTTCCACGAACCGCCTCCATCAGCAGAAAGATCAGCCTGCCTCCGTCTAAAGCCGGAAGGGGGATCAAATTCATCACACCGAGATTGGCGCTTAACAAAATAGAAAAATTCAGCATATTCAAAAAGATATAAAAAACCCCGTCGCTTTTGCTCTCTTCATAGGTATCTCCTATGGTCTTTACAATTCCCACGGGACCGGACAATTCATTGACGCTGACCTTTCCTGTGATCAGCATCCGAAGACTCTGCATCGTTGTCCAGATCCAATAATTCACTTCATATACACTGTATTTTAAATTGGTCAGTATATTGCATTTTTCCCGTTCGTACTTTGTCCGTATTCCCAGCAAATAACGGCCGCTTTCTTCATCATAAGAGGGTTCAATCACCGTCTTTTGTTTTTCACCGTCTCTTAAATAAGTAACCTCTAACGTCTCTCCCGGATGAAAAAAGGTATACATACTGACTTCTCTGTAAAAATGAACGGATTTATGGTTGATCTTTACAATGACGTCATTTTCTTTCAGTCCCGCCTCTTCTGCCGAATATCCTTCCATAACTTCTGAAACAACCGGACGGTCAATGCCGATACAGCTAATCAGGATAACAGCCAGAATAAACGCCAGAATAAAATTAAATACAGGCCCCGCAGCAACAACGCTGATACGCGCCCAGACGGATTTGTTTCCAAAAGCTCTGTCATCATTGCTTTCTCCATCTTCTCCTTCCATCATACACGCGCCGCCAAAGGGCAGCAGCTTAATGGAATATTTTGTCTCCCCTTTTGTTACGCCAAATAAAGTCGGCCCCATTCCCAGGCAAAATTCATTTACCCGAATGCCGTTTTTTTTGGCCAACAGAAAATGCCCCAATTCATGAAACAAAATAATAAAACTGAACATAATAATTGCGATTATGAGACTCAAATTACCACCTGCTTTCTATATACTGATATACTGCCGTTTCCGTTTCCAAAACCTCTTCTATTTTAGGATCTGCCACAAAAGAAATCTCCTCCATAGAGGATTCAATAATATCCGGTATGGCAAGATAGGGAATTTTCTCCGCCAAAAACATAGCTACTGCTTTTTCATTTGCTGCATTGAATACGGCAGGCATATTGCCGCCTCTTTCCATTGCCCCAAAAGCCAGTGCAAGGCCGCGGAATGTTTTCATGTCCGGTTTTTCAAAAGTCAGACTGCCGCAGGCAAACAAATCCAGATGTCTGCCGCTGAAACTGCGGCGTTTGGGATAATACAGGGCATACTGAATCGGCAGACGCATATCCGGCGTTCCCAACTGGGCAATCACTGCCCCGTCTTCAAATTCAACTGCAGAGTGAATCACGCTTTGAGGATGAATCGTCACCTGAATTTGTTCCAAATCCACGTCAAACAGCCATTTTGCCTCCATAACTTCCAATCCTTTATTCACCAGTGTAGAAGAGTCAATGGTAATCTTTCTTCCCATAGACCAATTGGGATGTTTTAAGGCATCTTCTACGGAGATGTTTTGCAATTCCTCTGTGGTTCTGCCAAGAAACGGTCCGCCGGAGGCTGTTAAAATTATCTTATGAATGGCGTTTCTCTCTTCTCCCTGAAGGGACTGAAAAATTGCACTATGTTCACTGTCCACCGGAAGTATGGGAACCTGATGCTCTTTTGCCAGAGGCATGATAATATGCCCCGCCGTCACCAGCGTCTCTTTGTTGGCAAGGGCAATTTTCTTCCCCGCCGTGATCGCGGCAATGGTCGGACGGATTCCCAGCATCCCCACAATCGCAGTGACTAAAATTTCCCCTTCCGGCTCTGTAGCGACATCTAAAAGCCCCTCCATACCCGATACGATTTTTACATCGAAATCCGCCATCCGTACTTTTAGATCTTTTGCCTTTTCTTCTTTCCATACAGCAGCCAGCTTTGGTTTAAATTCCCGAATCTGCTTTTCCAGTAAATCGATATTATTTCCCGCTGCCAGCGCCGTAACCTGTATATCCTTTTGTTCTTTTACAATGTCAAGTGTCTGTGTTCCAATGGAACCTGTAGAACCTAAAATTGCTATCTTCTTCATGACTGCCTCTCTATTTTATAATAAATATCCATCTTTTCCACATATAAAAAGTTATCCGGAAGGTATTTCTATGACAGGAAAAACTCTGCCAGATAATAAACGACCGGCGCTGTGAATATCACACTGTCAAAACGATCTAAAATTCCGCCATGTCCGGGAATCAGTTTTCCGTAATCTTTAATCTCATAATTGCGTTTCACCGCAGAGGCCGCCAGATCTCCCACCATGGAAATCAGCGCTCCTACACCGCCAATCAGCGCCAAAAGAAACATTTCTCTTGTCTCAATCTGCATCTGTGTCCGAAAAATCCAGGTATAGAGCAATGTCAAAAGCATACTGCCCACAACACCTCCCACTGCTCCTTCTATGGATTTCTTAGGACTTAGCTTCGGAGACATTTTATGCTTGCCGATTAATACGCCGACACAGTAAGCGCAGGTATCGCATCCCCAGGAACAGAGAAAAATCAGCCACACAATATAAGCACCGTTTTCTAACATTCTTGTCTGATAAATACAGGAAAGCATCGCTGCCACATAAAATACTCCAAAAAAAGCTGCCATGACCTGTTCTGTTTTATATTTAGGATACGTAAAAACATAGACAAACATCAAGAGGATCAGCAGCGCCATCACAAATGCCATGGGATCTTTGAAAAATCCCCACAGTAGATTTCCATATAATACCAGAACCGCCAGATATCCCACAATGCCTGCCGAGGCTTTTTCAATCCGGAAAATGCGGTATAATTCAAACATACCAATCAGGGAAATGACAAAAAGTCCGCCCAGTAATACATTTCCTCCTGTAATCACCAAAATCAATGCAATGACTACCAGAACTATCCCGCTCAATAATCTTGTCTTAAACATCTGTATTCTCTTCTCCTCTAATTCCTCCGTATCGTCTGTCTCTGGCACTATATGCATCCACTGCCCGTTTTAATTCCTCTTCACTAAAATCCGGCCATGGAACATCTGTAAAATAAAATTCGGAATAGGCCAACTGCCAGAGCAGATAATTGGATAACCGCTGTTCCCCGCTGGTGCGGATCAATAGATCCGGATCGGGAATCCCCACTGTATCCAAATAAGAGGCAAATTTTGTCTCATCTAACTCTTCCATCCCAAGTCTGCCTGCATCATGATCCTTCAATACCTTCTGCATTGCCCGGATCATCTCATCTCTGCTCCCATAATTGATTGCAATCTGAAGACGCAATCCGTCGTAATCTTTGGATGCCTTCTCCAGTTCCCTGATATTTCTTTGAAACTTTTCATCCAGACGGGAAATATCTCCAATCACGCGGACACAAATATGATTCTTCCTTGCGGTTTTTAAACAATTCTTCAAATAGGAATCCAACAGCGTCATCAGTGCCTTTACTTCACTCTGGGGGCGGTTCCAATTCTCTGTAGAAAATGCATATAAAGTCAAATACCGGATTCCAAGATCGTAAGCAGCCTTAGAAATTACTTCCACATTCTTTGCTCCCATGGTATGACCGTAATTTCTGGGCATTCCTTTTTCCTTTGCCCACCTGCCGTTGCCGTCTAATATAATTGCAACATGATTTGGTATCATAACGCTTCTTTCTCCTTCCCATTCCTATGACACTGCACCGAATATGCTGCTGTCCATATACAAATACTATGGTGAAAATGGGGACACGCATCATTGCAGTGTCCCCACGCTTATTTCGATATATTAGTGCCTTTTATACAGTAAGAATCTCCTGTGTCTTTGTCTCTACTGCTTTGTCAATTTGAGAAATATATTTGTCAGTTATCTTCTGTGCCTGATCTTCCAATTCTTTGATTTCATCCTTAGATATGTCTTCTTTAGCCAGTTTCTTAAAGGAATCGTTGGCATCACGGCGAATGTTGCGGACTGCAACTTTTGTATTCTCACCTTTTTTCTTGATGTCTTTTGCAAGTTCTTTTCTGCGTTCCTCCGTCAATTCCGGAAAAACCAGACGGATTACTGTACCGTCATTTGTGGGATTGATTCCAAGGTCGGAAGTTAAAATTGCTTTTTCTATTTCTTTCACCATGGATTTTTCCCAGGGCTGAATCTGAATCATTCTCGGTTCCGGTACACTGACGTTTGCCACCGACTGAATCGGCGTCATTGTTCCATAATAATCTACTTTCAGTTTATCCAGAACATGAGGATTGGCGCGTCCGGCACGAATCGCACCATATTCTTCTTCCAGATTCTTTAAAGATTTCTGCATTTTCGTTTCAAATGGTTCCAGTCTTGCGTCCATAACAATATCCCCCTCAATCATACCGTAACAATTGTTCCGTTAAAGTCTCCGGAAATTGCTTTTATAATACTATTCTCTTCATTCAATGCAAATACATACATCGGCATCTTATTCTCCATACACATAATAGATGCCGTCATATCTACTACTGCAAGTTTTCCTGCAATCACTTCTTCAATGGAAATACGGTCATATCGCTTTGCACTTGGATTGATCTTCGGATCGCTGTCATAGACACCGTCAATTGCTTTTGCCAGCAAAATACCATCTGCCTCAATCTCAACTGCGCGAAGCGTCGTAGCTGTATCTGTGGAAAAATACGGATGTCCCGTTCCTCCCGCAAAAAATACAACTTTATTCTGTGAAAAACATTCATTTGCAAGGTCTTTTGAAAACAGTCTGGTCATAGAGCCGCACAGAAAAGGAGTCAAAACCTCTGTTCCCATGCCTGCAGAACGGAAAATTTCAGACACATAGATACAATTCATCACCGTTGCAAGCATGCCGATCTGATCTGCTTTGGCGCGGTCAATGGTCTCACTGGTACGTCCCCGCCAGAAATTACCGCCGCCGATTACAATACCTACCTGTATCTCTTTCTCTACAAGTTCTTTTACCTGCAATGCCACTTTCAATACGGTAGGCTCGTCAAAGCCCATTTTCTTTTCACCGGCCAATGCTTCTCCGCTTAATTTCAATAAAACCCGTTTCATAGATTAATTTCCCTTCTTATCTTCAAAAAGGCCCTGAACATCGATATCCGCATAACACTGTGAACAGAAACCTTCAATTACCGCACCATTGTTGATCTGTACGGAACGGGATTTGATATTACCCATAACTACTGCAGAAGTATCTACAACCACAGGACCCTGAACATCAATGTCGCCTTTGATTGCGCCTGCAATTACTGCAGAAGACGCTGTAATATTGCCAATTACAACAGATCCGATACCGATTTTTACCGTTCCCGTGCTGTTTACTTCGCCTTCGATTTTAGCAGCATCTGCAAAAAATTCAGATGAATTGCTGTTGCCTTCTAATATTCCGGTAATCACCAGCTTGCCATTACAGGTTACATTGCCGCCGATTCTTCCTCTGATATCAATAGAACCTTCTGCATTGATATCACCGTTGATGCTTGTACCTTCTGTGATCACAGTTGTCTCATCTGATATTGCATCCGGATTTACTCCCATGATCTGTTTTTCGTTTGCTGTCATTGTCTCTTCGTTCATTTTCTTTCTCTCCTCTACTACTGTTCTTGCATCTGCACGTCTGACTTCCCGTGCAAATTCTCTTTCCATTTCTGCTACCTGCTGGGGTTTTACAACCGCCTGGGATGCCGGTGTTTCCGCTACCTGTTCCAACAATCCGTTTAATTTGGAAAGTTCGGACTCGGTATCGACTTCTGAATCAAGAGTATTCACTACCATGTCATCATTTTCGAGCGCATCCTGACCAGTTGGATTTTCACTTTCCTCCGGCATCAGTTCATTCACTGCCTGTGAAAAATCGTCTTTGAATTCCTTAAAAAAACCCATTTCATATCCTCCATTTTTTCATTCTACTGCTGATCCACACTTACTGCCGCAATATGCTGGACTACAGTTGTATTCTCATCTATCGGTAAAATCTCTGCCCCCATGTTCTGTAATGCCTCAATCATGGTTCCTAATGCTTTCACAGTAGAGACTTTTGCCTGGGCATCATGCATAAGAACAATAGATGTTTTATATTTTACTACATCCGTCATGACATTTTCAACCAGTTCTTTTGGCGTATATGCCTGAGATGTCGCATCACCGCTGGATACATTCCAGTCAAAGTAAGTAATACCCTGTTCGTTCAGATAATAAATAAACTGTGTCATATCCGTCTTGCTCACATGATTGCTGCTGCCTCCCGGAAAACGGTAAAACAAACATTCCTGCCCTGTCACTTCATACAGGTAATTCTGAATTCTGGAAAAATCCTCTTTAAAAGATTCCAGAGAACTGTACAGAGCATTGTATTTATGAGAATAGGAATGCATTGCCAGTGTATGACCTTCGTCTACGATTCGCTTATACAAAGCTTTTGCCTCTTCGCTCTCCTGACCGATCACAAAGAACGTTGCTTTGACATCGTATTCTTTTAAAATATCCAGAATCTGAACTGTATTGCTGCTGGGACCGTCGTCAAAAGTTAAATAGACCTTATGCGTATCCTCCGGACCTGCAAGATTTTCTTTCTGGTTCACTGCCTGGGCAACGTAATAATCTTCCTCTGACAAATCTTCCTCGGCGACTCCCTCCAGATCAAAGTAGGCGCTTTCCTCTGCATGAGGTATCGTCTGCTTTGATTCTTCCTCCAGCTGTCCGCTTACGGTAAAATTATCCAAAAGATAATCCAGCTTTTCTTCTAATGCGTGTACCTTTACAAAAAGACAAGTGCAAATGCCCATGGAAAGAATCAGCCAAATCCCTATAATACTCATAACTGTCTTCTTAATTCTGGCAATCCGTGCGCGTTTTTTTCGCTCTTGTTTCAGCTTATTTGTAGAACTTTCTTCCATATATGACCTCCCCGGTCAAAATTAACTCTTTGTTGCTATTCACAGCCGTTTGGCTGTTCTTGGCAACCCTTCGAGACGATATTGATCATTTTGCTGCGCAAAAATCGCCTCTCACCCCTGAATCACAGTCTCATGAAATACGCATTTTATGCGCATTTCAGAAATGTAAACAGTAACAATTCCTTCCTATTGTATCACATCTTGTCTCTTTTGCAAGAATTATTCCGTATCTTCCTCAAATAATATTTCTGTATCATCCCCTTCTTCAAATTCTAAATCTTCATCTTCATAGTATTCATCCTCAGAAACCTCTTCTATTTCTGCATTTTCATACAAAAATTCAACCGCTTTTTCTCTCACCAGATTAACTCTCACATAGACCTCTCCGTAATCGGATACAAACTCTTCCAATTCTGCATAGCCATAATCAAAAGCCAGATTCTCGGCGTCTTCTTCATAATTATCGTCTGTAACCTCAAAACCTTCTTTTTCGGCAATTGCCTGGGAAACCAAAATTTCATTTACCCACTCTAACACTTCTTCTGCAACTTCATCCTCATCCCCCATAAATTCGGATAGCTCCATACCGAACATATCTGCATATTCCTGATATTCATCTATCGTGCTGTTGTAGCAGGCATCGTATAAAGACTGGGGATATCCGTTGATGGTTGCATTTTGAACTGCAAGCTGCAGTGCATCTTCTCCGGAAGCATTCTCCGCCCCTGCTCTGGCATCCAGCATCAATTCTTCCATAGCAGCCTCTTCATAAGCTGCTGTAGTATCGTAATCCGTTACTTCTTTAATAAATGCATCATTGTATTCCGGGACGATCACTTCTTCAACAGAATTGATTGTAACAGAAAAATCAGCCTCCTTGCCGCCGATTTCTTCACTATAATCTTCCGGATATGTCATAGTAAACGTAAATGTTTCGCCGGCATTTTTCCCGATCAGATTATTTTCAAACTCTTCTGGAAATTCACCTTCGCCCAATGTAAATTCATAGCCGTTATCCGTTCCTCCATCAAAGGCTTCTCCATCAATCTTCCCATCAAAATCAATACTTACATAATCGCCATTCTGCACGCCGCGATCCGTAACTTCTTTGTATTCTGTATTATCATTCAGTAAATATTCGATCTCCATTTCGAGACCCTCTTCTGTTACCGTAGGTACGGGATAGCGCACAGAAAGCCCTTTATAATCTCCCAATGTTACGTAATCATTTACATCATAGTCAAAAATACCTGTTGCTTTGGCTTCCGTATCACTGACAGAATTCTGGGTATTCGTATCATTTCCGCATCCTGTCAGCATCATTCCCATTGCAATCATTGCAACTACTCCATATAATTTTCTTTTCATAATCGTTTCCTTTCTTATTTCACGTTGTGTATCCAGGCTCTACATATAAAGGATTCTCCAGGAAATTGCACTGTATGTACCTGTTTTTCATAGGCATAATAACATACCTGTAAAATGAAAATCAATGTATTTTTTGTGAATTCTGTTCTGTTCATAAAATCTACAGAATATAATTGTATTTTTTATCGGGAACTTTTTATAAAAGAATGCATACGTTAAAAATATAAATCAAAAAGGAGATTTTTATGAATACTTGCAGTCAATCAAGATGTGGAAGAAGTCCCTATTCTTCCCAGACTATGTATCCAAGAGACGACTGGTCTATGGACAATTTTCCCCTTGCTATGGCATATGTTCCAATGCAGCATTTTAAAAATGTCTATGAATTAGACGAAGGTCTGTCATATGGAACTATTTTTCCGGAATTAAATAAACCCTTTATGGGCTGGAAAGGAGGCCGGTCCTGTTGAAACAAAATATGATGAGCAGAACACAACTGTTACAATGGATCAATGAAGTCAGCTTTGCCGTTACCGAAATTGCATTATATTTGGATACGCATCCGGATGATACTGAGGCTCTTACTTTTTTCCAGAATTATAATGAGGAAAGAAAAAAAGCTCTCAAACTGTATTCTTCTGCCTATGCACCGCTGACGCTGGATCTGGCAGAAGATACCGGTCACTGGGACTGGGCATCTGAGCCATGGCCATGGGAAGGAGGTTACTGTTAATGTGGAATTATGAAAAACGCCTGGAATATCCGGTAAATATCAAGGAAACAAACCCTAAAATTGCACAGTATATTATGAGTCAATACGGCGGACCGGACGGAGAAATCTCCGCCAGCCTGCGTTATCTTTCCCAACGCTATTCTATGCCTTACCGGGAAGTTATGGGAGTATTGACAGATATAGGTAGAGAAGCCCCTGAAATGTTCCATCTCAGGGGCCCTCGCTTTTTTTCGCTCCGTGTGCGGGGAAGCTTCCATTGGATGCTTTCCCGTAAGCGGTTTACCCTGCGGACGGTTTACGCTTTTGCAGCCGTGTAGCTCCATTTGAAGGGGAGCATGTTCAAATACACATCAATATGGTCTTTGTCATTCACAACCATTTTATCTAAGATTTCTTTGTAAAAATCATCTTCATATTCCACACCATTTATAAGCTCATTCATGGCTTCTGTAATTTCAGCAACAAGCTCCTGCTGTTTTGATGGTCTCTCCCTTCGTTTGTCTATCCGATCAAATGCTCCACCGGAGCATTTGCCTGGATACTTAGGCATGCTATCTATCACGGATTGCAGTTCGGCAATCTCATTCTCGCACTTTGCTCTTGCTGCTGAAAATTCATCTCTGGTAATATCGCCAGATGTATAAAGGTCAATGAGGTTTGTGCGTTTTTGCAGGGTGGCTTTTATCTGTGATTTTAGTTTCTCACTGTCTGTATCTGTGATATCCATTGCCGCGCCCTTCGGGCATACCTGTATGCCATGCGGCATATCAGCGGAAATTATAGACTTGATAATAGCAAGCAGATTGTTAGTGATTTTCTCCTTATTATACTTTAAGCTGTTCGTGACAAGGTACATGATGTGGGTTGCATCTTCGCTGCGTATGCTAAGTCCCCTGCATCCAACTTGATTCCCTGCTTTGTCCACATGAGGGTTTCCATGCCTTGCAGCTTCAAGACACCGCCACGCCTTATAGCGGCTCCCATCTTTTCGGGTTTTATATCTCGCCACATAACTCCTGCCGCAGCATCCGCATTTGATTTTCCCAGAAAACGGATAACGGTTGCTGTGTTTTGCTTTGCCCTCCTGTGAAAGCGATTTTTCATCCAAAATGCGGTTTGCCTTTTCGAAAAGCTCACGGGAGATAATCGGCTCATGATGGTCTTTGATAATCACAAATTCCTCTTGCCCGAGGTTTACTTTCTTTTCATGGGATAAAAAGTCTGGCGTATAGGTTTTCTTCTGCACCAAATCACCGCAGTATTTTTCATTGCGGATAACACGGAGAATGACTGTGTTCTGCCATTCTTTTACACGCATGGGCTTAATGCCCTCCTCCCGAAGCTCACGGGCAATCACATGAGTTCCTTTCCCCTCATTTACAAACTTATGGAAGATAAGACGGACAACTTTTGCCCCATCCTCATTAATATACATTTTGCCGTCTTTCACATCGTAGCCAAGCATACTCCGCCCAAACACAACTCCCTGCTCCATCTGGCGTTTCTGCCCCCATTTCACACGCTCGGAAGTCTTACGGCTTTCCTCCTGTGCAATCGAGGACATAATGGCAAGGCGAAGCTCCGCATCGCCGTCTAAAGTGTTGATGTTATCATTCATAAAGATAACACCCACGCCGTGCTTTTTGAGGTCACGGGTATAGAATATACTATCAAGGGTATTTCTCGCAAAACGGGAGATTTCTTTTGTTACAATCAAATCAAAATCACCGTTCTTTGCACACGCAATCATGCGGTTAAATTCTTTCCTTTTTTTCGTATTCGTACCAGAGATGCCTTCATCTGCGAACACTTCATAAAGCTCCCAATCGGGATTACGCTCTATATACTGTCTGAAATAACGCTGCTGGCTTTCAAATGAATTTGCCTGGTCTTCGTTGTCCGTAGATACACGACAGTATGCGGCAACCTTTCTCTTTGTGTGCTGTATCTTTCTTTCTTGATTTAGGGTTTCGTATTTATCTATTGACATAAGAATATCTCCTTCCTTAATTTTGCCCATTTTTACAAAGCATAAAGGTATACCCCTGCAGTGTTTCCCGACAATCCCCTTCCATATTTTCAGTATAGTTAATTGAAAATGGTATGTCGAATGTTTCTGTATATTTTCATAGGACGATAGCCCGTCAGTAAGATGCAGCAAAGCAAAATCGAACTGCACTTCTTTCATTCATTATTTCATTTGACTATGTAAAAACGTCAAGCGGTTATGCCTGACGTTGCTTTTTTCTAATTTAGACGATATTGTTTTTCAAGCTCAAGCAAACAGCGTTCCCGCTGTGATGCGGTCAACAGATTCCGTTTTTCTAATGATAAAAGGATTGACCTTTGAAAATTCATAAGAAATGCTGCGTGTTCCTGCTCATTCAATTCTGGAACAGGCTCGCCAACATACCTAAATTCTCTATGCTTCAATAGGCAACACCTCCCTCATCCTCAATGTATGAGCGAATGATTGTACCATATAACGAGGGGGCTAATCCTTTTTTTGAACGCTGTCATCATGCAGCGGACAACATTCATGAGCAGGTAAAGAATCCGAGAGCCTGCCCTGCTTCATCGGGCATTGCGAATATCCGTTTAAACCAATACTGATTGCCAACGCTTTGTCCATTGCAGGAAGAAAACGCTCGTCAAGAGTTCCCATATACTCCCGCAAACGTCGCTTATCAATCGTCCGTATCTGTTCAAGCAGGATGATAGAGTCCCTGTCAAGCCCCTCAACATCCTTTACTTCGGTATGTGTCGGTAATTTTGCCTTTGTCTGTGTTTTACCTGTTATGGCAGCGATAATGACTGTCGGGCTGTGGCTATTTCCTATATCATTAGAAATGATAAGTACGGGTCGTGTGCCGCCCTGCTCCGAACCGACAACGGGATTAA
>CAJUEY010000003.1 GCA_910585825.1 uncultured Lachnospiraceae bacterium | reverse complement strand
AAAGTATTGATTTTTCAAGGTTCAACACACCAAATGGTGTGGGAAGTTTGAGTATGGATTTGTATCTTATGCTGTGTACCATCACAAATGCGAGAGACTATCCGCAGGAGGATGAAAAAATACTGGAAGCAATTTCAAATAAACTTCACAGTGCGATTAAACAGAGCTTGAGACGCTGCGATACGTTTACACGGTTTAGTCCCTCCCAGTTTTTGATTTTGCTGGTAGGGACTGAAGGAGAAAGCTGCAAAGGAATCTTCGATCGTATTGTTAATAGCCTTTCCAAAGGGGAAAAGGAATTCTGCAGTTATCTGCAATGTGATGCATTTCCTGTAAAGGAAACAGAGGAAACACTCCAAAAATCTAGGGGGGGGGTGGAAGCGTCCTCTGAAATAATGTTCGGAAAATAAAAAATATGGATTCTTATGATTCATCATAAGAATCCATATTTTTTTGTAGGTTTTTAATAAAATCATGAATTTTTACTGGTTTTTATTTTTTTTTTATGAATCCGGCCAATTTAGAAAAAAATTGTCCTGTCTCATTTTTGTAGATTATTAATAAAAATTTTTAAGCATATCTTATTTTTTTAACAAAATTTTAAAAAAATTATGGGAAGCAAATGTGTAATGAATCCTGTAATGCCGGGATGTGTAGAATGTTGCGCGAAAGTCAGAATATGATAATACGAATCTGCAAACGGCAGCAAAGTTGAAAAAAGAAGATCGGGAGATGGCATATCATGACAGACAGAGAACTCAGGAAGTTAAGACGCAGCGACCTGTTAGAACTTCTGATTCAGCAGGACGAAGAAATGGAAGTCTTAAAGAAAAAGCTTTCAGAGGCAGAAAACAAATTAAATTCAAGAAAAATTGCAATTGATACGGCGGGCTCCATTGCAGCAGCGTCCATATCCATAAGCGGTGTATTGGAGGCGGCTCAGGATGCAGCGGCCCGCTATCTGGAAAATGTAGAAGATATGAGCCTCAGACAGGAACAAATATGTGCGGAAATGGAAGAGAAGAGCCGTAGAGCGGCCGATGCTCTACTTGCAGAGACAAAAGAGCAGTGTCAACGGATGAAGGAAGAGACGCAGAGGTATTGTGAACAAATGCGCAGGAAGGCCGAAAAAGAGAAAATTAGAGAAATATCGGCGGAAGAATATTGGAAGAAAAGCGCAGGACAACGAACCGCACTGGCAAGTTTAGCATATTCTTCATGAGGAAGATGAGGAAATGAGAAAAAGAAAAATCGGAATTCCCAATAAAGAGCAGTTAAAGAGAGAACTGAAACGGGAACAGAAGAAGGTTCGGCGCAGAGAGATGTTGTTTGGCACAGTGGAAAGTCTGATTGTAGCGGCGGCAGTTGCTGTATTGGCGGCAGGCAGGCTTGCTCCCGTTCTCCAGATAGACGGCAGCAGTATGGAACCCTTATTGTATGACGGGGAGATGGTTGTTTCCTTTCGGAAACATGATTTTAAGAGAGGCGATATAGTGGCATTTCACCATAACAACAAGGTTTTGATTAAACGAATTGTTGCATTGGAAGGAGAAATCATTGATATTGACGAAAACGGAAATGTCTCTATAGACGATGCGCAGCTTGACGAAGATTATCTGAAAGACAATAAGCCGGCATTTGGGAAATGCAATATTGTCTTACCCTGCAAAGTGCCGGAGGGAAGCGTGTTTGTGATGGGAGATAATCGTGAAGTTTCGGTAGACAGCCGCAGCATTGACATTGGCTGCGTATCCAAGGAGCAGATGATCAGCAAAGTGGCATTTCGGATCTGGCCGATGAAGAGCTTTGGTCCGATAGATTAACAAATTAAGCAAAAGGAGGTATTTTTCATGGATTCTTCTATTCTGAAAAAAGCAGGGAAATACCTGTCAGAACGAAAAAAACGCAGACGTTACAAGGAAATGGTATCCATACTGGTAATAGCAGTTATGTTCAGTGTGATTTTTGTACTCGCAATGCCTGCGTCAACATTGGAAAAAGAAGCATATTGCGGTATAGAAGAGCATGTCCATACGGATGAGTGTTATGAGAGGGTTTTGGTCTGCGGTTATGAAGAAGATCCTGCAGCATCCGCAGCAAATCAGACAGATTCTGCGGAAACCGAAACAGGCGCAGAGGCGCACCGGCATGAGGAAAGCTGCTACACGGAGACAAAAACACTGATCTGCGGGGAAGAAGAAAGGGAAGGGCATCAGCACAGCGAGGACTGTTATACGGTGACAGAGTCAAAAGAGCTGACCTGTACAGAGACGGAATCAGAGGAGCATGTCCATGAGGAAAGCTGCTATACGGTGACAGAAAGCAGAGAATTGACCTGCGGACAGGAAGAGGGCGCAGATGCACACCTGCATACGGATGAGTGTTATGAGATTTCAAAAGAATTGACCTGCGGACAGGAAGAAACTCCTGATTCAGACGGCGGCGCATCTGATGGGACGGCGCCGGCAGAAACGCCGGAAGACGGTACTCCCCATGTTCATACAGAAGAGTGCTATGAATTAAAAGAAATCTGCGGAAAAGAAGAACATACACATACGCAGGAATGTTTTGACGAAACGTTTAGCTGCGGTATGAGAGAGCATGGGCATACCGACGCATGCTATGACTCACAAGGCAGATTAACCTGCAGCCTGCCGGAACATACACATATACAAAGATGCCGCATGCCTGTGTTCTGCGGTATGGAGCATGAACATGAATACGGCTGTTATATCGGACCGGAGGTTTCGGATGCAGACAGAAAGCGGATTATCAATACAGACAGCAGAATAGATTTGCTTCCCGCATATGAAGAAATGGAAGAAAAGCTGGAGGCGTTTGACGCTGCCGGAGATTTAGACGGCTATGAAAATTATTTTATGGAAATTTCATTCCAGGCGGGTCTGGCATACAGCTATTATGAAGATTTGAACGGTTTGGAGGATCTGCAGAAATATGTCGTCAATTCTGAAGAGCTGATGACGTTTCACATGCTTTGGGAAGTAATGGCGCTGGATGAAACAGAGAGCAATTCCATTCAGATATATTCCATGAATAAAATGGGTTCTGCCCATAAGGCGGTTTTGGTGTATGCAGAGGAAGGAACGGTAGAATCCGTTACCGACGGCGATGCATTTACATGGTGGACCGCATTGGTTGCAGAGAAAGAAGAAGAGGATTTTGTTGTAACAGAAATCATTCCTCCCGGAAACGATACAGGGGATGAGAAACAGGCGATTGCACTGACAGAAAATAAAATCGTTATCTTTGCCCAGGAGGATCGGGCAGAAGAAATACAAGAGGGCGATTGCGTTCAGGCGGATTTCGATTATAAAAGCCTTCCGGCAGGCGATGAACCGAAGGGCTATGGTCTCGTCAGCTTTGCTGCAGAGAGAGCGGCTGCTGTGGAAGCAAAAGAAAAACCGGCTTTCAATCATGGGCTGACGCCGATTTCCTCTGCAGAGACAAAAGATATTGTAGAGATCAATCTGTATGACTATGGTACGAGTATCAATAACAAATACAAGGAAAATCCAAACAATAAAACGCTGTATCCGGCTTTTCAGCAGAGCGCCGGAGCCCCGAATTCTGAAGTCAATTTAACAAGCGTATGGGGCAGCGCCTATAATTTTGGCGATAATATTACGGCGGATTATATTGACCGGCAACAGACAGGTTTTTCTGTGGCCGGCGGAGGCAATATCAACGGAATGGTGAAAGACGCCAACGGCTCTTATGCCAGCCGGGCGATGTATGGCGAGAACAGTCCTATGTATAAAGAACTGGGAGAGGACGGTTATCCTGTTCTGGCAAATGGGAACAGCCTGAGCTATCTGTTTAGTCAAAGCGATTATGCCGTGAAAAAGAATACAGACGGACTGGACGGATTGTTTCAATATAACAGGGAGACAGGGGAATATTATTATGACAGCCGGAAAAATCATGCAGAGTTTAACGGCGAAAATCAGTTTTTACTCTATGACGCATTGATTTCTCCCAATTATATTTTTTACCCCTTCGGCAACTTTATGCCTTTTAATAAAATTAATACGGAATCAACCCCGGCGTCACAGATTAACAGAGAATATTTTGAAAATATGGCGTCTTACGCCGCATACAAGAGCGACAAGGGAACGTTGAATGAAGCTTATACAGAGCTCAGCGGAGCGTTGGCAAAGTTTGTGTCGGCGCTGGATACAAAATATAACAATCAGACATGGGGCGGAAAACAGGTTCTGGATCTTTATTTTGACTCTGTAAAAAGTCAGAATGCGGGCAGGAATAAAAGCGATACGTGGCTGGAAGAGTCCATGAGCAAAGTATATAACATTGATTACGATGTACAGAAGGATTTCTTCTTTGGCATGACATTGGAGATGAATTATATGCAGCCGAAGGGCGGCATGACCGGAAAAAATAATCAATATCCTATGGTATTTGATTTTGCCGGTGATGATGATGTCTGGGTATACATAGACGGAATTCTGATGATGGATCTTTCCGGTATTCACCGTCATGCAGCGGCTACAATGGATTTTGTAAACGGAACGGTTACTTACTATGACTTCCACTCTTATGCGGGAGAGGGCTTAGGAGCTACGACGACAAAAGATGCGGGAGGATACAGCAAAACGTATACTTTTGCAGAAATTCTTACCGCCGCAGTGGGAGAAGAGAAGGCGCACAGTCTGTTAAAGTATGAAAATGGAAAATATACGACATTTAAAGATTACGGAACCCATAATTTTAAATTCTATTATATGGAACGCGGCGCCGGTTCCGGCGTATGCAGGATTAATTTTAACTTCCCTGTTATTCCGAAAAATTCCATTGCAATAGGCAAGGAATTGGATTTGGGAAATGATAATACGGCGCTGGGCAATCCTTCTTTTGAATTTCAGGTTTTAAAAGAAGGTGCCGACGGCAGCGATCCCGCAAACGATTTGTTTGTCGAACCGGAAACTACTTATGAAATTTATGAAAACGGAATCAAAACAGGCAGAACGAACACCGTGGATCAAAACGGAGTCATCCGCTTAAAGTCCGGTGAAATGGCGATCATTTCTGATATAGATTCCAGCAAAGGCAATTACTTCGTTCGAGAACTGCTGGATGAGAGGATCTTTGAACAGTATGGAGTCATCACTGTAGACGGAACCGTTGGAAGCGGAGATAAGCTGTCAGAGACCGAGATAGACGGGATGCCTTTTAGGGGCGTGGACAGTCTGGTGAAAAACATTGACGAAGGTGCGGTAACGCTGTTTAACTTTGTCAATCATGTGGATGCCGCGAAGACAGGCAGTTTGTCTGTTACCAAAAAACTGGCGGTCCAAACAGAGGAATGGGAGCAGTCAAAAACGTTTGAGTTTGAGATAAAACTGGATGGAATTCCCCTTCCACAGGGAACCGAATATACGGTAGGCGGTGAAGTAAGAACCGTAGAAACGGAAGGCCGGATCGTGTTGGGAGCGGAAGAAACGGCAGTCATTGAAAATATATTGGCGGGAAGCAGATATACCGTACAGGAAACCTCAGCGTCTGCGGCTGGATTTGATGTCAGTTATGGTGCAGAACCGGAGGGAAACGGAGCGGTAGTAACAGAAAACGGCCAGACCTATATACAGGGAATCATCCACCACAGAGGAACGGTTTCTGCGGCAGTTACGGTTGTTAATGGAAAAGATGATTACGGCAGTCTCGTTATTGAGAAACAAATTGCAGATCAGAAGGAAGCATATGTAAAGGGAGAAACATTCTCTTATAAAGTATATCTGGAAAATCTGGTTTCCGGAAAACTGGAACCATACAACGGGCCGTATTATCTGAAAGATGCAGACGGATATTATTACACGTCAGCCGGAAAAACAGAAGTACAAGAAATCAGTCAGGCAGAGCCCTTTGGGGAAACGGCAGATGGAACCATTTCAAATGTTTCTCCTGACCTTAGAATAGAAATTACAAAAATACCGTCGGGAAGCGGATTTTATGTGGAAGAGCTGAAAGACAGCTTAACTCCCAATAAATACGACGAACCGCAGAAAGATCTTGTAGATGGAACTTTCGATAAGGCAGAAACCATTACTGATGCAGAAAATACGGTAACAGCAGATGGAACTATAATAAAAGATACGGCAGCGCAGATTGTGATTACCAATAAACTCTTAAGCTGGCAGATTGTTAAGAGAAGCAATTCCAGTGCAGAGCTGCTTTTGGAAGATGCAGAATTTGAACTGGTAAAAGAGGGAGAAACAGAACTTTCTTATCGGGGAAAATCAGGAAAAGACGGTGTTCTGACATGGGAAGACGCCGCAGGAAAAGCAGTCAGCATATATGAGATAGAAGCAGGTACTTATATTATGAAAGAAGTGAAGGCGCCTGTGGGATATTTGATCAGCAAAGTTTGCTGGAAGCTTGTATTCGGCGCAAAAGGAGCCGTTCCGGAAATTACTTATGTGAAACCGGAAGAATCAGACGCAGAAGAGCCGGATACAGAAGCAGCATGGGAAGAGACAGAGGATCTTGCAGGAGGCACGCAGAAGACCTTTTATTTTGAAAATGAAGTGTTTTATCAATTGCCGAATGCGGGAGGCCCCGGAATCTATTGGTATTCGATCGGCGGTACGCTGCTTATGGCGGCAGCCGCGCTGATCTTATATAAAATGAGGTATGGAAGACTGATGCCGTAAGGCAGAGCTTATACCGGAAAAATACCTTATGGGTGTGTCGAGAGGCATGCCCAAAGGGTAAAAATAAAAAAATATGGGGAAAACCCGAGGAAAGGAAGAAATGAAAATGAGTAAGATCAAGAGAATTGCAGCAGTATTTTTGACATTAGCGATGGTGATGGGAATGTCCATTACGGCATTCGCAGATGATCCTCAGCCATCCACAAAGACACAGCCGGCGTTGGGGACAGTGGAAGACAAAGGAACGATTACCATTAACGGAATCGGCAGTGAAAACGCAAAAACTGAACCTACGTTGACTATTGCGGCTTATCCGATCATACAGGCAGATTATGACGGCAATAATGGATTGTTTTCTGGATATACGGAAGTATATAAAGATAAGCTGATACTGCCGGAAGGAACATCTTATTTGAATATTGATGAATTGGCTCCTGGTGCAGAACTTAAAATAAATGATACGAATTACCTGAATGCAGTAAAAAGCTATATTGATGAACATAAGGTAGCAGCAGCAGCCTCTGCGAATATTCCGGAAAACCAGAGTACATATACGTTTACAAATATGGCGGTTGGAACTTATCTTATTCTAATCACAGGTGCGGAAGAAAACATTTACTCTCCATTGGTAGCTTCCATTTATTACTCTGCAAAAACAGAGAGTGAAGGCGGACCTACAATAGGAAACGAATTCACAAACGGAACAGTGGATTTGGTATCCACAGATAATCTCTGGGTGAAAAAATCCGACAATCCGACTATTGAAAAAAAGATTGATCCTACAAACGGCACAGATCACAGCAATTCGGCATATGTGGGAGAAAAGATTCCATATGTAGTAAGCGTAAAACCGATTCCATATTACGGCGGAGAGTATCCGGTATTTAATATCGTGGATACCATGGATAAGGGATTAACTTATAATAAAGATATGAAAATTGTTCTTCGCGATGAGAGCGGCAATGAGATCAGTGATCCTGAATTTATAGCTCCACAGCCTATTGCAGTAACAGATGAAAGCACAGGTGTAACAACGATCACCGTTGATTTTGTTTTAGATAACAATTATATGCTGAATAAGTGGCAGGGAAAGGAATTATATATTACATATTCTGCAATATTAAATGAAAATGCAACAATGAATCAGATTGCAAATGTAAATAATGTAAAACTGAATTACACACATGATTCCAAAGTGAACGGCGATGAGGTAAAAGATTCGGATGAGGACGAGACATATACATATACATTTGATATTGATGCAGCAGTAGAAGGATCTGTTACCAATAAAATCATTACCAAGATAGGAGAAGAGTTCTCAGAAGAGCACGGCTATGCATTAAAGGATGCGAAGTTTAAACTTTATACAGATGCAGATTGTACAAAAGAGTATGAAAATACAATTTTTCATAATCCAATCATATCTGACGCTGACGGACAGTTAAAAATTGCAGGTCTGAAAGCAGATGCAACAAGCGGCACTACATATTATTTAAAAGAAACAGAGGCCCCGAACGGATATTCACTGAATACAAATGTATATGAGATCAAAATTGTACCTGTATACAGCGATGCAGAAGAGAAGAGAATTACCCAATGGACAATTACTGTTCAGACAGGAGAAACGCTTCTGGGAACCAATGTATTTGATGTAACCTATGATAGAGATGAAGATGGAAAAATTACCAACACAAAAGTTACGCTGAATGGTGAAGCAAATACTGTTTTTGATCAGGGTACTGTAACGAATACAACAGATGCAGTTAATGAATCAGAAATTTTAAACACAAAACTGAATGCACTTCCTTCCACCGGAGGCATCGGTACCACAATCTTTACAATCGCAGGCTGCCTGATCATGATCGCAGCAGCGGGACTGTTTTTCGTAAGCCGCAGAAAATCTGCAAAATAATACCGGCAGTCAAAATAATTGATATGTTTTCACCGGGGCGGATCTATCTGCCCCGGTAATCATAAAAAACAACAGTAAGGAGAGTCCGGATGAAAATAAAAATTGAAAAAAGAGTTATATTTATCGCACTTTTATTTATGGCCGGGTTGTCCTTGCTGCTGTACCCGTTTGCGGCAAATCAATGGAACAGCTACAGACAGTCGAAACTGATCAGCTCCTATGATGAGCAGGTAGCACAAATGGAGGCTTCCGGGGAGATTGATTACAGCAGACAGTGGCAGAAGGCAGACGAATATAATCAGTCTTTAAAGCCCGCGATTCTGCCGGATTCTTTTGCAGTGGCAGCGGCCTCGGAGGAAAATGAACAGTATATGTCCTGTTTGAATCTGACCGATGACGGGATGATGGGATATGTAGAGATTCCCAAAATTAATGTAAAACTTCCGATTTTTCATACAACTGAGGAAGAAGTGCTGCAGCAGGCAGCCGGACATCTGGAAGGCAGTTCCCTTCCGGTGGGAGGAGAAGACACGCATACCGTTATTTCTGCCCACAGGGGACTTCCAAGCGCGGCGTTATTCACCGATCTTGACAAACTGGCAGAAGGAGATCATTTTCTTTTGTATATTTTAGATGATGTCCTGTGCTATCAGGTAGACCGGATTACCGTGGTAGAACCGGAAGATACAAGCGCGCTTTCCGTAGAGGAAGGGCAGGATTTTGCAACACTTTTAACCTGTACGCCCTATGGCATAAACAGCCACAGACTGCTGGTGCGGGGGCGCCGGACAGAGTATGTGGAATCGGTTATGGAGGAAGTGCCGAAATCGCTTTTGGGCATCAGCGTCCATACCAGTTA
Organism: uncultured Lachnospiraceae bacterium; assembly: GCA_910585825.1. Taxonomy (GTDB): domain Bacteria; phylum Bacillota; class Clostridia; order Lachnospirales; family Lachnospiraceae; genus Roseburia_B. The sequence goes on along the minus strand of CAJUEY010000003.1, from coordinate 126,728 downwards.
TCTCCTGTGGATTATAGTAGGTCTGGCGGTGACAGGCGCTGTGATCGGTGTTCTCTATGCAAAGGAGAAGAAGAGAAAAAGAACAATTCCCCCGGCAGAAGAATCTGCAGCAGAAAATCCGGCGCCGGCAAGCAGGGAGTATGCAGAATATAAAGACAACGGCGATTACGCAGATTTTAAAGAATATACAGACGATGGTACTTACAGGGACTATAAAGAGCATACAGATGAGGGCAAGTATGAGAATCCTGGTTTGGAACGGGAAAAAGAAGGATAGAGGAGACGATGAAGATGAAAAATGCAATGAAAAAAGGAAGTATGCTGGCATTGGTTTTTGCACTGCTTTTTTCACCCTTGGCAATGTCGGCGCTCTACGCTGCAAATGGAATAGAGACAGATCGAACAGACGCATCGATTGCGTTTTGTGTAGGAACAGAATATAAAGAGCTCGACAGTCTGGAAATTCCGGTGAAGCTTTATCGGGTGGCTGAAGTAAATGAGGCTGGCGTTTATACGGAGGAGGAAGAGTTTAAACATTTGAAGCTTTCCAATGTAAATGCAGAAACGACAGCGGAGGAATGGCGGGAGAAAGCGGCAGAGGCAGTTCAGACAGTGGAGGAGAAACAGATTCTGCCGGAGAAAGAAGTGATATTAAACAATCCTGAAAATCCGGAGAATAAAGCGGAAAATCTTCCGGTGGGATTGTATCTGGTTCAGACAGAGGAGGTAAAAAGCCTTTGGTATGAGTACTCATTTTCTCCGTTTCTACTGTCAGTTCCAAACAATTATTACGATCCGCAGGACAGTGCGTCCAGTGATGACTGGATCTATCAGATAGAAACAGAGCTGAAACCGGAACAGAAAGACCTTTATGGAGAGCTGATCATTCAAAAAAAACTTGTTTCTTATAATGAAACCCTGGGGGATGCATTTTTTGTATTTCAGATTGAAGCCGTCAAAGAGGGAAAAAACGTATATAGTGACGTAGTTTCGTTGAATTTTAACGAACCGGGACAAAAAGAGCTTTTGGTTTCTCATATTCCGGCGGGAGCAGAAGTAACGGTGACGGAGATTTACAGTGGAGCAAGTTATACAACGGTTTCCGGAAAGGAACAGTCGGCAGTCATCATTGCTGAGGAGATGGAAGGAAATCCAGTCAGCGTTTCTTTTGAAAACAAGTATGATCAACGTATAAACGGCGGAAGCGGAATTGTAAATCATTTCAAATTTGAAAATAATAAATGGGATTATCAGCAGGAGGCAGACAGTAACGGAGGGGCATGGAAACCTTCTGTAGACAAAAAGGATGAACAGGATCAGACGCAGGCATCCGACAGAGAAGAAGTGAAAGAAAGTGAAATAGAATCCAATGCAGGAGAAGAAGGCGGTTCCCGGGTGCAGAAGGCTTCCTCCACACACAGGGATATGTCTGCGGTGGATAATCAGACTGCCTCTGGCAGCAAAACTGCGGAGACAGTGGATGTAGTGCGGGCAGATTTGCAGGAGGCAGCGCTGCCGTTACAGGAAGAACCTGAGGAAAATCCGGCGGCAGAGGAAGATCGTATAGAGGCAGAAGACGAAAGCGTGCCGTTGGCGGATATGGTAAAAGATATCCTTTCCGACGAGAATAACCGTTTGCGCACTGTAGTTGGCACGGCTGCTCTGGCTGTCGTTATGACGGCGGCATTTAGTATCGTATGGTTTCGCAAACGCGCCAGGATAAATGCAAGAAACAGAAGAATTCTGATAAAGCGAAAATAAAGCAAAAAGATGCATATGGAGGAATGAGTGATGAGGAAATATTCTGACAAAAAAATATTTGTCTTAGCAGCGGCCGCTTTTGTACTTATCATGAATCTTGGAATTGGCAGCGCCATGGCATATTTTACAACCTATGCCACGGCAAAAGGAGGTGCAAAAATTCGTCTTGGATTTACTGTGACGACGCCGGAGGAAAAGGTAGTGGACTGGATGAAACATATCAGCATCACAAATACCGGAGATTATGACTGCTATGTGCGTGTGAAGCTGTTTGCCGGAGCAGAGTATCAGGAACAGCTTACCTATACGGACAAATCGGGAAAATGGTCGCCGGGTGCAGACGGATATTATTATTACAGCGATATTGTTCCGGCGGGAGGCAGTACAGAAGAATTGCTGGCAGGAGTCGAAAATATAAAAAATGCAATGGAAAGCACGGACAGTCAAAGAGATTTTAATGTCATCGTCGTGCAGGAATGCACGAGGGTAATTTATGACGAGCAGGGAAGGCCCGGGGCAGATTGGAATAAAATATCGGATTCCAACACAAGCACCTATACAGGAGAGGAAGGAGGCGGCAGATCATGAGCGGGAAAAAAACATCTTCTCACATAAAACCGGTTCTGCTTCTTGCATCGGCTGCACTCTTACTGGTGTTCAGTACAGTGGGAAGCGCAAGGGCTGCGCTTGTCTATTACAGTGAAAATTATGCAGCAGAGGTTACGGTTTCCAGTATTGGCGTTACGCTGACAGAAAATGGAGAAAAGGTTGGGTTTCGGGATTATACCCATAAAAATGACCAGTGGAACGAAACGGAAGGAACCCTTCTTTCCAATTTGCTGGCAGAGGGAGAAACATTAGAACCGGGCAGGGAATATCCGGAGAAACTGGCCGTTGCCAACAGCGGAACGATTGATACCTATGTAAGAGTCATCATCAAAAAAAGCTGGGTGGATCAGGAGGGCAAAGATACGACGCTTTCCCCGGAGCTGATTGATCTGCATTTTACCGGAAACGGTTGGGTGATAGATGAAAATGCGTCTACCAGAGAGCGTACGGTTCTTTATTATACAAAGAGCATAGCGCCGGGAGAAACTACAGCCGATATTACAGATACGCTGCGGATTGATCCTGCAATTACCGGCAAGATAAAAGAAACGGTAACAGAAAAGGACGGATATCAGACCGTTACAACGGCTTATGAATACGATGGCTACAGCCTCTACCTGGAAGCCGAGGCAGATGCGGTGCAGACACATAGTGCACAGGAGGCAATTAAAAGCGCCTGGGGTGTGGATGTAATTATTTCACCAGACAAAAGTCTGAGTTTAAGATAGGGGGCATAGAAATGAGAAAAACGCTTTTGTGCCTTTTTGCGGCAGTTATCTGTATTATGAATTTGACCGTCGCCGTGTCCGCAGAGGAGTTTAACGGCTCTAATTCCTGGAATGTGGAATTTGACGGTAATAAGATGAAAAGCAATTTCAAATCTTCTGAAATGACAGAGGAAATTTATCAGCTTTTGCCGGGAGATATCATTCATCTTCAAGTGGAAATTCAAAATTCCGGCAGCAACGCCGCAAACTGGTATATGACCAATGAAGTGCTGCGGAGTCTGGAGGAATCTCAGAGTGCGGCAGAAGGCGGAGCTTATACATATATATTGACATATGTCAACAGCAAGAACGAAGAAACCGTTCTCTACAGCAGTGAATCGGTAGGAGGAGAAGGAAGTTCTGCGGCGGGAGTCGGATTAAATCAGGCGACCAATTCAATGGAAGAATATTTTTTCCTTGACAGATTAGAAAGCGGCAGCAAGGGAACCGTGTATCTGACCGTTGGTTTAGATGGCGAAACCCAGGGAAACGGATATCAGGATACGCTGGCAAGACTACGGATGAATTTTGCGGCAGAAGAGGAGGCGTCGATATCCAGCCGGACGAGAACACCCCATACCGCTACGCCGGGAAGTCCGGAAACTCCGGACAGAAATCTTCCTAAGACCGGAGATGAAACCAATATGCTGCCCTATTGCATAGCGGCATTGATCAGTGGAACGGTACTTTTACTGTTTGGCTTGTCGGCATTGAAAAAGACGCGGGAGGAAACGGAGGTGCGGGCATGAAAATCCGAAACAGAGCGGCCGTAATGGCAATGGCATTGTTTCTGTGTCTTACTTTTATGGCGGATTTTGTATCTGCAGAGGAAACGTATACGTATACGGTAACCTTTTATACAGGAAATCAGGGAACGTTTACAGGCTCTGAGGGGCTTTCGGTCAGATATAACCGTGGAACGGTTCAGGTGCAGCCGGATAAGATTACCGTAAGCGGTTTAAACATGGGGGATATTATATCCTTTGATGCACAGGCCGGAGCGATTAACATGGACGACGCCGGAAAGTATTATATCAAAGGAATACGGAAAAGCGGCAGAGACAACAGCACAGTAACGGCGTCTGCTTTTCAGGTGGACGGCGATGCAGATTATGTGATTGCATATGGAATCAAAGGCGATACCGTTTCCTATAAAGTCAATTATCAGGACGAAACAGGAAATACCCTGGCACAGAGCAAAACTTACTATGGAAATGTCGGTGATAAAGCCGTAGCTGCATATTTATATATTGAAGGGTATACGCCTCAGGCGCTTGCGATAGCAAAAACCTTAAGTGCAAATGAGGCGGAAAATGTAATTACCTTTTTATATGCCAGAGATGAAACGCCGGATCAGACAGAAACAACAGGCGGCAGTACCGGAACACAGACAGGGACGCCGGAGAGCGGCGCCGGAACACAGACAGGGACGACTGGAAACAGCACGGGTACGCAGACAGGAACCGCGGGAGGCGGTACGGGAGCGGAAGACGGAGGCGAAAATGCAGACGCAGCGGATGCAGAAGACGGCGGAGCAGCCGCTGCAGATGCAGATAACGCAGCGGGGGCAGACGATGCCGTAAACCTTCCGGATGATGAGGTTCCGCTGGATCAGGAGCTGCTGGATTTGGATGACGAAGAAGTGCCAAAAGGGAATACCCAGTTGGAGAATCAGAAAGCAGCAGAAAAAAGAATGCCGTTGATTTTGTGCATCGGAATCGGTGCCGCAGCTGCGGCAGTCCTTATCACAATGGTTATCGTACTGGCGAAACGCAGAAAAGCGGCAAAAGCAAGCTCGTCAGTCCATAAGTCTTCCATGGACTAAAAACCGATAATTGCTGCCTTTGGGCGTGCAGGTCATAAGCGTTACAGTTGGTTGGGAAGAATCCGGCGTTACTTTGGTATCGTACAGGCTTCTTCCCTTTACTGTTGCCTGCCATTTTGCATAGGCTTCCTTATTTTCAAACTGGTATGTAAAAGAATCCCAGTCGAGCTTTGCAGGATAGCAGGAATAAATTTCATATCGCCTTGTTTCTGTGGGCGTATAGATCAGAAAGGTTTTATTCTCCTGGAAGAAGGATTCCTCCGCATACTGGTTCAGTTTGGCAAACATGGACTTGTTTTTCATATTATGTCCATAGATAAAGGAATTATCGCAAAGGAAGTCCGGCGTTGCTTCCGTATCCAGAAAGATACATCCGGAAGTGCTTTTTTCCTTATAAAAATCATGGTGCAGATAGAAGTCGTCATCTTCTCCCTGTACAATGGGATAATTGATGTCCATATTTTCAAAATAAATCCATGCAATCGTATCGGGATTGATTTCCTTTAGAGAGGTAAAATCAATGGGAGAGATATATTGCGTCTCTTTTTCTGTGTTTTCCGGCGGCAGATCATCCAAAGCGGCAAAGACTTCCAGCTTTTTATAGGAAGCATCTTCTTTATAATAGCGGAAGAAAAACGTGCCGAGCTTTATCGCCGCAAATAGAAAAACGGCAAGGGCGGCAAGAAATATCAGGATAAATACAGGGTTCTTTTTTCTTTGTTTCATGAAAACCTCCCAAATAAAAATTGTGTTGATTACAAATGATGCGCCACCTATAGATTACCGTTTTTTTCGGATAAATGCAATCTTCTTGCAAGTTTTTTTAATAATTGGTATGATAGAGGCAGTATATCCGTCATAAATATGGAATGGAGATTTATATGAGAAAAATCTGGGAATATATTTCTGCAAGAGCAAATTATGCTTTATCAAAAAAACAGGTGATATCGTTGATCATGCTGGTACTGTTGGTTTTTCATATCGGCTTGTTGTGTTTCTTTGCTTTTTTTTCTATTACACCTATGGTGATTATGGATATTATAAGCATTCTGCTGTATCTCTTTTGTTATATTCAGACGAAGAAAGGCAAAAATTTGCTGATGGCGTTTAATCTCTGTTATGCGGAGAATATGATACATGCTGTGGTTTCCGTTCTCCTTCTGGGCGTGGACAGCGGTTTTACTTTATATATTATTGCTATGCTGCCGCTGGGGTATTTTGCCTCCTATAATTTTAAATTAGAGGGAAAAACCGTAAATCCTATGTTTTATGTTATTTTTTCCGTGGTGTCGTTCTTTTTTGCCCGAATTACCAGTAATTATATTGAACCTTTGTATTCCTATGGGAATAAAGGAGTAGACCGAGTCATCTATATGGTGAATTATGTTATTGCTGTAGTTGCGATTGTGGCATTTTTCAGCACTCTGCTCAATCAGATTCGTTATCTGGAAAATCTGCATAAGAACCAGAATCAGAAACTAGAACAGCTGTCCAAAACAGATACGCTGACGGGACTTGCCAACCGCAGGAGCATACAGGAACGGTATGCCCAGTCAGAGGCTGTCAAAGAAAGCTATGCCCTGATACTGGGTGATATTGATGATTTTAAGATGGTTAACGATACCTATGGGCACGATGTGGGAGATCTGGTGTTAAAAGCAGTTGCAGATGTTTTTAAAAAGGCTGTGCGTGGAGAAGATACCGTCTGCCGCTGGGGAGGAGAAGAGATTTTAATCTTTCTGCCGGGATGTCCTCTGAACAATGCCATGCACCGCGCTCAGGAGATTCTCCAAAATATCTGCAAAATCAATTTTGAAGTCGAGGATCATCCTGCATTTCATGTTTCCATGACTTTAGGAGTATCTATTTCTACAGAGGCAAAGGATTTTATGGAAACGGTAAAAATAGCAGATGACAGGCTTTATTTTGGAAAGAGAAATGGGAAAAAGCAGGTTGTATGGGATAAGGTGAAGGAATGATGTACACAGAAGAGCAGTTGGTCAGGATTGCAAAGAGGGAAAACAACGCCAAAAGAACGTATTTGGTTGTAAATAAAGATCAGGGAAAGCATATCCCTGTTTCTCCCGGGAAGGCGTTTGCTATGTTTGATGCATTGGCCGAAAAGCTTGCGTCGGCATATGAGGAAGAAACTCTGCTTTTGATCGGATTTGCAGAGACGGCAACGGCAATCGGAGCACGGATTTCCATACGTCTGCATGCCGATTATATACAGACAACCAGAGAACAGATTGAGGGTGTTTCTTATTTGTATTTTTCAGAAACCCATAGTCATGCCACGGAGCAGAAACTGATCAGGGAAGAGGTAGAGTCGGTTTTGGAGAAGACAGACCGGATTGTATTTGTAGAGGATGAAGTGACAACTGGCAATACCATTTTAAATATCATTCATATTCTGGAAGAAACCTATCCCCAAAAGATGCATTTTTCAGTTGCATCACTGCTCAACGGCATGGATCAGGCAGCGCAGAAACGTTATGCAGAAAAACAGATTCCTCTTCATTACCTTGTAAAAACCAGTCATGAACAATATGCAGAAATAGCACAAAGCTATTCTGGAAAGGGGAACTATATACCGCCTGATGCGGCGGAGAGCGGGGATATCCCATTGATTTGTGTATCTTCCTATATTAATACCAGAAGATGTACGACCGGGGATCTCTATGCAGACGCCTGCAATCAATTGTGGAATCAGATGAAAAAGCAGATTTCCTGGCGGGGCAGTGAAAGGATTTTGATTCTTGGGACAGAAGAGTGTATGTATCCGGCCCTGTTTGCAGGAGCGTGTTTAGAGCATTGCGGCAATATTGTCCGGTGTCATGCCACAACGAGAAGTCCCATTGCAGTCAGCAGAGAAGAAAAGTATCCGCTGCATAAACGGTATGAATTGATCAGTCTGTACGAAGAAAACAGAAAGACTTTTCTGTACGATCTGGAAAAATACGACAGAGTATGGATTGTTACAGATGCCCCAAATTTGTGTGAAAAAGGCGTATATACGCTGTTGAATGCCCTCAGGGCCTGCGGCAATGAGGAAATACAACTATTCAGGTGGTGTTAAGCGTGAGAAGTTCCTATAAAAAAGAAGACGTCTGTCTTTTGTTAAAAGATATTACCGGATTGGTGGAGCCGCTCCCCACGCAAGAACGGGAGAAACTGATTCAGTCAGGCAGACATTATTCGGAAATGCTTCCGGTGGAATACGTTCCGAGCCAAAAGTATATGGAGGCATACGAAGAGGCGTTGAAAAATTATGCTGCCCTTACTGCAGCAGCAGTCGGACGGCTTTCTGACCGGATTATGGAGAAAAAGGGAGAGGATGCCGTGCTTGTCTCTCTGGCAAGGGCGGGCACGCCCATAGGAATTTTAATTAAGCATTACATTCAGAAAAAATATAATGTTTCCCTGCCGCATTATTCGATTTCCATTATCCGGGGCAGAGGAATTGACGATTGCGCCATGGAGTATCTTTTGAAACGGTATCGACCGAAACAGCTTTTATTCGTAGACGGATGGATTGGAAAAGGCGCGATTTTAAAGGAATTGACAAAAGACATGGAGGCATATCCGGGGGTGTCGTCAGAAATTGCAGTTATTGCAGATCCTGCGAATATGACTGAATTATGCGGAACGCATGAAGATATTCTGATTCCAAGCTCCTGTTTGAATGCCACGGTTTCCGGGTTGATCAGCCGGACTTTTTATCGAGAAGATATTATCGGAACAGAGGATTTTCACGGAGCGGCTTATTATGGGGAGCTTGTGGATTCGGATTTGTCCTATGGGTTTATAGAGGCGATTGAAAAGGAATTCCTTATGGAAAATCCGCCGGAGGAAACGTCTGTCTTTGGGCCGGGCATAGAAGAGGCGGAAGAAATTGCAGAAACATTTCAGATTTCTGATATTAATTTTATTAAGCCGGGGATTGGTGAAACCACCAGGGTTTTGCTTCGGCGTATACCCTGGAAGGTTCTAATTGATGAGAAACATAGGAAAGATCCGGCTCTTGCTCATATTATAAGGCTGGCAGAAGAAAAAAACGTTCCCATTGAGAATTATCCCCTCAGACATTACAAAGCCTGCGGAATTATTCGGAAACTGGCGGATGCGTAGGCTGGCAGACGCCGTATATTTCGGATAGATATATGATTTTCTCTGCCCAGTTCACATGGGTTTTGTATTCGTTCATCCGACGTTTGTCCGGACTTCCGGATACAAAAGAAGGATTGTCTGCGTCCCAGTTTAAAACGGCCTCTGCATCTTTAAGGTCTTCCGGGCTGACGGCATAAGCCTGATTAACAAGAGAAATCTGCTTTGGATGAATGACGGTTTTTCCGATAAAGCCGCAGAGCCTGTCGTCTGCAAGCTCCCGGTTCAGTCCCGTATCCCAGCCTTCTTTATTGTAATATTCCCAGACCGGACCGGAGACAACATAATCCGTTCCAAACACCGTAATAATATCAGAAAAGATGCCGGCAATGGGGGAAATGCCGTGAATGGATTCATTGCAGTGTCTTCGGAAACCGAACGCATGGCATAGATCGTTGCCGCCGACACGGATATTTAACACCAATTCTTCGATGGAATTTAACTTTTCTTTGATTTCATATAACACATCTGCCCGTTTTTTTAAATCAATCATTACGGGGCTTTCCATAATCGGCATAATATAACAGGGTTTGTCGGAATCGTGATTTATTTCAACGATAGTCTGGATATAATCATCTGCATTCTGCGGATCAAATTTCGGCAGGATAAATCCGGTGAGGAGGTCTGCGGCCTTTCCCAGACGATGCATCAGAGGTTTTATCTGGGCAGAGCGGCGCACGCGGATAAATATTTTGGGTATGAAAAAAGAGAGCAGCTCTGATGAAGTATATATCTGCTGTAAAGACCGGATTAAAACAGTCTCTGCCTGAGCGACAAACCGGTCATTGATGGTATCTTCCAGGCATAAGGCTAACGAGTATTTTGTTCCGAATTTTTCCTGTATGATAGAGTCCGCGATGTCTGTATGGTTGGCGGGACAGTACAGGAGCGGGCCGACGCTGTAATAAAGCGGAGAATTTTTCATATGTCAAACTCCTTAAAATTATAATTTGGTATGCAGAAATTCCATTGTGGAAAATAATTTTTCATGGATTCCTGCAGGTTATTCCTCACAGAGTGAACAATAAAACAGTTTTTTATAAATATATTAAATATATCACAAGAATTTAATAATTGGTAGATAAAAAGGCAGAAATGTGGTAATATTTAGTTCAGAGATTTTATCATTGTTGGAAAAGGGGCTGTGGTTCTGATGGAAAATCTTATGCGGTTCAGGCATAATGTGATGAATGTAACTTCCATTTCTGCTTTTGAAGGGATTCGGGGCGGAATGAATCAGAACTGTAAAGATGTATATTTCATCCGTCTGCTGGGCGTGGATGATCTGCTTATTTCTGATGTAGAAAAGATGGACAGAGAAATGGGAGAGGGCATGAAAAGCGGCCGCGTGATCTATCGAAGGATGTTAAGTCTGCCGTCAGGCTGCTGTCCGGATGAGATTACAGATTACGAGGGCTTTTATCGTGCGTGGATGAAACGGGATAAGGAATCCGTATCAACAAAGGCTCTGACGGATGATGCCGAATATGCGGCGCTGCTTGCAAATGGATTAAAACGTGTTTTAAATATCTACGCTGCGTCAAAAACGGTGAGCGCCTCAATGGAGAAAAATTTTATCATTAAGATGTTATACTGGCATGATTTTGTGTTGAAGGATTTGATAAAGCATTGGAATCCAAAACAGTCGGTGAAGATTGTTTTGTCTAATATAGAAAAAAAGCAGGAGTATCTGTTTACATGCCTGTTGACTTTTTTGGGATGCGATATCCTTTTGCTGCAGAGTGAAAAGGATATTTCCGGAGAGGATGAGGCTCTGGGACTGTCTCAGAAAGTGATCCGCGGCAGTTTCGCAAAAATAAACCTTCCGGCTCCTGCAAAAAAATCTGTTTCAGAAAAAGATCAGACATCTGCAGCAAAACCGGTTACAGCAGCAAAACCGGTTTCGACAGTAAAGCCGGCATCTGCAGCAAAACCGGTTTCAACAGTAAAGCCGTCCGCAGCGGCAAAATCTGCCTCAACGGAGGAAAAGAGCTTTGAACAGCTGGCATTGCTTGCCTCTTCTGTGGTGTTGATCGGCATTCATGATAAAAAGGGAGATATGCTTGGAACCGGTTCCGGCATTATGATTGGAACTGGCGGTTATATACTGACCAACAGCCATGTAGCCAGCGGCGGAAGTTTTTATTCCATCCGGATTGAGGAAGATGAAACCGTTTATTCTACAGATGAACTGATCAAATACAATTCTGTTCTGGATCTGGCTGTGCTGCGGATTGAGAAAAGACTGCGCCCCCTTCCGATCTACAGCGGCAAAAAGAAACTGGTCAGAGGACAGAAGGTAGTGGCGATCGGCAGTCCGCTGGGGTTGTTTAATTCCGTGTCGGACGGAATAATTTCCGGTTTTCGCAAAATTGACGGAGTGGATATGATTCAGTTTACGGCTCCTACATCTCATGGCAGCTCCGGCGGAGCGCTTTTAAATATGTATGGAGAAGTCATTGGAATCAGCACAGCGGGATTTGACAATGCACAAAATATCAATCTGGCAGTTGGGTATGAGAGCATACATCCATTTATAAAAGGATTTACATAAATGAAATAAAGGGAAATAAAAGCATATGTTTGAACGTAAAAAACTCCGGGAATTAAAAGAATTTTTTTTGGAGAGAAACGCCCGGAAGGAAGACGGTGTTTATTTTTACCGGATCAACGGATACAATGATGAAATCAAAGAATTTATCCAAAAATATTATGAAACAGCAAGAAGCTTCGGGGTAGTGATTGAAGGAAGAATCCCGAATCCGGATGAGAAAAACCTTGCCTATTATAATGAAATGATGGGCATGAATTTTCAAATGAGTGTGGATTTTATTACTGCAAGCCTCAAAAAATGGCTTCCCAGGATGAACATACGCCAGAGGGATAACGTGGCCGTTTCTATTTATGACACCTTAGACGGTCTGCGGAAAGCAGGAAAAAACCAAAACATGATAAAGAATGCATATATTAAGTTCATGTGCTGGCTGTATTATAAATTTGAAAGGATTGTCAATCAGCTGGGCGAAAACCGTCTTCCCAAAATCCTGTATGAAGGTGAAGTCGGAAATTATGAACTGATGCTTTTGTCCGTTCTTTCAAAGGCGGGCTGCGACATTGTTTTGCTGCAGTACAGGGGAGACGGGGAATACCGGAAAAAGGACCCTTCTTTTGTTTATTCTGACGAGCTGATCCTTCCGGCGCAGACACCGTTTCCGGAATATTTTAATTTAAAATACCTTCGGGCTGAAATGCAAAATCAGTTCAGCCAGGAAAAGCTTTACCGTGCAAAACCAAAACTAATCAACTGTACAAATGCCTGGATCAAGGGAAAGGGCATAGAAGACATCAAAGCGGATACGCAGACGCGGGGAACAGATCCCAATCAGTTTTATAATTGTTTTTACAGAATAAATGGAGTAGAGGACAAACTGACTTATTTAAATGATCTGTATCAGCTGCATCTTGCTCTGACAAACAGCAGAAGGAATGTTGTTGTTGTGGAAAAGGGCGTTCCAAAGCCGGAAATGGAAGAGATTAACGCCGTTCGGAGAAAAAATTATGGCAGTCAGGACCAGATGCTTTTGGATCTTTCTTTGAATATTCAGTATCCTGCCAATTTGGAATTGCAAAATGTGATGCATAAAGCATTTATTGATATTTTGCTAGAGGAATCCAAAGCATCCGGTATGAATCTGAATAAGCTTACCAATAAAGCGGTATATTTATTATGCTGGTTAAAGCGGTACCTTTCCAAACTGTTTGTCCATTGGCAGACGCCTCAGATCGGCTGTTTTATTCATCTTGGAGGCGTAAAAAGCGGTAATGAGGCGATGTTTTTGAAATTTCTGGCAAGGCTTCCGGTGGATGTGGTAGTTTTAAAACCGAATTTGAATGAAGCCTGTTGTTTGGCGGATGCATTATTATTTGAAAAAACCTATAGAGAGTCAATGACAGTAGAAAAATTCCCGGCGGAACAGTCTGTGTTTCAAATGGGAACTGCGGCATATCAGGCAGAAAGGGAGCTGGATACGTTAATGTATCAGGATTCCGGCATATATCGGGACAGACAGTATACGAAGGCAAATGCACTTTCCCTTCGGACAACATATGAAGAGATCAAAATCCTGTGGAATCAGGAGTTGAAGTACAGGCCGAATTTCAGCACGACGGATGCTGCTGTAAACATGCCGGTGATTTTTGCAAAAGCATCCGGGGTAAAGGACGGTTTACTGCCCCAGTACTGGGCGGGAATCAAGATGCTGATGACAGAGGATGCCATAGTATTAAAAAATATGCCTTATATAAATCCGGCAGAGCCAAATCCCATCAAAGCCCATGTATCGTCTTTCTTTAAAAACGGAAAACTGTTAAAGGCGAAAATCAAAGATCATCCGGCATATGCCTATGGCTTTTTGAGAGAAGAAGTACAGGAACATCTGTTGGATAAACTGCAGCTTTTAATTGATCAGAAAATCATCAGGGGAACCTTTGAAAACGGGATGGAATATACCGTTATTTCCATTGCCCTGAATTTAAAAAAAGACATGACGCGTTTGATTCAGAAGTTTGACTTTACCAAAAAAAATCCGAAAATGATTTATATTCATACAACAGAGAATCTGGTTTCTCTGGAGGATTCCATCCTGGCGGCTTATTTAAACCTTGTGGGTTTTGACGTATTATTTTTTGTTCCTACAGGCTACCAGGGCGCTGAGAAATATTACAACACAAAAATTATGGAAGAGCATCAGATCGGGGAATATATCTATGATCTGCAGATTCCCGATTTTGCGCAGATTTCTTCCGTCACACGTCCTTCCTGGCGTGAAAAAATATTTAAGAGAGGTAATTAATATGGGGCTTGATTTTAGCAGAGCTGCTATGCAGCAGCAGTCCGCTGCACCGGCGGCAAAAAACGAACTGGAAGTTGTTGAAAGCTATGATATTGCTGCAGACAGACAGAAGATGAATGAAGAGCTTGTAAATTCTGCAGAGGTGGATGCGCTTGTCAGTACAATTGAAATTGATAATCCGGAGACGATTGTATCCTTCGGCGCAGAGGCGGCGGAAGAGATATCAAGGGCTTCCGACGTTGTTTTGAACAGCATGAATATGTCGCAAATTGATGAAACCAGTACAATGTTAAATACACTGGCAAAGATCATGGAAAAATTCGATATAGAAGAAATCAAAGACAATCCGGGACTATTTGGAAAATTGTTTGGAAATTTAAGAAAGCAGCTGGATAAGATTCTGGCAAAATATCATACGATGGGCGACGAGGTGGATAAAATCTACGTCCAGCTCAAACAATATGAATCAGAGATTAAACAGACAAACCGCAAATTAGAACAGATGTTTCAGGCGAATGTCAACTACTATCATGATCTTGTGAAATACATACTGGCAGGAGAGCAGGGCTGCAGAGAGCTGGAAGCATATATTGCCCAGAGAGAAAGCGACATGGAAAGCTCCGGCGATATGTCCATTCAGTTTGAAATACAGGGGCTGCAGCAGTCCCTGATGATGTTAGAGCAGAGGACGCAGGATCTGCGAACGGCAGAAAATGTTGCTCTTCAGTCCGTTCCGATGATTAAGACGATGGAATTTTCCAATATGAATCTTGTAAGAAAGATCAATTCGGCGTTTATCATCACGCTTCCGGTATTTAAGCAGGCGCTTGCCCAGGCGATTATGCTGAAACGTCAGAAACTTCAGGCGGATGCAATGTCTGCATTAGATGAAAAGACAAATGAAATGCTGATAAGAAATGCCAAGAATACAGTAGAGCAGTCTAAGATGATCACCAGAATGGCGTCCGGAAGCTCCATCAAAATTGAAACACTGGAAACAACTTGGAGAACGATTGTAAACGGTATTGACGAGACAAGGCAGATTCAGGAAAATGCGAAAAAGCAGAGAGCTATGGATCAGGAGCGTCTGGAAAATATCAAAACAGAGTTCCACAAGATGTATCATAATCCAAGCAAACAAAATCAATAAACATAAAGTGGAGGAGGAATTGCTATGCCGATTAATTTATCAAAAGGACAAAAAGTAGATTTAACAAAAGGAAATCCGGGACTGAAAAATATCATGATAGGTCTGGGCTGGGATGTAAATGCATTTGATTCCGGAGCGGATTTTGACCTGGATGCGGCAGCATTTATGCTGGGAGAAAACGGAAAGTGCCCTACCGAAAAAGAATTTGTTTTTTACGGCAACTTGGAGCATCCAAGTGAAGCGGTAAAACATATGGGAGACAACCTGACCGGGGAAGGAGAGGGAGACGATGAGCAGATCCAGATTGATCTGGCGAAAATCCCCGCAAATATTTCCAAAATTGCATTTACCGTTACCATTTATGATGCGGAAGTCCGCAGACAGAATTTTGGACAGGTGTCGAATTCCTTCATCCGGATTGTAGACGAGGCTACCGGAACAGAATTGATCAAGTACGATCTGGGAGAAGACTTTTCCATTGAAACAGCTGTAGTAGTAGGAGAATTATACCGTCATAACGGAGAATGGAAGTTCAATGCCATCGGCAGCGGTTTCCAGGGAGGTCTGGCGGCATTGTGCGCCCATTATGGCATTGAAGTAGCATAGAATAGGAGGGATCATTATGCCGATTAGTTTGAAAAAAGGACAGAAAGTAAGTATTACAAAGGACAATCCGGGATTGTCAAAAGTAGTTGTAGGATTAGGCTGGGATGTGAATGCATTTGATACCGGCGGCGACTTTGATCTGGATACGGCGGCATTTCTGCTGACAGATACAGGAAAAGTGTCGGGGCAGGAAGATTTTGTGTTTTTCGGGAATCTGACGCATGCTTCCGGCTGTGCGCAGCATATGGGAGATAACCGGACAGGGGCCGGCGAAGGAGATGACGAGCAGATCAAAATTGACCTCTCGCTGGTTCCGGGTAATATTACCAAAATTGCATTTACGGTTACGATTTATGAGGCGGAGCAGAGACGGCAGAATTTTGGCCAGGTAAACAATGCCTTTATCCGGATATATAACGAGCAGACAGGAGAAGAACTGCTGCGTTATGATCTGGGAGAAGATTTCTCTATTGAGACGGCGGCCGTATTTGGAGAACTGTACAAGAACGGAAACGAATGGAAGTTCAACGCCATTGGCAGCGGTTATCAGGGCGGTCTTGCAGCGCTTTGTGCAAATTATGGAATAGAAGCAGAATAATAGGAGGAAAATAAAAATGTCAATCAGTTTGCAAAAAGGTCAGAAAGTCAGCCTGACAAAGGAAAATGCGGGACTATCGAAGGTTTTGATCGGACTTGGATGGGACGAGGCAAAACGGTCCAGAGGAGGTTTTTTTTCACTCAAACCACAGTCCATTGACTGCGATGCATCAGCATTGCTGTTAAAAGGCGGAAAGCTTTACGATAAATCAGATATTGTTTATTTCGGGAATCTGCAGCATAAGACAGGTGCTGTTTGGCATATGGGAGATAATCTTACCGGAGCGGGAGAAGGGGACGATGAACAGATCGTTGTAGATCTTTCCCGGCTGCCGGCGGAATACGACAGGATTGTCATTGTAGTTAATATATATCAGGCGCTTGAGAGGAACCAGCATTTCGGAATGATTGAAAATGCGTTTATCCGGTTGGTAGACGGCAAGACAAATCAGGAAATGTGCAAATACAATCTGACGGAAAATTATTCCGGTATGACGGCGATGATTTTTGGGGAAGTATACAGACATAACGAAGAGTGGAAGTTTAACGCTATGGGGCAGGGGACGAATGACCCGGGAATCGGACAGCTTGCACAGAGATATGTTTAAACTAGGAGGAATAATACAGCTATGAAATTTCAGGGACTTACAGATGCGGAAGTCGAGGCTTCCAGAAGAGAATACGGCTCCAATGAGATACCGGATTCCGAACCGACAACGTTTTGGGAAGAGTTTAAAGAAACGTTTTCCGATCCCATGATCAAAGTTTTGCTGGCGATTGCGGCTCTGATGATTGTCATGTTTTTCTTTGGCTATGCAGAGATCTATGAACCGCTGGGAACAATTGTAGCCGTGCTGATTGTGGCATTCGTATCAGCTAAAACAGGCGTTGCCAGCGATACCAAATACAGGGAACTGAAAGACAGTACCAAAAAAGATCAGTGCAAAGTGCACAGAAACGGAATCGTAGCGGTCATTGATGTGGATGACGTTGTTGTCGGCGATAAAGTTTTGCTGCAGTCCGGCGATAAAATTCCGGCAGACGGTATTTTGGTGTCGGGTGCTCTTGCGGTAGACAACTCTGCCCTAAACGGAGAAGCAGAAGAATGTAAAAAATCCGAGGCTTTAGAAGGCGTTAAACTGTCGGAGGAGATTACCGGAGATACATTTGTAGACAAACATTCTCTGTTCCGAGGCGCGGTTGTTTTTGACGGCGAAGGCATTCTGGATGTACAAAAAGTCGGCTTAAAGACGATGATGGGAAAAATGGCAGAGGAAATGCAGGAAGACGAGCCGGATTCTCCGCTGAAAGTAAAACTGGCAAAACTGGCAAAGCAGATCTCCACATTTGGCTACATTGGAGCGGTTGTCATTGCTGTTTTATACTTTGCTTACTTTATTGTATCGGCGGGAGGCGTATCGGCATATTTTTCCATCGGCATTGAGCAGATCATCAAAGATATTGTTAATGCAGTATCTCTGGCAGTTGTAATTATCGTATGCGCTGTTCCGGAAGGACTGCCCCTTATGATCTCGCTGGTTCTCATGCAGAACACCAGCAAAATGTTAGACCATAATGTGCTTGTCCGGAAGGCGGAGGGTATTGAAACTGCGGGGTCTTTGAATATTTTATTCAGCGATAAGACAGGAACCATTACAAAAGGAAAGCTGGAAGTTGTGGATTTCTTTACGGCAGACGGCAATTCCATCCCCATTGATGAATTGGGCAGACACAGTAAAGTCAAAGGGCTCATCGACCTTGCCATCGGAAAAAATACCCAGTCCATGTTTGACGGGGAACACAGAGTAATCGGCGGAAATGCAACAGATCAGGCTTTGATGAAATTTATCGGCGAATCGACATTCCGCGGGCTTGAGGCGGATAAAGAGTGTATTGTTACAGATGCCCAGGGATTTAATTCCACTAACAAATTCAGCCAGGCGAGAATCGAGCGCCTGGGCAAAACCTTTTATAAAGGAGCGCCGGAACGGCTGCTGGCATCTGCGGCGAAGTATTTGGACGGCGATGGAAATATACAGACAATCGACAAGGCTGTGCTGGATCAAAAAATTGACGCCCTGGCAGAAAAGGCTATGCGCGTGCTGGCATTTGGATACTCAGAAAAAAACCTTACAGAGAATCAGATCAATGACGATATTGTCATTATCGGACTTGTGGGAATCCGTGACGATGTAAGAGCAGAGGCAAAAGAGGCGATCCAGCAGGTACAGAATGCGGGAATTCAGGTTGTTATGATTACAGGAGACCGTCTGGAAACAGCCGCTGCGATTGCAAGGGATGCAGGGCTTTTGAAAAATGAATCAGATATTGCCCTGACTTCTGCACAGCTCAATGAAAAATCAGATGATGAATTAAAGAAGATCATTCCGAATATCCGTGTAATCGCAAGAGCGCTGCCCACCGACAAATCCCGTATGGTGCGTCTCTGTCAGGAGATGAATCTGGTTGTAGGCATGACGGGAGACGGTGTGAACGATTCTCCGGCCCTGAAACGTGCAGACGTGGGATTTGCCATGGGAAGCGGAACAGAGGCTGCAAAAGAAGCGGGCAAGATTGTTATTTTAGACGACAACTTCAAATCCATCAAAGATGCGATTTGGTACGGCAGAACCATCTATCACAATATTTTAAAATTCTGTAAGTTCCAACTTGTTATCAACGTGGCCGCAGTAGTGGTAAGCGCTATTGCTCCTTTCTTTGGAGTGGAGGAGCCTTTGAAAGTAACGCATCTTTTATTTGTCAACCTGGTTATGGACGGACTTGGGGCAATTATGCTGGGGAATGAACCGGCAATGGAAAAATATATGGACGAGAAGCCCAGAAGAAGGGATGAAAGCATCGTCAGCAGGAAAATGATGGCGCAGATTGTGGTAATGGGCGCATGGCTGACCTGTATCAGTTTTCTGTTTTTAAAACTGCCGTTTTTTGCAGATCTATTCGGCGGCTGGGCGGTAGATGACGCAGGAAACGTTTTAGCCGGAGTTCCGAATGGAAAACATCTCACCGGATACTTTGTGCTGTTCATTGTCAGCGCATTGTTCAATGGATTTAACGTAAGAGACGACGGATTCGGAATCTTTAAGGGATTAAATGATAATACAGGATTTTTAAAAGTGTTTTTCACCATTATTCTGGTTCAGGCTGTGATTGTAAATGCAGCGCTGGTGCCTTTTACGGCGTTTACCTGGATAGGAAATATGTTTAGCTGTGTGCCGTTTGGCATTTCGGGCTGGATTGCAGTTGTATTGCTTGCCGTTACCATGATTCCGGTGGATTTGATCCGGAAACTGATTGTAAACGGAAAGAGCGCGTCGTAATGCCCGGAGGGTAGATTATGATATTATTTCATTGTGATCTGGATAATACTTTGATTTATTCCTACAAACATGAAATCAAAACAAAAAAGCGGTGTGTGGAAATCTATCAGGGAAGAGAGGTTTCCTTTATGACAGAAGCCACATGCCGGCTTTTAAATAAAGTAAAAAATAAAGTCTCCATCGTTCCCACAACGACGAGAACGGTGGAGCAATATCAAAGGATTGATTTGGGAATTGGGACTTTGGACTATGCGCTGATGTGCAATGGCGGAGTCCTTTTTTTGCATGGAAAAGAAGATGCAACCTGGTATGAGGAGACAAAAGCGCTGATAGCAGAAAGCAGGGCGGAATTGCTTTATGGAGAAAAGCTTCTGGAAAAAGATAAAAACCGCTGTTTTGAAGTCAGAAACATACGGGATTTATTTTTATTTACCAAGAGCAATAATCCAGCGGCTTCGGCTGCATATTTGAGAAAATATTTAGATACAGAAAAAGCGGAAGTCTTCTGCAACGGGATAAAAGTATATATTGTCCCTCGGCAGTTAAACAAAGGAAGCGCGCTGCTGCGGTTAAAGAAGAGGCTGGGGGCTGAGCTTGTAATAGCGGCGGGAGACAGCGGATTTGATATTCCAATGTTGAATCAGGCGGATTTTGCCTTGGCTCCGGCAGAACTGAAAAGAGAAGCAGGTCTTTTGGAAAGCGTCATTTATGTGGAAGAGGGCAAGCTGTTTTCCGAAATGCTGCTTAAAAAAATTCTGGATTTTACTAAGGAAAAAGTGAAAATAACCGATAAATAATGTAAGAGCAAAGGATAGATGCTTAAAATAACATTTATTCTTATCATAGATTCAGGGAAGAAAGGAGATGCTGTCATGCGTATAGAGGCTTATAATCAGGTTGCACAATTATATCAGGGCAGTAAGTCAGGAAAAACACAGAAAGTATCAGGTATGACAGCCGGACGGGACGAAGTGACGATTTCGCGGGCCGGTTATGATTATCAGATCGCAAAGCAGGCAGTAGCAGAAGCTTCAGATATCAGGGAAGATAAAGTCGCTAATTTGAAATCAAGAGTGGAATCAGGAAATTACAAAGTTGATTCTGGAGATTTTGCCAGCAAACTGTTAGAGAAATACAACGCTCTGCAGAAATAAGTGCATTAAGAAGTGAGGAATTGCCAGTGGCCAGTTTAATGGATAGTCTTGTAGAAGTCTTAGAAGAAGAAAACGTTCAGTATGAAAAGCTTGTGGAGTTATCAAAGAATAAAAAAGATGCGATTATTAAGGCGGACATAGGTGCTTTGGAACGCATTACAGGAGAGGAGCAGGAGGTTTCCAGCAATCTTCGGAATCTGGATATCCGCAGAGACTCCGTATTAAAAGATATGGCAGATGTACTTGGGAAAGATTTTGGAGAGATGACTATTACAAAGCTGATCGGATATTTGGAGCAGCAGCCGAAGGAACAGGAGCGGCTCTCTAAAGTCCGGGCAAAGCTTTTAACCACCGGCGGTCAGATGCAGGAGTGGAATAAGAAGAATGAAACTCTTTTAAATCAGGCGCTTGAAATGGTAGAATTCGATCTCACCTTGTTTAAAAGTATGCGGCAGGCACCCGAGACAGCAAATTACGATAAGGATGCCCAAAACACAGGAGATCTGCTGGGAAGCAGCGGGTTTGATGCAAAGCAATAGAGGATGACAGGGAGGAAGAATCATGGCCAATTCAATGGGAAGTTTATTTATTGGAGAATCCGGGCTGAAAACAAGTCAGAACGCGTTAAACGCAACAGCCAATAACTTTGCGAACGTAGACACCCAGGGATATGTTCGCCAAAGAGTTTTACAGGAAGACAGACATTACGATACATTTAAAAGAACGCCTGCGATCGGTCCGGCGCAGTCGGGGCTTGGCGTGGCCATCGGTGATGTGGTACACGCAAGAGATATCTTTTTAGATAAGACATTCCGGACGCAGACAGGGCGTTCGGGGTTTTATTCTACAACCTATGAGGCAATTGATGAAGTGTATACATTGTTTCAGGAGTTGGAGGGCATGTCATTTCAGGAATCTTTGCTGGGAGAAACGGGTCTTTGGGCTGCGTTTCAGGAATTTGCAAAGGATCCCTCTGACAGAATCAATCAGAATCTGGTTATTCAGAAAGCCAGTTTATTTGAGACAAGATCAAAGGCAGTATATAACGGGCTGAAGAGATACCAGTCAAATCTAAACAGGCAGATTTCAGATGCAATTGACGATATCAATGATCTGGGAGCTACCATTCGGGATTTAAATCTCCAGATTATGAAAATTGAGGCGGGCGGAGTAGAAACGGCAATGGATCTTCGGGATCAGAGGGATCTTGCGTTGGATGAGCTGGCTGCATACGGGGATATTACATATAAAGAACTGGCAAACGGAATTGTTAAAGTCAGTTTTGAAAATGTTGCTTTTGTAGATGAGATGCACGTATATGAAATAGGAAAGAGCACAGACAAGGAAACCGGATTTATTACGCCGTATTGGACTCATTTGACGGACGAGGCAAAAGGAGAGCACTATAAAGTATATGACATCAAAGAAGAAATCTCCACTGCCAACAAAAATGATATTGGCAAATTAAAGGCTCTGGTTTTTGCCAGAGGAGAAAAGTATGCAAATTATCTGGATCTGGATGGTGTTTCGCTGAAAGAATATGATGATACGCTGGGAAATTCCGTAATGATGAACATAGAGGCTGAAGTGGATATGCTGGTTCATACGATTGTTACGAAGATCAATGATCTGTTTGCCCCGAATATAGCGTCTGATGCTGCAATTACAGGAGTGGATGAAAACGGTAACCGTGTATCTTACGATGCGGGAACATTAATTTTGGATGCCAAAAACTGCTGCGTCGGTTCCGATGAAAAACTGCCGCCGCAGGAGTTGTTTGTGAGAACCGGATGCTCCCGGTATACGACAGTGAAGGGAGATGACGGAAATACCTATTATGTATACAATCAGGAAGATAAAACGGACAGAGCGCTGCAATATACAATTGGGGGCATAAAAGTGAATCCTGCGCTTTTGGAGAGCGAGTCCCTTCTTCCGGCATATACCCAGAACGGAAAACCGGGCGAACTTCCGGTAGCTCACAGTCTGGGTGAGGCTCTTGCGGCTATATGGGATGAAGACACAATGTTTTTAAGTCCTCATGATACAACTCCCTGTACATTTGGAGAGTTTTACAGCAAAATGATTGGAGAGCTGGCGACGCTGGGAGATGTGTTTGGTTCGACGGCGGCCGGACTGGAAGGTACGGCATTGGCAACTGACAATTCAAGACAGCAGGTAATCGGCGTATCTTCCGATGAGGAGATGACTAATATGATCAAGTTCCAGAATGCATACAATGCATCCAGTCGTTTTATAAATGTAATTGATGAAATGATAGAAACAATAATATATCGAATGGGTTAAAGGAAGAGGTGATTGGATATGCCATCAACATTTTTTGGATTAAATATAGCGGCTTCTGCAGTAAATTCATTTCAGGCGGCTATTAATACTACAGGCAATAACATATCAAATGTACAGACAAAAGGATACAGTAAACAGGTTGCAAATCGGCAGGCTGCGGAATCTCTCAGGGTGAATCAGAAATACGGAACTGCCGGAGCCGGAGTTACTACGGTTTCCATCACATCTGCAAGAAATACCTATTATGATACGAAATATTGGGAGAATCAGGCGTATGTGGGTCATTATGAAACAAAAATGAATTATCTGAACCAGATTGAGAATTATTATATAGACGATGGAGCGGCAAATCCGGGATTTTCCACGATATTTGCCAATATGTTTAACCAGTTGAAAGCGCTGACCAGTGCAGACGGAGATGACAACAGACGTAAGAATTTTATCAGTGAGGCTCAGATTTTTACAAATTATTTTCAGAATGTATCCAATGGTTTGAGCAGACTGCAGAAAGACTGTAATGATCAGATCAAGACATTGGTGGAAAGCATCAATGCCGGTGCAGAAAAGATTGCGGCGCTGACAAAACAGATCAACGCGATTGAGCTGCAGGGCGGCATCGCAAATGAGCTTAGAGACCAGAGGGCATTGGTCATTGATCAACTGGCAGAAATTGTTCCCATTTCGGTAGAAGAATCACCTGTGACTAACAGTAATTATCCGGATATGTATGTAGGCGGTACGAATTACATCGTAAAATTAGACGGTGAGACACTGGTAGATACGTTTGAATACCGGACGCTGGACTGCGTGCCGAGGGAGAATAAAGTAAACCAGACTGACGTAGAGGGCCTGTATGAGGTCGTCTGGGCGGATACCGGAATGAAATTCAATATTAATGCAAAATCTATGGATGGTTCCTTAAGAGCATTGTTGGAAATCCGGGACGGTAACAATGGAGAGAATTTCCAGGGTGAAGTAACCAGTGCGATAGGGTCGAATGTCACGATAAAACCTTCTACGATGAATACGGTAGAATCCATGACCATGGCGGATGAAGGCGTGATTACTATTAAGAATAAGGAATACAAATATACCGGATTTACAGCAAAGCTGGATGCAGACGGCAATATAGAGTCTTATACTTTTAAACTGGAGAATATGCTGGATTCCGATACAGCCAAAGATGTTCTTGGAAAACGGGCTGAGATAGGTGATTCTGTAGATACTATGGGAATACCTTACTATATGGGACAGATGAGCGAGTTTCTCCGGGCGTTTTCCAGTCGGTTTAATGCTTATCAGTTAGAAGGAGTGGATTTAAACGGAGATCCAATGGGCGCTTTCTTTATTGCCACCAGATACGACGGCACCGAATGCGATTTTAAAGACCATACGGTCAGCAAGGATGGTGTAACAGGCGCAGATTCTGTAATTTCATCTACATCAGACAGTTATTACCAGCTGACGGCTCTGAATTTTAATGTCGCAAATGCCAGTGTCAGAGATTCTGCAATTTTTGCGACGGCATCGTCCAACTGGATTGACCAGGATAAAGTAGATGCCCATGATATTGTAGACGCCATGTTGGCGCTGCAAAAGGATGTGAAGATGTTCAGAGGCGGCAGCGCAGAGGATTTCCTGCATTGTATTTATTCGGATATTTCTATTGATACCGAAAGAGCGCAGACTTTTGTGGATAATTATACAGACATTGCCAATACGATTACAAATCAGAGACTTTCCGTTTCCGGAGTCGATGAAGATGAAGAGGCTTTGGATCTGGTGAAATTCCAGAATGCATATAATCTGGCAGCCCGTATGATTCAGTGTATGTCAGAAATGTACGATAAATTAATTAACGGAACAGGTGTATAATGCACCTGTGCTTACAGGAGGGACTAGGATATGCGAATAACCAATAACATGATGATCAATAATACCAGCGCCAATATCAATGGAAATAAAATTAATGTCAACGCATTGAATCTGCAGATGTCGTCTCAGAAGAAGATTCAGCGGCCGTCCGAAAATCCGATCATTGCCATTCGTTCGCTGCGGCTGCGGAGTACATTAAGCCAGATTGATCAATATTATGAGAAAAATATCCCGGATGCAGAAGCATGGCTGGAGGCAACGGAAACAGCGCTTAAGAATATGAATAAGATTCTGACAGACGTCAAGACGGAATGTGTAAACGGAACAAACTCTTATCTGACAGCGGAAGACAGGAACACAATATTAAAGAATTTAACGGCATTAAAGACGCAGCTTTACAGCGAAGGAAATGCAGATAATGCGGGAAGAACGGTATTTACCGGATACAGAACAAATTCCCAGCTGACATTTGCAGAAGATGAGGCGGATACCACTTATCAGATCACTCAGAAATTTACTTATAAAGATATTGACGAATATGCATATTTCAGCGGCTCTGTAGATGTTCCGACTACTCCCGCGGAAGTAACCGATCTGACAGAACTGAACAGAGTTTCGGAAGAGAATTATATTGCCAAAGATAATTATGACAGAATCCGTCTTGCATATGACAAAATTGATGATGGAGATACGATAACTCTCACAGCAGCTGACAAAGACGGAAATGCAATTACCCTTCCGACGCCAACGGTATATGCATCAGAAGCGGAATGGGCAGATAACGGCACGAACGGACGTAAATCTATCGGTGATAATGAAATTATCGTTATTCAGAATACCGGAGAAGTGATTCTCGGCAGTGAGATTGCCAAAGAGCTGAAATCAAGCCGCGCCTCCATTGAAATTGATTATCAGAAGACTGGATTTGACAAAGGAGAACTTCGGCCGGAATATTATTATAACTGCACCGATATCAGCGATGAGAAAAATCCGATTGAATATACGAAGTTTGACGCAAACGGCAACAAGATTTATGAAGATATCAATTATATCGTTTCTCTGAATCAGACGCTGACGGTTAATTTACAGGCGGACGAAGTTTTTGATATGAACATTTATCAGGATGTCGTGGAGCTTATGGATGCGGTTCAGGCTGCAATCAATGCTAACGATAAAGTAGACCGCCTGAAAGAAATGAAGAACGAGGCACAGTATGCCGACTGCAAAGAACAGATTGAGAAGTGGCTGGCAGCAGCGCAGAAAGAAGCAGATTATGCAGACAGCCGCCTGACCGAGCTTTACAGTGCGGGAATCGGCAAGTTTGACAAATATCTTGAGAAACTGAATATTGCCTATACGGAAGTCGGTGCAAGAGGCGACCAGCTGGAGATGACGGAGGTCAGAATCAGCAATCTGCAGCTGACGCAGGAAGAATTGAAATCCTGCAATGAAGATAAGGAAATTTCAGATATTATTATTGAATATACGGCAGCTTTTAATGCATATCAGGCATCTCTTTTAGCGGCGGGCAAGATTGAGAAACAGACTTTATTAGATTATATTTAAAGCGAGGATAAATCATGAAAGCAAAGACAAGATTATTTGGGGAAATAGAGATTGAGGATGAAAAAATCATTCAAATAGATCAGGGAATCATCGGATTTCCGGAATTGAGACATTTCACCTTAATCTTCGATGCGGACCGTGAGGAGAAATCTGTGATCATGTGGCTGCAGTCTATGGATGATGGAGATATTGCCATACCGGCAGCCGTACCGGCAGATCTTTTGCCGGATTATAATCCGACTGTGGACAATGAATTGTTAGAAAGTCTCGGAACATTGACGCCGGAAAACACATACGTTCTTGTTACAGTAACGGTTCCCAGGAATATTGAAGACATATCTGTGAATTTAAAAGCGCCGATTGTAATTAACACAGATACCAACAAAGGATGCCAGCTGATTGTAGAAGATGATTATGCAGTCAGATATAAAATATATGATTTGATCAAGGACGGAAAAAAGAAGGTGGGTGAATAGATATGCTGGCACTAACCAGACGAAAAGGAGAGTCTCTCGTACTAAATAATAATATAGAGGTCACGATACTTGAAATTCGGGGAGATCAGATCAAAATCGGTATTACAGCGCCCAAAGAAGTGCCTATTTATCGGAAAGAAGTATATCTTCAGATTGAGGATGAAAACAAAGCGGCAATTCATCCGGATGGAATGGATGCGCTGAAGAAACTGCTCTAAGCATTTTGAAGATATTGACCGATATATATACAAAGTATGTAGGCGGTTTCATTTAGTACAATCACATGGAGGTGGTTAGAAGTGGCAATTCAATCAGTATTAAATCAGCAAATGGCATATCAGGGAAGCGTGCCAGGAGCAGAAACGACAAACGAGGCGCCTGAAAATTTAACAGGCAGTGTGGCGGAACCTGTATCCGTCAGGAAAAATGCAGGAACAACAGTGATCTCGGAGGAGAGTCTGGCGAGGAGCAGCGAAAACGGCGGTATTATAAAAGGCGCCGGAACAGAGGTTTTAAGGAAAACAGCAGAAGAGATCAAGCGCAATTCTAAGAATTCCGAGGCTGTTTTCGGAGTTCATGACAGAACAAATCGTATTACGATTAAAATTGTTGACAAAGACACCAAAGAAGTCCTCAAAGAATATCCGCCGGAGCAGATGCTGGATATGATTGCAAAAGTATGGGAAATGGCAGGACTTATGGTAGATGAAAAGAGATAGGAGGAAATCACATGCCCATTAGAATTACAGGAATGAATTCAGGTTTGGATACGGAAGCATTAATTTCAGAATTGGTATCCGCATATCGTGTAAAGACACAGAAATACACAAAAGCACAGACAAAACTGTCTTGGAAGCAGAATGCATGGAAATCTTTAAACAGTAAAGTTTCTGCTTTTTACAGCAAACTTACCAGTTTGAGATATTCAGCAGCATATAACATCCGATCGGCAACTGTTTCGGATTCCACAAAAGCAACCGTCAGCGTATCTTCGTCAGCAATTAACGGAAGCTATTCCGTAAAAATTCAGCAGGTTGCAAGAAGCGGTTATCTGACCGGCGCAGATC
Organism: uncultured Lachnospiraceae bacterium; assembly: GCA_910585825.1. GTDB lineage: Bacteria > Bacillota > Clostridia > Lachnospirales > Lachnospiraceae > Roseburia_B. The sequence goes on along the minus strand of CAJUEY010000003.1, from coordinate 98,610 downwards.
TGGGAAGTAAAATTTCAGAGAGCAGTAAATTATCGGATTTAGGATATACCGGCGGAGACGGTACGATCAGTGTCAATGTAGACGGCAAGACAACAGATATTGCAGTGAACAGCGATACAACAATATCTGACTTTGTAAAATCTTTAAACGGCGCCGGTGTAAAAGCAAGCTATGATGCAACACATCATCGTATTTATGTGGCATCTGCAAAAACCGGTAAGGACAGTGATTTTTCATTGACCGGAAGCGATACAGATGGTGCAGCGGCTTTGAATAAATTAGGCCTCAGTGTAGCTTCTACAGCAGATACGGAAATGTATAAGCAGTGGGAAGCTTATGCGGTATATGACGCATCCGGCAATTACGATGCTGCAGCAACAGAAAGCAAAATCGCAGCTATACTTGAAGAAGTGCGCAAGGCTCCGGCTACGATTACTAATAATTCAGCAGAAATCAGATATGCGAATGCTTATAAGACAGTACAAGATGTACAGCAGAATAATCTTTCCAAACTTTCTTCTCAGGAGAATCAGGAGCTGCATAACCTGTTAAATGAAAAGAGCTTAACAAATGTTTATGTGGATGCGGACGGAAATCTCTATGACAAGTTAAAAGACGGTACATATACGATTCGAAATGACAGCAAAGAGAACTTTACTCAGGATCAATTGGATGCAAAAGGCATCACTCTGACAGAAGCATCTACAAGGCTGCAGGATCTTGAGAAAAAAGCAGGTTTCACCAAAGAAGTAGAAAAGACAAATGCAGACGGCACTAAGGTGATATTAACTGTTGTGGATGAAAGCAAAGTAAGCGAATATAAAAATGCCCTTGCAACAATGAGTGCATATGAAGTGGCGGATGAGAACGGCGTACAGGCAAATGCGGATCAGATTGCTGCGGTGCAGGGTGCATTTGTGAACGGCACATTGGACACTCTGGTAAACGATCTGCAGGATGAGATTAACGCTGCACAGAAAACATTAAGCGATCATGCATTGTTAGATAATGCAGCTTTCACTGCAGAAAATGTAACGGCTAAGATCACAAATGCAGTTGGCGTTCTGGACGGATCTATTTCTGTAGAATACAGCAAGGGCGCAACCCGTGTAAATGGTCAGGATGCTTTGATTGAAGTAAACGGAGCTTCCTATACTTCTACCACGAATCAGCTGACAGTGAACGGATTGACGATCAATGCACTGGCAGAGACCGGAAATGATGAGATAACAGTTACTATTGCAAATAATACCCAGGGACTTTATGATAAGATTAAGGGCATTTTAAAAGATTACAATGAATTAATCAATGAAATGACAAAGCTGTATAATGCCGGTTCTTCCAGAGGCTATGAGCCGCTGACAAGCGAAGAGAAGGATGCGATGAGCGATTCGGAGATTGAAGAGTGGGAGAAGAAGATCAAAGATTCTCTCCTTCGCCGGGATGATACATTAGGCAGCCTTTTAAATGGAATGACGTCAGCAATGCTGAAATCTTATAATATTAACGGAAAGAATTACAGCCTTTCCAGTTTTGGGATTCATACCCTTGGAGTTTTGAATTCGGCTGATAACGAGCAGAATGCATTCCATATTGACGGAGATTCTGATGATATTTTAACCTCGGGTAATACAGATAAGCTTATGGCGGCTTTGACGAATGATCCGGATGCCGTTGTTGAATTTATGAAACAGCTGACAAGCGGCGTATACGATAGCATCAATAAGAAAATGAGCTCTACGACTCTTAGTAGTTTCAATGTTGTATACAATGACAAAGAAATGGCAAGAGAGTATAGCGATTATACAAAAACAATCAGCAAATGGGAAGAGAAACTGAAGGATATAGAGGATTCCTACTACAGGAAATTTGCAGCAATGGAATCTGCGCTTGCTACGCTGCAAAGCCAGCAGTCTTACCTTGCAAGCTTATTTGGCGCATAATAAGCGGGTCATTTGCAACAGGGAGGTTATACAATGACAAACAGACAGGGATATGCAGCATATGCAAATAACAAAATCATGACAGCTACCCCGGCAGAGCTGACGCTGATGCTTTATGAAGGGGCGATTAAATTCTGTAATATTGCAATGGATGCAATTGAGAAAAAGGATATTTCAAAAGCTCACAATAATATTGTAAAAGTAGAAAATATTATCGAAGAATTTCGGGCGAGTCTGGATCATAAATATCCGGTGGCTGAAGATTTTGAAAATGTTTATGCATATCTTTCTAAAAGACTGGTAGAAGCAAATATCCAAAAAGACCGCGAAATATTAGAGGAAGTGTTAGAGCATCTCCGTACGATGCGGGATACCTGGAAAGAAGTAATGAGGCAGGCCGGCGGCATTGGCGGAAAATAATGCTTTCAATCACAGGAGATGGAAATGGAAACGAGTTATATCAGTATTATGATGGAAAGCCTCGAAAAAAAACGAGGCATTCTGGACAGAATCATAGAATTAAACCGCCAGCAGAAACTTTTGCTGCAGGACCCGAATCTCCTGCCGGAAGATTTTGAAAAGAATATGGACAATAAGTCTGGCTTTGTTGAGCAGCTGAATCTGTTGGATGATGGGTTTGAAGAGCTTTTTGAACGCGTCAGGGATAATCTCAGCGAAAATAAACAGCAGTATGCGGATGAGATTAAAAAAATGCAGGCGCTGATTAAAGAGATTACAGAAAAGACAAATACAATTCAGACACAGGAAGCCAGAAACAAAGAAGAAGCAGACCGCAAATTTGCCGATGTGCGAGATCAGGTAAAAGGAGTCCGCAACAGCCAGAAGGTGGTTCATCAATATTACCAGAATATGATGCGGCAGAAGAATTATTCCGCACAGGTAATTGATAATAAAAAGTAAAATAAAAAATGAATTTTACTTTTTACTATAAAGTATCGTGACGTTGGTCCGATATATATTACAAGTAATCAAGATAATAATTGTTACTTGAGCATGCAAATCCGAACGGAGCGTACGGCCGCAAAGAGGAGCATATGTAAAAACAAGTTTAGCAGCAGGGAGGCTGCAGCATATTCAAGGAGGAAAATAATATGGTAGTACAGCACAATCTTACAGCAATGAACTCTAACAGACAGTTAGGCATGGTAACCAGCCAGCAGTCAAAATCATCTGAGAAATTATCATCCGGTTACAAAATCAACCGTGCAGCAGATGACGCAGCAGGCTTAACAATTTCCGAGAAAATGAGAAGCCAGATCCGTGGATTGAACAGAGCTTCTACAAACGCACAGGATGGTATTTCTTTAATTCAGACAGCTGAAGGTGCTTTGAATGAAGTACATTCTATTTTACAGCGTATGAATGAGCTGGCTGTTCAGGCAGCAAACGATCCGAATACCACAGCTGACAGAGGCGCAATCCAGAACGAGATCAACCAGTTAGTATCTGAGATCGACAGAATCCAGTCTACAACACAGTTCAACACCATGAACCTGTTAGATGGCACTTTTTCAAACAAGAACCTTCAGGTTGGAGCTCTTTCCGGACAGAGAATCGCAATTACTATTGGCAATATGAATGCGAGCACTATCGGTGTAGCAAGAGGAAAAGTAAGCGTTGGAAGCTTTGGAAAAGCAGGTGCGGCAATCTCCGCAATCGCAGGCGCTTTATCAAAAGTATCTGCACAGCGTTCCAAACTCGGTGCACTGCAGAACAGATTAGAGCACACCATTGCTAACTTAGATGTAGCAGCAGAGAACAGCCAGGCAGCTGAATCTCGTATCCGTGATACAGATATGGCTTCTGAAATGGTTCAGTACAGCAAGAACAACATTCTTGCTCAGGCAGGACAGTCAATGCTTGCTCAGGCTAATCAGTCAAACCAGGGTGTATTATCCTTATTACAGTAATTTTAAGATTACGAAAGGCCGGCGTTTTGCGTCGGCCTTTTTTCTTTTGTCATAGTTCCGAAAGAAATTGATGGCGGCAGTTTTCCGGATTTACAGATGATTTATAAAAAGCAGCGTAAAAATTTGTTTTTCGCTATAAAGTATCGAAATATCGGTCCGATATATATAATAAGTAAACAAGATAATAATTGTTACTGATGAGCAAATCCGAACGGAGCGTACGGCCGCAAAGAGGAGCATATGTAAAAACAAGTTTAGCAGCAGGGAGGCTGCAGCATATTCAAGGAGGAAAATAATATGGTAGTACAGCACAATCTTACAGCAATGAACTCTAACAGACAGTTAGGCATGGTAACCAGCCAGCAGTCAAAATCATCTGAGAAATTATCATCCGGTTACAAAATCAACCGTGCAGCAGATGACGCAGCAGGCTTAACAATTTCCGAGAAAATGAGAAGCCAGATCCGTGGATTGAACAGAGCTTCTACAAACGCACAGGATGGTATTTCTTTAATTCAGACAGCTGAAGGTGCTTTGAATGAAGTACATTCTATTTTACAGCGTATGAATGAGCTGGCTGTTCAGGCAGCAAACGATCCGAATACCACAGCTGACAGAGGCGCAATCCAGAACGAGATCAACCAGTTAGTATCTGAGATCGACAGAATCCAGTCTACAACACAGTTCAACACCATGAACCTGTTAGATGGCACTTTTTCAAACAAGAACCTTCAGGTTGGAGCTCTTTCCGGACAGAGAATCGCAATTACTATTGGCAATATGAATGCGAGCACTATCGGTGTAGCAAGAGGAAAAGTAAGCGTTGGAAGCTTTGGAAAAGCAGGTGCGGCAATCTCCGCAATCGCAGGCGCTTTATCAAAAGTATCTGCACAGCGTTCCAAACTCGGTGCACTGCAGAACAGATTAGAGCACACCATTGCTAACTTAGATGTAGCAGCAGAGAACAGCCAGGCAGCTGAATCTCGTATCCGTGATACAGATATGGCTTCTGAAATGGTTCAGTACAGCAAGAACAACATTCTTGCTCAGGCAGGACAGTCAATGCTTGCTCAGGCTAATCAGTCAAACCAGGGTGTATTATCCTTATTACAGTAATTTTAAGATTACGAAAAGCCGGCGTTTTACGTCGGCTTTTTCTTTATCTTATAAGAAATTGATTTCTTCAAATTGTTATAAAATAGAATTGCAGGAGAAAAGAATTCATGGACATTGCAGTATTGGAAAAAGAAATAGATGATGTCAGTATAGCGTTTTATCAGAATCGGGAGCAGGAAGGATTAGAAAAAGTGGGAGCCTTGCTTCCAAAGTTAAAAATAGTAACAGATGCATTGTTGGAAGTCAGAGATGAAGATGAGCAGCAGATACTATTTTTTATCTCTATGATGTATCAGAATTTCAATCGTGCATATGAGCAGAAGGATATGCTGGGTATGGCAGACTGTCTGCAGGAATACGCCGCACCCATTGCTGCATTATATAGATTAAAGTATTAGGGGCAGAAATATGAAAAACTGGGAAAGAAATATAAAGGCGCTTGCCGATAAAAATAAGCAGCTGGCAGATGAAATAAAAACAAGGATTCTGCAGGGGAAAGAAAATAGCGTGCAGATTCAGGAAACGGGAAACGGAAATAAGGTATTGACTGTTGCAAGAGATGGATATATCTGGTATTTGAACAGCAGACTAGATCCGGACAGCGTTTCTAATTTATATGCAGATAGATATGAGAGTAAGCCGTTTTACAGGTACTTTATTTTTGGATTCAGTGACGGAATGGCTGTCCGCAAAATATTGCAGAAATGTGATGAGAGCAATATTGTGATAATCTGTGAACCGAATCCGGAGATTTTAGCAAAAGCTGTATTGGAATACGATTTGGAAGATTTGTTTTTGGATTCCCGCGTATGGATTTGCACTTCCGAAAGATGGCAAGAACTGGCAGATGTCATTGCCGGCGTTATTGAGTATAGCTACATCAAATTGGTGGAGTTTTGTATTCTGCCTGCGTATGACATACTTTATCCGGAAATTTGTAAAAAATTCACAAATGAAGTTGTAGAAAAAATTGAATGGGAAATACTGCAGAAAGGAACTTTTGAGGGATTTAACCGAAAAATATCAGCCAATGCATTGTTTCATCTAAATAATATAATTACACAAAGACACTGTCTTCAGATGAAAAAGGAACTTCAGAAGATGGGAGTCAATCGCCTTCCGGCAATAATTATTTCTGCGGGGCCTTCCTTGGATAAAAATATCAAAGAAGTGAAAAAAGCAGAAGGGAAAGCATTTATTTTTGTAGTGGATGCTGCACTGCGTACGGTAATTCGGGAGGGGATACGTCCGGACTTGGTATGTACCGTTGATCCGAAAGCGCCGGAACGTTTTTTTGAAACAGTGGACAAGCAGGAATTTCTATGGGCGGCTTCTTACTGGAGCAATCCTTCGCCAATTAAAAAATACGGAAGAAAGGTGTTTTATTATGACCGTCTTATGTCCTGGTGGGATGAAGCATTAAATAAAGAACTGGGGGAAGAGATTGCTGCAGTTCAGCCGGGAGGATCGATATCGATAGAAGCCTTTCAGTTGGCGCGTTACTTTGGATTTCAGACGATTATACTGATTGGTCAGGATTTGGCTTTTACCGGAGGACAGTCGCATACCAAAGGAATAGAAGGTGTTTTGGGAGATAACGATACGTATATAAGCCGAAGATACATTGTACAGGTGGAAGGAGTTGATGGAAATATTCTGGAAACGGATTATCAGATGAAGTATTATAAGCAATGGTTTGAAAAGGCAATTCAAAATGAATGCAGTGAATTGAAAGTGATTGATGCTACAGAGGGCGGGGCCAGGATAGAAGGAACAGTGATCCAGACATTACGGGAGACAATTGAACAGGAATGTGAACGCGAAATAGAATTCCATGAAACGCTGCAAAATCTGCCGCCTGTGTTCGATCAGGAACAACAAAAACGCCTGCATCAGAAAGCGGCTGAGCTGGAGGAATTAAAGACAGAATTTGCAAAGCATCTTGCGGCTATGATTTCTATGGAAAAGGAATTGATTCAGCAATATCACAACCTTGATAAAAACCAGATAAAAAAACGGCTTAATGAAATTGCAAAGCAAAACGAAAAGATAGATTTACATCCGTTTATTGGATGGATTTCATTATATGCCAGCAAAGAGGAATTTGAGTTAAAAGAATCCATTTGTGCAAAAGAGGATATGGATATTCCGGAAATCATGGAGCAAAGCGTCCGCCTGATGGAATCCTACCAGGCGGCAATTCCGATGTTTGAAGAAGATTATGGAAATGTTTTTAAGGGAGAATAGAAAGTATTTCCCGCACTCTGTGGACAAAAGTATGCTGTTCTTTCATTTTGCCAAGCGCATTTTGCGCAATCTGTCTGCGCTGTGATTCGTGGGAGAGATAATGACGTGTTTTCTGCAGACAATCCTCCTCGCTTTCATAAAATATAAAATCTTCTTCCGGTAGAAAATAATCAAAAAAATCAGCCTGATAATTGGTCAGAAGAAAACCGCCGCAGCCCATAATATCCATGCAGCGCAGAGGAATGCCGGAATAAATGCTTTTTAATGTGATATTCAAATTTACTGCACTGTTTTGGAAAATCAAAGGCATAAGAGTATAATAGTCTGCCGTTCCCATAAAACGAGCTTTTGGAATCTGAGGCGACGGTTTATGGGAATATAAGTTCAGTCGGAATTCCTCAGACAGCCGGTGTAACAGGGAAATTCGTTCGTTGCTGCTGATCTTTCTGGCCAGAAAATAATTGGCATAGACATAAGCTGCAGGTTCCGTACCGTCTGACATAGGAGTATAAGGGACGGAATTCTGCAGATCTTTTACAATTTCCGGATGCAGAAGATCTTCCAGAAGAAAGGAGCCATATAACTTTTGCTGTACAGTCATAATGGCATCGAGATATCCTCTTGTATAATCAGGCAGGTCTGTCAGCTGTTCAAAGAGATTATGATCCTCATTGTAAAGAGAACCTACGAAAGATACGTCAGACCGGAGTTTCTCTGCAAGCTCTTTAGGCGTTTTCAGAGAAGCCAAACGTTTCGTATTGGCCGCCAGCGGCAGATAGTATACGGTGGGAATTCCGGCATTTTTAAATTTCAGATAAGTAGTTTTGTCAAACAGGAAAACATAATTACAGTCGTTGATCAGGGTATAGGAATACAGAGAAACAAGGGGACTGTCATAAACATAAGATACATATTTTAAATGATGCCGTTTGCAGCAGCTGGAAAGAATAGGAAAATAATTAAAAGAAAAGACAAAATCAAAATTTTCCTTTGAAACTGCCATATCAAAAGCCTGCTCATAGGCGGCGTCCTGGCGCTGGTGATAGGCCTCATGAAAGAAGAGGGTGCATTCTATACCGCATTCGCAAAAGGCTTCTAACATATCTTCTTTCGCAAAAGCGGGAGAGTCGAGGAACAGAATTTTCATTATATATCAACCTTTCTTCTGTATTGCGCGTTTTTCAGCGCATCAAGGGATACCCAGAGGGTGTTTCTTCTGTATTGCGCGTTTTTCAGCGCATCAAGGGATACCCAGAGGGTGTTTCTTCTGTATTGCGCGTTTTTTATGCTTTTCTGTCAAGGTGAAATGCGAGAGAGAGCATGTCAAGGAGCCGTTTGGGGTAATTGTGGTATTTTCTGGCGGTTTGGGCGCCGTTGCGGGCAATCTCCTTTCGGTCTTTTTCGTGGGTGAGATAATATTCTGTCTTTTGCAGCAATTCCTCTTCACTGCCATAGCATTCCAAATCGACGCCGGGCGTGAAACAATCGGGCAGCTCTGTCTGATAATTGGTCAGCAGAAATCCGCCGCAGCCTAAAATATCGAAAATTCGTAAAGGGAGACCCTCTCGTATGGATTTGGAAGTGATATTTAAATTAATTTTACTGTAATGAAAAATAAGAGGCATTTCTGTTAAAGTTTTTGCAAGTCCCCGGTTGCAGACTGGAATGCCTGTCGTATCGCTTCCGGTATATAAATCGACAGAAAATCGTCTGCCTAAGGAAGTCAGCGTGCGAATCCGCTCAGAGGCGGAAATTTTCGCACAAAGATATAGTCTCGCCATGGCAAGGCGGTCATTGCGTATGAAGTTTTCCGGCGGAGTATAGAAACCGGGAAGATGACTGCGAAATTCTTCCACAATTTCATCGCTTAAAACCTCTTCTAAGAAATAGCAGCCATAAATACTCTGCTGGGCATTCATGACGCCCTCTAAATATCCGGTTAAATAATCGGATGCTCCGGTCAGCCGGTCATAAGGACATTTTTCTGTATAAAGAGATCCTACGAAGGAAACGTCGCTGCTGTAGGTTTGAATTTGCTGACGGGAAGCTTTGGTAATGACAGAGTCCCAGCGAGCCGGATTTGTGGCAAGGGGCAGATGAAAGATACAGTCAGGATTTCTGGGGGCAATATCTCTATATTGGGCTGCGTCGAATAAAAAAATACGATTGCATTTGTTTTCGATGGAATGGGAAAGGAGATCCATAACCGGGCAGTCCACTGTCCAACAAAGATATAAAAGACCATGAATATTGCATACTTCGGAAATAAAGGGATAGAAATTCACACTGAATACAAAATCGTAGGAGTGTTTTAAAAGAGCGCTGTGAAGATACTCCACGCGGTTGGCGGTTGGTACGTTTTTTTCGGTGATTTCCATTGTCAGTTCGTGTACGGTATTGCCCAGTTCTGAAAAGCCGGTTATAATATCCGGCTCACATATACTTCCATAGCGGTAAAATAGTATATTCATAAAAATCCCTTCTTTTATCAGTTGTCAAAGATATACAAACATTATATACTAAAAAAGCAGATGTGGCAACGCTGTGCCGGCAGAAGAGAAAGCAGATTGCATTTAAAGGGAAAATCATAACGGAGGTTTGAAGAGAAAATGTTAAATGGAAAAACAATTTTAGTGACAGGGGGTACAGGCTCCTTTGGAAATGAATTTACCAAATATGTATTGGAACATTATGAGCCTAATAAGATTATCATATATTCCAGAGATGAATATAAACAATTTATAATGAATAACAAATTCAAAAGGTACAAAGATAAGCTGCGTTTTTTTATTGGAGATATCAGGGACAAAGGCAGACTGTACAGGGCTTTTGACGGAGTAGATTATGTGGTACATGCTGCTGCATTAAAACAGGTGCCCGCCTGTGAATATAATCCCATGGAAGCAGTGAAAACAAACATTAACGGAGCTATGAATATTGTAGATGCAGCATTGGACTGCGGTGTAAAACGTGTCGTAGCCCTTTCTACAGATAAGGCAGTCAACCCAATCAATCTTTACGGTGGTACAAAACTGGTATCAGACAAATTGTTTATTGCGGCAAATGCATATGCAGGCGCAAAGGAGGTTTGTTTTTCCATTGTAAGATATGGAAATGTGGCAGGCAGTCGAGGATCTGTAATTCCCTTTTTCAGAAATATTGTGGCAGAAGGAAAACAGGAACTTCCGATTACGGATTATCGGATGACGCGTTTCTGGATTAGCCTGGAAGAAGGTGTGCAGCTTGTGATTAAAGCGTTGTCTGAGGCAAAAGGCGGTGAAACATTTATTTCCAAAATCCCTTCCTTTAAAATTACAGATCTGGCTCAGGCGATTTTGCCGGGATGTAAAATGCCGGAAGTGGGAATTCGTGAGGGAGAGAAACTTCATGAAGTAATGGTGACGAAAGAAGATTCTATGCTGGCATATGAATATGAAAAACATTACATTGTATATCCGCATTTTGAATGGTGGCAGGAGAGCAGAATCCAGGCGGGAGGAAAGAAGGTCGGACAGGGATTTGAATACAGCTCTGGAACAAACACAGAGTGGCTGTCTGTAGACGAGATTGCAGAACGGTTAAAGACAGTACAGATCCATTAGAAAGGAAAATCATGAAGGTCATATGTGTGCTGGAAACGGAAGAAGAAAAAGACGAGAATTTTTTTGAAATATTATACGATGAACGTCTGGCGGAAGGGGCGCTTTGGATTCCGAAATCGATTTTCAGGGAAGTCGGGGGACTGAATTTCAGGCTCAGGGCAAAGCGGCAGTATGAACTGCTGCTGCGTCTGGCAGAAAGATATCCTCTAAAAATAATACAGGATGAGACTGCTCTGAAAGAACGCGCCATATCAGGCTGCCCGGAGGGGGCGGACTGTGAGGAAAATCAGGAGTTTTTGGAAGAATATATACTCCTGAAGGAATCAGAGGAAACATCGCGGTGGGAAGAAATTCGCACAGACGGTTATATTATATCCCGATACAGAGACAAGCTTTTGGCCTATCAGCGGTTAAACGAGGTTGTGGAGAGTTTTCTTTTGACTGCGGAAGAGTATGGATTAAAAGAAAAAGCGGCGATGTTTCTTGAAAAAATGCTCCGCTTGGAAAAAGAGTATTATGATATTGATGATGCAGTCAGACCTGTGTTGATGTATAAAGGCGTAGACGTCTGTTACAACATATTAAATATATTTGCAGAGCAGTTTGGAGCGGCTTTGGAGCGTATGGGAGCCCAGGTGGAATATTTTGATCCGGAGAATGAGGATCTTCAGCTTATGGCTGAACGCGCCGCAAGGCGCTACCGTGCGGTAATCGGCTGGCAGAGTTATATGTTCAGTATTACGGTCGGGAAACAGAAGATGTACCTGCATGATACCATCTGTGCTCCCGCATTTAATTTTATTTTTGATCATCCCATCTGGGGAAAATCCATTTTGACAAAATCCCCACAGACGGTCAGTGTTTTGACACATGATCCTTATTATGTGGATTTTTGCAGAAAATATTACAAAAAGCATGCCTATCTGCTGCCCCCTGCGGGAGATTTGCCCAGGACCGAAGAAAGCCGGAAAAAATATACCCTTCGGACATTCCAATATGATATTTCATTTGTCGGTACCTATGAAGATTACCGGGAGGATCTCATCAGAATGCACCAAATGGATCGGGAAACCCGTTTTCTGGCAAATCGGTTTTTGCTGGCGCTGCGGAAGAACCCCGGACAGACGGCAGACGAGACCTTTCGTCAAACACTGCATGAAAGAAGAGGCGTTTGTACAGATGAAGAATATCTGGAAGCTTTTTTTCAGTGCAGGAGAATGATTTTTTGTGCGATGCATTATCATCGGGTAAAAGTAATAGAAACACTTTTAAAAGCGGGATATAAAGTAGATGTATTTGGAGACAGCTGGAGCAAATGTGTTTTAAAAAAATATCCGAATCTGATCTGTCATCCAAGTCAAAACGTAGAAGAATGCAGAAAGGTATGGCGGCAGTCTAAAATTTCTCTGAATATCATGTCGTGGCACAGAGGGGGATTTACGGAACGCATGGCAAATATAATGCTGTGCAAAACGGTGCTGGTTACAGATGATACGACCTATTTGAAAGGAAGATTTGAACATGGCAGGGATCTTTTGATTTTTCACATAGACGACATGGAACAGCTGCCGGTTATGTTAAAAGAATATTTAAACAGTCCGGAAAAATGCAGGACGATTGCAGAGAACGGATTTGAAAAGACAAGGAAATACCATACCTGGGACAAACGGGCAGAAGTATTTTTGCGGGAGATATTGGAGGAAGAGATATGCAGCAGGAAATAGGCGGACGCCTGTCGAATCTGAAAGCGCTTACGATAGAAGAATATTATGAAGCCTTTGGCGATACGGAGCAGTGGCTGGAAAGTTTGGAACAGTATGCGATGCAAAAGCCAGACCACGCAGATGAAATTTCAGGTCTGTGTGAAAGTCTGGCGCGGGACATCCCGGTTTATCCTGTATGGATGAGGATACATCTGCTGTCTTTTTGTATGAAATGCAGTGGTGAACTGGCTTATGCGGAGCTTTTGATGCAGGAAATTCTAAACGCAGATTATGATATACTGGGGGAATATAATAAATATTTTCTGTACTGGCAGATAAGCGCCAGTACATTTCAAAATACCGGACTGCAAAGCGAAAAAATCGAGCTGGGGAAAGCATCGCTGTACCGTGAATTGCGGGATGCATTTTATCGGGCGCTGTGGGTGGATAGATTTTCCTGGATTCCTGCGGAAGAGAGGAATTTTGATTTGGTATTTTTATTCACATCACAGTTTCTGCAGAAAACACACGCTCCCACAAAAACCGTCTGCGACAGAGCATATGCTTTGCAGAAATATCTGGGGAAACGGGTAGTGATCATCAATACGACTATGCTGCTTCCGCAAAAAGGGGATACGCCTTTTTATGACCGGAAACAGGGGGCGTATCTGCCGGAGTATTGCAATATCAGGCGGTTTCCATTTCGAGGAGAAGAATTTGAATTTTTTCAGTGCGAAAATCATATGCCGGATTTGAATACCATGCAAATGCTGCTGCAAAAGGTAAAAGAGGAGAAACCCTATTGTATTGTCAGTATTGGAGAGGGAGATATCTGTGGGGATTTGTGTGGAAAGATCGTGCCGCAGATTGCAGTCGGCACGGTTTTTTCTGAGGTGGCAGTGACAACAGCCCGTTATCAGATGGTTGCAAGGGATCTTTTGGCATCGGACTATAAAAAGCTGCAGATTTTAGGCACGGCGCCGGAAAATGTATACAAAATCTTATTTACGTTTGCATTTAAAGAACAGGAGCATCATTTTAACAGAGCAGAGCTTGGATTATCCTCGAATGGAGTGGTCTTGCTGGTTGCCGGATGGCGGTTGAAAGATGAAGCGGGAAGTGAATTTTTATGCATGCTGGAAGAACTTGTCCGGGAGAAAGAGAAAATTGAGGTTGTATTTATGGGATTGTTTGAGGGATACGAACAGGCGATGGAGGGCTTTCCGGATCTCATGAAGAAATCCCATTATCTCCCATATCAGGAAGATGCGCTGGCAGTTACAGAGTGTTGTGATATTTATGTAAATCCGAAACGCAGAGGAGGCGGAAGCTCCTCGGCAGAGGCGCTTTTTATGGGACTTCCGGTAGCGACTCTGCCCTTTGGAGATGTGGCCGCGACAGCGGGAGAACCTTTTTGGGTAAAAGATTATGAAGAAATGAAGAATCAAATTTGTCGTTATTATCAGGACAAGAAATTTTATGAGGAAATGTCATCTCTGGCAAAACAGAGGGCGGAGGCTTTAACCGACAGCAAAACTCATTTCTGCGAATTGTTTCAAAAGATTGAGCAAAAGCCGGATTTTCGGTAAAGGAAGAAAGATGAAAAAGATAAGCGTAATTATTCCGTGCTATAACGCACAAAAATATATAGACAGATGTATGAATTGTCTGGAGAACCAGACCATCGGATTGGAACATCTGGAAATTATTCTGATCAACGACGGTTCCGTAGACGCCACTCTGGGGATTTTAATGCTGTATGAGCAGAAATATCCCCGGCAGATTCTTTTGGTGAATTGTGAGAAAAATCAGGGACAGGGAGCAGCCAAAAATATTGGAATAGGATATGCATCGGCAGAATACGTTGCTTTTTTGGATGTAGATGACGTCATTGCAGATACTTTCTATGAAAAACTGTATCGGAAAATAGAAGAGGGAAATTACGACTGGGTCAGTGCAAAATTTGTGCATATTCCGCCGGAGGAAGAGCCGGATTTTACGGAGCCGAAACAAAAAAGAGACAGAGAATATCACTGTGCTTTGGATGAATGCCTTCTATTTCAGAAGATGGAACAGGATATGTACAACGGCAGCTTTGGCGCATTGCCCACAAGGCTGTTTCGCAGGGAATTTATCATACAGCATGAGATTTTGTTTCCCGAAGGATTGATGTATGAGGATAATTACTGGGCAGTAAAATGCGGGATTTTTTCAAAGCATGTCTATATTCTGGACGAAGTACTATATTGCTATTATAAAAATACAGATTCTGTAGTATCTTTCAGAAACAAGGCCTACCAGCTGGACCGGATGAAAATTGAAGAGATGGTGGTGGATTTGTTCAAGGAGCGGGGATTGTTTGAAAAATTCCATGAGGAGATTGAAGGCCGATTTATCCGGCTGTATTATTGCGGCACATGGCTGGCAGTGTTTTTAAAAATGGATGCCATACCGGATATTCTGCCGGTAATGAGAAAGAAAATATTTGAGCTGTTTCCAAAATATAAAGAAAATGCTTATGTGAAAAGACTTTCTCAACTGGATCAGATGCTTTTGAAACTCTTAGATGACGAAAAGGGATACACGGTGGAGGAATTAGAGTATATCAAAAAAGGATATGTGCAGGATTTCCTTCGTACTTATAGTTGATTTCGGCTATTGACTTTGTTCAGAATGCTGCAGTCATAGGAAACGGCCTGCATTGAGAAGTTTGCGTTGATTGAGGACATACCGTATCAATATAGTTTGGAGATTCCGATATGAGAAGATTTGTAAAAAACAGAATCATAGAATATATGGAAGAGCTGCTGCAGCAGCACAAGTTACTGGAAACCGCATTTCTGCAAAATCATACAGAAGAGCGTTCTATGTTGTCGGCAGGGTGCCAGGAAAGGGCAATTGTGATTGGGAACACTCTGGAAATGGATGGAGCAGTCCATGAAACTGTGGTAAAAAAGCTGGAATTCTACTGTGAAACTCTCTACAGGCAGTCTGTGGGAATGGAAGATTTCAAAAAGCAGACATTGGACGACTGCATATTGGATGTGGGAAATTATGTGAAAAAGCAGATATCCGAAGAGCTGGAGATTGTCTTTTTCCCTTATAAGGCTTCTATGTGGGACAGTCTGGAAAGCGTATGGATGGCTGCGGTGGAAGATACAGACTGCACGGCTTATGTGGTGCCGATTCCCTATTTTGATAAAAATCCGGACGGGACGGTTTCTGCTATGCACTATGAGGGTAATGATTTTCCGGAATATGTGCCGGTAGTGCACTGGAAAGATTATGATGTAAAAGGAAGGCATCCGGATG
The DNA here is from genome assembly GCA_910585825.1 of uncultured Lachnospiraceae bacterium. GTDB lineage: Bacteria > Bacillota > Clostridia > Lachnospirales > Lachnospiraceae > Roseburia_B. The sequence goes on along the minus strand of CAJUEY010000003.1, from coordinate 82,756 downwards.
TAATCTATATTCACAATCCTTATGATCATGGCAATAAAGTGACGACGGTTCATCTGGACTTTTATGCGAAGGAATTGAAACAGTATACAGACATGCTGGTATATATACCCTATTTTGTCTGTGTCGATGGAAATGTGCCGGAGCACTTTTGCGTTTTACCGGGAACTCTGTATGCAGACCGGGTGATCGTACAGTCAGAACCGGCAAGAAAAATCTATATTCAGGAGTTTCAGAAATTTGAAGAGGAATACGGATGTAAGGGAAAATTCGGAAATCCGGAAGAGAAATTTCTGGCGCTTGGTTCTCCCAAATACGACGCAGTATTTCGGGCAATGCAAGAAGAGATAAAACTGCCGGAAGACTGGAGGAGAAAGATAATAAGAAAAGATGGGAGCAGAAAGAAGGTTTTGCTTTATAATACCAGTGTTACCCAATTGCTTGCGGGAAAAGAAGAGCTGCTGCAAAAAATACAATCTGTATTCGCAGATATGAAAAAAAGGGAAGATATTGTGCTGCTTTGGAGGCCGCATCCTTTGAGTGAAACGACCTGTGAAGCAATGCGGCCGGAGATTTTGAATGCGTATGATGCAATTGTAAAAGCATATCAGAAAGAAAATTGGGGGATTTTTGACGATACGCCGGACCTGCACAGAGCTATTGCAGTTTCCGATGCTTATTATGGAGATATAAGCTCTTTGGTGGAACTGTACCGGGTGACGGGAAAACCGGTAATGATACAAAATTTAGATGTAATATGACAGGGGGTTCTTATGGAGTTTCCGGATTCTTATTTTGAAGATGAGGTAAGGGAAGGATTTTTTGTGGCGGGCATGATAAAGCGGGCATGGGCGGCGCAAGTGGAAGTGCTTTTGGACATTGACAAGGTATGTAAAAAGAATCAGATTACATATTTTGCGGATTTTGGAACTTTGCTTGGGGCAGTCCGTCATCAGGGATTTATTCCCTGGGATGATGATCTGGATATTAGCATGAAACGGGAAGACTACAACCGTTTTCTTGCTGCAGCGAAAGAACTGCCGGAAGGCTATTACGTCAGAGATATCCATACAGACGATACGTATACGGAATTGTTTGCCAGAGTGTTGAACAGCAGAGAGATCAATTTTGAACCGGAATTTTTAGAGAAATTTCATGGCTGTCCCTATGGTATGGGAATCGATGTGTTTGTTATGGATGACCTTGCGCCAAATCCAGGTGCAGAGGAGGACCAAATGCAGATGATTTCCGCTGTGCTGACAATGATAGATCAGGTGGATGCAGATATATCAAAGAATTACATAAAAGCAGAGAAAGAGCGGATAGAGCGGGCGCTGTCCATACATACGGACAGCAGACGGCCTTTGAAAAACCAGCTGTTTTTGCTGTTGGAGCAGATTTTTTCTATGTATTTGGAACAGGGGGGCGAAGAGATTGCAGTCATGCCTCTGTGGATCAAAAATAAAGAATACCGGATGAAAAAGGCATGGTATCGGAAAACGACAGAATTGCCGTTTGAACGGGCAGTGGTTCCGGCTCCCATATGTTATAATGCCGTACTGCATCAAACATACGGAGAGTACATGGTTTCTCAAAAAATGGGAGGGAGCCATGAGTATCCCCTGTATCGAAAACAGGAAGAGGCTCTAAAGCGGCAGGTGGGAATCAATCCCTATACGTATGTGATTTCCAAAGAAGATCTCAACGGTAAAAATACTTCCGAAAAAATGACTGTAAAAAAGCAGATCCGGGAATTTTTGCAGCTGCTGTGGGAATTGCAGGAAGAGACGGATAAAATATTTTCTGCGGCCGGCCGGGAAACATGTGATATGCATGAGGATTGGGAGAATGCAGCAGAAGAAGAGCCCGGAAAGGCAGAATGGAAAAAAGAGACGGTTCTGGAGGCTCTGACGAAATGTCAGGAGACGGCAATTTCCTTTGGAACATTTATTGAATCGGTAAAAGGAGAAGGAACAGAAACGGTCGGTCGATTAGAGTCGTACTGCGAAGAGATTTACCGGATTTATGAAATGGTTTTGGCAAGTGAGGAGGAGACGTTTCCTGGCAGTTGTGATGCATTAAGAAAACAGTTAAAGGAGGCTGCTAAGACCTGTAAAAAAGAAATTGATCTGCGGCATGAGATTATATTTCTTCCCTGCAGAGCATCAGAATGGGATGCACTGGAAAGCGTCTGGAGAGCAGCCAAAGCAGATCCGGACTGTATCGTTTATGTGATTCCGATTCCTTATTTTTCGAGAAAATCTGACGGAAGTTTCGGCGAAATGCACTACGAGGCAGAATTGTTTCCGGATGATGTTTTGCTGACGGCTTATCATACATTTGACTATGAAAACCATTGTCCGGATGTGATGTATATACAGAATCCTTATGATGCATATAATCTGGCAATCAGCGTGCATCCTTTTTTCTATTCGGAAAATCTGAAAAAATATACGGAAAAACTGGTGTATCTTCCGCCTTTTGTAGTAAACGAAATTACATTGGAGGATCAGAGAGCCATTGAGAATCTAAAATACTGCTGCATCGTTCCGGGAATGGTTTATGCAGATAAAGTGATTGTCCAGTCGGAAGGGATGAGGCAGATTTATATTCAGATATTAACAGAGGCAGCGGGGGAAGAGACGAGAGAGATTTGGAAAGAAAAGATTTTGGGGATGGGATCTCCGAAAATGGATCAAAATCCGGAATATGACAAAGCGCATATGGATCTGCCCCGGGAGTGGATTTCCAGAATGAGAAAACCGGACGGAGGCTGGAAAAAAGTTGTTTTATATGGTACAAGCGCAGCCGTTTTACTGGAACATCCGGAGAAGATTCTTGGGAAGATGAAACGGGTTTTTGATGCATTTTGGGAAAAGAGAGAAGAGATCTGTCTGCTCTGGGCGCCGGATCATGCTGATGAAAGCAGTATCAAAAAGGCGGAGCCTGTTTTGTGGGAGGAATATCAAGAGAGGATGCAGCAGTATCGGGAAAAAGAGCCGGGTATTTTGGATTGCTCCGGCGACGTGGAAAGAGCGGCGGCGGTGTGTGACGCTTATTATGGCGACGGAGGGTATGCGGCGCAGCTGTGCATCAGAAGAAAGATTCCGGTCATGCTGCAGGAGGTCGAGGGATAAAGCAACGAAATGTGTATAGTGTATATTCAGAAAAGACGGATTTGACAGGAGATAAAATGAAGAAAAAAATAACAGTGATTGGAGTCGGCTATGTGGGATTATCCAATGCGGTTCTGCTGGCTCAGCATAATCAGGTTGCAGCATTGGATGTGGCAAAGGAAAGAGTGGATTTGATCAATCAGAAAAAATCCCCGATTCTGGACAGGGAAATACAAACGTATTTAAAAGAGCGTTCATTAGACCTGAAAGCTGTCTGTGATGGGGAAGAGGCAGTTGCAGAAGCGGACTATGTGATTATTTCTACGCCTACAAATTATGATCCGGATAAAAATTATTTTGATACATCTTCTGTGGAATCAACCGTGGAATATGTTCTGAAGAGAAATTCCACGGCAGTGATTGTGATTAAATCCACGGTTCCGGTAGGATATACAGAAAAATTGAGAGAAAAATATCGGACAGAGAGGATCTTATTTTCACCGGAATTCTTACGGGAAGGACATGCATTATATGATAATCTTTATCCTTCCAGAATTATTGTGGGAGTACCGGAGGGCAGTTCCGGTCTGCTGCAAAAAGCAAAAGAGTTTGCCGGGATGTTAAAAGAGGGAGCGATAAAAGAAGAAATACCCGTCTTATTTATGAACAGTACAGAAGCAGAAGCCGTAAAATTATTTGCAAATACATACCTGGCTCTTCGGGTTGCTTATTTTAACGAGCTGGATACTTATGCGGAAGTGCGTGGCTTGAATACAAAAAAGATTATTGAGGGAGTGGGTCTAGATCCAAGAATCGGCAGTCATTATAACAACCCCTCTTTTGGATATGGAGGCTATTGTCTGCCAAAGGATACCAAGCAGCTTTTGGCAAATTACAATGACGTTCCCAATAATATTATAGGAGCCATAGTAGATGCGAACCGCACCAGAAAAGATTTTATTGCAGAGAGGGTGTTGGAAAAAGCGGGATATTACAGTAAAGGAACGGGCAGAAATGGGGTTTCCGGAAAGGACTGCGTCATAGGGGTATATCGTCTTACGATGAAAACGGGCTCCGATAATTTTAGGCAGAGTTCCATTCAGGGGATTATGAAGAGGATTAAGGCAAAGGGTGCAGAAGTGATTGTATATGAGCCGGCTTTGGGAGAAGAGACGTTTTTTGGCAGCAGAGTGATCCGGTCGCTGGAGGAGTTTAAAAAGAGGGCTGATGTGATTGTGGTGAACCGGGTGTCGGAGGAGCTGGCGGATGTTTTGGAGAAGGTTTATACGAGGGATTTGTTTCGGGAGAACTGAAGAGGCGGCATAGTTGAAAAGAGCGGGATTGTCTTTAGAAACGGCAATAACCTTTTTAAAAAGTATGGAACATCATTCGTGAAGTAGTTATGGAGGACATCTAAAGATATCCATGGCAATTACCGATATATTTTGCAAATATAAAGAGAAAAATATCTTGGATGATAGATTAGATACAAGGATGTAACATATTGATTGGCTCGATTAATCCCTATAGCGGACATATATTTTTCAGGGGAATACTGGAATGCCGCCCCGACATTTTGATCATGGACTATGGATATTTAAGCGATAATCTTTTCTTTATATGTACAAGGCTTGCAATGGAAAAAGCGTCAGATATATTACCTGTATTCTGGAAACTGCATAATGAGACATTAAGGTTTCATAAAAAATCCTGGATTTTGAATCGGGAGGTTTTTCAGAAGAGTATGGAACGGATGCTGTCAGAAAAAGAAACTTTTACGTCTCGGGAATTATTTGTTATGCTGCATGTAGCTTATGCTGAAATGAAAGGAAAGAGAACAGAGGATATTTCAAAAGCAGTCATCTTTTGGGAACCGCATATTTTTTGTGATTTGGTGGAAGATTATGCCGTATGGTTACAGGAGGCGTGCGTTTCCGGTTGCATTGTAACTGTGGTGCGGAATGTTTTCATCAGAGGGGGGGCTTTCTTACGGGCAGCAGAAGAAGGAGGAACGATTAACATTCATTGTCTGTCAAGTATACTGAATCTTCCAAATGGGGAGAAAAAAGAATACAGTGGATTTGAAAGGATTATCATGAGATTTGAGGATATTAAGTGTAATCCGAAGAAAGAGTTTTGGGCTTTTTGTGAAAAATGAAACATTAAATGGTCTGATGAACTGTTGGGTGTAAAAGCATCTTATGGAAATATTTCAGGCTTTGATTTAAGCCCTGTATATCGGACATATGAGGAATATTTCTCTGCGTTTGACAGATTTCGAATTTCTCTGATTACTGACTGTTTCTTGACAATAAGGCGGATTGAAAAAATTTCAGGTTTGGTGTTGGATAAGAATACAAAATAAGGGTTTATTTGGAAGAGTTTACAGAGAGCGGAAAGGATTGGCTAATAAATAGGGTAAATGATCTTTGAGAAAATGCCGATATAGTTTACAGTTATGTATAATCATGGATGATATATTATTAGATACAGGGAAGTAAAAATATAAAGTCTAAAAGGATTCATGAAGAATAACGCCCTTTGTGAATCTTTTTTTAAATTGGGAAAAGCGTTTTTGCAGCATGGGCGGTGTGATGAAACAGAAATTTGGAGATGCATATGATGGATAGCAGAAAAAAGAAAGAATATGAATCCATGGGAAACAAGTATATCTTGCCGAAATTTAGGAAGAGCATTCTGTGTGATCATAAACTTTATTTTAGTTCGTATAATTATAATGGTTTTTTTTCGATTGATATAAAGACAGGCCGGACTGTCCTGGAGGGATATTTTTTTCAGGAAGGAATCGAAAACACTATGCTGTCAGGAAGTATGTTGAAGTGGGGAAACAGAATCTATTTTACTCCTGTACTTTCCAGACATATATACTATTATGATCTAAATGATAAAGAGATGAGAATAATCGGCAGAAGAACTATGTCTGATGAGGAAAGCGAAACAGATTTCAGAAAATGTTCTATGATCCTGTATTCTTTTGGAAATATATATTTGATTTCTCCATATGAAGATTATATGCTGAAAATTCATAAGGATGATATTTACGAAGAAGCATTAAATGTAAAAGAAGAATATTGGAAATGTTTTCACACGGAATACAGTTATTTTTCAGACGCCGGATATTATGAATGGAATGACAGAATTTACATTCCTGTGGAGGAGAAACCTGTCATCACAGAATGGAAAAAAAAAGAGCTGAAATTTCATGTATTGCCATATTTGGAAAAAGGATTCATAGCATCATTTGGATACAAAAATACAATGTATTTGCTTACATGCAACGGCGAAATTGTAATGATTGATATCGGATCCATGAAAATTTTGAAAAAAGAAAATTTAAAAGTACAGGAAGATGATTTTAGTCAATACAGGGCTGCACATTGCAATGGCAGAACCGGTTATTTTCTGTCTTATACATCGGACAGCTGTATCAAAATTCAATTAGAAGACTGTTCTGCAGAGATGGTGACAACTGAAAAAGAATGGGGAATTAAAGCGATTTTCGGAGAAACATTTTGCTTTTCCTGTTTTGACGGAGAGAGTAAATATTTTATTTCTGATTTTAATCGTCTTGCTGTTGTAAACAACTGCAGTTCTCACATTGTAACATTGGAGTATAATGCAAATGAGCTAAGAGAGCACATGACAAGAAGAATTACAGAAAGAAAGAATAATGAAATTATCACAGAGTATGATATGAAGTTTGATTTGGAAGTTTTTTTGCAGAGCATTGGTCAGCATAAACCGGCGCGTCGGAAAACAGATTACGGAATAAAAATATATAATAGTATGAAAAATGCAATTGAAAATTAGACGGTCAGGTCAGGAACAGGAGAAAAAATGAGAAAAACAGCTTTAACAGATGATTTTTTAAATTCAAATAAAATTCGTTTTCATTTTGGAAAAATCATGGAGGATGTCTGGAAGGGGCAGGATGAATTTCCGCCTGTGGCGATTGAAATTCATCCCACGGCTATGTGCAACCACAGATGCATTCACTGCTCTTATAAGGAACGGAATGAGAGCAGGGCATCGCTTTCCAAAGAGGTTATGGATCGGTTGATAGATTCTGTGATCAAGATGAAAATCAGGGCAGTATATTTTTCAGGAGGAGGAGAGCCGACACTCTATCCCGGTTTAAAAACTTATATAGAAAAGTTATATGCAAACGGTGTGGAATGTTCTATTATAACAAATGCGTCCTGTTTTGCGGATATGGGTTTGATCGAAGTGGCAGACCGGCTAAATTATATTGCCATATCGGTGCCAGGGGTTGAGATGGATAGTTTTCAGACGATTACAGGCACTGCAAATTTACAGGCAGTGCTTGCTCTTCCGGGACAGATTCGCAAAGTGCATGGCGACAAAAGCCCTGTTCTTGGATCGCGGATTGTTCTGACAAATAAAAACTACAAATATTTGGATGAATTCCTTACAATCATAAAAGAAAAACAGTTTGATTATGCATTGTTTAAAATTGTGCGGGATTACGAAGACCGTGGACAAGGATTAAACGAAGAAGAGGAAGCGTTTTTAAGAAATAAGATTGAGCAGTATGATAATCTGGATCATAATTATACAAACCTGAAGGCGATTTTTGAGTACCGGAAAATGCCGGAGTTCAAGGGGAAATGCTGGGTGAATCAGTATGGAATGATTGCAAATGTGAGTACAGACGGAAAAGTGTATCCGAATATTGTGGAAATTGATAAAGAAGACTTTTGTATAGGAGATTTGAATAAAGAGTCTTTAGAAGAGATCTGGAATTCACAGAGACATAAAGAAGTGAAAGAAGCATCCAACAGAAAATGGCTGGAAGGCGCATGTAAAAACTGCCGTGCAGTTTCTTATAACAGAATAATCAATGAAACGATTGATCAGATGCCGGCATATTTTGATCCGTTCATTTAAAAAAATTGTAAAATGAGAAGAAAGGTTTTAATGGGAATAGATATTGAGGGAAAGATGAAAGATATTAAGCAAATCTGTGTAGAAGAAGGCACAATAGCTGCGGATGGAATACGGAGGCTGGATGAAAAAGGAAAAAAAATATTACTGGTCACAAAACAGGGCAGACTTACAGGCATTGTCACAGATGGAGATGTGCGCAGATGGATTTTGAATAAAGGTGATTTTGATGCAGATATTTGTGAGCTGATGTATCGCCAGCCGAGAACTGTACGGAATACAGAAAGGGAAAAAGCAAAAGATCTTATGATCCGGGAGCGGTTAGAGGCAATACCTGTTTTAAATGACAGGGGAGAGCCGGTTGATATTATCTTTATGAGAGATATGCTGGTTGAGCCGGTTGAGAAATTTGAGCAGGTGGATATTCCGGTTGTCATTATGGCAGGGGGAAAGGGAACAAGATTAAATCCCTATACGAACGTACTTCCCAAACCGCTGATTCCGATTGGTTCGGAAACGATATTGGAACGGATCATTGATTCATTTCGGAAAAATGGCTGCAATTCTTTCTGGCTGACACTGAATTATAAAAAAAATCTCATCAAAGCTTATTTTGATGAGAAAAAGCATGCGTATGATTTATCATATGTAGAAGAAGAGACGTATCTGGGGACATGCGGCAGTCTGCATTTGCTGAGGGAAAAGATAAAAGGAGCTTTCTTTCTGAGCAATTGTGACGTTTTGCTTGATATAGATTATGCAAAACTTTATGAGTTTCATAAGAAAAACGGTTATGAACTTACAGCCGTTACGTCTTTGAAACATTTTCAAATACCTTATGGCGTATTTGAACTGGAGATGGGGGGGCAGATTGCAGCCATATCTGAAAAACCAGAGTATAATTTTCCGGTCAATACCGGAGTATATGTAATGGAAGCAAGCGTTTTAAGGGATATTCCAAAGGGAGAAGTATATCAGATGACAAATCTGATTAATTTACTGCTTGAACAAAAGAGAAAAGTAGGGGCATATCCGATTACGGACAGAGCATGGAAAGATATGGGTGAAATTGCTGAAATGCAGAAGATGATTCATTCGTTTCAATAAAGTGAGGTAGAAAATGGCAGAAAATATTCCAATTAACAAAGGAAATTATGAAATGGACACAGAAGAACGCAGCCGTTTGTTTGATTGTAACAGGGCGTATGGCTGGGAAACACGATATAAAGAGTATCGAAAAAACTGGGTGGAATATCCGAAAACGCAATATGTTGCAGAATATCCACTTTTAGTGGATATTGAACTGTCGACTTTGTGTAATTTGAATTGTCCGATGTGTTATACGATAACAGACGAATTTAAAAATAAAGTAAGCCGTCAGTTTATGGAATGGGATCTTTTTCAGAAGATAGTCGATGAAATAGAAGGTAAAGTGCCTGCCGTTCGTTTAAGTCTCAGAGGTGAAGCGACGCTGCATCCAGATTTTACAGAGTGTATTCGGTATTGTAAAAAGAAAGGCATTGGGGAAGTTTCTTTTTTGACAAACGGATCCAAATTGGAACCGGATTTTTTTATAGAAATAGCGGAGGCAGGCGCTGACTGGATTACGGTTTCCATTGATGGAATGAATGAACAGTATGAGCAGATCAGAGCGCCGTTAAAATTTTCGGATACACTGGAAAAATTAAAAAAAATAAAAGAAATCAAAGAAAACAGAGGATGGAAGCGGCCTGTGATAAAAGTCCAGAGTATCTGGCCTGCAATTCGAATCAATCCATCTGAATTTTATAATACGTTGGCTCCGTATGTGGATTTAATTGCGTTTAATCCGTTGATTGACCTGCTTGGTAACGACAGCGAAGATGATATTTTGTATGAAAAAGATTTTTCGTGCTCACAGTTTTATCAGCGTCTGGTGATTGGGGCGGACGGCAAAGTATTTTTGTGTGCCAATGACGAGGATGGGAAATGTATTATTGGAAACATGAATGAGCAGTCGGTATATGAAATCTGGCATTCAAAGCAGTTAAATGAAATCAGGGAACTTCATAAAAAAGGCGAATTTAAAAAGATTGAGATTTGCAGAAGGTGTTATATTCCAAGAATGACAGAAGACAGTGAGCACGCAAAAGTCAATGACAGAGAAATTATTATTAAAAATTATGTAAACAGGAATCAGGTCATAGGAAAATAATATGTATAATATACCATTATTTGATTTAAATTATGATGAAAATGAATTACAGGCTGTGACGGAAACGCTTGCTTCGAAGTGGATTTCATCCGGTCCCAAATGCAGAGAACTGGAAGAGAAATTTAGTGAAACGCTTCAAATTTCTTATGCGTGCGCTGTTTCAAATTGTACAGCAGCGTTGCATTTAGCTTTGTGTGTTTTAGGAATCGGAGAGGGAGATGAAGTGATTGTACCTTCCCTTACATTCGTTGCGACAGTAAATGCAGTCAGATATGTGAGAGCGGAACCTGTTTTTTGTGATATTGTCTCACCGATGGATATTACAATAGATGTAAAGAAAATAGAATCCCTGATTACGGAAAAAACAAAGGCTGTGATTGTAATGCATTATGCAGGATTTGCATGCCAGATGCAGGAAATTATGCGAATTGCCAGAGAACGTCATCTGTATGTGATTGAAGATGCCTGTCATGGACCGTTGTCTGAGTATCAGGGAAAAAAATTAGGGACGTTTGGCGATATTGGATGTTTCAGTTTCTTTTCCAATAAAAATATTTCAACAGGTGAAGGAGGTATGCTTGTTACAGGCAGTCCGGAAATAGATAAGCGTGTCAGGTTAATGCGTTCACATGGAATGACCACAATGTCATATGAAAGAGCAAAGGGACACAGCGCCTCCTATGATGTGAAAGAACTTGGATTTAATTATCGGTTGGACGATATTCGCGCATCCCTTGGAATTGTTCAGTTAGAAAAACTGGCTTTTGATTTAAAGAAAAGAGAAAAGGTACGGGAATGGTATCTGACCTATCTCAAAGATATGGAAGGGATATGGATACCGTTTGCTGATAATTATGAACTTTCTTCTAATTATATTATGCCGGTGGTTTTGAAAAAATCTGATTATAAAAAGAGGGATCATGTCAGAAAGCTTTTGCAAGAACAGGGGATTCAGACCAGTGTGCACTATCCGGCGGCACATCGGTTTTCCATTTATCAGGAACTGCCGCATGGAAATCTTCAGAATTCAGAATATGTGGCGGATTGTGAGATCACGCTTCCCATGTACGGAAAGCTTGAAGAATCGGATATCGTGTTTATATGCAGAATATTCAGACATATCTTAGAGGAATTGCCATGAAAAATATTACAATTTTAGTGGATGACGAAAAAAGCTGGTTCTTACCATATGCAGAAAAATTAAAGACCAATCTGGAAAAAAAGAAAATGAACGTATCGCTGATCCATAATCAAAAACAGGCAAAAGCAGGAGGAATTTCTTTTTTGTTAAGCTGTTCTAAGATAGTGGGAAAAGAATTTTTAGAAAAATTTGATCATAATATTGTTGTTCATGCGAGCGATCTGCCAAAGGGAAAGGGGTTTACTCCTCTGAAATGGCAGATTTTAGAGGGGAAAAATGAGATTGTTTTGACATTATTTGAGGCGGTAGAGCAGGTAGACGCAGGACCTTATTATATGAAGGAGTGCATTACATTTGACGGAACAGAACTTCTCGACGAACTCCAAAATGTAATGGGTGAACAGATTATTGACATGTGTGAACGGTATGCGATAGAACCTGAAAGATTCTGTGCTAACAGGCAGCGGGGGGAAGAAAGTTTTTATGCCAGACTGTCAGAAGCGGATGATAAGATTGATATTGACCGTACAATCCGGGAACAGTTTCAGCATTTCAGAATTGCGGATAATGAACGATTTCCGCTGTGGTTTTTGTATCAGGGGAAAAAATATTATCTTAAGATTTACAGTGATAAACAAAAGGAGGACGATTGAGTGAACGTACTTGCAGTCGGCGCACATTTTGATGATGTGGAGCTTGGATGTTCAGGAGCTTTGGTAAAGCATGTAAAATCTGGAGATTCTGTATATATTTATGTGGCAACAGATTCGGAATATGCAAATCCCAAAGGAAAGATAATCAGAAAAGCGGAAGACGCCAGAAAAGAAGGAGAACAGGCGGCAGCTTTGATTGGCGCAGAATTGATATGCGGAAGCTGCAAGTCTTTGTATTTGGAATTTGAAGAAAAGATAAATGCTGCATTGGTGAAACTGGTGGAAGAGAAACAAATTGATCTTATCTATGTACACTGGACAGATGATATTCAACATGATCACATTAATTTGGGCAGGGCGGTCATTCATGCAGGCCGTCATGTGCCGCGCATTTTAATGTATCGGAGTAATTGGTACATTTCGGCAGGGAATTTTAAAGAGAATTTTTTCGTGGATATTTCAGATACCTGGGAGATAAAGGAACAGGCTATATTGGCGCATCAATCAGAATGCGGCAGGGTAGGGAATCAATGGATAGATTATTTGAAAAGGGACGCGTTAAACAAAGGCATGATTGCCGGCGTAAAATATGCAGAATGTTTTGAAACAGTAAAATGGCTGATGTAAGATGGTGAAAAGATGATTGCAGTTTGTATTGAAGCTTCGCATAAGCGGGGGATGGGACATATCTTTCGGGCTTTAAATTTTACAAAATATCTGGAAGAAAAAAAAGAACCCTATGTTATATTGATCAATGATGATCCGGCTTCTTTGAAATTATTGTCAGAGTATAAACTTCCTTATGAAGTAATTGATTTTCAGGATACGGAGAGTAATTGGGAAGCAGAACTAATTAAAAAATATCAGATGGATGTCTGGCTGAATGATAAGTTTGAAAGCTCTTCCGCTTTATGCTCGCATGTAAAGGGACAGAATATACTTCTTGCAGCAATTGATGATGTTGGCGAAGGGGCAGATTTTGTGGATCTGCATTTTGCAGGTATGCTGTTTGGAAGAAAAAAAAGTGAAATTCCGGGAAAATATGTATTTTACGGATTTGAATATAATATCTTAAATCCAGAGATTGAAAAGTTTCAAAAAAAGAGGACTGCGGCCGAGAATATTATTGTCAGTCTTGGCGGAAGCGATACATATGGAGCGACTGTACTGGCAGTAAATATATTGAAAAAATATGGATATGGGGCAGATATTGTTGTCGGACCGAATTTCAGACATGAGAAAGAACTGGAAGAAGCTATTGATACAAGGTATCGGGTTTTTCATACAGTGCCGTCCCTGGTGGAAATGTTTTCTCATTACGATGTTGCAGTTACAGGCGGCGGAGTTACCTGTATTGAAGCAAATGCAGCGGGGCTTCCGTGCATTATAATTGCAAGTGAGATTCATGAAATCACGACGGGGAAATATATGGAGCAGTTAGGCGGAGCCGTGTTTGCCGGATATTATAAAGAACTTAGAGAAGAAGCGTTTCAATTGGAACATCTGGATATTTCTTATATGAGTGAATGTGGAAAGAAGGCGGTTTCGTTGAAAGGCAGTGAAAATATTTATCGGAAATTGAGGGAGTATCGATGAAAAACAACAGCAGATGTTATATTGTAGCAGAAATCGGAGGGAATTTTACAGATTATGAAACGGCTGTAAGGCTGATTGATGATGCGAAGGAATGCGGGGTGGATGCAGTCAAGCTGCAGACATACCGCGCAGAAACTCTGGTAGATGGAACAGCAGTATTTGACATGGAAAATATAAAAGGCGTATTACAGAAGGATTTCTTTAAACAGTATGAAATCAGTGACGAATTGCATGAAGAAGTATACAAGTACGCCAGAGAAAAAGGGTTGGAAATTTTTTCAACACCTGCGCATGATACAGACCTGGAGCTTTTAGAGAAACTTGGCACGGATATTTATAAAATAGGGGCAGATGATGCTGTCAATACGCCTTTTTTAAAAAAAGTTGCGTCAATAGGAAAACCTATTATGCTGTCAACGGGCATGTGCACGCTGGATGAAGTAAAGCAATCTGTAAATACTATTTTAGAATCAGGGAATACAAATTTGATCATTATGCATACGGTCAGTTTGTATCCGACAAAAGATGAATTTGTCAATTTAAATGTCATAAAATCATTGCAAAGGGAATTTCCGGATTTTACAATCGGATATTCAGATCATACGATTGGAGTGGAGGCGTGTATATATGCTGCAGTTCTTGGCGCGAAAGTGATTGAGAAACATTTTACATATGACAAACATGCAGAGGGACCGGATCATATGCATTCTGCAGATAAAAATGATATGAAACGGTTGGTAAACGCAGTCAGACAGTATGAATGTATGTGTGGAAACGGGATAAAAGCGCCGGTAGATGACGAGGTGAAAAACAGAAGAAATAACAGAAAAAGTGTGATAACCATCTGTGATATAAAAGAAGGAGAGATATTTACAGAAAAAAATCTGGATGTAAAGCGGCCTGGAATTGGAATAGAGCCTCAATTTTATGAAAAGATACTGGGAAAAAGAGCATTGAGAGATTTAAAAAAGGATACGATGATTCATTGGAGTGATATTGGATATGTGCAGGAAAGATAAGAGAATTGGCATTATTATTCAGGCACGGCTGGGTTCCAGCAGACTGCCGGGAAAAGTATTGAAACCAATTGGTAGTAAAACGCTGTTGGGACATATTATGTACAGACTGCAGAGGTTAAAGACAGAGGCTCAAATCGTAATAGCGACTTCGGAAGAAAAGAACGATGATATGCTGGCGGAGTTTTGTAAGGAGCATGGATATGTCTGTTTTCGGGGAAGCGAGGAAAATGTTCTGGAAAGATATTATCTGTGTGCAAAACAATATAAATTTGAACATATAGTTCGTTTGACAGCTGATAATCCATTTGTGGATATAGAAGAAGTGGATCGTTTGGTTGGCTGTCATTTAAACGGCAGTGCGGATTATACAAAGTCTTTTGATGCACTTCCTTGCGGAGTGGGAGCGGAAGTATTTACATTTGCCGCTTTGGAACAGGATTATCTGGAATCGTCACAGCCAAATCATTTTGAACATGTGAATGAATATATCTGGGAGAATCCGCACAAATTTAAGATTGTGGATATGGAGATGACGAAAGAAAAATCAAGACCGGAGATCAGACTTACTGTAGACACAGAGGAAGATTATCAGAGAGCCTGTTATATTATGGGATGCAGTTCCAATGAATATATTACTACAGAAGAAGCCATTGATTTGGCAGTACAGTTTGAACATATGCAAAAACATATTGATACATGAAAGAAGGCAGAATATGATTATAGCAGCACATCAGCCCAATTTTATTCCATGGTTGGGATTATTTTATAAAATTTATAAATGCGACAAATTTATCTTTGTTGATGATGTACAGATTTCAACAAACAACGGAATAGCGGCGCACAGAAATATTATTAAGACGCCTCAGGGAATTCAGTATGTAAGAGTTCCGATTCACAGACATTCAAAGACAAATTATAATGAAGCTCTGATTAATTATAAAGAACCATGGGTTAAAAAGCTTGAGAAAACGCTGTATTTGAATTATCAGAAGGCGCCTTTTTATGAGGAAGTTATGAGTTGGTTTATGGATATCTGCAAAACAGGATATGAGTATTTGTCAGAGTTAAATATCAGGATTATAGAGGACATATGCATACGGTTTGATATGGACAGAGGATTTGAAAAGAGCTCTGATTATCATATCGAAGGAAAAAAAGAAGAGATGGTTTTGAATCTGGTGAAATTATTTGGCGGAGACGTATATTATTCGGGTACAGGAGCAGCAGATTACCTGAGGGAAGAAGATTTTGAAAAGGAAGGAATGAAGTTAATCTTTTCGGATTATTCTACGATCAGATATAAACAGATCTGGAGAAATAATATTGATGATTTATCTGTATTGGATTATTTATTTAATTGTGGATTTCATAATCCTTTTCCTGAGAAGGATTGCTCTGTGAATATAGATAACAAAATTTGTTAACTGGCGTTTGGAGGATTGTATGCAGGTTGTAAAATATGCCTTTCAGCAGCATGGGGATGAAAGGGGAATGTTGGTGGCGTTGGAAGAATATCACGATATTCCGTTTGAAATAAAAAGAATTTATTATATGTATGATACAAAAGCAGAAGTACATAGAGGATTTCATGCACATAAAAATTTAGAACAGATCTTAATTTGCATACATGGAAGCTGTAAGATCAGATTAGATAATGGAACAGAACAAAAGATCGTGCTGCTGGAAAAGCCATATGAAGGTTTGTATGTTGCAAATGATATGTGGCGAGAGATGTATGATTTTTCTTCAGATGCAGTATTGATGGTACTGGCTTCTGATTATTACAGAGAAGAAGACTATATCCGAAATTATGATGAATTTTTGAGATTTGTAAAGGAAAAGCG
The DNA here is from genome assembly GCA_910585825.1 of uncultured Lachnospiraceae bacterium. GTDB lineage: Bacteria > Bacillota > Clostridia > Lachnospirales > Lachnospiraceae > Roseburia_B. The sequence continues at coordinate 66,270 of CAJUEY010000003.1, read as the reverse complement.
TAATGACAGATAGAAAAATGCATATACCATATGCTTCTGTGGAAGAAATGCATCGGGAAATACAAAATGAAATCAGGGTAAAGTTTGAAGAGGTATATTGCAGCAACTGGTTTATTCAGGGAGAAGAACTTAAAAAATTTGAAGAAGAGTTTGCGTCCTATTGCGACAGTTCTTTTTGCGTTGGATGTGGAAACGGCCTGGATGCACTGATGCTGATTTTGAAAGCATATGGGATTGGTACAGGCGACGAGGTAATTCTGCCGTCCAATACATTTATTGCAACAGCCTTGGCTGTAATTTATACAGGGGCAGTTCCTGTTTTTACCGAACCGGATCTTTTAGATTATACGATTGATGCTCACAAGATAGAAGAAAAAATTACAGCAAAAACAAAAGCTGTGATAGCTGTTCATCTGTACGGACAGCCGGCGGATATGGACGCTGTTTTGGCAATTACAAAAAAATATGGATTAAAGCTGATTGAAGATGCCGCGCAGGCTCATGGAGCCTTTTATAGGGGGAGAAAAACCGGGAGTCTGGCAGATGCGGCAGGATTTAGTTTTTATCCGGGCAAGAATCTTGGGGCGTTGGGAGACGGAGGCGCTGTTGTTACAAACGATCAGAATTTGGCGGATAAAGTGCGTGCGCTTGGAAATTATGGTTCGGATTATAAATATCATCATATTTATAAGGGGAATAATTCCAGGCTGGATGAACTGCAGGCGGCGTTTTTGCGGATAAAGCTGTCCAAATTGGATTTCTGGAACGAAAAGCGCAGAGAGATTGCAGAATTATACTTGGATAGGATCAAAAATCCACAGGTTACGCTGCCTTACATAAGAGAAGACTGTGAAAGCGTATATCATATTTTTGCAATTCGATGCCAGGAGAGAGATTCTTTGGAAAAATACTTAAATAAAAGAGGAATAGGAACAAATAAACATTACCCGATTCCGATGCATCTGCAGAAAGCTTTTTTAGAATTGGGATTTCAAAGAGGAGATTTTCCAATTGCTGAGGAAATATCATCTACGGAGCTTAGTATACCTCTGTATTATGGCATGACAAAGCGGCAGGCGGAATATGTGGCGGAATGTATCAACTCTTTTTCAGTGTAACAGCTGATGATAACCGATAAACGGACAGGAGATTTCTAAGATGAAAAAAAGTATCATTGGAGCCATACTGGCAGGAACAGTAATCGGCGGCAGTGTAATCGGCAGATGGAAAGAGAAGAAAATCAAACAGAAAGAAGAACAGGAACTAAAGTACGCGGAGATTACAAGACTGCTTGCGCAATGGGTAAATTTAAAGCAAAATAAAAAAGAATTGAAGAAGTATTTTCTTGAAAATGATTTCAGAAAAATTGCTGTTTATGGAGTGAGCTATGTGGGCAAATGCCTGATTCGTGAATTGCAGGATACAGAAATTGAAATCGTTTATGTTATTGATCAGCGGGGGGATGCGGTAGATCTTGAAGAGGAAATAAGGCTGTTTCATCCGGATGATGAATTGGAGGCAGTAGATGCTGTCATTGTAACTTCAGTGTATTATTTTGAGCAGATTGAGAAGAAGTTGGAGAAAAAAATAGATTGTCCGATTATTTCTGTTTCCGATATTGTATTTGAATTTGAAATGGATTTATAAAGAACAAGAGGGATTTTAATATGAAAGTATTGCTTGTGGGAGAATACAGCGGTGTTCACAATAATTTAAAAAGAGGACTGGAAAAACTCGGGGTAAAGGTAATTCTGATCAATGGGGGAGATTCCTGGAAGAATTTTGATTCAGATATCAGGCTTATTGAGTTTCCCTCGGATAATTATGAGATATTATATAATCATTGGATGATGAAATTCAATAAGTTTCGGTTTAGAGATATAGATGTCGTACAGTTTATCAATCCATCGTATTTTTATTCTTTAGGAAAGTATTTTGCGGATCTGGCATTTGAACTGATGGATAAAGCAAAAGTTTCGGTTTCGTTATTGGCGGGATGCGACACAAATATGGCGCAGCACTATGATAAAATAGCGTCAAACATCTGTCCGATTTGTTTAAAAGATGGTAAGAGATGCGGGGCACGGTGTATTTTTCGTATGGACAGGCATTATCAGCAATATGAAAAGAAATTTTATGATAAAGTAGAAGCGATTGTGCCGGGAGAGTGGTTTTATTATAAAATTTATCATGATTTTGTTCAAGAGTATAATGATAAATTGAGAGAGATGATTTTATATCCGGTAGATTGCGAAAGCATAAAACCAGAATATTCCAGACACGCTAAGTTAGTTATACATCATCCGTTAAACAGAGCCAATAAAGGAACCGTCTTAATAAAAAAAGCATTTCGAAATTTGAAAAAAAAATATGGAGAAGAAGTGGTGTTTGATGCATGCGGACATATGCCGTTTCATCAGTATCTGAATTATTTAGACGGAATTGATATTATGGTGGATGGGGCAGACGGATATGGAGCGGGATTGGGAATGAGCAGCCTGATCGCTATGGCAAAGGGAAAGGTTGTGATTGGCTCAAAGGTAAAAGAGAGGGCATTGGATATAGACAATGGCTGGTTTTATGATAATCCACAGATTGACGTGGGGAATGGATGGGAAGGCATAGCTGATTCAATAGAACATATTTTAGATCGCAAGGACGAGTTGCTGACAATAAAAAAGGCGTCGAGAAAATATGTAGAAACCTACCATGATTCAGATAAAATAGCACAGAAGTATCTAAATTTATACAGGCAGTTGTTGAAAGTGAATCAGGAGGAGAGATGATGTACCTGGAGGAACATGTTATCAGGCTGAACAAACTATTTGAACAGTTAAAAGAAAAGCGAAACGTTGTGGTATGGGGAGCGGCGGAAAATACGGTGAGGCTTTTTCAGGATACCAATTTATTGAAATATGATATTGCTGAGATTGTGGATATAAAAAAAGCGGGAAAGTTTTTCTTTGGAAAAATGCTGAAATTTCCCAAAGAAATTGACTGGGCACAGACAGAAGCAGTAGTGGTTTCTTCTTTTTATCATGAAGATGAGATAGAACAGGATCTGCGTTCTGTATATGAGTATCATGGACTTGTGATAAAGCTGAATGAAATTGGGCAAACACAGCCGTTTTTTCTGTGTTTATCCAGAGCTGATCTGCATGTGGACCAAAAATTTCAAGATCTTCTGAAAAGAAATGAAGGTCTGAAAAACAGACATAAAAACAAAAGAATTTTTATTTTGTGTTGTGGTCCATCCATTCATCAGCAGGATCTGACGGTATTAAAAAATGAAATTACAATGGCTGTGAGCAGTTTTTATATGCATAAGGATCTAAAGACAATACAGCCGGATTATTATTGTAACGCGCAGTGGGCTCGCAATGAAAAACTGACGGATGATTTAGAAATGGAATATTTAAAAGAACTGAAAAAACATGTAGGACATTCGCATTATTTTTTTGCAGTACAGGAAAAAGAGCTGATAGAGAACAGTCATGTCTTTGATTTAGAAGAAGTAAATTATTATTATTATGATTATAATGATCCACATGGGATTCGGAAGCCTTTTTTGTATCAGGAAGTTGATTTGTGTCAGGAAATAATGCCTGTACATTCCGTTCCAGTTCTATGTATACAGCTGGCATTGTATATGGGGTTTGATGAGATTTATTTATTAGGGACAGAACATGATTCTTTAAAAACAAACCGGTATACTTATTTTTATGACAAGGATAAATGCATTACCGGAAGAAAAGATGTTACGATAGATGAAAATGACCAATTGATTTGGAATTTTGATGAATCATTGGCGGATACATATCGGCTTTGGGAAGATTATAAGACAGTGAAAAGAATTGCAGATGCCGGGAATGTAAAAATATATAATGCAACAATTGGAGGTGTATTGGATATATTTCCGCGAGTAGATTTTAAGCGGTTATTTTCTTGAAAACAACGACCAGAAAAAGAGAAAGGATGATTTTGAATGCGAGATATGGCAGATTATGAGAGGAAGCTTACCGGAGAAGATATGGACTTTGAACGTTATCAGGAGCATTTCAGAAGAAATACAGTAAAAAAAATGATAGATATGTATATTCCAGAAGGCAGTTCCATTTTGGAAATCGGATGCGGTTTGAAGCCTCTGTTTGTAGATTATCACGATGAATATAAATTTACTGTGGTGGAACCAGCGGATAGTTTTTATAAAAATGCTGAGTGTTTGGCAGAAAATTATAAAAATGTAGTATGTTATCAAGGCTTTATGGAAGATATTGTAGAAGAAATGAAGGGATGTACATTTGATTTTATTATATGTACAGCGCTTCTGCATGAGGTAGTCGATCCGAAACGTCTGCTGCGTGTAATTCACAGTCTGTGCAGCCAGAAAACAATTGTCCATGTGAGTACGTTAAATGCATTTTCTCTGCATCGTTTATTGGCAAAGGAAATGGGACTGATGGAGGATGTGCATCAGCTTTCGGAAACAAACCAAATTCTTCAGCAAAGTGCTGTATTTGATATGAAGTCATTAAAACAGTTGGTCAGTGACGAACATTTTCAGATTCTTGATGCCGGATCCTTTTTTTTAAAACCATTTTCACAAAAGCAGATGAAACAGTGTATGGATCATGAGATATTAAATCATGATGTATTAGACGCATTAGATTCCATTTGCAGTTCTTATATGAAAGAATATGGATCAGAAATTTATCTGAATATTCAAAGAGAGGATTGACAGAGATATAGGGCGGTGAGGAACAAAAATGTTAGAAATAAAAACAGTAGACGAAGTGGGAGCAGAGAAAATTGATGCCTTTATTATGGATGATAATACGAATGGAGAATTTATCAGCACATGGAAGTATCTTTCGTATCACAAAGGTCGATTTCTGGAAGACTCTATTGTGGTATTGGAAAAGGAATCACAGTTTATCCGGGGAGTAATGATGGCTTCTGTGGATGTAGATCATCAGAAAATAATATCACATGCAGGAACGACTTTTGCAGGACCTGTAATTTCAAAGAAAACAGAGATTGCATTAAAAGAAGAAATTCTGGATAAAATGTTTTCTTATTATGAAGAAAAATATCAAAGAATAGAATTGAAGCTTATCCCTCCATGTTATACCTTTCATCCATATCAGGAAATTGATTATTTTTTGCTAAAAAGAGGATTTTCTTATGGAATCACAGCGCTTGCGAATGTGATTCATATTTCGCAGATTTGTACAATGGAGGATGTTCTGACTTTATGTAACAGCAGACGAAGAAATCAAATCAAAAAAACAGTTCTGGAAGATTTGTTTCAGTTGAAAGAAAAAGAATTGGATAAATCCGTTTGGGAACATATGAATCAAAATCTGCAACGGAAATATCAGTCACATACTACGCATACGTTTGATGAAATAAATGAACTGGCGAATAAATTTCCAGATCAGATCAGGGCTTTTTATGTGGAAACCAGAGAAGGGGAATACGGAGCGTTTGCATTGGTGTACTGCTTTAAAAATGTGTTTCATACGCAGTATTTGGATTTGAATTACCGTTTTTCAAAACAGATGCCCAATCTGATGCTTATATCGAAATTGATTTTGAAAGCAAGAGAGCTAGGGTATTCGTATTTCAGTTTTGGCGCAAGCACAGAAGATTCAGGAAATATATTAAATTACAGTTTATTTCGATATAAAGCAGAATATGGCGGAGGTTCTATTTTGCTGCCTTTGTATACAAAGGACTTATCAGAATCCGTCAGATAAGATTAATTAGGGAAAGGATGTAAAAGGATTGCTTTCAGTAATTATACCTGTTTATAATGTGGAAAACTACATCAGAGAGTGTCTGGAAAGCGTGGTTCGTCAGAAGACAGATGATCTGGAGATTATCATTGTAAACGACGGCTCCACAGATAGAAGTGAAGAGATCTGCGTGGAGTATATAAAATTATATCCGGATATTGTCTATGTGAAACAGAAGAATGCGGGACTTGGAGATGCAAGAAATCTCGGACTTGCACATGCAAAAGGGGAACATGTTATTTTTCTGGATTCAGATGATTACTGGAGAGAAGATTTGTTGGACTGCATTTTAACAGGTTTACGTGAAAACCCTGATTTGGATATTTTGTATTTTGATGCAGAAGTTGTTTATGAGGATAAAGAATCAGGTCGATATGACAGTTATGATGCGAGAATGTATCACAGAGAAAACAGTGTGAAAGACCGGGTTTATAAAGGAACGGAATTTTTTCTGAATACATATCCGCTTCATTTTAATGTGCAGGCGTGTATGGCGGTGTTTCGAAAAGCATTTTTGACAGAACACCACATTTTGTTTCCAGAGGGAATTTTCTATGAAGATCATTTATTTAGTATGAAAGCGGCTTTAAAAGCAGAACTTGTAAAGTACCTTCCTCAAAGACTGTATCGCAGGCGTTATCATGAAAATTCGATTACGACCAGCGTCATAGATGAAAAACATATGAGAGACTATATGCAAGTAATTCGGGTTATGAATGATTTTGTCTGTTCCAAAGCGATCCTGGAAGATATAAAAAAAGAAGAGCTGCCGTATGAAGAATTATTGCTTCGTAAAATGAGGGACAAAGTATTTTCTCTGGTGCAGACGTTTTTCGAAATGTGCAGTTTTTATACTGGAGATCCGGATGTCATCCGGCCTTTCAAAGAAGAAATTTACAGTAAAGCGCATCAGATGTTTCAAAAAAAGCGTATGGAAAAACTGTATTTAGAGGAACTGGAAGCGGTTTTATATCTGTGTTTGAAATCAGAAGAAGATAGAAAGACAGATTTGATGAACAGAGAGTGTGTTCCGGAAAAATTTTCTCTTCGACAATTTTTTTGTGAGTGTAAACGCACATATCAAAAAAAATCAGAAAGTAAATTAAAAAGATTGGGATTTTTTGAGCAGAATAAAAAAACAGGTATCTATGGAGGCGGGAATCATACCAAAGGACTTTTAAAAGCTGCGGGGAAATATGGGAAATTATCCCAAGATTTGTTTCTTCTGGACAGCTATGCAGTAAGCGGAGAACAGGAATTTGAAGGAATGCCAGTCCTTAACATACGGGATATTCCAATGGATACGGATCGGATTATCATATCAAGCTTTTTGTATGAGCAGGAGCTTTATGAAAGCGCAGAAAAATATGCATCAGGACATGTCGAAATCGAACGGATATATCAAAATGAAGTGAGAGAATTATGCTGGCAGTTCATATGCTAATGATGGTATTATACAGTATCAAGTATTGTTGCAATTCAATTGTAAAAAAAGAGCAGAGGAGAAGTGAGATGCACAATCTACATATTTGAGAATGGTTATTAAGCGAAATATTATGAATCATATCTTTGGAAGATTTTCAGAAAATAAAGAAAGAGTATAATGGTCTGATCACAGCGACATATCCGGTTGCATTGGAAATCAGAGAATAATTAAGAGGTTCAATAAATGGCAGAACTTGTATTGTTTGGCAGAGGGCATCATATACAAAATTATATCAGGCTGCTGAATTTTTTTCAGTGTAAAGTGGATTTTATTGCAGATAATAATATGAATAAAACGGGAAATGAATACCATGGAATACCTGTAATAGATCCGTCCGATCTCACAGCTATGGACTGCAGGATTATTATTTCATGTACATACTGGAAAGAGATTACAGAGCAGCTGTTTCAAATGGGGATTGCGGATAGAATTGTCAGTCTATGGGAATTTTTAAAAGAATCCTCTGCAGAGATATTGTCAGATATTTCAAAAACTCTGCCCTTGAATCAGGAAACGAAGATCTGCTTGGATTTGTATAGCAGCGCTGTTTGGGGCGGTGCAGAGAACTGGAATTACGATGTGGCAAAAGAGTTGGCAAAAGCAGGACATGATATCAGGATTTTTGCAAATCAAGTGATTTTTATTGACGAATGGAATTCGGAGGAAAAGGAGCATTTTTCCATTCAGAAATTTTTGAAAGAAGATAATTTTGCTGATATGGTTAATCATATGATTGGACAGCTTCCAATTATTTTTTTGAACTGTTTTACAGAAGAGTTATTTTTTGCCGCATTGGCGGTAAAAATGATTTATCCGGATAAAATTAAAATTATAGATGAACTGCATCTGGATGTGAAACAGGCTTATGATCTGCATGTGCAGTTTGATATTTTTTTTGATTCCTATATTTGTGTAAGCAGAAAGATCAAAGAAACGCTGAAAACGGTATATGGAATACAGGAAAAAAGACTTTTTTTCAGGGAGCAGCCAATTGAAACAGATGTATCTTATCAAAGGCATTACCATATGGATTCCGACCGGCCGCTTCGAATCGGATATGCGGCGCGTCTGGTCAAAGAGCAGAAGAGAGCGGATATGTTGCCGATACTTTTAGGGAAACTGGAAAAAAGCGGCATGGATTATATATTAGAAATAGCCGGAGACGGAGAGGAAGAAGCTAACATAAAAAGAGAAATAAAACATCACCGTATGGAACAAAAAATTAGATTTTCCGGGCGTCTGAATTATTCTGATATGGCAGATTTTTGGAAGAGACAGGATATTTATATTAATTTTTCAGAGTATGAAGGAGCCAGTCTGGCTATGCTGGAAGCAATGAGTTTTGGATGTGTGCCGGTGGTGACGGAGGTAAGCGGAGTTTCAGATTATATTGTAAATGGAAGCAGCGGCTGTATCTGCGCCATTGGAGATTTGGAAACAATGGCAAAGAGGATTATTGAATTATATCATCACAGATCACTCATTAAAAAATATGGAGAGGCGGCAAGACGCGAAATTCTTTTAAAATGTAAAAAAGAAGATTATGCAAAAGCTCTCGGTAAATGGATAGGAGAAACAGGATGAAAGCTGTAATATGGGGGGCCGGAGGGACGACCAGGGATTTTTTAAGAAAAAAAATACTTTATAAAGATTATGATATTATTGCTTTTACAGATAATAATCCGGATATTTGGGGAGAGATTTTTTGGAATAATAAAAAAATCATTTCTCCTTCTCAATTAAAAGAATGGCAATTTGATGTAATTATCATATGTTCTTTATACTATGAAATGATATCCAGGCAGCTTACTCAGAAACTGAATATTGCCTCAGACCGAATTATTACGTATCATGATCTGGAAAATAAAGTCTCTGAAAAGATAATTGCAAAATACGAAGGCTGTGATGATAAAGAAATTCAGGATGTGCTCTCTGTTTATAAAAAAGGCTTTTTAAATGTCCTGGGAAGCTATATGCCGGAAAGCGGTTTATATTCCAAAGTATATAGAGACAAAGAGGGATATCCTTATATCATGTTTGAGGGGAAAAAAATGTATTATCCCCTTGATTATAAATTTCAGAAAATAGATCATGAAGAAGTGATAGCAGATATTTTGTATGAACAGGGAGAAGATTCTCCGCATCTGTATATCAGAAATAAACAAGATATTCCAAAGAACAGTGTGATTGTGGATGCTGGCGTATGTGAAGGCAATTTTGCTTTGCGGTATGCGGAAAGGGCGCGAAAAATTTATCTGATTGAGTCAGACGCCAAATGGATGGAAGCGCTCCACAGAACCTTTTATGATTATTCAGAGAAAGTGGTTTATTGCAGGAAATTTTTATCTCGTTTTGAGACGAAAGAGATGACAACATTGGATGCGCTTGTAGAAGAAGAAATTGATTTTTTGAAAATGGATATCGAAGGGGCGGAAGTGGACGCCTTATTAGGCGGGATGAATGTTTTGAAAAAGAGTAATGCAAAATGCGCTATATGCAGTTATCATAAGCAGTTTGATGAAAAATACATTTCGTTTATTTTGAAAAGTTATGGATATCGTACAGAGCATTCCAGGGGATATATGTTTTTCCCATATGATGAGAATATAGAAAATACTCTGGACTTGAGAAGAGGGATTGTTTATGGAAGAAAAGAAATTGCTGTCGGTCATAGTTCCGGTTTATAATGTGGAAGAATTTTTACCGGCTTGTATTGAGAGTATTATGCATCAGACCTATGAGAATATACAGATTATTCTGGTTGACGATGGTTCCACAGATTCATCCGGGGTTATCTGCGATACCTATCAGAAACTGGATGAAAGGATTTCTGTGATTCATAAAGAGAATGAAGGACCGATTAAAACAAGGCGGACAGGGGTATTATGTGCGGATGGAGCATATGTGACGTTTGTAGATTCGGACGACTGGATTGAACCAAATATGTATGAAATCCTTATGAAAGCGGCAGGAGATGCAGAAGTCGTGATGTCCGGCATTTACAGATTTTTTGATAAAGATTGTATCATAACGGAGATGCCGTTAATTGAAGGTGGATTCTATAACAGAGAAAAAATAGAGAAAGAGATCATACCTTATATGCTCTTTAGCGCCAGAAGGGGGAGAAATGAACTGGATCCCAGCCTTTGCACAAAGATTTTTGAGAAAGAGAGACTTTTGAAGCATTTTAAGGAGATGTCTGCATTAGATATTCATTATGGGGAAGATGTGGCGCTTATTTATCCGTTGATCTTAGAAACAAATTCGATTGCTATACTCCATAACTGTTTATACTATCATAGACAGAGAGCAAAAGAAACAGAGTTGACATGTCCATATATCAAAGATGTAAAATTTTTTAACAGACTTTATGTCCTGTTTGAATATCTTCAGAGAAAATTTTCCGAAAGCCAATATAAAGAGCAGCTGCTGTTTCAGCTAGACCATTTTTATATGCGTGCGATTGGTTTAAAACAGATGCATTATGCGGATTATAAGGAAAGCGAACCGGATATATTTCCATTTTGGAGTATAGAGAAGGGAGCGAGAATTGCTTTGTATGGAGCGGGTAATCTGGGAAAGCAGTATTTTGCGCAAAATCAGAAATATCAGTTTGCTGAAATTGTTTTGTGGGCGGATCAGAATTATGAAAGGCCGGAAATGCAGATGAAACGGATTGTTTCTCCAGAACAATTATGCAGTGCAGAGTATGAGTATGTGCTGATTGCGGTTAAAAATGTAGAGACAGCGGAAGAGATCCGAGAGAACTTGATCAAAATAGGGATTGCCGAAGAAAAAATAATCTGGAATCTGACCAAAGTAATTGAAATATAGAAGAAAACAGGAAAGGATAAATATTATGAAATGGAAAAATAAAGGGTATGAGCTGGATAAAGTGGCAGAAGATATTACGGAACTGATTCGTCTGCATGAAAAGATATATGTATTTGGCGCAGGCGTTTTTGGAAAAAATATGCAGGAGATTTTGGAATATCTTCATATGTTCGGCGGTTATATTGATAATGATAAAGAAAAACAAAAAAATGGCGTAGATGGAAAAGAAGTAATTTCTTTTGATCAATATCTGAAAAACGGCAATCAGAATCAGATTGTTATAGCTGCGGACAAAAAGAATATTCCTTCTATTAGTAAACAGATTTCGGAAAACGGATTTGAAATCAATAAAAATTATTTTACATATGAAACGTTTATGTATTATTATCTGCCGATAATTATGGCATATGAGTATAATACTTCCTATGTGGCTCTTGCGCAGATCTGTCTGACCGAACGATGCAGTTTAAAATGTGAAAAATGCGCTCACGGATGTTTTAATGTGGGAAGTGACGTTCCTGATATGGAGTTTTCGCTTGCATGTCAAAGCGCAGATTCCTTTTTTTCCAAAGTGGACGTTTGCGGAGAATTTGTTTTGATTGGGGGAGAACCGTTATTGTATAAGGAACTTCCGGAAACAATCGCGTATATTGGTGAGAAATACCGCAGTCAGATGATGATATTAAGCATTACAACAAACGGAACGATACTTCCCGGACCTGCTGTCATAGAAATGTGTCAAAAATATGATGTTACATTCCGAATTTCTAATTATTCAAAAGAGATTTCCGTATTAAAGGAAAAATATGAAAAACTGACGGCTCTGCTGGATGAGAATCATATTCCATATACGCTTGGAAAATCGGAAGAAGAGTGGGTTGATTATGGATTTGAATGGGTTATGTACGAAGCGGATGAAGAGAAGCTGACGGGTGTATTTGATGCATGTAAAACGCCGTGCCGGGAGATTCGGGGAGATAAATTTTATTACTGCGTCATGGCAAGGAGCGTTTCGGATAATCTGAAGTTTCACGTAGGAGAGGATGATTATCTGGATATGAGTTCCCTTACAGGAGAGAATTATAAAAAAATTCTGTTGGAATTCAGTGTGGGATATTCGGATAAAGGGTATTTGGATATGTGCCGCCGCTGCAATGGGGCGGAAGCATATCGGTATCCGGTTCCTGCGGCGAGACAAAAGCGATAAGAACTGGTTTGCAATTGCCATTGCATAAAGAAATCTTACTGAATAGACAATAGTGGAGGGGTTTTAGATGCTGCATCAGATACAGGATATTTACCGTCATCTGGGAGATGACAGATCAAAAGAAATATATGCGGACCGCCTTTTATTCAGTCTGACCGGCGATAAAGACTATATGCTGCGGATTGTAAAGAATACCGCATTATATCAGAATATTTATGAGAAGTTTGTTCAGGATAAAAGGGAAAAATATATTGTCAGTGCAGGGCAGTGGGGCATGATCACTGCCGATTTATTCTGGGAATTTGGATTTTCCGGCATGATTGACAATTATAAGAAAGGCAGCTACCGGGATCTGCCGATTATGACATTTGAGGAATTTTTAAAGTTGAAAAGCGATGCTTCCGTTTATATCGCTTCTACAAGTTTTCATAAGGAGTTCTGCGAAATGCTTGCGCACGCAGGAATTGAAAAAGAGAGGATTGTGGATGTAACGGGAATGATGCTTTCAGTGTATCACGGGCAGCAGTATTTTGACTTGCCAATTTTACAGGAATACAGAGAACCGCATGAAGTTTTTGTGGATGGAGGATGTTATGATGCGGCGAATTCCCGTATGTTCGCAGAGTGGGCCGGCGATCGAGAAAAGACGGTGTATGCTTTTGAGCCGGATGCCGATAATCGAAAAAATTGCGGGGTGGTATTGGAGCAAACAGATCAGTTATCATATCGGCTTTTGCCCAAAGGATTGTGGAGCAGAGAAGAGGTTTTGCGTTTTTCCGCCAATGCGAATGAGGGTTCCAGGATTACGGACTTAGGTACTGTGCATGTGCCTGTGACAAGCATTGACGAGGCCATAGATCAAAGAGTGACATTTATCAAAATGGATATTGAAGGAGCGGAATATGAAGCGTTAAAAGGAGCGGAACGTACGATTCGCAGGTATCAGCCGAAACTGGCCATTTCTGTATATCATAAACCGGAAGATATCTGGGAGCTTCCCCATTTGATTCTGTCATTTTATCCGGAATATACATTTTATCTCAGGCATTATTCACTTGCCAGTGAGGAAACGGTTCTATATGCTGTGGCAGAGAAGGGTGAAAGGAACAAAAACCATGATTAGCGTGATTGTGACGGTTTATAATGAGGAAAAGTATTTGAAGCAGTGCATGGAAAGCATATGCGGCCAGACGTATGGAAATCTGGAAATTATCATAGTGAATGACGGTTCTACAGATCAAAGCGCAAAAATCTGTGATGCATTTGCCGGAAAAGATTCCAGAATCACCGTGATTCATAAGGAAAACGGCGGTCCTGTAAGCGCACGAAAGGCAGGGCTTTCTTCTGCGCATGGAAGATATATTACATTCATAGACGGCGATGACTGGATTGAAGATACGATGTATGAGAAATTGTTGAAATGCCTGGAGGAATACCATACAGATGTTGCAATGTGCGGAAGATATGAAGATACAGGGAATATCTCAAAAGCGATTATGCAGGGAGTGCCTCAGGGAAAATATGATAAAAAGCTTATGAAGAAAACCGTATATCCTAATATGATTGTGAATCAGGACTTTTTTGAATGGGGGATCTCTCCCAGTGAATGTGATAAGCTTTTTAGGAGAGAATGCATCGAATCATTCCAAATGGATGAGGATGAGCGTATTAGGATGGGAGATGATGCAGTTTGTACATTTCCATGTTTGCTGAAAGTGGAAAGTATTTATGTTCTTGAGGAATGCTTGTATCATTACAGACAGACAACAGATTCTCTGGTAAAGACGATTTGCAATTATAATTTGGAACGGCAGCAGTTTCGCATTATGTACCAAGCCGGAAAGGAAAGGTTTACATTATATCAAAATATTTATGACTGTAGAAAGCAGTGGGAGATGTATGTGCTGTTTTTGATGATACCAAGATCAGACGGTTTATATGAAGGATTTTCTAATCTGGATTATCTGTTTCCCTATCCAAAAGTAAAAAAAGGAATCCGGATTGTGTTATATGGAGCTGGTACATATGGACAAAGACTATATAAATATCTGAAACGAAGCGGCTTTTGTGAAGTCATATTATGGGTAGACAGAAACTATAAGGAATTTCAGAAGATGGGACTGGAAGTAATGCCGCCTGATCGTATTCCTTTCGAATGTGTAGATCAGATTGTGGTGGCAATTACCTATGCAAAGCCAAAAAGGGCGTTGTATCAGGAATTGGTCAGAAAATATGGGGAAGAAAAGATTTCTGTAATTGACGAAGAGTTGATTTTGTCAGAAGATTCAAAGAGAGCTTTTGGTATAGAAGATTTACAAGAATAAAATGCGCCTGTTAAGAGGATAAAGTGTATGGATAACAAATTTTACGTATTTGGCGCTCATTCCAGAGCGCAGACAGTGGCAGTATATATACAGTATTTATATCCGGAAACTTCTATAGAAGCATATCTGGTTAATAATGATGAAAAAAATGCCGCTCACATAAACGGCGTACCAGTGATTTTGTTGGATAAAAATACAAAATTACATTGTGAATATCCTGTATTTCTTGGTACAAGATCCATTTATCATGAAAATCTGGCAAAAACAGCCAGAAATTTTGGCATACAGAAAATTTATCCCGTTACAGTAGATATGGATTTGAAACTGCGAAATGCATATTTGCAGAAATATTTTTCATCCATAGGCAGAAAATTTGCAAAAATAAATGATGCAGATTCGCTTGGAAAGAAGAACGAGAGGGAAGTTCCTGAAATACAAGCTTGTGTATATGTGGCAAAATCTATTTTTGACAAGCCTTTGCAAAAGGAAACAGAACTTGCCGGTTATGAAAAAATCATTCAGGTAGGAGCAGCTCTGACTCAAGAACGTCTGGAGGAAAGCGGGATCATTGATTTCACGGGGGAAAACATCTCTGGCAGGAACAAACAATTCTGTGAACTGACGGGCCTGTACTGGATCTGGAAACATGCAAAAGAGGATGTTGTTGGCCTGGTTCACTATCGCAGACATTTTGTATTGCCAAAGGATTGGAAAGCGCGTACGCAGAAGTATGGGATTGACGTGATTCTGCCGGTGCCGCTTTATGTGGCCCCCAGTGTGGAGGGAAATTACAGAGAGCGTCATGTGTCAGAGGATTGGGACATTATGATGAATTATCTGAAACAGCATGATGTCGGAACGTTTGAGCAGGCAGAGGAAGTATTTGGAAAGAATCTGTATTCTCCCTGTAATATGTTTATTATGAGAAGAGAAGTTTTAAATGATTTATGTGAATGGATGTTTCCGATTATTGAAACAGTTGCAGAAGAGCAAGGAATGCGTGAGGATGCATATCAGAACCGCTATCCCGGTTTTCTGTCAGAGCGTTTGATCACACTTTTTTTTGAAATGCATCGCGACAGGTATAAGGTTGTTTATGCAGATAAAAATTTTTTGCCATAACAATGCTGATTGACAGGTGAAAGAAGTTTTACTTTCGCCTGTTTTTATGTTATTTTATAATTATCTATCTCTGCATGCAGGAGGTGTGTTGTGGCAAGAACAATTGGAATCGGATACCAGGATTTTGAAAAATTAA
This sequence comes from uncultured Lachnospiraceae bacterium, assembly GCA_910585825.1. Classification (GTDB taxonomy): domain Bacteria; phylum Bacillota; class Clostridia; order Lachnospirales; family Lachnospiraceae; genus Roseburia_B. The sequence continues at coordinate 50,363 of CAJUEY010000003.1, read as the reverse complement.
TGAAATATGGCGGTTTTTATTTTGATAAGACGTTATTTATAAAAGAATGGTGGGAAAGCAGAGCTGAAGTGACGTTGATTACCCATCCCAGACGTTTTGGAAAAACATTGATGATGAATATGTTAGAACATTTTTTTCCATAACAGATACCAAACGAAGTGATTTGTTTGAGAATCTGTCCATATGGCGAGAAGAAGAATATAGGGAGCTTCAGGGCAGTTATCCTGTGATTTCCCTTTCCCTTGCAAGTATAAAAGAGAGCGATTATGTAACTGCCAGGAGAAAAATGTTCCAGATTCTGGCAGATTTATATGTGGACCATAAATATCTGCTCCATAGTGATGCATTAGAAGAAGAAAAGGCATTTTTTAGAAAAGTTTCACCGAATATGGATGAGGTAACCGCAGTATTGTCAATTCAAAAACTTTCCAAATTTTTAAGCTGCCATTACGGCAAAAAAGCAATCATTCTGCTTGATGAATATGATACGCCGATGCAGGAGTCTTATGTGAATTGTTTCTGGAATGAAATAACAGGATTTATCCGGAATTTGTTTAATGCGACATTTAAGACAAACCCATTTCTGGGGCGTGCGCTTATGACTGGAATTACGAGAGTGAGCAAAGAATCTATTTTTTCGGACTTAAATAATCTTGAAGTGGTGACGGCTACCTCGGGAAAATATGCGGATTGTTTTGGCTTTACGGAACAGGAAGTGTTTTCTTCGCTGGATGAATTTGGACTTTCCGATCAGAAAGAAGAAGTGAAACGCTGGTATGATGGTTTTGCTTTTGGAAAGACGAGAGATATTTATAATCCATGGTCGATTCTTAACTATCTGGATAAAAAGGAACTGAATACCTACTGGGTCAATACCAGTTCAAACAGTCTTGCCGGAAAGTTGATTCAGGAAGGAAAAAACAGATCGGAAGCAGAACCGGAGCGGTTTTATCATGGATTTGTGCTGGGTCTTATGGTAGAATTGAGTGACCGGTATACGATTACGTCCAACCGGGAAAGCGGATTTGGCAGATATGATATTATGTTAGAGCCAAGAGAGAAGAAGGATGATGCGATTCTCATAGAGTTTAAGGTACAGGATACGGATGATGAAAAAGAGCTTTCGGATACGGTAAAAGCTGCTTTGGAACAAATCGAAAAACAGAATTATGCGGCAGCGCTTGTTGCAAAAGGCATTTCAGAAGAGCGCATACGCAAATATGGATTTGCATTTTGTGGGAAAAAAGTATTGATCGGCGCAGCTTCTTCACGGAAAATGAAAAACAGATAAGAATTTTATATTGGAGGATAAAATCGTGCAGACACAATTATCGGCATCTATGATGTGTGCGAATTATGCAAATTTAGAAAAAGAAATCAGATTGCTGGAAGAAGGAGGAATTGATTCTTTCCATGTTGATATTATGGACGGACAATTTGTACCTTATTTCTGCATGGGCATTCAGGATTTAAAATGCATCCGGAGTTTGACGAAAAAGCCGGTGGAAGTGCATCTGATGATCAAACGGCCGTTAAGTTATTTAAACGGATTTATAAAAGCGGGAGCAGATGTCATTTATGTGCATCCGGAAGCGGATTATCATCCGGCAAGCACCCTGCAGGCGATTATTGATGCGGGCGTTACTCCGGGAATTGCCGTGAATCCGGGGACTTCCTTTGAATCGGTGAATGAACTTTTATATCTTGCAAAAAGAGTGCTTGTCATGAGTGTGAATCCGGGAAGCGCCGGACAGGCGTTTTTGCCATACATAGGGCAGAAATTAAATAAATTTTTAGAGGCAAGGCGGGAGAGAGACATTGAAGTCTATTGGGATGGCGCCTGCTCCTTAAATAAAATCCAGACGTATGCGCCAAAAGGCGTAAAGGGCTTTGTGTTGGGGACAACGGTATTGTTTGATAAAAACAGACCGTATGGGGAGCTGTTGAATGAGGTCAGAAAGTATTGTGTCTGATGGCTGTTGCTGACGGAAGAAATAGTTTACAGAATCTGGATGAGTATACTTTGGGAAGAGATTTATATTATAAAAGTATGCAAGAAGATGCATTTGATGTGGCGGTTCATTATGCAAATGCTGCAGATTTGATTGGAACAAAGGGTTATTACAGAAAGGATGGGAAGGTGGATATGTGTACAGGAATAAAAGAATGGATTGCAGATGAAAGAGCGGAAGGAAAAGCAGAAGGAAAAGCGGAAGGAAGAGCAGAAGGTATAGATGAAAAAACAAGGAGTGTTGTTGCAAATATGATCAGACGGGGAATGTCTGATGCGGATATCAGAGGGCTTGCAGAATGTGGGCAGGAGATGATTGACAAGGTAAGAAAAGATGGTATTTGATTGTTGTCTGAAATAAAAACAGAGCGGGGACAGGAGCTCTGACAGGGGGAATCATCATGAATTTTGCAATCATTCTTTCGGGAGGAACGGGAAGCCGCCTGAAGGGAATCGACATACCAAAACAGTATTACAAAGTCTGCGGCAGGATGGTTTTAAGCTATTGCATGAAAACACTGGAAGAATCAGAGGTGATCGATGCTTATATGATTGTTGCCGCGCACGAATGGCAGAAAGTCATTTTGCAGGAAATAAAGGAAATTTCAAAGACCGATTCTGCATTTGGCATAAAATGGAAAGGCTTTGCTGCATCGGGAGAAAACAGGCAGATGTCTATCATAAACGGACTGTATGCATTCAAAAAATATGCCGGAGAACAGGACATCATTTTGATTCAGGATGCTGCGAGGCCATGCACATCATCTGCTCTGATTCAAAGATGTATCGGGGCGGCGGCAGAACCGGGAGCAGACGGAGCAATGCCGGTGCTAAAGATGAAGGATACTGTTTATTTCAGTGCAGACGGCAGGAAAATAGATTCATTGCTGGAACGGGATAAGATTCTGGCGGGGCAGGCGCCGGAAGCCTTTGTATACAACGCTTACCTGCGGGCCAATGAGGCATTGACAAAAGAGGAGCTGCTGCGCATCAACGGCAGCAGTGAACCGGCGGTAAAAGCAGGGCTTTCCATTGCTTTGGTGGAAGGAGAAGAAGAGAATTTTAAAATTACCACAGCAGAGGATTTGAGAAGATTTGAAGGCGTTGTTTATGGGCGGAAAAGATAATGGAGGATGCATGAAGGCATACGTATTACAGGGAATCGGACAATTAAACTATATAGATGTGCCTATGCCGAAGCTAAAGAGCGGCTGGGCATTGGTTCAGGTGAAAGCAGCCGGAATCTGCGGCTCTGACATACCGAGAATTTTTCAGACAGGAACCTATCATTTTCCGACGATTCCAGGACATGAATTTGCCGGTAAGGTGGTAGAGGTCTTTGATGAAAAGGATAAGAATTGGATTGGGAAACGTGTGGGTATATTTCCACTGATTCCCTGCAGGGAATGTTTTGTCTGCAGAGAGGGGCAGTATGAAATGTGCCGCAATTACGATTATCTTGGCTCCAGAAGAGACGGTGGATTTGCCGAGTATGCAGCAGTGCCCGTGTGGAATCTGATCGAACTGCCAGAGGAGATGAGTATGGAAGCGGCTGCTGTGTTAGAGCCGGCTTCGGTTGCGTTTCATGCAGTCCGAAGGCTTAAGATTACGTCAAATGATACGGCGGCATTATACGGTCTGGGAACAATTGGATTGATTGTGGCGCAGTGGCTTCGGATTTTTGGAATCAGAAAAGTTTATGCAGTCGGACATCATGCAGAGCATGAAGAGATGATGAAAAATACATCTTCAAAAGAGTATGAATATTATAATGCGTGCGGTCTTAAAAACGGAGAAACAGAAGATTCTGTGTCCTGGATAATGGGACGGACAAAGGGAGAAGGCGTATCCATTGCCATTGACTGTGCCGGAACAAATGAAACGCTGACGAACTGCCTGCACTGTGTAAGACCGGGAGGACAGGTTTTGGCAGTGGGAAATCCAAAGGGCGATATGAAGTTAGAAAAAGATTCCTATTGGAAAATACTGCGGAATCAGATACGTTTGACGGGAACCTGGAATTCTTCTTTTTGCCATTCTAAAGAGGACGACTGGCATACCGTAATAGAAATGCATGGAAAGGGAGAGCTTTTTCTGACAGAATTTATTACCCATAGGTTTGCATTTGAAGAATTAAAGAAGGGGCTTTCGATTGCAAGAGAGCGGAAGGTTCCTCAAAATAAAATTATGATTGTAAATGAGCCGTAATCTGTTTCAATAAAACCAACGGCTGAATCGTAACGGCTTAAGAAATGGAAGGAAAAAGCCGATATAATAGACAGGTTTTGAAATAAAAAAGAAAGGGAAGGCCAAGAGGGCCGGGTGAAGATCATGGAAGATAACAGAGCAGAACAGAAAGAGGCGTTGGAAGTACTGATTGAGTTTAATGAACGCGTCTTAAAGAATATGAGAATTATTGTAAAAGAATTATCCGGTGAACGTCTGGAGGACACAAATCAGTTTTTGAAAGGCATTGCAGATGCATTGAACTGGGAAATTCAGGTCGTAAACGGTACAATGGATATGTTAAATGAGGGAAAAGAACGGATCAATAAAGAGGAATTTAACGCGTCTGTAATCAAGTTAAGCGATGCAATTAAGGCAGATGATGATACAGAAATGGCAGCAGCATTTACAGATTTGATTCCGCTGTTTGAGAATTTGGGTGCAGCAGCAAGAGAAGTAACTGCATAAGGATACAGAAACAAGCAGAAAGCTGAATTGTTACGTAACTTTAGCATCTCTATATGCGCTGAAAACAGGAGCAGTAATCAGGAAAGCCAGCTTTTGGGAGCAACAGAAGCTGGCTTATATTTTATAACAGAGGATATTTTATGAAAATATTGTTTTTTCAATGGCATTCCTTTATGAATCAGGGAATAGAACGGGCATTAAAGAAACTGCATATCGAATATGATACATATTTTTATCAATTCACAGACTGGGAGAAGGATGAAATCTTTTTGGAGAAATTCGAGGAACATCTCAAAAAAAACAGCTGTCAATCTGTGCTGTCAGTGAATTTTTCCCCATTGATTTCGAAGATATGCAAAATGCAGGGAATACCGTATATTTCCTGGATATACGATTCTCCAATCCATATCAGAGACCTTTCTTCTATGAAAAATTCCTGCAACCGGATTTATGTATTTGACAGAGGACAGGCGGAGGAATATCAGAAATCAGGAATTGATGCGGGATATATGCCTCTTGCCGTTGATACAGAGCTTTTTGGAAACAGGACTGCAGGAGCGAAAGGAGCTTTTGGTGCAGAGATTTCGTTTGTGGGAGCATTATACCGGACGAAGTATCAGGCATATGCAGCTTTTCTGTCGGAATACCAAAGAGGATATTTGGAAGGGATTATCAATTCCCAGATGAAAATATATGGAGGCTATTTGATTCCGGAGCTGATTACAGAAGAATTGCTTGAGAAAGTAAATGAAGATTACAGCAGGAAATCAAAGGATGAATTTTTGATGGGGAAACGGGAACTGGAATTTATGCTTGCCTGTGAGGCTACAGGGAGGGAGAGATATCTGGCATTGTCTCTTTTGTCCGGCCATTATCCGGTGGATTTGTATTCGCCGGAGCCGGATGAGCGGTTAAAGGGTGTGAATTACAAAGGCTATGCGGATTATTACAACGAAATGCCTGTGATATTTGCAGACAGCAAAGTAAATCTGAATATTTCTTTGAAAACGATCCGAAGCGGAATTCCCCTTCGTGTATTGGATATTATGGGGTGCGGCGGATTTGTCCTCAGCAATTTTCAGGAAGAGCTTTTGGAATATTTTGCGCCGGGAGAAGAGTGCGCGGTATATGAGAGTCTGGAGGATTTGTATTGGAAGGCAGATTATTATTTAAAGCATGAAGAAGAGAGGAACCGGATTGCGGCGGCGGGATTTGAAAAGGTGAAACGGAATTTTACGTTTGAAGAGCGGCTTAGGGAAATGCTGATGCAGAAAAAATAAAATTCATGCAGAAGGCGGGAAAAGCGTCATGATTTTAAAAAATGAAAATGATATTTATCTTTATTTTGAAACAATAGAACAGTTGGAACCGAAACATATTCTGGATGTGGGGATGTTTTTAAAACGCATAGGAAGTGTATCCAGAAAAGTGATGGACCGGGAAGTTTTGGCAGATATCCGGTTAGACGGCATAGATTTTTTCCCGGAAAAGAAGTTTGCAGTATGGGAATGCATATATGATTCCATTATAGATGCCGCGTCGTTTCTGAAAGACAGAAGAGAGGAGAGCTATGATCTGGCAGTTTTTCTGGGAACGGAGACATTGACCCAAAAACCGGGATTTGCAGAAACGGCAGAGAAAGCGGCGAAATGCGTCAGGTATCTGCTGGCAGATCAGAATTTGCAACAATGGAATGAGGCTTTGCCAAAGAGCAGAATAAAAGAATTGAATTTGGAAGGAAAGTTATATTTTCTTTTTGATTTTGGAGCATAGCAGAATGGATACAAGAATTTATGTAATGACACATAAGAAAATAGATAAAATACCGGATGCGATGTATATTCCGATGCAGGTGGGCAAAAAAGGGAAAGAGGATCTGGGTTATCCGGGAGATGATACGAAAGACCACATATCCGAGAAGAATCCATATTATTGTGAGTTGACAGGAATTTACTGGATCTGGAAAAATGTGGGCTGCGATGTGATTGGAATCTGTCATTACCGCCGCTATTTTGTAAAAGAGGAACAGCTGCTGCGTCAGGACTATATTGAAAAAACGATGCAAAAATATCCGATTATTGTTCCAAACAGCAGCTGTGTGAAAGATGCAAGCGCTTATGAGCATTATGCAAAGAGACATTATGCAAAAGATCTGGATGTGTGCCGGGAAGTAATCGCAGAAAAATATCCGGAGTATTTAGCTGCTTTTGATTATGCCATGGAGACGATTTTGGTTTCCGTGGGAAATATGTGGATTACCCGGAAAAACATTTTTGACAGATATTGTGAATGGTTGTTTGATATTCTTTTTGAAACAGAAAAGCGGCTGCATCTGGAGGAATATGACGATTATCAGAAACGGGTTATGGGATTTCTGGCGGAGCGGTTATTTCGGGTGTGGCTGTTGATGCAGCCGGAGGCAGTGACGGAAGAGAAGATGGAGCTGATGGACTCTTCTGATTTTTTGAATACGCCTAAGAGGGCTGCACTGCTGTATCAGTATGTCAGGCTAAAAATTGATCCGCTGCTGCAGCTGTATCGAAAGGGAGCCATGAAAGGAACGCTGGCGCAGCCTTTGACCTGCCCGGATGATTTCGGCGGCAGGATACCGGTTTTTGTGTGCTGGTGGCCGGGAGAAGAGGAGATGCCGGAACTGATCGGCAGCTGCATCCGGAGCTTAAAAGAAAATCTGCCAAAGGATCAGACAGAATTTCGTCTGATTACATTGGAGAATTGTTTGAATTATGCTGCATTTACAGAAAGCGTGATTCAAAAGTTTAACGAAGGAAAAATACCGGAGGCGCATCTTCTGGATCTGCTTAGGGCAGAGCTTTTGTTTCGTTATGGAGGACTTTGGGTGGATGCCGCGTGTTATGTAACAGGGACGGTGGAAAGAGAACTGTTTCGGCAAAAACTCTATACGCTGCGGTTTCAAACGCCGTCAGGTGATCATAATATTGCCGGAGGACGCTGGTCTAATCATTTGTGGTATGCCGGGAAAGGGCATAAATTATTTCAGTTTTTAATGGAAGGACTCTGGTATTACTGGGAAGTGGAAGATAAACTGGTAGACGATCATCTTGCAGATGATCTTATTCAGGCGGCATGGGAGGAATTCCCGGAGATTAGAAACGAGTTGGAACAATGCGGCTATCGTGAGGGAAATATCTTTTTGATGCATTCCTGGATGAACCGGAACTATACACCGGAAAGGATTGAAAAATTGCAAAAAGAAAGCAGATTTTATCAGTTGGACTATCAGGCGGGATACCGGAAAAAGAATATGGCAGGAGAGAAAACAATTTATGGGCACTTGTTTGGAACGTAATCAGGAGAAAGATTTTCCGTTAAATGTCATTGTGGAACCGGGTAATTTCTGCAACCTGAATTGCACCACATGCGCCAATAACAAGTTAACAAGGCCGAAAGGCACCATGGATATGTTGCTGTATAAGAAAATCATAGACGAAATTGCGGCTGAAAATCCATATACCAGACTGTGGCTGGATTTCTACGGAGAACCGCTGCTGCAGAAATACAAAATTTATTATATGATCGATTATGCAAGAAAAAAGGGCCTGGTCAATATTAACATCAATACAAACGGGACGCTGTTGGATCATGAGATGGCGGAAATGCTGTTGGATTCCGGAATCAGTTTTGTCAGTATTGACTGCGACGGCTTTTCCAAAGAAGTATATGAGAAAATACGGATCGGTGCGAACAGGGATGTAACCTACCGGAATATTGAACATTTATTAGAACGCAAAAAAGAATTGAATTTAAAACAACCGATTATTGAAGTAAAAGTTATGGAAATGGAAGAAAATAAGCATGAAGTACAACAGATTATCCATTATTTTAGAGAACGGGGCGCATGGACAACTACCCGCAGGCTGATTTCCTGGGCGGGTATGTGCGAAGAGATTAAGCCGGAAGCGGAGACAGAACGGGTAGCATGTGGAAATGCAGTGGGAATATTGCCGATTACCTGGGATGGAAAGGCGGTAAACTGTGTGATGGATGTGGATGCGCAGTACGTCTGCGGTAATGTCAAAGAAGAATCCATCAAAGAGATCTGGATGCGGAGAAACAAAAATATGGTAAGCAGGCATATAGAGCACAGGTTTGACGAATTGCCGGAAATCTGTCAGACCTGTACAGACTGGGCAGTGATCGGAGAGGAGCGTTTTGATGAAAACGGAACCCCTATTCAAAAGGATTACAGCCATGGGAACAAAATGCTATGAAAAAATTAATTGTTATAGGCAATGGATCTTATGCCAGAATGATGAAACGATATATAGAGCTGACTGATTTTGGACAAACGGCAGCCTATGCCGTAGAATCGGCATTTATACAGGAACAGGAAATGGATGGACTGCCTGTGGTTCCTATAGAGCAGTTAAAGGAAAGCCATTCACCCATAGAATATTCCCTTATTATGGGAATCGGTTATACCAAAATGAGTAAGGTGCGGAAAGAAAATTTTGAGCGGTGCAAAACCCTGGGCTTTCATTTTGAAAATTATATTCATCCCACGGCGCTGATAGAAAAAAACGTAATGCTGGGGGAAGGAAATAATATTTTAGAGGGGGTAATTCTGGAAGAAGGCGTGGTTTTGGGAAATGCTAATTTGTTGTTTGGAGGCAGCCTGATTGCACATGAAACTACAGTGGGAGATTACAATACGTTTTCTGTCAAAGCAGTTGCGGCGGGATTTATCGGCAGATATGTGGTGGATGCGTTGCTGCAGGAAGGGTATGAAGTAACTGCCCTGGTCCGTAAAAAGCCAAAGCAGTTTGACGACCGGGTTGTGGCAGTAGAAGCGGATATCTGTAAAGAAGACATAGAACAACGTACAAAGGGTTTGGTAAAAAAATGTGGGACATTGATACATCTGGCGGCAGATTTGGATATGCGGGGCAGTGATCAGACAATTCTGACGAATTGTCTGGGAACATATCATGTTGCAGGTCTGGCAAAGGCAATTGGCGTGAAACGGTTTGTTTATTTGTCCAGCATACCGGTAATCGGCGTGCCGAAAGATCTGCCGATTACAGAATTACACCCAATAGAACCGAAGATGCTTTACCATATTACAAAATATGCGGGAGAACAGATCGTAAGGCAGGAGCTTTCAGAAAGTATACAGACAGTCATTTTGAGAATTCCGTCTCCGATCGGGAAGGGGATGAACCCCAATCTTTATTTGTCCTTCCTATTGAGAAAATGTCAAAAAAATGAGACAATAGAATTGTATGGGGAAGGCGGGAAGATCCTGAGGAAGAGAACCAATGGGTGATTTCCGGAGAAAAAGCGCGTAAAGAGCTTGGATTTATTCCCCGGTATGAACTTGCGGAAACGATCCGCTGGATGATAGACAGTTTGGAAAAGAGTGAATAAATGAAGCTGGTTGTGTTTTCCGATATTCATGGAAATTCTTATGCATTAGATGCATTTTTGAAAAAAATAAAAACGATATCTTATGATTATCTGGTGTTCTGTGGTGATATTTTCGGCTATTACTATAATCAAAAAGAAATTATCCGGAAATTATCGGAAATGGATGGGCTGATTTGGTTAAAAGGAAACCATGATGCATATTTTCTGGAGATTTATCAGAGAAACGTAAATGCCGAATATTATATAGAACAGTATGGGCATTCTTATGATGATATAAGAAAAAGATATAACAAAGAAGAGGCGGCGCTGATCGGAGCACATGAATCAAAGTATATTCTGAATGGGAACGATCTCAGAATCGGAATTTTTCATGGAACGCCGGAGGATGACCTGGAAGGAAGATTATATCCGGACAAGCCGGTTTTAAATCCAGAGGAATATCAACAGTATGATATTGTGATATTAGGGCATACCCATTGCAGAATGGTGAGATGGGAAGGAAATACACTGGTGGTCAATTCCGGTTCGCTGGGACAGCCCAGAGATGGAAGCGGATATGGGTTTGCCGTTGTGGACGCCGGCTCCCGGCAGGTGGAGTTTTTGAATGTAGAAATAGAACGGGCGTTGTTGTATGAGCAGATTGACAGATATGATCCTCAGTTAAAAAAATTAAAGGAAGTCTTGGAGAGAAACAAAAAGTGAGTAAGCGATGAGAAGAATATTAGTTACAGCAGTCAGTGGAAATATCGGATATGGGATACTAAAAATTTTAAAGTCCAAAGATCATGTTTTATTTGGATGCGATGTAAATGAAATTGCAGCCGGAATGGATTTGGCGGAAGAGTTCTGGCAGTGCAGATATGCAGTGGATGAAGGCTATATCGAGGAACTGTTGGAAAAATGCCGGACATATGGGATCACGCATTTGATACCGGTCAATGAGAGGGAGATTGAGAGAATCGGGCGGGAGCGGAACCGGTTTGAGAAAATCAATGTAAAAGTTGTTATTCAGGCGCAGGAGGTTCTGGATATTTGTCTGGACAAATATGCGACTGCCTGTTTTCTTTCGGAACATGGATTTGACGTACCTTTTACATATACGGACAAAGGAAAAAACGATATTTTAAAGAACGTATCCAAAGAAAACGGGAAGTATATCCTGAAACCAAGAAAATCCAACGGTTCTAAGGATATTGTTCTTTTGACTTCTCAGGAGGATATTCCGGATCGGATAGATTCAGATTGTGTTCTGCAGGAATATATTGAAAGCGCAGAGGAATATACAGTAGGAGTTTTCCGGTATGAGGAGACGGTCAATGTGATTGCTTTTTTGCGGCAGCTAAAGGACGGCTACAGCAGTCAGGTGGAATTGACAGCAGAAAACGAAATCATTCAGATTGCGAAAAGAGCAGTGCAGGCATTTGATTTAGAGGGATATTTAAACATACAGATGCGGAAAAAGAACGGAAAATATTATATTTTTGAGATAAATCCGAGAATATCCGGCACAGTGAGATTCCGCCATATGCTGGGCTATACAGATGTATTGTGGTGGCTGGACCTGCTGGACGGAATTACCGTAGGTTCCTGGAAGAGCGCTTACAAAAGAGCTGTGGGAGTCCGGGAACTGAATGAGAAATTTTTGATTTTAGAATAGGAAGATGAAAATGAATATTTCCGTTTGCATCATTGCAAAAAATGAAGAAAAAAATATCAGACGCTGCCTGGAAAGCTTAAAGCCCTATCCCTTTGAAATGATTGTGGTGGATACTGGTTCTTGGGACCGAACAAAAGAAATCGCTTTTCAATATACCCGGCATGTCTATGATTTTGTCTGGTGCGATGATTTTGCCGCAGCCAAAAACTTTGCGGTTTCCAAAGCATCTCATTCCCATGTCATGATTTTGGACAGCGACGAATACATCAAAGTTTTGGATTTTGAGAAACTGCTGGATGCGGCTGCAAAACATCCGGATGGAGTAGGGAGGATTCAGAGAGTCAATATCCTGACCAGGAAAAATGAAATACAGGAAAAGAAAGAGTGGATCAACCGCATTTTTGCAAAAGATAAGTATCACTATGAAGGACGGATTCACGAGCAGGTAGAAGCATTTTCAGGCGGGAATTATGAAACTTATCCGGTGCCGCTTATCATCGGACATACAGGATATGATCTGCCGATGGATTTAAAGAGAGAGAAGGCATTTCGGAATATTCATTTGCTCAAAGAAGAGCTGAAATTTTTAGAGGAAGCAAAAAACGAAGAGAAAATTCCCTATATCTTGTACCAGCTTGGCAAAGGGTATTATATGGCGGAAGAATATGCATGCGCCTGTGAATATTTTGCAAGAGGGCTTTCGTATGATCTGAATCCAAAGCTGGAATATGTCATTGATATGGTGGAGACTTACGGCTACGCTTTGCTGAACAGCAATCAGAAAGATGCGGCGCTGTTTTTTGAAAATATTTATCAGGAATTTGGAAATACAGCAGATTTTCAGTTTTTGATGGGACTCATTTATATGAATAACGCCAGATTTTCAGAGGCTGTACAGGAATTTCAGAAAGCAGCGGGCCAAAAGGATGCAAAAACAACCGGCATAAATTCTTATGCCGCGTATTACAATATCGGTGTGATTTGTGAATGTCTGGGTGATACAGATGAGGCGGCGAAATATTATAAAATGTGCAGAGAGTACCGGCCCGCGAAAGAGCGGCTGCAAGGCTTGGATATGAAAGAGGGAGTGGACAGAAAATGAACAGACTGGCGATTATAACCGCGAGAGGCGGCAGCAGGAGAATACCGAAAAAAAATATAAAAGATTTTTGCGGCAAGCCGATCATTGCCTATTCGATCGAGGCGGCCATTGAAAGCGGATTATTTGATGAAGTTATGGTATCAACGGATAGTGAAGAAATTGCAAAAATAGCACAGAAATACGGTGCGGCAGTTCCCTTTATGCGGAACGAAAAAACTTCCGATGATTATGCTACAACGGCGGATGTGCTTTTAGAAGTCATCGAGAATTATCGCAACCTTGGCAGGACCTTTGATTATTTCTGCTGTATTTATCCTACGGCGCCTTTTGTAACGGCGGAAAAACTCATAGAGGGAATGGAGCTTATGGAAACAAAGCATCCGATACAGGTGATGCCTGTGGTTCGTTTTTCTTATCCTCCCCAGAGGTGTTATGTGGTGGATGAGAATGGAACGATTGAATTTAAGCACAAAGAATATATGAGAGCCCGTTCTCAGGATTTGGAAAAGCAGTATCATGACGCCGGGCAGTTTTATATTTATGATACAAAGAAATATTTAAGTGCGGACGGCAGGATTTCCAAAGAGATTATGCCGATATTTGTATCGGAAATGCAGGTGCAGGATATTGATGATGATAGCGATTGGAAAATTGCAGAATTAAAATTTCAGCTTATGCAGGGGAAAAAGGAATCTGCCATAGTGGGCTATCCGGAAGGAATCCCTTATGGAAGGCAGAGTGTAGACGAAGCAGATATTCAGGCGGTGGATGACGTGCTGCAGAGTGATTATCTGACCACAGGACCCAAAATTCGAGAGTTTGAACAGGCAGTCTGCCGATATACCAAAGCAAAGTATGCCGTAGCTGTTTCCAATGGAACGGCAGCCCTTCACGCAGCCTGTTTTGCGGCTGGAATCGGAAAGGGAGATGAGGTGATTACAACCCCCCTTACCTTTGCCGCGTCATCGAATTGCGTGCTTTACTGCGGAGGTACGCCTGTTTTTGCAGACGTAGATCCGAAAACGTATAATCTCGATCCCGACGACATTCTGGGAAAAATTACAAAAAGAACAAAAGCAATTATCGCCGTGCATTTGGCGGGGCAGCCTTGCGACATGGAGAAAATCTGTGCAATTGCCAGAGAGCATCATTTGATTGTGATTGAAGACGGCGCCCATGCCCTTGGATCTGAATATAAAGGAAAGAAAATCGGAGCTGTTTCGGATTTGACGACGTTTAGCTTTCATCCGGTAAAACCAATTACGACCGGAGAAGGAGGCATGATTGTTACAGACGATCCGAAATTATATGAACGCATGTGTCTGTTTCGGAGCCATGGAATTACAAGAGATACGGCTCTTATGACGAGAAACGAAGGCCCCTGGTTTTATCAGCAGCTTCATCTGGGCTATAATTACCGGATTACAGATGTTCAGTGCGCCCTTGGCGTCAGTCAGATGAAAAAGCTGGACTATTTTATCGGGCGAAGGAGAGAACTGGCAAAGCGCTATGATACGGCATTTGCAGATTGTCCGGATATCATAACGCCGTATCAGGCGCCGGAAACGGACAGCGGCTGGCATTTGTATATTATCCAGGTAAAGAATCACGACAGGAAACGTGTATTTGAAAAGCTTGGGGCAGCGGGAATCGGCGTCAACGTGCATTATATTCCGGTATATTTTCATCCATATTATCAGGAGCATGGGTATCAGGACGTACATTGTCCCAATGCGGAAGAAATTTATTCCCGTATGATCTCCCTGCCTCTGTATCCGGATCTGACGAATGAAGCGCAGGATTTCATAATTGAAAAAGTGAAGGAGTTTACCCATGAAACTGTATGAAAAAATGAAAACCGGAACTTATATCATTGCCGAGATGTCGGCAAACCATGCCGGAAAAATAGAAAACGCGTTTCGGATTATTGAAGAGGCGAAAAAGGCGGGAGCCGACTGCGTCAAAATACAGACTTACACGGCGGATACGTTGACCATTGACTGTGACAGCGAGGCATATCGAATCAAAGGAGGCCTTTGGGACGGATACAATTATTATCAGCTGTATCAAGAAGCGTATACGCCCTGGGAATGGCAGCCGGCATTGAAAGCAAAATGCGAGGAAGCCGGCGTTGACTTTTTATCGACGCCTTTTGACCGGACTGCAGTGGACTTTCTGGAGGATATGGGAACAGAATTTTATAAGATCGCGTCTTTTGAGCTGGTGGACATTCCGCTGATCGAGTATACGGCAGGAAAAGGGAAGCCGATGATCATTTCCTGCGGCATGGGGAGTGTAGAAGAAATCGAAGAGGCTTTGGCAGCCTGCAGAAGACAGAGAAATGAACAGATTGTATTATTAAAATGCTGCAGTCAGTATCCTGCAAAATATGAGGATATGAATCTGTCGGTGATTTCGGATATGCAGAAACGCTTTGGAGTTCCCATCGGACTCTCCGATCATTCTATGGGTTCTCTGGCGCCGGTTGCCGCGGTATCTTTGGGGGCAAAGGTGATTGAGAAGCATGTCTGTCTGAGTCGTAAAATCGAGAATCCGGACGCCGGATTTTCCATGGAGATCGAAGAGTTTGCCAAAATGGTGGAAGATGTGCGAAATACAGAGAAAATGTTAGGGCAGCCGACGTATGAATTGACGGAGCATGAGAAAACCGGATTGTCCATCCGCCGTTCTTTGGCTGCTGTAAAGCCAATTGCGCAGGGAGAAGTGTTTACCGCAGAAAATGTAAGGAGTATCCGTCCGGCAATCGGCATTAAGCCGAAATATTATCCGGCGCTTTTGGGAAAAAAAGCGAAAAAAGATTATGCGTACGGAGAGCCGATTGTGATGTCAGAGCTGGAGAAACGGAAAATTTAGGGAGATAGCGCAGGTATGGAAAGAAAAGAAAAAGCAAAGAGCAGTATCGGAAACTGGGAAAGCGGTTATCTGCGTCCGGCTGCAGAAGCAGATATAGACCTGCTGTTTGAGTGGGCAAATGAACCGCTGGTACGGAAGAATTCTTTTACCGCAAAAGAAATTACTTATGAAGAGCATAAAAAATGGTTCCGGGATTTGATGGAAGATGACAGCTGCCGGCAGTATATTTACATAAGCGGCGAGGAAGCGGTCGGACAGGCGCGTGTGAAACAAAAGGGGAATACGGGTGAGATCAGTTACAGCGTTTGTGCAAAAAAACGCGGGATGGGATACGGAAAGCGTCTTTTGCAGATGGTTTGTGTGCGGGCCAAAGAGGATTTTCCGATGATTCGGATTCTGGAAGGGGAAGTGAAACCGGATAATACGGCATCCAGGAAAGCATTTTTAAGCGCCGGATTTCTGGAGAAGAAAAATGTATATGAAATAGCAGTGGATGCATGTTCGGAAGGTTTTTCTGAAATGGATGAAAAGGACTTTGCCGGCGATACGGAAGAGAAAATTTTTGTGACGCAGAGTTCCATGCCGCCATACGAAGAATACATTGAAATGATAAAACCTCTGTGGAAAACGCGCTGTCTGACGAATATGGGAGAATATCATAAACAGTTTGAGACGGAACTGCAGAGATATTTAAAAAGCGAAAGAGAGATTTCTCTGACCGTCAACGGGCATATGGCTCTGGAAATGGCTATCCAGTCAATGAATTTTCCGGAAGGTTCGGAAGTGATCACAACGCCGTTTACGTTTATATCCACAACGCATGCAATTATCAGAAACGGACTGATTCCTGTATTTTGTGATATTTCAGAGGACTTTACAATAGACGCCTCCAAAATTGAGGAACTGGTGACAGAAAAAACAGTCGCGATTGCAGCCGTGCATGTGTTTGGAAATATTTGCAATGTAGAAGAGATTGACAGGATTGCTTATAAATACAGTTTAAAAGTAATCTATGACGCTGCCCATGCATTCGGTGAAACTTATAAGGGAAAAAGCATTTCCGAATTTGGAGATATGTCCGTGTTCAGTTTTCATGCAACGAAGGTGTTTCATACGATCGAAGGAGGGGCCGTATGCTGTGCCCAAAAAGAGCAGTATGACAGAATTTATAACCTGAAGAATTTTGGAATACGTTCTCAGGAATTGACCGTATCCATTGGAGCGAATGCGAAAATGAATGAATTTCAGGCGGCTATGGGATTGTGCAACTTAAAATATATAGACCGGGAAATGGAAAAAAGGAAAAAAACGGCGGAGATATATGAAACTGTTTTATCCGATCAAAAACGAATTGTCTTAAATCAAAAGCAAAAAGAGGTTTCTTATAACTATGCCTATTTTCCGGTTTTATTTGAAAGTGAAAAAAAGAGAAACCGGGTTTATGCAGATCTGATGGAACATAATATCTTTACCCGCAAATATTTTTATCCGATTACGGCGGACGCTGCCTGTTTTAAAAACAGATTTAAAAATAACCGGCTTGAAACGGCAAGATCCTGTGCCAAACGAATCCTGGCGCTTCCCATTTATGCGGATTTGGCGCCTCATCATGCAGAAAGAATTGCCGAAATGGTAAAACGGGTGGAAGCGTATGAATGAGTCAGAGCTGTTTGCATGTTTTTTAAAAAGCGTTCTGCAAAGCATAGAAAAAATGGGAGCCGGGGAAGATTTGCAGACGATGGCGTCGGAATTGAGACAAAATTATGAGAATATAAGAGCATGGGGAAAAGAAGACGCATTTTATGAATTTATCAAAACGGAGTACGGAGACAACAAAAAAATATGTATCGCGCTGCTGCAGTATATATATGAAATGACACAGATTTCAGGAGTTCTGGCCGCATATCTGGAAATGAAACTGGAGGAAGAAATTCTCGCAGCGGGAGATTTGTTTTTGGAATTGAATCTGAGGGAACAGATCGTTCATCTCTTGTTTCAGGAAGGAAAGGTCATTCCTTTTGGAAAAGAGTGGAAAATAAATGAAGCAATTGCCAAAACAGGACCGGAAAAACTGAATATGGTTTATGCCGGAATAAAAAAAGAAGAAAGGGATTCGGATTTTGTCGTCATTTTCGTAAAACAGATTTTATCTGTTATGCATGCGCCTACAAAATTGCTGCTGGAATTTTCCAGAATCATACAAAGGAAACTGGGAAAGAAAGTGTGGATCATAAGCGCCGTATTGAAAACGGATGTGGAACTGTTAAAACAGGCGGAAATTGCAGGAAACTTCTTAATCACCAATTTTATAGAGCAGAGGGGAAATTGTTTTGCCGATTATAAAGAAACAAGAATTCCTGTTTATCAGCTGATTGTCGAAAAAGGGAACGAAAGAGAAATGAAAGCAGTATGGGACAAAATATACGAATTAAAACCATTCTGCGTCTGGAATCTTGCCGGGGATCCGCTGTGGACTGCCATAGCCGGGCAGTTTACGGTCAGTCTGCATACGAATATGCGGCAGGGATATCCCGCGGTTTATGCGGATGCTATTGTAAACTATATACCGACCGACCGTCCGGAGGACAAAGAAAACAAAGAATTTCTTTTGCGCAGGAATATCGCTGTTCTGGAAACAGAATTTTTATTCCCTTACGAAAAGCCCAGCGGAAATTTGAAAAGAAGCGATGTTGGAATACCGGAAGAGGCTTTTTGCCTTGGAGTGGCAGGAAATAGGCTGTTAACAGAGTGCAGCGATTCGTTTTTGCATGCGATTCTCCATGCCGCGGAAGGAGACGACGGGATTTTTGTATGGTTCATCGGCTTATCCGAAAGCGATAGAACAGAGTTGGAAAAAAAGCTGGATGGGAAGCTGAGAAGATTTCTTTTGACGGGACATGAAGATAATCTGATTGAACATCTGAATTTATTTGATTTGTTTGTAAATCCGCCCCGTTTGGGAGGCGGAAATACAGGGGCAATGGCGCTAAGCGTCGGCGTGCCTGTGCTCACTCTGAATAAAGGAGATATTGCGGCGGTGGCAGGAAGAGAATTTACGGTGGAAACATTGGATGATTATCCGGAAATGATATGGAAATATAAAAACGATTCTGCGTTTTATGAAGGGCAAAGCAAACTGGCTCAGGCAAGAATCAAGGAAAAAACCACCGGCGATGATGAACTGGCGGAAATCATTCAGAATGTTTTTGACGAAATCGGATAGGAGGAATATGAAAAGCATAGGAATCATGCAGGCATATTTTATGCCGTATATCGGATACTTTCAGTTAATAGATGCTGTGGATGAATTTATTATCTACGATAACATACAGTATACCAAAAAAGGCTGGATCAATCGAAACAGAATTTTGATGGGAGGAACGGATAAATATATCACGTTGCCTTTGAAAAAGGACTCTGATTTTTTGGATATCAGGGACAGATCTCTGGCGGATGTGTTTGAACCGTTGAAATTGCTGCGCCAGATAAAAACGGCATATCAGAAAGCGCCGTATTTTCAGGAGACATATGCGCTGTTGGAGACAATTATTCCATATTCTGACAGGAATTTGTTTCAATATATCTATTATTCTGTGATAAAAGTCTGCGAGCATCTGGGAATTCGGACGCCGATTATCATATCATCTCATTTGAACTATGATAATTCATTGAAATCACAGGAAAAAGTGATCGCAATCTGCAAAGAAAGGCAGTGTGACAGGTATGTCAATGCGATCGGCGGCATGCAGCTATACTGTGCAGAGGATTTTGCAAAAGAGAACATCGAATTATGCTTTATCGAAACGGAAAAAACAGAATATCCGCAGTTTCAAAATGAATTTCTCCCTTCACTGTCGATCATTGATGTGATGATGTTCAATTCCAAAGAGGCGATACGGGCTATGCTGCAAAGGTATCGTCTCAGATAAGGAGAAGGTGAGAATGCAGTTTAGAAAAATAAGCTCTCTGGAAGAGATGACGCAATTGCTGACCGAATATGATGACAGCGCTGTCAGGACAATATCCTCCAGAACAGGGGATTTGCACACATATGCGAAGAAACTGCTTCAATATGGGGAAAATGTCGCATTGTTTGACGAAAGGGAGCATATGGAAGCCGGCTTTGTGTCCTTTTATGGAAATGACGCCGTAAATCAGACGATATATCTGACCGTCATTGCAATTCACCCCAGGTTAAAAGGGCGGGGATTTGGGACTGCCGTCATAAAGTATCTGGAGCGGTTCGGGAGAGAGCATGGCAGGAGCAGGATAAAACTGGAAGTGGATAAAGAGAATACGGGCGCAGTCCGTTTTTATAGAAAAAACGGATTTCAAATTACAGAGGAGGCTTCCGAAGAATCTTTTTTTATGGAAAAGGAGATATGAGATATGTTTTACTGGGAAAAGAAAGGATTGGTATTTAATCCGGCGGAATGCAAAGAGAGACCATTTTGGAGATGGAATTTCGCACAGGGGGAAAACGCGGTTGTCATGGACGATTTTATCCGGGTTTACTATTGCTGCAGAGAAAAACCGGATGCGTACGGCCGGACAATCAGCAGGGTTTCTTTTGTCGATCTGGATAAAGGGGATCCGATGCAGGTCATTCGAGTCTGCGACAAACCTGTTTTGGAACTTGGAGAAACCGGAACATTTGATGAGTTCGGGACATATCCGTTTTCCGTAGTGAAAAGCGGAGAGAAACTCTATGGGTATTATGGCGGTGTGACAAGGTGTGAATCCGTGCCGTTTCTGGTTTCCATCGGATGTGCCGTAAGTGAAGACGGCGGAGAATCTTTTCAAAAAATCGGGAAAGGACCTGTTTTGACCGCGTCGCTGCACGAGCCGTTTATGATCTGCTCCCCTAAGGTCAGAATCTATGACGGACAGTGGTATCTGTTTTATTCTGCCGGGAAAGTATGGACAAAGGGAGAGGGAAGGCCGGAAATCTGTTATAAATTGCGGATGGCTGTATCCGGGGACGGCATAAACTGGAAGAAGTGCGGCAGGAATCTTCTGGAGGACAAACTGGGATCGTTGGAATCGCAGGCATGCGGAGACGTCACGTTCTGCAATGGAAAATATCATATGTTTTACTGCTATAGAAATCATACGGATTTCAGGACAAATCCGGACAATGCATATCGGATTGGTTATGCAAGTTCATATGATCTGATTCATTGGACGAGAGAGGACGAAAAAGCCGGAATCGATATTTCAAAAAATGACGGAGAATGGGACAGACATATGGTCGCTTATCCGAATGTATTTTTAAGCTGTGGGAAAACATACATGCTGTACTTAGGAGATGAGGTCGGAAAGATGGGATTTGGCCTGGCAGAGTTAAAAGGGGAATTGTTATGAGATGGAAACGATATGGAATGCTATTTTCTTCACAGGAATATGGATTGGATTACGCAAAGTCGCCGCAGGCGGTATTGTTTGACGAATTTATCCGTATCTATTTCTGCGCCTGTAAAAAAGACGGGCGGAAATTAATCAGTTATGTCTGCTTTGCGGATGTTTCCCGGGATTTTCAAAAGATTTTTCAGGTTTGCAGACAGGTTCTGCCGGACGGAAATCTCGGCTGCTTTGATGAGCATGGAATATTTCCGTTCAGTCCCATGGTATGGGAAGATCAGATATACGGATATACAACTGGATGGTCCAGAAGGGTTTCTGTTTCGGTAGAAACCGGAATCGGCCTTGCCGTGTCCAAAGACGGTGGAAAAAGCTTTGCCAGAGCCGGAGAGGGGCCTGTGCTCACCGGGTTTTTGGACGAGCCGTTTTTGGTGGCGGACGGATTTGTAAGAAAATTTCAGAGGCTGTTTCATATGTGGTATATATACGGACAGGAATGGAGAGTGTTTGAGGAAGGCGCGGAACCGGACCGGATTTATAAGATCGGACACGCGATGTCAGAGGATGGAGTTACATGGAAAAGAGAAGGGCGTCAGATCATTGCGGACTCCTTTTCGGATGAGTCGCAGGCATTGCCCTGTGTGATTTTCTATCAGGGGATGTATCATATGTTTTTCTGTTTTCGGCATTCGTTTGATTTCAGGAAAAACAAAGACAGAAGTTACCGCATCGGATATGCCGTCTCAAAGGATTTGAAAAACTGGAGCAGACAGGATGAAAAACTGAATTTCCCGCTGCCGGAAACAGGATGGGACAGTCAGATGCAGTGCTATCCGAATGTTTTTGTTATGGAAGATCATGTATATATGCTATATAATGGAAATGAATTCGGAAAATATGGATTTGGACTGGCGAAATTGGAGGAGCTTTAAATGAAAAGAGATTATAACTGCGAAAGCAGAGACAATGCAGGAAGAAAGTATGCGTATCAGTTTGATTTTGATGTGATGCATCCTTATATGATAAAATCCTTTGCACCTTTTTTTAAACCCGGAGAGGCTCTGGAGCTTGGATGCTTTCAGGGCGCGTTTACCAGGCGGATTGCAGGCTGTTTTGAGAAAATAACTTGTGTGGAGGCCTCCGGGGAGGCTCTCAGGGCTGCGGAACAAAACCTTGCAGATTATGCAAATATTCAGTTTGTGGAATCAATGTTTGAAGACGCCGTATTGCCCCATAAATATCAGAATATATTTTTGGTGCATGTATTGGAACACATTGACGACAGAATCGGGGTTTTACAAAAAATCCGGCGGGAATGGCTGGCGGATGACGGAGTGTTGTTTGTGGCGTGTCCCAATGCAAACGCGCCTTCCAGGCAGATTGCCGTCAAAATGGGCCTGATTGAATCAAATACGGCCGTAACGGAGTCGGAGCGAAAGCATGGGCATCGGGTTACCTATACATTAGATACCCTGGAAACGGATATTAAAAAAGCGGATTTTCAGATCACGCATAAATCAGGCGTTTTTTTTAAAGCGCTTGCGAACTTTCAATGGGACAGACTGATCGGAACGGATGTTATTTCAAACGAATATCTGGACGGATGTTATTCTCTCGGGCAGCAGTATCCGGAGTTGTGTTCCAGCATCTACTGCGTCTGCAGAAAATAAATCCAAAAAGAGGGATGAAATGCTGTACATCAGAACAGATATGAATGAAAAAATCGCCACAGGCCATGTCATGCGCTGTTTGTCCATAGCGGATGCGGCAAAAGACATGGGAGAGGAGACGGTTTTTATTCTGGCGGATGAGCAGGCGGTTCCATTATTAAAAGAACGGGGCTATGCATACATAGTTCTCCATACACAGTGGGATGACATGGAATCGGAACTGCCGGAACTGGAAACATGCATAAGAGAGAGGAAGATCAGGCGTATATTGATCGACAGCTATCAGGTGACGGAATGTTATTTAAGGAGACTGTCTCAAACGGTGCAGACA
Source organism: uncultured Lachnospiraceae bacterium (assembly GCA_910585825.1). Classification (GTDB taxonomy): domain Bacteria; phylum Bacillota; class Clostridia; order Lachnospirales; family Lachnospiraceae; genus Roseburia_B. The sequence goes on along the minus strand of CAJUEY010000003.1, from coordinate 27,257 downwards.
TATTATATGGATGATGTAAATGCTTTTTTTTATCCGGTAAACGGAATCATCTGTTATGCAAATTACTGGGAAAAATTTTGTTATCCGGACAGATATCCGAATGCGGAATTATATCTTGGGCCGAACTATGTTCCGCTGAGAAAAGAATTTTGCCATTGCAAAACAAAAAAGATAAGGCCAAAGGCGGAAAATCTTCTGCTCATGTCCGGCGGTTCCGATCCTTATGGAATATTAGATAAAATATTAGAAAAACTGGATAAGCGCCTTTTTCAAAGAGTTGATGTCATCTGCGGTATGTACGGTGCGGATTATGACAGTCTGAAAGAAAAATATCAGCCGCATGAAAATATCCGGCTGCACAAAGCGGTGCAAAATCTGGATGTTTATATGAAAGAGGCGGATCTTGCAGTTTCTGCGGGCGGGACGACGCTTTATGAATTGTGCGCGGTGGGAACGCCCGCCATTTCCTATTCCATAGCAGACAATCAGATGGATAATGTCAGAAAATTTGAAGAAGACGGCATCATTCCTTACGCGGGAGACATCAGAAAAGAAAATATTACAGATACGCTAATGCGCCTGATTGAAAGATACCGTGAAAATGCAGAACTGCGTGCCGAAGAATCCAGAAATATGCAGAAACTGGTGGACGGAAAAGGCGCCGGAAGAATTGCAAAGCTTTTCACAGGGAGAGAAAATCCGGAGGAGTAAGAAGATGAAATATGGCTTAATTTATTACAAAAACACAGCAAACATCGGCGACGATATTTTAAGTTATGCCGGAAAACAGTTCCTGCCCCAGGTGGACTATTGTATAGATAGAGAAGAAATGGATTTATTCATTCCCGGGGAAGATGACTTTGTAGCGGCTGTTTTAAACGGCTGGTATCTTCACCATGGATACACCTTTCCTCCGTCGCCTTATATCGTACCGCTTTTTGTGGGAACCCATTTCAGCAGAAGCCAGATGCGTGCCGGAAACTTTTCGTTTTTTAACGGTATAGCGTCAGATTATTTAATAGAAAACGGACCTGTTGGCTGCCGGGACAAACAGACCATGGAGCTTTTGGAGGAACAGGGAATCCATCATTATTTTTCGGGCTGTCTGACATTAACGCTGCCGCGTTTTTCAAATGCTGCAGACAGCGGAGAGATCATATTGACAGATGTGCCAAAATCCATAGAAACCTATGTACGGGAAACGTTTCCGGATCAAAACATTGTCCTAAAAACCCATACCATTCCTCCGGAAGAAGTCGGCGGCTGCTGGGAAGAAAGAGAGCGGAAGGTAGAATCTTATTTAAGGGCCTATCAGGGAGCGAAACTGGTGATTACCACAAGACTGCACTGCGCCCTTCCTTCCATTGCGCTTGGCACGCCAGTCGTTCTGGTGGGAAATTATGACGAAGATTTTTATGCAAGGCTTACGGATTTTGCAGAATTCTGTCCCTGTTTCAGTGAACAGGAAATACTGGAGGGAAAAGCGGATGGGGCATTGTCCGAACCGACGGACAGCAGTCAGAAGATACAGGAACTTAGAAATAACATGATTCATTCCTGCCGGACATTTATAGAGAGCGTGGAGGAGAAATGCAGTAACAGAAAGCTGCCGGAAAGAGAGATTTATCGAAACGCATATGTGGAGCGCACAGTCAACATGCGCCAGACCATGCGGCTTTTGACAGAACACTGCCTGGAAATAGAGGCGGCATACAAAGACAGTATGGATAAACTGACAAAACTGGCGTCTGCATCCCGGGAGCTTCTTCTGGAAAATGAGCGATTAAAACAGCTGCTGGAAACAAACAACGCTTGATTGTAAAATATGGAGCAGTTACAACAATAAAAATAAACGGGTGGTCTGAAATGAAACGTCTGCTGTTTTTTGTCGGCGTATACGATACGCTGGATTTGTTTACATATGAATTAAAAAGAGAGTTTGAACATTTGGAATATGAAACCATGATTTTTGACGTAAGGGAAATGGAAGAGAGTTTAAAAAAACTGGCTCAGTTTATAGAGCGGCCGGTTGAGGCTGTCATTACCTTTAACAATCTTGGTTTTAACATGGAATTGCGTCCGGGAAAAAATATCTGGGAAGAATTACACATTCCCTGCATCAATATTTTAATGGATCATCCCTTCTGTTATCATACGGCGTTGGCGTCTGCGCCGAAAAATGCCGTGGCGCTCTGCACCGACAGAAATCATATGAATTATATAAGCCGGTTTTATCCCAATATACCCGTCGCAGGGTATCTGCCTCATGCGGGAAAAGAAATACAGGGTGTGAAACGCCCCATAAAAGAGAGGAACATAGACGTGTTATACGCCGGAGGGCTTTCCAGTTCCTTTGCAGAAAAAACGATTCCGGATTTGTCAAAGTATTCGGATATGGATGTGAAAAAAGTCTGCGAAAAGACATATCAGAGATTAATTGAAAATCCCCACAGAACGACGGAAGAGGTATTGGAGGAAGTTCTGTTGGAGCGGGGCATTCAATATGAAGATGCAAAACTGGCGGAAGTCATAGCAGATCTGCATTTTATTGATCTGTATGCAGTTTCCTATTTCCGGGAAAAGACGATTCGCAGTTTGGCGGAAAGCGGAATTGAAATTATGCTGTATGGAGCGGGATGGGAGAACTGCAGCTGGATTGACAGGTCAAATGTCCATTATGGCGGAAGAGTGAGCGCAGAAGAAATTATAGAAAAAATGCAGGATGCGAAAATTGTTCTGAGCACGATGACCTGGTTTAAAGACGGTACCCATGACCGGGTGTTTAACGGAATGCTCCAGGGGGCGGCTGCGGTTTCAGACACCTCTGTTTATATGAAAGAAGAATTCTGTGGATTTTTATCCTCGGATCAAACAGATGAGAGAGAGCTTGTGCTGTTTGAACTGCCGGAGATTTCATTTCTGCCGGCGCAGGTGAAGGCGCTGCTGGAAGACGAACCGCTCCTGCAGAGCATTGCGGACAAAGGATATCAGAAGGCAAAAGAGAAACATACCTGGCGGAACCGCGCCAAAGAACTGAAAACGGATATTTTAGACAATCAGGAGATCATGAATTATCTCCGTCAGCTGCCTTGCTGATGAAAGACGGTTCTGCGGCGCTTTGAAAGATCGGAGAGAAATGATATACCGGAGAAAGGAAATGCGTTTATGAATATAGCGGTTGCGGCAAACGGGGCTTTTACAAAATATTTATATGTGATGCTGACGTCTCTGTTGGAACATAATACAGGACAGAATGAGATATGCAGTATTTATCTGCTGTCTGCCGATATGAAAGAAGAGCAGGCTGAAATTATAAAAAAGCTGGTGGAAACATATGGAGCAGGTTTTCATTTTATCCGAATGGATATGGAGAAATTTCCAAAAGAACTGCCCTCCAATGAACTGATTACAGTTGAGACGTATTTTCGCCTCGCACTGCCGGATCTGCTCCCTTTGGAACTGGAGAGGACGCTGTATCTGGATGCAGATATGGTGGTTCTGAAATCCCTGCATGAACTCTACGAAACAGATTTTGAAGGAAAATCCTTTGTCGTCTGTAAAGACGGGACTGCTGTTTCTGCAGAGCATACGGCAAACGCAAAGCTTTTTGCGGATTTAAGGGGAAAAGAGAATTTTCAGTATTTTAATGCAGGCGTTATGCTGTTTAATCTGAAAAAATTACGAAACACATGTAATTTTGCATATTTTATGGAACAGGCGCTGGCACACAAAGAAGAACTGGTCTTTCATGATCAGGACCTGCTGAATTATCTGTTCTGGAATGACGTCAAGCATGTAGATGCAGCGAAGTTCAATCTGGCTGCAAGGACGGCATATAATATTGGATATCGCGCCTCCTGGGTGAAAGAGCATACGGCCGTATTGCATTATGCAGGGCCGAAACCGTGGCGTCACAAAGAGGTTCGTTATGAATTGGAGCGGTTTTGGTGGGAATATGCCAAAAAGACGCCTTTTTATACAGAGCTGCTGGAAGATATGGTACTGCCGGAAATTAGCACAGGGTATATGGATCGATTGTTCCGTCAGCTGAAACAGGAAAATGACGAGCTGCGGAAAATCGTGGATCAATGCATGAATCTTCTGAAAGGCAGGATGTGAGGTCGCTGTATTTGACATTATTTGTGTACTGTGCTATCCTAAGTACAGTGAAAAATAAATAAAAAATCTTCAGGGCAGGGTGACTTTGCAGCAGCAGAGAATTCCCTACCGGTGGTAAAGCCCACGAGCCGTAAGGCATGATTCGGTGACCGTGATCAGGCAGAGACGTCTGTTTTCCCGGAATTCCGAAGCCGACAGTATAGTCTGGATGAAAGAAGAGATCAGATCGTGAATCAGAAAGTGCGTACGATACCATAGCCGGCTCTGGGATAGAATTCTATTTCAGAACCGGTTTTTGTGTGCCAAAACCTCTTTGCCCTGATCGGAAATGGGAAAGGAAGTGAAATATGACAGCAAAAGACTATATGAGGCTTGCAATAGAAGACGCCAGAAAAGGCGAAGGCTTTACCAACCCAAATCCTATGGTGGGAGCTGTGATTGTAAAGGACGGACGTATCTTAAGCCGTGATTATCATCATAGATACGGGGAATATCATGCCGAACGAAACGCCATATTAAACTGTAGAGAAGATATGGCGGGGGCAGAACTCTATGTGACCTTAGAGCCCTGCTGCCATCACGGCAAGACGCCGCCCTGCACAGAGATCATCATCCAAAGCGGCATCCGAAAAGTATATATCGGTTCCATGGACCCGAACCCTCTGGTGGCGGGCAAAGGCGCGAAAATCCTAAAACAGCATGGAATTGAAGTGGAGACCGGCATCTGTGAAGAGGAATGTCTGGAGCTGAATAAAGTGTTTTTCCATTATATCCGCCATAAGACGCCTTATGTGGTGATGAAATATGCCATGACCGCCGACGGAAAAATAGCGACTAAGACAGGAGCGTCGAAATGGATTACCGGAGCGGCGGCAAGGGAACGGGTGCACAAAAGCCGTCACAAATATATGGGAATTATGGCGGGCGTAGGAACCGTGCTTGCCGATGATCCCGACTTAACCTGCAGACTGGAAGGGAGGAAAAGCCCTGTCCGTATCATCTGCGATACGCGCCTTAGGACGCCGCTTACTTCCAAAATCGTAACATCCGCCAGAGAGACGCCTGTGATTCTTGCGACGGCAGTCAGGGACGAAGATGCAATACGTCCCTATACGGAACAGGGATGCAGAATATTGCAGATTCCGTTAGAAAAAGACCATATAGATTTGCGGATTCTGATGAAAAAGCTAGGAGAGCTTGAGATAGACAGCATTCTGTTAGAAGGCGGCGCGATGCTCAATTACAGCGCATTAAACAGCGGGATCGTGCAGGCTTTGGAAATGTATATTGCGCCAAAGCTTTTCGGCGGAATCGGCGCAAAAACGCCGGTGACAGGCGAAGGAGTGGAACTGCCCGGGGAGGCATTTTCCCTTTGCAGACCGCAAATCGAGCAAATCGGAGAAGACATTCTGATTGCGTGGGAGGTGAAATCGTGTTTACAGGAATCATAGAAGAAACAGGAAAGCTGCTTCGGGCAGAACCCGGAAAACTTCACATCCAGGCAAAAAAAGTATTGGAAGGAACAAAAATCGGAGACAGTATTGCGGTAAACGGCGTATGCTTAACGGTCACGGCTCTCGGCAGTTGGGATTTTACGGCGGACGTTATGCCGGAGACGCTGAAACGGAGCTCCCTTGGAGCATTGAAATCCGGCAGCGGCGTTAATTTAGAGAGGGCGATGGCGGCGGACGGACGTTTCGGCGGACATATCGTGTCCGGTCATATCGACGGGACGGGAACGGTAGAGGATATTACAAAAGACGGAAACGCCATCCGCTATAAAATCAGGACGCTGCCGGAAATTACCCGGGGCATAGTGGAGAAAGGCTCCATAGCCATAGACGGAATCAGCCTTACCGTCACCATGGTGCAGAAAGAGCGTTTTGAAGTGTCTGTCATTCCCCATACGTTAAAAGAGACCATATTAGGGGAAAAAAGAAAAGGCTCCGTTGTCAATCTGGAAAATGATATCATAGGCAAATATGTGGAGCGGCTGCTTACAATGGAGCGGGAAATACAGCCGGACGCAGCCCAAAAACCAACGCTGACGAAGGAATTTTTACTTCGGGCGGGATTTTAAAAGGAGGTCATGAAATGGATGCATTAAAAGAGCAGTCCGAAGAGACATGCCGTAACAGTCAGCCGAAAGAATCTGCATTTCATTCGGTGGAAGAGGCTCTTTCGGATTTGAGAAACGGAAAAATCATACTGGTAACAGACGATGAGGACAGGGAAAACGAAGGGGATTTCATCTGCGCCGCTGAATTTGCCACAACGGAAAATGTGAATTTTATGGCCGTTCACGGCAAGGGATTGATCTGTATGCCTATGGGACAGTCCCTGGTGGAAAAACTGATGCTGCCCCAGATGGTGTCCAACAATACGGACAATCACGAAACAGCGTTTACCGTGTCCATAGACGCAGCAGAGACGACAACCGGAATTTCCGCCAAAGAGCGGGGAATCACGGCAAGGAAATGTGTGGATGATCATGCAAAACCGGAGGATTTCCGCAGACCGGGACATATGTTTCCCCTTCTGGCCAAAAAAAACGGCGTGCTGGAACGGGAAGGACATACGGAAGCGACGGTGGATCTGATGCGTCTGGCAGGCTTGAAGGAATGCGGGCTCTGCTGTGAGATTATGCGTGAAGACGGTACGATGATGCGGACGGGGGAGCTGATGGAGCTTGCGGAGAATTTTCAGATTAAAATGATTACGATTCAGTCCTTAAAGGAATACCGGAAGGTGCATGAAAAACTGGTGGAAGAAGTTGCCGTCACGAAAATGCCTACGCGCTTCGGGGAATTTATTGCCCATGGCTATGTGAACAAGTTAAACGGGGAACATCACGTGGCGCTGGTGAAAGGAGACATCGGAGACGGGGAAAGCCTGTTATGCCGCGTGCATTCCGAGTGTCTCACCGGAGATGCCTTCGGCTCTATGAAATGCGACTGCGGACAGCAGCTGCAGTCGGCAATGCGCCAGATCGAAACAGAAGGCAGAGGCGTGCTTTTGTACCTGCGGCAGGAGGGTAGAGGAATCGGACTCATCAACAAACTGCGGGCATATGAGCTGCAGGATAAAGGGATGGATACCGTAGAGGCCAATCTTGCCTTGGGATTTGAGGAGGATTTGCGGGAATATTATATCGGAGCACAGATTTTAAGGGATTTGGGAGCAAAGAGCCTCAGACTTTTGACAAACAATCCAAAGAAGATAGACGGACTCTCGGAATTTGGATTAAGTATTGAAAAGCGTGTGCCGATTCAGATGGAGCTGACGCCGTTTGATGCGTATTATATGCGGACAAAGCAGAAGAAGATGGGGCATATGCTGGATTATCAGGAAGAATTGTTTTAAAAGGAGTGCGCTGGATGTGAGCGTGAGAACGGGAATGATGGAGCGGTCAAAAAAAAGTATACCCTCCGGGCATCCCAATATGACGCGCCCCTTTGGAGCGGTCAAAAAAAATGTATAAAGAAGGAGAGAAAGAGATGAATGTATTTGAAGGAAATATCGTGGCGAAGAATGTGAAAATTGGGATTGTGGCAGCGAGATTTAATGAATTTATCACTTCTAAGCTGCTGGGCGGAGCCATTGATGGATTGAAAAGACATGAAGTGGAGGAAGATCAGATTGATGTGGCATGGGTGCCGGGCGCGTTTGAAATTCCATTGATTGCGCAGAAAATGGCGCAGAGCGGGAAATATGATGCGGTCATCTGTCTTGGAGCGGTGATTCGGGGAGCGACGACACATTATGATTATGTGTGTGCCGAAGTGTCAAAAGGAATTGCGCAGGTTTCTTTGCAGACGGGGGTTCCGGTGATGTTCGGCGTGCTGACCACCGACAATATCGAGCAGGCCATTGAGCGTGCCGGCAGCAAAGCCGGAAATAAGGGCTTTGACTGTGCGACAGGAGCCATAGAAATGATAAATCTGCTGAGGGGAATTTAAAGAACAATAAATCTGTATAGAGAGTGTTTGAAAATTACTTACTGCCAAATCCCCGCAAAGCGGGGCGTACAGATGGCAGGAATGAAATTTCAAACATGCTTTAGAATGAAATGCCTCAAATTTTCTTATGTTTGAGGCGTTTTTTTATGAGGAATTCCGTTGCACGGTCTTTCTCTTCTCCCGGATCACGACAGGGAAGGATTCCCGCCTGGCAGAGAATGCACGCTCCAGACTCAACGATTGCCAAAGAGTCGCAATTTTTCATATAGATCATTGACATGATGGGAAAGTGGCGATTATAATATTATTATGGAATATAGTAGGTTGCGTAACGTACCGGATGGGTATCAGGAAAGGAGTTTATATGAGAATAAGACAAGCAGTGGCTTCAATGCTGACGGGAGCCATGATCGTGGCAAACGTTCCGATTTTCGGTGGGGGGGGGTATAGCCCGATTTTAGTAAAGGCGGATGAAGCGGGAGAAGCGTCTGTCACGGAGCCTATCCGTTACAGGGCAGTGCCGGCAGACGATATGACGGTGACGACGGATTGGAGGGTGCGTGCTGACGCGCCGTTGGAGAACATCAAATCAGATGCGGCAAATTATGCGCTTTCCCGTTATAATACAGGGGGAATTCCAAGATCAAGCCAGTTGGAGGCGCGGAATAAAATTTATATTAAGCTTAACAGTGCGGCAGATGTGCAGAAGCTTGTCTGGTGGGCGGATGAAGATGAAGTGAGCGAGGGTCATGGATGGAACGTTCACAACGGAACGGTGACGCGCTGCAAAATCTCTGTGACAACGGAAGAGAATATTGCCAGTGCGGAAACGATGGCAGGTCTGTCAGAAGACCAGTGGACGGTTCAAGAAGGCGCTACCGGAGATGTACGGTTTGATTCCAATGATGACAGCAACGGCGATCATCGGTACTGTGAACATCAGGAAAGTGAGGAGCATACGTTAAATGTGGCTCATGATATTAATCTGAAGGACTATTTTGAGACGATCCCTTCAAATATTACCGGTATCCGAATAGAAGTGCTGAACACGGCAGGAACTTACAGTGGGGCAACGGGCGATCAGACGGAAAAGGACGAACGGGACACCTACATCAACGGCCGGGAAGTATGGGTTATGACAGGCGATGAGAAAGAGAGCAAATTGACGGGTCTGAGCGCATATGCAGATTTTGCGACGGCGCAGGACTGTGGAATCGAAAAGCTTGTAGACGGCGTAATTACAAAAAATGCAAAAATGAGTTCTCTGACTGAACCGGCAGCCGATGAGACCGAAGAGACCGGTCAGTCTCCATGGAAACATAATTACGGAAAATATTTTGCCAATAATAATATATATTTTGACATCAAAGAGACAAAAACCCTTGGAAAGCTGACCTATGTGCCGGGAACGGAAAACGGTTCCATTCAGCGGTGTAATATCTATACGTCCAATACGAATCCGGGAGCCGGAAAGGCGGTATCGGATATTGAGGATTGGACACTGGTGTATTCCAATGTTCCGGCGCCGGACGACGAAAACCCGTCAGAAGGCTGGTCAGAATATAACCGGTCTCTGAGCGCTTTGGGCAATGCGAAGGAAGCTCCTTTTGACAGCTTTGAAGACGCAAGGTATGTTCGGATTGAAGTAATCAATACGCAGGGGAGCGGAACGCAGAATAAGTGGATTAACGTAGGACGCGTCTATATCTATGAGGCGGAAGCCGTGTATACGGGAACCGTGGAGAATGTTGCGCTTTCTTCGAAAGGGGCAAGCATTGCCGCTTATACAGGCGCATATTCTAATCAACTTACGCCTGAAAAGTCGATAAACAATAATGGCAATAATCAGGAAAATAGCACAGATTACTGGGTTGGAACTGTGCCGCTTAGGAATGATGATTTATCATCGATTGAAGGAAATGTCGATTATATGGTGGTGGATTTGGGAGAGCACACTTCCGTGGATCTTTCAGAAATTCAGGTTCGTTGGCATAGGGCTGCATGGGCCAGCAGATATAGAATTGAAACTTCCGATACACCGCCTAAAGCTACAGGCAATGTAATTACAGGTGATGTGACGACTGTGACGGAAGATACGCTGGAGAAAGAGGGCTGGACAACAGTGGCGGAGTATCCGGGAAATAAAGCGGATGTGCGGGACAGAGTGAATGATGCAGGACAGCATCTGTTTCCTCTGGATACTTTCCAAGGGGATGAGCTTTCGGTAAAGAAAACGGGGCGGTATGTCCGTATTGTGATAAACGAAGTAAGCCAGGGAGGTTCTTACACGGCGCCGGGATTAAGGGCACTGGAGATTCACGGAATCAGACAGACGGGAGAGATTAGCGATATGAATCTTAATCTGGATGGCGAACCGGTTTATGCCGGAGTTATGCGGAGGCCGGATTCACCCACAGGCGCAAATTATCATATCGATGATTATGACTGGTATCAGGGCGATATGAAACTGGATAAGACGCAGGACAGCTTTGAAGCGGGAACTTATACTTTAAAAGCAAAAGTGGCGACAAAGTATCCCCTTGCAGATCTGGCAGGGGCGACGATTGGCGGACAGGAGGCCGTGATAGAAAATCGTAACAGCACGGAGACAAACAGCGCTGGCGAGACCGTATATACGGTGATGCGTTCCTATACGATTGAAGATCCTACAGAGGCAAAACGGGCGTTGTCGGAGTATATCAACCAGGCGGACGTGAAAGCGGCATTTGATACAGGCAACAAAGATGCGGAGAATGGCAATCAGCTGATTTACAGGATTGAAGGCTGGAATATATTCAGAGCCGCTTATGTAGCTGCACAGAGTATGATCAATATGCAGACGGAGGGAGATCAGACGGATGACGTATGGTATTTGAAATCGGAATATCTGAAGGCGAAATCGGATCTGGAAAAGGCGTTTAACGGATTGATACGGAGAGGAACTGCAATAATCATTGACACGGATACGGATACGCCGGACATTACAGTGACGCCTCCTGAGGCGGGAGAATCTCCTGCAGGGGCGAAACTGACAAACGCCGGTCAGCTTGAGAATGAAAATCTGGGACTGGTTCGCGAGCGTGACCATTCTAAGCCATACTTCCACGTGGATGCAGACGGATATATACACGGAAGGGTGAAAGCGCCGGACGATGATCCTAAAAATGAGTTGTTCCGAATTCAGGGAAATACAAAATTCATGATAAAATGCACCGTCAATATTCCGGAGACTGTCACGCAGAAAGAGACGATTGTAGGTCGGTTAAAAGGCTGGGGACTGCAGATACTGCCAAAAGGACACAGGAACAACACCTCCAATAACAATCATGAGCAGCTGATTGCATTTGCTTACAGCAGCGATAACTGTTGGCCGCAGGCAACCTACAACATACCGGCGGACGGCTGGTATGGACAAGATCATGATATTGTGGCGGTCTTTAACGGAACATATTTCCAGCTGTATGTAGACGGCGAGGCGGGAACGCTGAGAAGGACTAACAACAACCAAATCACAGCGGGTCCTCTGAAACTGGTGAACGGCAGTATGTTCTGCATAGGATACAATGAAAATCCGGAAGTCGCCGGAAATATGGAAGACTTTTCGGGCGGAATGAAAGATTTTGCAATGTATGTGGACAAAGCATGTCTGAACAATCTCTCAACGCTGGAGGCGGCTTCGGAAGCGGAGTCGAATAAAAAAGAAACGTTCCAGAACGCGCTTACGGCATTATTGAGCGGTACAGATCCGGATGTGACGATCACAGGAGAACCCGCGAAGTACGATGTGTCGGAAACAGTATGGGAATATGTGGACGACGCCGGTCAGACAACTCCGATGCCGGAAGGCAGCGTATTTGAAAGATACAGGGATTATAAAGTCACTGTTCATGTCAGGACGACGGATTTGTATCGTTTCAGTGAACAGCAGGGAATTTTAAGAACCGGACCGGAGGATGCGGATATTCTTGAGCATGTAATAGTGCCGACAGAGGAAGAGGTATTGATTTCTCTTAGTTATATATTCAGGGGAGAAACACATCCGAAAGAGACGCTGACGGAATATTTGGCAGGCGTTGCAGACGATCTTGACATTCAGTTGGAAAACGATACTCTTGTCAATAAAGATAAGACGACAGGCGAAAAGAAATATACAACGGCAGGCTGGAACGCATTTGTGCCTGTTTACAATACGGCTGTGGAACAGGCGGAAGAGGATAAGGCATGGGGCGAGTCAAACAATGCGGAAGACTTTAGCAGCGCTTTGGGAGATTTGCAGGAAGCAGTAAGGGTTTTGAAGACAAAGACAGCGGCCGGACAGTGTGAATGTGCCATTGATACAATTACGTTTGCAGGAGCGGATATTACTTTGGATGCCGCATCAGCTGAAATTACTCTGAATGCGGAATGTACCGTAAGCAACACAGAATGCATCAGGCATACGGGAGAGGCAAAGGCTGAGGCATTGATTACATATACCTGTGATGAAGAGAACGAAGCGGGAGCGTCCATCGATGGAAATATACTTACTGTTACAAAACAGGGAAGCGTAACAGTGACTGCAAGAGTGCAGCTGATGGACGGAACGGCAATAGCGGCGGAAGATACAGCGGAAGCAGTGTTTACGGCAGCGAGCACACCGGCCGATGAAAGCGATCAGGATGATCTGGACCAGGCTATTAAAGATTTGGAAAATATCTTTAGCAATCTCAAAGAGTCCGATTACACACCGGAAAGCTGGAAGGCGCTCCAGATAAAACTGGAAGAGGCAAAAGACCTGCTGAGTGCGCTGGCTGGAATGCTGGAGGGAAGCGGCGATCAGGCAGTGACTAAAAATCAGGTTGCAGGAATGATTGCAGATCTGGACATAGACAATATCCTTGTAAAAAAGGAAGATGCAGGCGCAGCGGCAAAAGAAAATCTGCAGAATGCGCTGAAATCTGCCGATGCGGTTTACGCGGCGGGAAACAAGGATTATACGGACGCTGCATGGAAAGCTTTTGAAACGGCTTATATAGCAGCGAAAGCGGCGCCCGGGAATGCAGATGCAGAGATGCTGAAAAAGCTTACGGATGCGTTGATCAGCGCACAGGCAGGCCTGAACAAGGCAGTCGTGTCAGGGGACATAAAAACGACAGACGGTATGCAGTATCGCGTTATAAACGCTGCCGGCAAGACGGTTATGCTGATCAAAGGAAAAGCTGCGAAGAATATCACAATTCCTTCGGCAATTACAATCAGAGGCGCATCCTATAACGTAACGGCAATCGGAGATCAGGCATTTGCAAATCAGGGAAAGATTCAGAAAGTGACCATTGGCCAAAACGTTACAAATATTGGGAAAAAAGCGTTTTTCAAATGCAAGAAATTAAAGAATGTTGTTTTTAAAGGCACAAAAGTAAAAACCGTTAAAAATGGGGCATTTAAAAAGACGGCTTCAAAAGTGAAAGTAAAGCTGCCGAAGAAGCTGAAAGGCAAACAGCGCAGCTCTCTGCTTAAGAAACTGAAAAAAGCAGGCTTGAAAGTAAAATAAACAAGCATCATGATATGGCAGCCCGAATGACAAGTGTGTTGTTTCGGGCTGCTTTTGGAATATCGCAGGATGCAGAAGTTTCAGAGGAGGTTAAGTATGAATTTCGGATTGAGAAAAAGAATGCTTGCGGCAGTATTAACTGTTTGCATGGCAGGGGGAAGTATTCTGCAGGGAATGGGAAATACGCAGATACAGGCTGCACAGACGGATGTGACAGACGGACTGGTTGGCTATTGGACATTTGAGGGAGACACAGAAACAGAGGCGCTTGCAAGCAAAGCGGAAATTACAAATATCACTGCGCAGAAAACAGGAACCGGCGTTGCCGTAAACGATGGGGCGGGCGTAGGCAAAACAGCGGCCGCGGTGTTTGGCGGAAACAATACTTCTTATCTTACGCTGGATTTAAACGGCGGCAGTCAGGGGCTGTCGGCTTCCGGCGCATTTACAATTGGGGCATGGGTAAAATATGACACGCTGGCTCAGGGCAACACAAGCGTTTTTCACCAGGACGGCAGCAATACCGGAAGGGCGATTCTGATGATTGGCAATAACGGAAAGTACGGCACATATCTGGACGGAAACAATCGATACGGCAGCGGCACGGTACAGGCAGGAGAATGGCATCATGTGATGCTGGCGGTAGATGCCGGGAATGCGTCTCCAAGAAAGGCGTATTTTTACCTGGACGGCGTGCAGACCAATGCAGAAACGCTCTCAGGCAACCTTGTGGACGGCAGCGGCAATATCCGTGTGGGCGCCCACAGACAGAATGCGGACAATACCGCAATCAGCGGCGCAATTGATGAAATACGCTATTATAACAAAGCTGTCAGCGCAGAAACGGTGAAGGCGATTTATGATCAGTACAGCGGAAGTATGGAACTGCAGAAAGCGAAAGAACGGTTGGACCAGTTGATTGCAAGAGCGAAAAGCTTAGGCGCGCAGGGAAACGAAACCGATGGGGAGGCGCTGCTGCAGGCGATTGCCAGGGCGGAAGAAATCAGAGACAGCGTGTCGGCGGATAAGGCTGCGGTGGAGGATATGATAACGGAACTTCAGGAAGCCGTGGCTCAATATGAGGCAGGCATGCCGATCTCCATTTTGGCAGATCCGGGAACGATTGTCCGGGAAATCCCTTCCGCTATGTTTGGGATTAATCACCGCTACCATAATTTGGGATACGGAACCTGGGAGAAAGAGGAGAATAAAATGAATGACGCATTCAATGCGCTTGCAAAGGAGGCGAATTTCGGTTCCGTGCGTTATCCGGGAGGCACGGTTTCTAATCTCTTTACCTGGAAAGATACCATAGGAGAGGATCGGACAACGACGATTGCCGGCAATAACTTCTATTCCGATGCAGGAGAAGTTCCGGTAGATCCTGCATTTGGCGTCGATGAGGCAATGAAGTGGATTTATGATGATCTAAATGCAGAGGCGATTTTTGTCTATGGCCTTGGACGCGGCAATCCCCAGGATGCGGCGGATTTGGTGGAGTATTTAAACGCGCCGAATGACGGCAGCAATCCAAACGGCGGTACGGACTGGGCGGCAGTGCGCGCCGCAAACGGACATGAAGAGCCTTACGGCGTGATCCGGTTTGAGCTGGGCAATGAATTCAGCGATACCGGGCAGAATTACTGGATGTCCGGAATCAGTGAAAATAACAGGGGCACGGTAGACCTTTATATAGAAGGCGATAGAATGACGATTTCCGGTCAGAGAAGTTATTATCAGACAAATAACAGGGTAGCGAAAAAGGGAGACTGGAGACCTTCGGCGTCTCTTAGTGACGGCAGTCCAAATGAAGAACGCTATGTGTATTATCTTCCGGTTGTGGAGAACAGCGCGGAAGTCTTTGTGGCAGGAGCAAAGTGGGAAATTGTAGAGTCTCTGGAGGGCAAAGGAGCGCAGAATGTATGTACGTTTGACTATGAAACGGGTAAGATTGCTTTTGGCGACGGAACAAACGGCAATATTCCTGCGCGGGGAGCGGAGATTACCTGTAATTATAAGACAGACCAGGCGGGATTTGTCGATTATTATGAGGCGATGAAAGCAGTTGATCCGGAGATAGAGCTTTATTCCGGTATTGTTGACCGGCTCCAAAACTCATTTATTGATAAGATGCATGAAAAAGGTTATGACGACAAATATGACGGCGTCATTATACATCCATACAGCGGCGGTGTTACCGGTTATGCAGATTCTCTTGTGAAAGCAAAGAATTTTTCCAATAATATTGCGACATATAAAAACAAAATGGATACGGTTACAGAAGATGACAGTAAAAAAGTGGCAGTTTCCGAATTTGGAATCTTAAGCGTCAGCCCGGCAAGCAATTATCAAACATCTCTTGGACATGCGATTTATATTGCAAATCATATGATTGACTGCGTCAATTCCGGCGCGGCATACCAGAACAAGCATTGTCTGGTGGACACAACGTCCGGGAGCGATAACCTGGGTGCATGGCAGCAGTGCGTCATCCAATGCCATCAGGGAGAGGACGGCAACCAATTTGTATCTACGCCGTCGGCCCATCTCTTTTCCATATTCAACCGGATGACGGGAAATCATCAGATCAGCGAAGAAATTACCGGAAATGAAGTATTCACGGGAAACGGAGCGAATGCAGTCAATAACCTTAATGTTTATTCTACCAAAGACGACAACGGGGATATTTATATTCTGGCGGTCAATAACAAAGAGGAAGGCGCAGTGTCTGTGGATATTTCCGTAAAAGATCAGAGCCTGAAAAGCAAGAAGATTAAAATCTGGTCCATGACATCGGAGAACGTGGAGGATATGAATACATTGGCGGAACCGGATAAAATAACGGTAGAGAAAACAGAGGAAACGGCGGATGCCGAAAGTTTTGTTTATACATTAAAACCCCATTCGGTTTACAGTTTTAAAATTCCAAAAACGATCATTGAGGCAGTGGATGAAACAGAGGGGACTGTAACCGGAATTCCGGAAGACGCGGCGCCGGGAGACGAAGTTACCGCTGTTGCAAGCCCCGCAGCAGGATATGAGTTTGTCGGCTGGTTTTTGAAGGGCGGCACAGAAGTGATTTCCAAAGATCCAAGTTATACATTTACAATCGCAGCAGACCAGATCCTTGAGGCGAGGTTTGAAAAGAAGAAATACACGGTAAAGGTGACGGCTCAAACCGGAGGAACGGTAACAAGCAGTGCGGATGAGGCGTTCTATCAGGATACGGTTACGGTCACGGCCGCACCGGGGAAGGAATATCTGTTTGACGGTTGGTATGAGGGAAATGCATTGGTTTCAAATGCAGCCGTTTACACCTTTGTAATCGAAAAAGACAGGACTCTTACGGCAAAATTCAACAAAAAACAGACGGCAGGATCGGGAGACGAGGGAGAGACTGAAGTAAAAACAGAGGCGCCGAAAGGCGTGAAGGCAAAGTCGGTCAAAAAGGGAATTCAGATAAGCTGGAAAACGGCAAACGGAGCCGACGGCTATATCATTTACCGTTCTTACAAGAAAAAGAAGGGTTATAAAAAAATAGCCGAAATTAAGAAAGCCGGCACGAAGAAATATCTGGACAAGAAAGCGAAAAAAGGAAAGACCGCCTATTACAAGATCAAATCTTATAAAACTATAAAAGGAAAGCAAGTATTGAGCAGCACGTTTTCCAAAGTAGTGAAGAAAAAACGATAAATAATACTGCATTTATGGAATAAGTCTGTTACAATAATAGATACAGAAATAAGAAAAGCAGGAGGTATTAACGATGGACAAACCGGTATTGGTTGTTATGGCAGCAGGTATGGGGAGCCGTTACGGCGGTTTAAAGCAGATGGACCCAATGGATGATTCAGGACATGTAATCCTTGATTTTTCTGTGTACGATGCAATGCTGGCAGGGTTTGAAAAGGTGATATTTATTATTAAAAGGGAAAACGAGGACGTATTCAGAGAGTGTATCGGGGATCGTATTGCAAAGCGCATGCAGGTGGAATATGCATATCAGGACTTAAATGCGCTGCCGGAAGGTTTTTCGCTGCCGGAGGGAAGGCAGAAACCTTTTGGCACCGGACATGCGGTATTGTGCTGCAAGGATCAGATCAACGGGCCTTTTGCAGTCATCAACGCAGATGATTTTTACGGCCGACATGCATTTCAGATGATTTACGACTATCTGAGCAGGCCGAAGGATGACAACGGCATGTATCAATATGTTATGGTCGGCTACATTATGGAGAACACTCTGACCGAAAACGGCCATGTGGCAAGAGGTGTCTGCCGGATTGATGAAAGCGGGCATCTGATGGAAATCCATGAACGCACCCGCATTGAAAAACGCGGCGATGAAACGGCATATACAGAAGATGAGGGCGCTACCTGGGTGACGATTCCCGAAGGGAGCATCGCATCCATGAATATGTGGGGATTTCAGCAGAATTTAATGGAAGAGCTTGAAAAACGGTTTCCGGCATTTTTGGAAAAAAATCTTTCCGCAAATCCTTTGAAGTGTGAATTTTTCCTTCCGTCTGCCGTACAGCAGCTGATGGAAGAAGGAAAAGCCGAAGTTGCAGTGTTAAAATCCGAAGATCGCTGGTATGGCGTCACATATAAAGAAGACAAAGAGACGGTTATGAAAGCGATTGCAGATTTTAAGGCGCAGGGCGTCTATCCAAAACAATTATGGGAAGTATAAGGAGAAGATTACAATGGAGAAGAAAGAACTTATCAAACAGTTTCAGGTGGAGCAGGATGTCGTATCAATAGAACCATATGGCAGCGGACATATCAACCATACATATCTGGCAGAGATGTCAGAGGGAAAAAAATATATCCTTCAGGGGATCAATACGACAATATTTAAAAATACGGATGAACTGATGGAAAATATCATTCATGTGACGTCTTATCTGCGTGAGGAAATCAGCCGTATGGGGGGAGATCCAAAGAGAGAGACGCTTACCGTGGTTATGACAAAGGACGGCAGACCATACTATACAGATGAAGACGGCAGTAAATGGCGTGTGTATGATTTTATTGAGGGCGCTCAGACATTTGACGCCGTTGAGAGCAAAGAGGATTTTTATCAGAGCGCTGTGGCGTTCGGCAAATTCCAGGCACAGCTTGCAAATTTCCCGGCGGATACACTGCATGAGACAATTCCGAATTTCCATAATACGGCGAAACGGTATCAGGATTTTGAAAAAGCCGTAGAGGCGGATGTGAAGGGAAGGGCTGCGCAGGTGCAGGAAGAAATTGCATTTGTGCGGGCAAGGAGCAAAGAAGTGTCAGAACTTCACGATATGCTGGCAAAAGGAGAACTTCCGCTGCGCGTAACTCATAACGATACAAAGCTGAACAATATTATGATTGACTCTGAGACACATCAGGCAATCTGCGTTATTGATCTGGATACGGTTATGCCGGGGCTTTCCGCGCATGATTTTGGCGATGCAATCCGCTTTGGAGCAAATACGGCGGCGGAAGATGAGCCGGACGTATCAAAGGTATCCTTATCTTTGGAATTGTTTGAGATTTATGTAAAAGGATTTTTGGAAGGCTGCGGCGGCAGGCTGACGCCGAATGAAGTGAAGGCGCTGCCGATGGGCGCCAAAATGATGACGTTGGAATGCGGCATGCGCTTTTTGGCGGATTATCTGGAAGGCGATGTATATTTTAAGATTTCCAGAGAGAAACACAATCTGGACCGCTGCCGGACACAGTTTGCGCTGGTTGCGGATATGGAGAAGAAATGGCAGCAGATGTGTGAGCTGTGCCAGTAAAAATAATTTGGGAGGCGGAAGATGAGACTACTGTTCATACGGCACGGAGAGCCGGATTACGAAAAAGATTCTTTAACGGAAAAAGGATTTCGGGAGGCGGAATATCTTGCCGAATATCTGGCGGACGTTAAAATTGACAGGTGTTATGTTTCGCCCCTTGGCAGAGCTAAGGACACCGCCGCCCCCACTCTTGCAAAAAAGCGGATGCAGGCGCTGGAATGTGAATGGCTGCGGGAGTTTGCCGTAAAAGTCGTAAGGCCGGATAAAGGATATCCGGTTAATTGCTGGGATTTTCTTCCCCAGGACTGGACGTATACGAAAGAGTATTATGACAAAGACTTATGGGCAAAAACAGACCTGATGAAAGATGGAAACGTGTCGGAGGAATATAACTGGGTCACAAAATCCTTTGATAAACTTTTGGAGGAAAACGGATATTCAAGAGAAGGCAATATTTACCGGGTGAAACAGGCAAACCGGGACACGCTTGCATTTTTCTGCCACTTTGCTTTGGAGTGTGTGCTGCTTGGCCATTTGACCGGCATTTCGCCGATGACGCTCTGGCACGGATTCTGTGCGGCGCCGTCCTCTGTGACTACGGTAATGACGGAGGAAAGAAGAGAAGGCATAGCCTCTTTTCGCATCAGCAGATTTGGAGACGTCTCCCACCTCTATGTAAAAGGGGAAGAGCCGTCCTTCTATGCGAGATACTGTGAAACTTTTGACAGTGATGAGCCTCACGGTTAATCTGTTAGAAAATTTAACAAAAAAAGCTGCAGCACAAATGAGCTGCAGCTTTTTCCATTGATTCATTTTTATTCTACTTTTTCGTATCCGGTGCTTTCTAAAGATGCTGCGCTGGCTTTTAAGGAAATTTTGCCGCTTCCGCCGCCTTCCATGGTAAGAAGATTTTTTTCTGTCAGTTCATTTACTGCATCTCCTGTCGTATCAACGTCAATATTGAATGTAATGGTGTCATCTCCGGCTGTCATTGTGCAGTTTACGCCTTCAATGTCGTTGTATTGTGCAACCAACTCTTCGTAAGTGGAATTAAACTGCTCTTTTGTTGCATCATCAAAGGAAGAGATATCAAATTCTATGACTTCTGTCAGTTTTTCAACGATATCCCCTTTTGCTGTAAATGTCATGGTATCCGTTGTCTTAATTCCGCTTGTTTCCGTTTCGTTGCGGTATGTAACTGTCTGTTCTTTACCGCCGCAGGCTGTCATTGTAAATGCCATTCCAAGTGCCATTAAACCAACTATTACGCGTTTCATTTTTTTCATCTCATTTTCTCCTTTTGCATTTTAAAAATTTTTTGTTCAAAATAAATTTTACTCTCGTTTGTGTGGTTCTGTCAAGTGTTCTTGCAGTTTTTGGACTTTGAATTACTCTTTTGAATAAATTTCATTTATTTACAAATACTATCATCACAGGAAGTTAATTTCATGAAAAAGATTGCGCCGTAATAGGCGATAGAAAATGTAAATGGAGGAATTGTTCATATGAAAGCAACAGGAATTGTGCGCAGAATAGACGATTTGGGGAGAGTAGTAGTACCGAAAGAAATCCGCAGGACGCTGCGCATCCGGGAGGGAGATCCTTTAGAAATTTTTACCGACAGACAGGGAGAAATTATTTTAAAAAAATATTCACCCATTGGAGAATTGAGCCAGTTTGCCGGACAATATGCAGAAAGTTTGTCCCAGACCACCGGAAATTTGGTCTGTATTACGGACAGAGACCATGTGGTGGCTGTAGCGGGCAGCGGAAAAAAAGAATATGACGGAAAACCTTTGAGCGAGCAAATGGAAGGAATCATTGAAAACAGGGAGGATTTTGTGGCAAATAAGGAGGATGAAGGTTTTGTAAAAATTACATTAGACGATACCGGAGAATTGTGTTCGCAGGCAGTAGCGACGATTATCTGCCAGGGGGATGCCATTGGAGCAGTGGTAATTTCCGATAAAAACGAACAGCATCTCATGGGGGATACGGAACATAAGCTGGCGGTTACGGCAGCCGGATTTTTAGGGAGACAGATGGAGCAATAGGAAATAAAAGGCAGAACCGGAAAAACCGGTTCTGCCTATTTATAGTTATTTCTTTGCCTTTACAGCTTTGGAAATTTTTACAGGGCTATAGGTTTTGCCGTTTACGGCAGCAACTCTATAATAATACTTCTTTCCTTTTTTGACTTTTTTATCCAGATACGTGACAGTCTTTTTCCCTGACAGTTTTTTCACTGTTTTGTATGAGGCATTTTTCTTTAAACTTCTTTGAAGGACGTATTTTTTGGTTCCCTTGCCTGGTTTAATCGTGATTTTGATGCCCTCGGAAGATGCTTTTACTTTAATTTTCTTTGGCGCATTTGGCAGGGTAATTGTCTTTGCTGCTCCCTGACTGCTGGAGGAATATTTGCTTGTATCGCCGGAAATTGCTTTTACCGTATAGGTAAGAGACTTTCCTCCCACAGGTTTTTCGTCAACAAATGAGGTTGTAGCTGCAGTGCCTATTTTTACAGGAGAGCCGTTATCCTGTTTCCGGTATATTTCATAGAATGCGCTGTTTGCGGAAGGACTGAATGTAATTGTGATACCCTGCATAGAACTTGTAACAGATGTTACATTTGGAGCGTTTAGTACAGTCGGTATACTCGGTACAGACGGCTTTGTCTGCTCCTTCCAATCAAAGCATGCCTCATATGCCTTTTCCAAATCCTGCAGAAGTTTCTGTAATTCGCTTTCCGTTACAATTTCTTCGGTGCGGATGGCATTCAGGGCAGCTGTGTATGCCGCTTTAAAATCATTCCAGATGTCTTCCGGATAAATGTCTTCTCCGATTGAAAATTCGTTTTCCAGATCATCAATTTTCGTAATCAGCTTGTTTTCTGCAGCTTCCAGCTTATCTTTATCTAAAATAACGATTGTACTTGCATCGCAGGCTCCCAGAGAAACGCCTTCCGAAGAACCCAGTCTGAGATAGAAAGTGAGGCCGTCTGCAATATTTGGACTGTAAGTTGTCTGAAGTGTGAGGGTTTTTTCAGTTTCGCCGTCCTGAAATACGATGGAGTCATCCATATAAACATAATTCACGCCTTGCTCTGCACCGCCGGAAGGAGTGAAATAAGGTACTGTCACTTCTCCGTTTGTTCCAAGTGTACGGATAATTTTGACAGTGACGGATTCCCCTTCTTTGACGGTATATGTCTCCTGTTCTATTTCAAATACGCCGGAACCGTCCAGATATTTTGCGCCTGCCAATCCAATGGCGTCTTTTGTAATTACCATACGAATCGTATGTTCTCCGTATTCAAGATCCGGTGTGGTATAAATTAACGCCCCCTGTTTTCTCGTTTCGCCTTTTGTATCTGCTGTTCCGACCAATTCTCCGTCAATATATACGTCCATTGTTCCATGTCCCGGATCTATTGTGCCGTAGATCCAGGCTTTCGTTCCGGTGAAAGTAAAGGAAGCCTCGCCGCCATTGGCCGCATTAGACCACTTTCCGGTTGTAAAATCTCCTTCGGTTATCGTGTCGTTTCCCCAGGCTGTTTTTCCCTCCGCTACAGTTGTTGTAAACTGGGAGATGTCCATTTTCTGTAAATTGGTTGGAAGTTTTTCGGCAATTTCACCGTTATCAACAGACAGCTCTTTGGTGGTGCGGTATACGCCTACATTGGATATCATAGGAGTGCTTTGTGCGTTTAAAATATTGATACGGATGGCGTCAGCAGTTACTACAGCTCCGCGGCAGAGCCGTTTGGAACTGATCGTTGCGCCGGAAGCATATTCTGTCCAGATTCCTTTGTTCTCATATTCTACAGAAAAAGAGGAAATTTTCTGGCCTTTTGGAATGTATTCTTCAATGGATATTGTGTTAAATGTTACAGGCTCCTCAAATCGAATTTCCAGAGCGCCGGTTGTTTCACCATCGGCCGCAGACCAATAGGTATCGTCGTAAAGCGAGCCTTCCGGAATGGCATCCAGAACATTCATTGGTGAATATTCTTTTGCATTTCCCCATACAGAAGTCGCATATGCCGTAACGCCTGGTTTTTTCGTCAGATCATCTGCAAAGGATTCCTGAATCGCCTGGCCGAAATCAAGCACGCGCTGCTTTTGATTTTCATCTAATGTTCCCTGATCGTTGGGTGATACGTTCAGCAGAAGCGTTGCTCCGTGGCCGATTGAGCGATAATACATTTCAGAGAGATTTTCCATGGAGCGCAGGGTGTTCTGTTTGGACGGTCCCCAGAACCAGCCGCCCGCAAGCATCTTTGCATCGCATTCCGGCACGCTCCAGGTATCTCCATCCGGATACCCTTTGATATAACCGTTTGAACGTATGTCTTCATAATTTTCGCCTGCAATGACTTTTGACCATGTTTCATCGTGGGCATATCCGTCTTCATTGCCAATCCAGTTGACGCCTCCTGTGCTTCCCAGTTTAACGCCGTCTACGACCCCCGCTTTATGTGTTCCAAAAATCTGGCAGGTGGGATTTGTCTCACGAATGGCCTGAAAAATTTTGACCCAGTCATAAGTCTGGAAAGAACTTCCGGAGCCTGTGGCGCCGTCCATCCACCATTCCACAAAACGTTCTGTCCGGCGGTTTGGATTGTTATTTCCATATTTGTATATGGGCAATCCGTCTTCATCCTTAAGAGGATTGCCATTCTCGTCTGTTTTTACCGCCGTGCATATTTCACGGATTTCATTTGTGTAAAGTTCGTTATAATCGCCTTCTTTGGAGTCGCCGTAGCAGCCGTAGTGGTCTTCGTGAATATCCCATGGAGAGAGATAAAGACCCATATCCATGTTGTATTTGGTACAGGCGTCTGAAATCTCTTCTAAGATATCCCCTTCTCCGTTTTTATAATTCGTACTGCTGATGTCGTAATCCGTATATTCCGACGCCCAAATGCAAAAACCGTCATGGTGTTTTGCAGTAATCATTAATCTGGAAAAACCGGCGTCTTTTAATGTGCGGACAATTCCATCTGCATCAAAATCATTGCTCAGTGTGAACAAGTCCGCCGGAGGTGTCGTTCCATAATTTTCACCCCACTCTACATTATTAAATGTATTGACGCTGAAATGACAAAATGCCGCAAAAGAGCCTTTTGTCTGATAGTATCTCTGCGCTTCATTCGGTGTTGGTCCGTAAGAAGCGGGTTCTTCTACCGGGGTCTCTGAAAGCTGCTCGTCACTGATCATGGCTGTTCGTTCTGCTGCCTTTAGTGGAATACCCACAGCGCCAAAAGTCTGCAGCAGCATCGCTGCTGAAAGAGCACAGGCTGTCGCCAGATTTCGTTTTCTCATATAATGTTTTCCTCCATTTCGTTGTATGTTCCAATTTTGGGTAAAATCATACGTTTTTTTTGTGTATATTATACAATGTTTCTTCAGATTTATCAACCATTAACAGACTTGAGTTTCCGATTCAAAAAGTGTAAAATGTTACTGTTCACTCTTGGACCGTGCACTGCGCTGCACGGTCACAGGCCAGTACAGTACTGGAGCCGGAATCCGGCCTCTTGCCGTAAGGCAACTTTAAATAGGTCGGATTCGTTACTGTGAACACCATGGGTGCGAACAGTAACTGTAAAATGAGCAGGAGAGCAGAAACGAGAAGAAGGAGACATATGAAACATAAGAAGAAAAAGAAAAAATACCGCGTATTTTGGTTTTTTGTAAAACTTCAATTTTTATTGATGTTGATTGTCGTTGCCGGAGTAGGATATTATTATTATGGCGGATATGCTGTGCAGGTGCAGAAGATGAAATCGGAAGCAGCGCAGTTTGTGCATAATTCAACAGCAGATACCTTTTGCGCAGCGCAGACCAGCGTGGTTTATGATAAAGACGGAAATACCATTTCCACATTAAAAGGAGAAAAAGACGTTTATTATTTACCCTACAGCGAAATTCCGCTGGATGTCTGCGCGGCGATTGTCAGTATAGAGGATAAGAAATTTTACCAGCACAGCGGAATTGATATTAAGGCGATTGTCCGCGCTGCAAAGGCGGCTATTGAAAACGGAGAAGTGACGCAGGGCGGAAGTACGATTACCCAGCAGCTGGCGAGGACTGTCTTCCTGACGCAGGATAAGACCTGGCAGCGTAAAGTAGAAGAAATTTTTATTGCTACAGAGCTGGAAAAAAAATACAGCAAAACAGAGATTCTGGAATTTTATCTGAATAATATATATTTTGGGAATGGATATTACGGCATCCAGGCTGCAAGCATTGGCTATTTTAATACAGAGGTAAACAATCTGGATTTGTCTCAGATTGCATTTTTGTGCGGGATTCCCAATAATCCGACGCTGTACGATCCATTTGCCAACATGGAAAATACCCTTGGCAGGCGGGACCGTATCCTTGAGAATATGTATCAAGACGGAAAAATTACAGAAAGTGCATATCTCATGGCAAAGGCTGAGGAGATTATCCTAAGCCGGCCGGAGCATGAGAAAAATAATTACGTGGAAACTTATACGTATTACTGTGCAGTGCGGCTTTTAATGGAGCAGCAGGGATTTGTTTTTCAGACGGAATTTGAAACCGAAGAGGAGCGGAGCACATATAATGAGGCTTACAATCAGCTTTATTCCGAATGTCAGAAAAAACTCTTTACTGCGGGATACCGCATTTATACGTCTATGGATCTTGAAATGCAGGCAGCGCTGCAGCAGACGATTGACGAAAAGCTGGCAGATTTTACGGAAGTAAATGAAGAGGGCGTGTTTAAGCTGCAGGGAGCGGGCGTCTGTATTGACAATGAAACAGGATATGTCCGGGCGATTGTAGGAGGCAGGAGCCAGGACTTTGACGGATATACCTTAAATCGGGCATATCAAAGCTACAGACAGCCGGGAAGCAGTATTAAACCATTGATTGTTTATACCCCGGCGCTGGAACGCAATTATACGCCGGATTCCATTGTCACCGATCAGTATATTGAAGAGGGACCTTCCAACGCAGACGGCGGCTACAGTGGAGAGATGACGCTTAGAAACGCTCTGGCGCGTTCCAAAAATACGGTAGCATGGCAGTTGTTTGAGGAGCTGACGCCTTCGGTGGGATTGTCTTATTTAAAAGCAATGAATTTTTCCAAAATCACAAAGGAAGACGAACGTCTGACATCATCTCTGGGAGGCTTGACAAACGGAGCGTCTCCGGTGGAAATGACAGCCGCTTATGCAGCTCTTGAAAATGACGGGAACTATCGGACTCCCACCTGCATTATAAGAATTACCGATGCGGAGGGCAATGAAATTCTTGCAACGGAGCAGGAAGAAAAGAAGGTTTATAAGACCACGGCGGCCCGTATGGCAACGGACATGCTGACAACAGCAATTACTGAGGGAACTGGAAGAGGTCTCGCCGTTACCGGCATGCCTTCCGCGGGCAAAACAGGAACGACAAATGACAATAAGGACGGCTGGTTTGCAGGATATACACGCTATTATACGGCAAGTATCTGGGTAGGATATGATATGCCGGCGGAACTTCCGGGTTTGTCAGGTTCTACGTATCCGGGAGAAATCTGGCATACATTTATGGAGCATTGCCACAACGGTCTGACGCCTGCAGAATTTCTTCCCTATGTAGAAATGGATCAGTATGAAAAGATACGCAGGGATGCTCTGGAAACAGAAGAAGACGGGGAAGAGGAAGACTGAGAAGAAATACCGGAAATGGATTGACAGAAAAAAAAGGTTTTTTTATACTAAAATCAACATATGAAACAAAGGCGGATAAAACGGAGCATGGCAAAAGAGCCGTTTTGTTAGAAACACATAATAATTAATAGGTAATTGTTAAATGTTTTTTGTCTTTGATGTGGATAACTATCCGTATA
>CAJUEY010000002.1:136812-139758 GCA_910585825.1 uncultured Lachnospiraceae bacterium | reverse complement strand
TTTTTTCGTTTTCTGATAATGTGAATGACAATGACCGCAACTACAATTAACGCAATCCCTCCAAATAACGGAAGCCATGTGTCAATAACGCTTTGCCAAGCAGCACTCCAATTTACATTTTCCGGCATAACTTAAACCTCGAATTCTTCAATTTGTTTTTCCATAACCATATGTTTACATGACAGGTAAGTGGCAACGAAATATCCACCATACACAATCAAGAACATCAAAACAGTAACACCAATATTTGTAGATATGTGCATATTTAGAAATTCTTCTACAATCGCTGTGATTTTTCCAATTCCAAAGGCTGAAAACATTCCTGCAAGCAAAAGCGGCACAACAAAGAATATCGCTATCTGCTTGAATAAAGCTCCGAAAAGTAACCGGCTATCCGTTCCCAGCTTTTGTAATAACCCATATCGGTAAATATTATCTGCGGTTTCTGTCAACTGTTTTAGGGACAGCAGCGCGGCGCATATCAGCAGAAACACCAGCCCGATATAACAGCATAAGAATACCAGCAACGCGCAGGAGCCGTAATACATACTGCTCAACATGATTTTTTCAGTATACCGATACCCCTCTGTTTCCCATTCCAGCCCAATCGGTATCATTTTCTGCAATATTTCATCTGTATTTATACCGGGTTTATACTGTACTAACAAAATATTCATGTCTTTTGCTAAAGACGCAGCGACATGATCGGGAACAATAAAGGTTCCCCTGTCATTATTACCTACCGAAGTCATCAAAACAG
The DNA here is from genome assembly GCA_910585825.1 of uncultured Lachnospiraceae bacterium. Classification (GTDB taxonomy): domain Bacteria; phylum Bacillota; class Clostridia; order Lachnospirales; family Lachnospiraceae; genus Roseburia_B. Next base: position 138,998 of record CAJUEY010000002.1, on the reverse strand, counting down.
TTTCACCCAGCGGTTTCTTCCCACCCGGCTGTAAAATCGTCCCATTCAAGTCAATTTCCGTACAGGACTGCAAAAATGAATCAATATATTGCAAAGTGCCTTTGTAATTACAGTTTAAGAGAAATTCATTATCAGCAAGACTTATGGGGGCTTTCCCCTGTGCCGCTAATGCACGGTTAAAATCTGAAATGGAAACTACCGAAACACCCACTTCGGGAATGGCATTGTCAATGTGCCATAAGTTTAAGTCCTGCCCCTCAAATAAATCTCCATAGGTTATTTCTGCTTCATAAAGGCTGATCTGCGCTATGCTGTCTGCATAGATACCCATATCCACGTCCCTTGATTTCAGATATGCCGCAATGTCTGTTTCTCCCGCTACATCAATATCCGCAACAACATTCAGATCATAAGGAAGCGAAGCCTTAGACGTTTCATTCATGGTTAAAGCAGAACTTATCCCCACGGATATACCACAAATAGATATGGTAAGCAAAGCGCATACTACGCTCATAGTCATAAAATCCGTCTGCACTTTACTTCCAATCTGTCGGCTTAAAAAGGTATTCAGCCCTTTTAGATAAATTTTTCTGTTTGCCTGTATCGCTGTAAGCAATACTGCCGATACAGAAAAGAAGAAAAGCGCTGTCCCTGCTGCTAATAAAACTACTGCAATCTGAAACCATGAATTTTCGCGGCTGGGAAGTATACCATAGCGCTGAATAATCATGCCGGAAGAAACAATACAAAGGATAGAAAGCGCGGCTAAAGAAATCCCGGCGACTTTGTTCCTTAGTGCCATGACTTCATTCTTCCTGCTGGCGGTCAACAGGTCGATCAGCTTGACCGAAGAAACCGTGCGCACATTAAAAATCATAACAATCAGAAAAATCAATACAAAACAGCCGATTGTCTTTTTCAGCGCACTTATGGAAAAAACAATTTGAAACTTACTCATATCTATTGCAAACAGGCGTAAAGAAAATATGGAAAGTCCCTGTGACAAAAGCAGCCCTAATATAAGCCCAAACACAAGTGACAGAATACCCACGCATAAGGTTTCCCCGGCAAAAATCCTTGATATTTTCCCTTTTTCCATTCCTAACAATGTATAAATCCCTAATTCCTTTTTCCTGCGTTTTAAGAGGAACTGATTTGCATACAGGATAAGAAACGCAAGGGTGGCAGCCACTACAACAGATAATGCAGAAAGCAATATCCCTAACTGGTCAGAAAGTAATTGCTTTGTTGCGTCAAGATCATTTAATGCTGGCTGGGTCTGAATGGAATTGAAAGCGTAAAACATACTTACCGAAACCGTAAGCGTCAAGAAATAAATCATATAGTCCTGTATGTTTTTGCGCACATTACGAATAATCAATTTACCCGCGTTTACGGAGTTAACGCTTGTCATTGGTTTCACCTCCCAATACAGAAACTACCTCCATGATTTCTTCAAAAAATTCTTTCCGTGATTTTGTCCCACGGTGAATTTCATTGAAAATTTTCCCGTCCTTAATAAAAAGAATACGGCGGCAATAACTGGCTGTGAAAGAATCGTGCGTTACCATGAGGATTGTTGCAGAAAGGTTTTGGTTCAATTCTTCCAGCATATCCAAAAGCATATGGGAAGAACGGGAATCCAGCGCGCCCGTAGGTTCATCAGCCAAAACAAGAGCCGGATTTGTTACCATTGCACGGGCGGCGGCTACACGCTGCTGCTGTCCGCCGGACATTTGATAGGGGTATTTTTCCAAGACTTCCGTGATATTCAATGCCCTTGCAATTTCCTGTACCCTTTTATCAATCTCTTTTGCCTTTATGCCGGAAATGGACAGGGCAAGGGAGATATTCTCATACGCAGTCAATGTATCAAGCAGATTAAAGTCCTGAAAGATAAAGCCCAGCTTTTCGCGCCGAAAAGCCGACAACTGTTTTCCGCGTAAAGTAGTAATGTCTTTCCCCTCAACTAAAATTTTCCCGCTGGTCACTGTGTCGATTGTGGAAATGCAGTTCAGCAGTGTTGTCTTGCCAGAGCCGGACGCACCCATGATGCCGACAAATTCTCCTTTGTGGGCAGACAGGGAAATACGATTAACAGCTTTGGTAATGTTTCCTTTGTTTCCATAATATTTTTGAATGTCAGAAACCTCTAAAATCGGGGTATTCATAATTTTGCTCCTTTC
>CAJUEY010000002.1:0-136712 GCA_910585825.1 uncultured Lachnospiraceae bacterium | reverse complement strand
ATTTTTGAATGTCAGAAACCTCTAAAATCGGGGTATTCATAATTTTGCTCCTTTCTTTTGGTTACATGGATTTTTTTATTTCTTTTTTGTAAACTTACTAAAAATGTTGTCTATCCAAAAATCAATACAGAAATCTGCAATCTCTGCAAATACGTTCAAAATAAAATCCACTATATACATTCCTCCAATCTTCGATGTTCTCATTACACACAACTTGAACTATACTGTTACACATTTTATATCAAGAACTTAACATACGCCATTAAATAAGATTACATTTGCATTACCGAAATGTAAGGTTTCGGGTAAAAAAGAAGCAGACATTTTTCATGCCTGCCCGTACAATCCAATCCCGCTTTACAGGATATTCCTATGTTAAATAAAGATTTTCTTTGGGGAACGTGATCTTTACAGTTGTCCCATTTTCAAGGCTGCTTGCCACCGATATTTCCATATTCATCTTATGGCATAATTTCCGGCATAAATATAACCCAATACCTGTTGATTTTCCAAATTTACGCCCGTTTTCCCCGGTAAACCCTTTATCAAAAATCCTCGGAATATCTGCTTCGGTTATACCAATTCCATTATCGGAGATAGAAAGGCTGCACCCGTTATCAAAAGAACTCCCCTCAAAAGTGAGCGTCAGATTTTCTTTTGCATATTTAACAGAATTAGCTACGATCTGCCCTATAATGAATACACACCATTTCCGATCAGCAAATACCGGAATATCCAAATTCTCAAATACAGGTCTGCCGTGGGCTTCAATGATCTGTTTGGAATAACTTTTCAACGCTTCCTGTACCAATGTTTTCAAGGTTGTCTTTTCTATCTTAAAATCTTTTTCCAATGTTGTACTTCTCGCATAGAAAAGGGCTTGTTCTACAAAATGGTCTATTTTATTCAATTCATCATCTATGCGGATTGTAGAAATATTCTTGTCATTCTCAATAATTAAATGGGCAGAGGTTATCGGCGTTTTTATTTCATGTACCCACATTTCGATATATTCCCGGTATTCTTGATTAGCAGCCCCCGCTTCCGCTAACTTATCATTCATGTACTTATTAGACAGGCGTAGAATTTGATATAACAGTTTCCCGTCAAGAAATCCCGGCTTTTCTGCAAGCTCTGCTAATAAAGTCTTGTCGTCAAGTCCGTCAAATAAAGCCATAAATCCGCAGTAATATTTCTTTTTTCTTGTGTAGTCCCATAACAACGCTGCAAGAAAGGAAAACCCGAATATTATTTCGATATAAATAATAAATTCATAGCGCAATCCCATCAACCAAAGAAGTCCCATAGAAAAAACAACAGCTACCAAAAACATTACAACAGAAAAAAGGCGGTCAATGATATAATCGGTCAGTCTCATACTTTGTATCCCAATCCACGTTTTGTTTCTAAATAATCGGACGCACCGATCTCCGATAACTTCTTACGCAATCGCACAATATTAACATTGAGTGTGTTTTCGTCTATAAATTCGTCGCTCTGCCATAATTCATCTATGATCGCGTCACGCGGTATCACATTGCCTTTGTTTACAACCAGCAAACGCAGTATGCCAAGTTCATTTTTTGTTAAATCTACTTCTTTATCCCCATAAGCAGCAGTGGCCTTTAGCAGATTGATTGTCAGCCCTTTATGAATAAGGACAGAATTAACCTGTGCTTCATAAGTCCTTTTTAATATTTTTTGAATACGCGCTATCAATACCTGTGCGTTATAAGGCTTTGATATAAAATCGTCTGCACCGATATTTAGGCTCATCAATTCGTCAAAGTCTGTATTTCTGCTTGTCAGAACGATAATCGGAATATCCGACTGTTTCCGAATCTCGCGGCATATCATATAACCGTCTTGATATGGCAAGTTTATATCCAGCAGTACAAGGTCTGCTTCCGCTTTCAAAATATGGTCTGTGATATGTGCAAAATCAATGCTGCTTTCATAAGCATAGCCATATTTCTGTAACAGAACGGACAACTCTTTACAAATCTCTGTTTCATCTTCAACAACAAATATTTTCACTTTCTGTTTTCCTCCCGTTTTCTTTTATCTACTGGCTTTTCAGCGTCCTTTGGTATCAGCCACAAGCGGCTGAATTTTGCCACGCCCGGTATGCGGTTTTCCTCACATAGCTTTTGCACCCGTCTTTCTGAAATGCCCCATTTCTTCGCCGCTTCCGGGGCAGAAATATACTCTAACATCTTCATTCCCCCTTTCCCTAAACTTTCCCATATAATTATATGCGGTCAGGCGAATAATTTCAAGCGTTTAAAGACTGCATCATAGAAATGTGCATAACTGGCTATGAAACTATGGAAAACCCTATTCACAGCCAGTTATGCGACATTTCCACAATGCCTTACTGTCCGTAAAAGTTTCATCTTCCTCAAATCCATACGGCGGCATGTAATATTTCAGCATCACAAAACCGTACCTGCCGACATCAACCACTACAACATCCGTCATCTCATACAGCTCTGCAAACGCATCAGCCACCTTTTGGCATTTTGCCCGTTCTTCCTCTGTGATATAAATTTTCTTTTCCATATTACTCTACCTCGTTTCTTATAAAATTTTACCATATTCATTTATAAGAAACACCTGCACACCAGCTTTTATTCCTCTTGTTTTGGCAAAACCCACTTTACTAACAATTCACTTCGGAAAACAAAAAAGAATGCCTGAAATGAACAACGCTCATTTTCCGGCATTCTCTTTTGACTGGAATTCTTCTTTATCTGTATAAATTATTGTTATTATTCTTTAATCTTGTCAATTTCTGTTAGATTAACACCTAAACCAGACAATACAACCTTTAATTCGATATATCTGTCATGCATTAAATTATATGTTTCCATGTCATTTTTTCTTTTACTGATAACATCTGGTTTTGTAATCTGGAAAACTCATTGATAGAGTCCCTGATAATATCCGCTGCACTCAGCATACAATCATCTGCTTTCTATACAGTAAACCATCAAAGAATAATCTTCTTCGGACACTTCTCCGCACAAATCCCGCATCCCGTACACTTCTCCTGGTCAATGTACGCAATATTGTCTGTTACATGAACGGCATCCGACGGACAGTTCTTCTCACAAAGATGACATCCGATACATCCCACGGAACAGGCTTTCATGACATCCTTGCCCTTGTCTTTGGAACTGCAGTTTACGATATGCTTTGCGTCATACGGCACAAGCTCAATCAAATTCTTCGGACATGCCGCCACACATTTGCCGCAGGCTTTGCAGGCGTCTTTATCCACCAATGCGATACCGTCTACGATATGAACCGCATCAAAGGGACATGCCTTCACGCAGCTGCCATAACCAAGACATCCGTAATTACAGCTTTTCGGACCGCCGCCCGGCACAAACGCCATAGCGCCGCAGTCCTCAATACCTGTATACTGATAATCCTGCTTTGCCTTTTCACAGGTTCCGGCGCATTTGACAAAAGCAACTTTCTTCACGGCTTCTCCTGCCGCCACGCCCATGATCTCGCCAATTTTAGCGGCAATGGGATCGCCGCCCACCGGACACTGTCCCACCGGAGCCTCACCTTTTACAATGGCTGCCGCAAGACCGGAGCAGCCCGCATAACCGCACCCGCCGCAGTTATTGCCGGGAAGAACGCCCAAGATGGCCTCTTCTCTTTCATCAACTTCTACTTTGAATTTTTCTCCGGAAACCCCAAGGAAAAATCCAATAAAAATACCAACGCCGCCGACGATTATTGCGGCAATGATAATTGCCTGTATACTCATCTTCTCTTTCCTCCTAAATCATTCCTGAGAATCCCATAAACGCAATCGACATCAGACAGGCGGTAATCAATACGATCGCCGTGCCCTGGAAGGGTTTCGGGATATCATTGTATTCTATTTTTTCACGGATTCCGGCCATAATGCAGATTGCAATAAAGAATCCGACAGCCGTTGCCAGTCCGTTGACCACGCTTTCCAAAATGCCATACTCCTTTGTCACGTTTGTCAGCGCAACGCCAAGAACCGCACAGTTGGTGGTAATCAAAGGCAGATATACGCCAAGACTCTCATACAAAGATGGTATGGATTTTTTCAAAAACATCTCTACAAACTGCACCAGTGCGGCAATGACGAGAATAAATACAATCGTCTGCAGATACTGGGTATCCGTAGGCGTCAAAATAAACTTATAAATCAAAGACGTTACAAGGGATGCAATCCCGATAACGAAAATAACGGCTCCGCCCATTCCGGCAGCAGTTTCCGTTTTCTTAGATACGCCCAAAAACGGGCAGATGCCTAAGAACTGGCTCAATACAACGTTATTGACAACTGCAGAGCCGATTGCGATTAATAATAATGTTTTCATCCGTATCTATCCCCCTATTCTGATTTTTTTCCGGTACACATTGCAGACTGTCCGCAGTGCGCGCAATCACCTGTCAGACATCCGGACGGAGCTGCAAGAGGTTTGCCCTTTGCATCCATTTTTTCTCTGACAATATTCATGATCGCTACAAGAAATGCCAGCACCAGAAAGGCTCCCGGCGCCATAACAAATATCGTAATCGGCGTAAACCAGTCCAAAGAAAGGATTTGTACACCGAACAGCTGTCCTGCGCCCAATACCTCACGAATAATTCCGATGCAGGTCAGACCGAAGGTAAATCCCAGTCCCATGCCGACGCCGTCAAAGATAGACGGACCAATGGGATTTTTGGAGGCGTAGCTCTCCGCACGTCCAAGAATAATACAGTTAACAACGATCAGCGGAATGTACACGCCAAGCTGTACGGACAAAGCCGGCGTATACGCCTTCATCAAAAATTCCACCACCGTAACAAGAGACGCTACGATTACGATAAAAGCCGGCATACGCACGCCGTCCGGAATCACCTTCCGGAATGCGGAAATCAGCAGATTGGAAAATACAAGCACCAATGTCGTGGAAAGCCCCATGCCAAGGCCGTTCATGGCTGAAGTGGTAACCGCAAGCGTCGGACACATACCCAGCATCAGAACAAAAGTAGGATTCTCCTTGATAATACCGTTATACAAACGTTCCATATATTTATTCATTATTCCGCGCCCCCTTCCAAAACAGTTTCAAAATATGTAATCGAAGCATTTACACCGTTTGTCATCGCTCTGGATGTAATCGTAGCGCCGGAGATTGCTTCAATCTCACTGTCAGAGGCAGGAGCCTGTTTTACAACGTCAAACTTTTCCACCTGCTTGTTCTGGAACTGACTGTAAAACTCTTCGTTCTTTGCCTTATCTCCAAGCCCCGGCGTCTCGGCAATGCTGGTAATGGAATAACCGTTTACCGTACCGTCTGCTGCAATCCCTACAGAAAATGTAATGTTCGCCTGGCTGCCGTCCTTTGCCAGCACCGTTATCACATAGCCCAGCGTACTGCCGTCACTGCCTTTTGCTGTCTGAACATCCGTAATTTCATCATTGTATCCGTTTTCTTCCATAAGAGAAACCGCCGCTTCTTTGTCAAATCCGTCATAGGCTTCAAAGCTGTCCGCATCCTGGAACACTTCCTTGTATGCCGCCTGAGCCGTTGCTGCATCCGCTGCCGCGATTGGTTCTTTTGTAATCTCATAGACAAGTCCCAGGACAAATCCAAGTACCAGGGTAAATGCCGTTAAAATCAACGCGTCATGCACAATTTTTTTATTCATGCTTTTTCCCCTCCTTTACCTGTCCAAAAGCTCTTGGTATCGTAATCTTCTCAATCATCGGAACCAGAAGATTGCTCAAAATAATCGCAAAGGAAACTCCCTCTGCATTTGCCCCAAACATACGGAATATTCCGGTCAGCACGCCAAGGCAGATGCCGAATAAAATCCTGCCGTTCGGCGTAATCGGGGATGTCACGTAATCCGTCGCCATAAAGAACGCGCCCAGCATCAGTCCGCCGCCGCAAAGCTGCGCCGTAATATAGTTGACATCCAGTCCATGTCCGCCAAAAACTGCGATAAAAACTACAAAAGTAACAATATAAGTTCCCGGTATCCTTAAATCAATGACGCCCAGTAAAATCAGGATAATCGCTCCGATTAAAATAGCAATGACGGAAGTTTCACCGATGGTGCCCGCTGTCTTACCGATTAACATGTTCATCGTATTAACAGCCTCTCCACTGCGCATCGCCGCCAGAGGAGTCGGTCCCGTATATTCATCAATGACGAAATTCGTCATATCGGCTGCAAAAGCGATCAGAAGGAAACATCTTGCTCCAAGAGCCGGGTTCATAAAATTCTGTCCCAGGCCGCCAAACATCATCTTTACAATTACAATGGCGAACACGCCGCCAAGAGCAGCCTCCCACCATGGCAGCGTCGCCGGAAGATTCAGCGCCAGAAGAAGTCCCGTCACCACTGCGCTGAAATCGTTTATCGTGCTCTTTTTATGTACAATCTTTTCAAATACCCATTCCGAAGCCAAACAGCTTGCAATCGTAACAACAATCAAAATCAACGCCCGGTATCCAAAGTTATAAATTCCAAACAATGTCGTCGGCAGCAATGCAAGAACCACATATAACATAATCCGGCTGCTGGTATCCTTGGAACGCACATGGGGTGATGATGATACATTATATAAATCACTCACAAAAATCCACCTCTTTCTATTCTATTTCTTTCTCTTTGCCGCTAAGACCTGTTTTTTCATCGTCTTAACCGACTGTGCCAATGGCCGTTTCGCCGGACAGACATAACTGCAGCTTCCGCATTCCACGCATTCTAATCCATGCCATTTTTCAAAGACGTCGCTCTGTCCATGCTCACAGTAATCCGCCAGTCTGGAAGGAACCAAAAGCTCCGGACAAGCCTCTACGCAGCGTCCGCAGTTGATACATGCCGTACTTTCGTATTCCGCCACTTCGTCCTTTGTAAAACAGAGAAGGGAAGACGTGGTCTTTGTGGTAGGCACATCCAGATCAAACATGGCAAATCCCATCATAGGACCTCCGGCGATCATTTTTTCACATTCGGCACGGAATCCTCCCGCAGCGTCTAACAATTCCCGGTAATTCGTACCAATGCAGATATAAAAATTCTGAGGATCTGCAATCGCATTGCCTGTTACGGTAAAAATCCGGTTCATCAAAGGCTGTCCCAACATAACGGCATTGTAAATTGCAACCAGCGTCTCTACATTATCTACAATACAGCCCGCATCCGCCGGAAGCATTTTGGAGTTGATCGCCCGTTTGGTCACCGCATAAATCAGCTGGCGCTCGCCGCCCTGGGGATACTTCGTTTTCAGCTCCGCCACTTCCATGCGTTCTTCCTGCTGAATCAGTTCTTTTAATTTGGCAATGCAGTCCGGCTTGTTGTCTTCTACGCCGAATATGCCTTTTGCATTGGGGAAGAGCCTTAATACCACACGCATTCCGGCAACCAGTTTTTCCGGCTGTTCGATCATTCTGCGGTAATCCGATGTCAGATACGGCTCACATTCCGCGCAGTTCGCAATAATATACTCAATCTTCTCCGGCTCTTTCGGAGACAACTTCACATGCGTCGGGAATCCTGCCCCTCCCATACCCACGATACCGGCGTCTTTGATTTTACCGATAATTTCTTCATTGGAAAGGGATGTGATGTCGCTTGTCTGTACATACTCCGTTTCCTTCATCTCGCCATCGCTTTCAATGACGATGGATTTCACCATGTCGCCGACGGTTACACGGCGCGGCTCAATCGCTTTTACTGTTCCCGATACGGATGCATAAATCGGTGCGGATACAAATCCGCCTGCCTCTGCGATCTTCTGTCCTCTTAAGACCGTATCCCCTACAGCCACAATCGGATTCGCCGGCGCCCCGATATGCTGTGACAGCGGATATACCAGATCTCCCTTGGGTAACAATTCACGGATTGGCTTATCTTTGGATAAGTCTTTGCCATCATAAGGATGAACGCCGCCTTTAAATGTCATTAAACCCATTTTTCGTGCCCCACTTTCTTTTATTTTTCTATTTCTTTTTAAAAATTCAGATAAAAAACCTATCTTATAAATTATAGCATAATCTGTCGATTTTTACAGAGTATTTTTGTATTTTTTTTGATGCCTTTTTTGATGCCTGCAAGGATTCCGACATAGGGTAACAGATGCCGGTGCCTTTCTCAGAAAACAATTCATTGAAACACAGCTGTCAACTTGTTATAATGTAATCACTCCGTCTCAATTTCACAGTTAGCAACAGAAAGGAATTCCCATGAAAACCATTCACAAAACCATTCCAATCCCGGACGACCTGTACATCAAACACTACTTTTCAAATCCCTGTGCTTTCTTCGATATTGAAACAACAGGATTTTCTGCAAAAACCGCCTTTGTCTATCTCATCGGCATGGCTCTGCGTCAGGGAGACGCCCTTCACATCTATCAGTTTCTTGCCGAAAACCGCAGCGAAGAATCCGATCTCCTGACCGCCTTCCATAAGCATCTGGAATCCATACATACGCTCATTACATTTAACGGCCTGCGTTTTGACATTCCCTTCTTAAAAGCCAGAGAACAAGCCAACGGAATCCGCTGCGACTGGAATCGCTGCCAGAACATGGATCTGTATAAGCTTACGGGAAAACTTGCTCATCTATTCCATTTACCGGACAAAAAGCAAAAATCCGTGGAAGAATTTCTGAAAATAAACAGAGACGATACATATAACGGCGGAGAACTGATTCCCGTTTATTATGCATATGAAAAACAGCAGAATCCTCAGTCGGAGCATCTGCTGCTTTTACATAATTATGAAGACGTTCTTGGTATGACGAAACTGCTGTCTTTGCTCTCTTACCGGGATTTTTGGGAAACACCCGCAGAAATTTCCCATGTTTCCCTGCAGAACCGCAAAAGCTATAACAGCGACATTGAAGAATCCGAACTTCTGCTCACCCTTCAGGTTCCTATGCCCTTTCCGCAAAAATTTCTCTTCCAGTCCGGCTTATGCAGCTTACGGTGTGAGGATGCTTCTGCAAAATTATGCATTCCTGTTTTTACAGGGGAATTAAAATATTATTATGAAAATTACAAAGACTATTATTATCTTCCGGAAGAAGATATGGCAATCCATAAAAGCGTAGCTGCTTTTGTAGATGCCCCACATCGAAAAAAAGCCACTGCCGCCACCTGCTATACGAGAAAATCCGCATCTTTCCTCCCCCAGGCAGAGCGGCTCTGTACGCCCGCATTTTACAATGAAAAAAAATCTTCCCTTTCTTATTTTGAAATGACGGAAGAATTTCTTTCTGATATGGCTGCGCTTAATGGGTATGCGGCGCATCTTTTGGATTTTTGTTTAAAAAAGTAAAATCATTCCATGGAACAATTGACCATAGTGTTTCTTTTAAATAACAGCATACACAAAAAGCAGGATAAACTCTTTTCTCTGAGAATTACCCTGCCTTTGTTATCTTCTTCCATTTATTCTATTTCATTTATAAAATAGTCTCTGCTGTTTTACAGCCGCATCATTTACTCTTCTGCCGCTGCATCAACCTCAGCCGTCTCTGTCTCGGGTGTTTCAGCCTCTACAGCCTCAGGAGTTTCTGCTGTTTCAGTTTCTCCAGCTTCTGCCTCTTCATTAGTATTCAAAAGCGCTTTCAGACTCAGGCTGATCTTCTTCTCTTCTTCATTAAAGTCAACAATCTGAGCCTCAATTTCCTGACCAATGGACAATACATCTGACGGTTTCTCAATATGTTCTTTGGCAATCTGAGAAACATGCAATAATGCATCTACGCCCGGAGCCAGTTCTACGAAAGCCCCGAAATCAGTCATACGCGCTACCACGCCTTTGATAATCGTTCCCGGTGCAAATTTATTCGCTGCATCGTTCCATGGATTCTCATCCGGGAATTTCATGCTCAACGCAATCTTTGTGTCGTTGATATCTTTGATGAAAACTCTGACTACATCGCCAACTTTGAAAGCTTTCTTCGGACTTTCCACTCTTCCCCAGGACATCTCGGAAATGTGAAGCAGTCCGTCTGCTCCGCCAAGATCAATAAATGCGCCAAAATCGGTAAGATTTTTAACGGTTCCCTCTACAATATCGCCAACGCTGATCCGTGCAAAAAGTTCTTTCTGTAATTCTGCTTTTCTGGCAACTAAAATTTGTTTTCTGTCTCCGATGATTCTTCTGCGGCGTGGATTAAATTCTGTGATCACAAATTCAATTTCCTGATCTTTATATTTGTTTAAATCTTTTTCATATGTATCGGATACCAGGCTTGCAGGAATGAATACCCTTGTCTCATCTACGGAAACGCTTAAGCCGCCGCCTAATACCTGTACTACTTTGGCTGTTAAAACTGTTTTGTTTTCAAATGCTTCTTCTAATTTCTTGTTGCCTTTCTCTGCCATAAGACGTCTGTAAGAAAGAAGAACTTGTCCCTCTCCGTCGTTGACTTTGATTACTTTTGCTTCCATAGTGTCACCGACAGAAACTATGGCTGACAGATCTGCATTCGGCTCATTGGTATATTCACCGCGTGTGATAATACCGTCGGACTTGTATCCAATATTTAAGACGATTTCATCTGGCTTCACATCAATAACAGTGCCTTCGACTACCTCTCCATTTCTTATTGTTTTAATTGATTCTTCCAGCATTTGTTCAAAGCTTACTTCTGACATTCTTTTGAACCTCCTCAATAATTTTGTTTGGGGTGGAAGCCCCTGCGGTAATACCTACGTTATCAATGGACCAAAACTTCGTTACATCCAAGTCATCAAGTGTCTGTATATAGTAAGTATTTTCACATTCTTTTTTGCATATTTCAAATAACTTCTGTGTGTTGGAACTATGACTGCCGCCAATCACAATCATGGCATCCGCTCTCGCTGCTATATCAGCAGCTTCCTTCTGCCTAACTTCCGTCGCATTACAGATGGTATTTAAAACAATTATATCATAACCTTTTTTTTGAATAATTTCAACTAATTCTTGAAATTTGTTGTAATTAAATGTCGTTTGAGACACAATACACAGCCTTTTTTTTGCCGAAGAACATAAAGAAGTTTCTGAAGAAGCTGATTTCTTTTCTGCCAAACAGCCTGAAAATGTAAAATTCTTCGCTTCTTCTGCCGTCTGTAAAACCGTCGTTTCCTTTGGATTCGACCAGCCTTTGATCCCCTCTACCTCCGGATGGGAATCATTGCCAATGATTACAATATGATATCCCTTCCTGCTATATTCTTCCACATAACGGTGAATTTTTAAAACAAATGGACATGTAGCATCCACAATCCGGAATCCGGCTGCCTGTATTTTTTCATAAATTTCCTTTGAAACCCCATGGGAGCGAATCACCATGATTCCCCTTGGAATTTTTTCCAATTCTTCCATATCACAAACCGCATGCACCCCTTTTTCCTCCAAATCCCGCACAACTTCTTCGTTATGAATAATCGGGCCGAAGGTATAAACCGGCACATCGCTGTCTGCCGCTTTTTCATATACAGTATCCACTGCGCGTTTCACGCCGAAACAAAATCCGGCGCTTTCTGCTAAAATTACGTTCATATGACTCCTTTATAACATTTTGCTTTCTTTCTGACGATCCTGACAGATTTTTTGAATGATCTCCACGACTTCTTCAATCGTTTTGTCGGAAGAATCCAAAAGCAGCGCATCTTCTGCCTGTTTCAAAGGGGATGTTTCTCTGTTCATATCTCTTTCATCCCGCTCTTCAATATCCAGACGAATCGCCTCCAGATCACAACTTTCCCCTTTTGCCTGCAATTCATCATAACGGCGTTTTGCACGGGTCGCAGAGCTTGCCGTCAGATAAATCTTCACTTCGGCGTCTGGAAGCACGCAGGTTCCGATATCTCTTCCATCCATAATCACGTCCGTATCTGATGCCAGTTTCTGTTGAAGAGCCACAAGTTTTTTCCGGACATCGGGGTATACGCTGGTGGCTGAAGCCATATTCCCTACTTCTTCCCTGCGTATTTTGCCATTTACATTTTCACCGTTTAAAAAGACCTGCTGTTCTCCCTCCTGATAACGAATCGAAATATCGATTCCGTCAACTACTGCAGAAATTTCCTCTTCCTTTGACGCATCTATGCCCTGTTCCAGAAAATAAAGAGCCATAGCCCGATACATTGCCCCTGTATCTACATATACATATCCCAATTCTTTTGCCAGCCTTTTGGCAATAGTGCTTTTACCGGCTCCTGCCGGCCCGTCAATTGCAACATTCATTTCTCTGATTTCTCCTTTCCTTAATATATGTGCATCTTCACAGCACATAAAGGGATACCCGGAGGGTATTTCCTTATTTATTCTATACTGCTTCCTGCCAGATATCCGGTAGACCAGGCAATCTGCAGATTAAATCCCCCCGTCACAGCATCCAGATCCAAAACCTCTCCGGCAAAATAAAGACCGGATATCTGCTTTGACTCCATAGTGGAAGGATTGACCTCTTTGACGCAAATACCGCCCCTTGTAATAATCGCTTCATCAAAATCCCGAAGACCCGTCAATGTCATAGGAAAGGCTTTCAACAGATCAATCAGGCAATTCCTCTCTTCCTTTGTAACTTCATTGATCTTCTTATCCGGATCAATCCCGGAAAGTTCAATAAATACAGGCATCATCTTCGATGGAAGAAGTCCGTGAAGAGCATTTTTCAACTGTCTGTTCTTATTTTTTTCAAAATCCCGAAGCAGACGCAGATCCAACTGTTCTTTTGTCAGCGCCGGTTTTAAATCAATCGTCATAAATAGATTCTGCTTTTTCAGCTCTTTTCCCACAAGACTGCTGGCGCTTAGAATCAGCGGCCCGCTGACGCCGAAATGTGTAAAAAGCATTTCTCCAAATTCATCAAACAGAATTTTTTTGTCTTTTCGGATGACAACCCGGACATTTTTTAAAGAAAGCCCCTGCATTTTTTTGATATAAGGCTCTTTTGTCACGCATGGCACCAGAGAAGGTTCTGCCGGTATGATTTTATGCCCGCATTCTTTTGCAAAAGAATAGCCGTCTCCCGTAGATCCTGTACTTTGATAAGAAAATCCGCCGGTTGCCAAAACAACTGCGTCACACTCTTCCCTCTTGCCGTTTTTTAAAAAAACACCCCGGATCTTTTGCTCTTCGATCCAAAGCCCTGACGCCTCTGTATAAAGCCGTACCTTTACGCCCGCCTGTTTCAACGCCTGTTTCAATACCGCAATTACATCGGAAGAATGATCTGAAACCGGAAATACACGATTGCCCCTCTCCGTTTTTGTCTTTAATCCGTGGGTGTTGAAAAAATCAATGACCTGAAAATTATCAAAGGCATAAAATGCACTGTATAAAAATTTACGGTTTGTCGTAACGCTTGTAAATAAGGCGTCCATATCTCCGGCATTGGTGATGTTGCATCTTCCCTTTCCGGTAATAAAAAGTTTCTTGCCCAGTTTTTCATTTTTTTCTAATAATAAAACCAAATGGCCGTTTCCGGCAGCTGCAATTGCAGCAAACATTCCAGCCGGCCCTCCGCCGATTATAATGACTTTCTTCACTTTCTCTCTCCCGGTATATCAGCATAGTGTATTTTGATGGAATCATTGACAGAATCAATCTCATCCTTTTCATACACCTGATATTCCTCCCATATTTTTTCTAATGTATCCAGTGTTTTTGCAACTTCTGTCTGCTTTTTCATGCACAATGCCACAATCAGAGAATTGATGACGCTTAATGGAGCGACCAAAGAATCCACAATAGACGCCATGTCGCTTTTGGCAATCAAATTACAGGAAGAATACAGATTCATCGGAGAATGGATGCTGTCTGTCAAAGTAATTACCCTTGCATTCCGGTTATTGGCAAATTCCATTGCTTTCAGAATACGCATAGAATATCTGGGAAAACTGATGCCGATAATCACATCTTCTTTGCCGATCCTTACCATCTGTTCAAACAGCTCGCTGGAACTGTTCGTATGGAGCAGGTGTACGCCGTCAAACATCAAATTCAAATAAAAAGCAAGAAAATCCGCCAAAGGCGCACAGCTTCGGATTCCTGCCACATATATATTCCTGGCTCCCAGAATCGTATCAACTGCCAGATCAAACGCTGTCTGATCTATCGTTTCCAATGTATGTTTGATATTGGCTGCATCCGACTGGAGTATTTTCTCCAAAAGCTGCGACTGCTGAATCCGTTCATGCGTTATTTGCAGTTTTTGCGCATCGTTTAGCTTATTCTGCACCAACTCTTCTAATGCTTTCTGAAATCCAGGATAACCCTTATATCCGAGACTGAAAGCAAACCTTACTACCGTAGATTCACTGACCCCTACAATTTCTCCTAATTTGGCCGCCGTCAAAAATGCCGCCTTATCATAATGATCTGTTATATAGGCAGCCAAAATCTTATGATTCTTGCTCATGCGTCCATATTTTTCATTCATCCGGCTTCTCAGATCGTTTGTATTCCCCATTCTTATTTCCCTGTTCCCACAAAACGAAACATTCTTCCTTCTCCTCTTTCATATGCTTTTGCACTTTCAACATAATAACAAATCCGGTCACGAAAAACAAGCCGCCCGGTCAGATTTTCATGACCGGGCGGCAGATTTGCTTATTCTGTTGTCTTTGTTATTTCACTTTCATTTTCGTACACTTTTTCAGCAATTTCACATAAGCTTTTTTCTTGCTCTTCGGAACTTTGATGGTACCGCTGCCGGATGACTTCTTAAATGCATTTTTTGCCACTTTTGTCAAAACCAGACTTTTAATCGTAATTTTCTTTAATTTTTTATTATTGAAAAATGCTTTGCTGCCAATTGATTTTATATTTCCGCCAATGATTACTGTCTTCAGTTTTTTCATAGCGGAAAACGCTTTATTGTCAATGCCGGTAACTTTACAAACTACGCCTTTGACTGTAACCGTCTCAGGAATGGTTATCTTGTTCATTTTATTTTTCTTTTTCGCATCGGCAACCCCGCATACGGCAGCTTCTTTTGCACCTGCATCAGTAACGCGGTATTTCAAATCCTTTTCTATCGTTACATCGCCGACTTTCAGCAAATTAAGATCCTTTCCTCCCCCTGGTCCTGGATCCGGATTCAGATTTCCTCCCGGTCCTGGGTTCGGATTCGGATTTTCTCCCGGCCCTGGGTTCGGATTCGGACTTTCTACTCTTTCCAGTTTGCTTGCCGCCTGATAGAAAGCTGCCAAAACTTTTGCCGCGTCTGCTTCTGTAATACCCGGTTTATTTAATTCCTGTTTTGCCGCCGCCAGCGCTGCCTGAAACTCTGCAAAAGAATCTTCTGTATATCCGTCATTCTCCTGTTTCTCTGCATATTTCAGCGTTTCTGTAAGAGTTTTTACATTAGAATACTCTTCTTTATTATCGTTTTCTGTGTAGATTTCATAAATCGTCGGTCCGTTTTCTTTCCATGATATCTTCACTTCATTTACAGAACCATATGCAAAAATTTCAAATATGTTTTGACAAGCATCTAACGTTCCCAAATCAATCCACTGCTTTGTATTTGTACGGATCTGAACTTTTGCGTTAGAAATATTTTCTGCATCCTGTATGATATAAAGTTTATCTGCAAGTTTGGATTCCATTCTCCATGTCAGGCTTCCTTCTCCTTTTACAGCCGCAAAAGATGTCAGCAGGGAATCATCAACCGCTCTTTCTCCTTCATGCCCCCTCTCGCCTTCCGGCTCAGCCAGGACCGTCTTATTTCCTGTTTCGTTTCCTGTTGAAAGTTCTGTCAGATGGAAAGTTACAGAATCCTCTCCTTTATTGATAATGCGAACATATCTTGCATCTGCCGTTTCAAAAGGATCTTCAGCGACAATCCATTCAAATCCATTATAACTGTACTCCAGTGTAAGTTTATCTGCATTGGTATAATCTGCTGTCAGAGATGTCAGTTCTCTGGCAAACGGGAATTCCAGTCCGATATATTCTCCACTTGCAAGAACGATATCCTCTTCGATTTCAGAAATAGACGCCCTTGTTGTTTCTATTACTGTAGGAATCTCTTCATACGCTTCTGCATTTGTATAAACAAAAGTAGGCAGAGGCTGCGCAGTAACGGAAAACTCACGGATCGCATACCATTTATCCGTAGCAGAAGGCGTCCGCAGGCGAACATAACGCGCCTGAATAGACTGATCCAAAACATTTTCTTCAATTTCGCTGCCGGAATATTCACCAATGGAAGTCCATGTTCTCTTATCCAGAGAATACTCCAAAATGCCGCTTGAGAAAATGTCTCCTACTGCTGTATTATGTCCTCCCTGCAGGATGCGGATCTGATCCAGTATATAGGTATCTCCCAAATCCAGTCCGATATAACTATTTGCATCCACAGCATTATTAAACCATACAAACGTGGTATCATCCCCGTCTGTAGCATTTTCTATCTCTCCTTGATGTATGCCTCCAAGTCCGCTGTAGATCAAAGTCCGTTCCGAGCTGGTTGATTCACCGCCCAGATCGCCGCCAAGTATTTCTAATGCACGCTCTTCCACTGCACTATTCATAGTCGCTGCAAAAGGCATAATTTTCATAGCTCCGGCTTCTGCATTGACCGTACCTGCTAACTGAGGCGCTTCACACTGCTGAGACGCTTTGTAATTATTCACCGCACTCAGATAACTGCCAAAAACAGCCTCTCTGTCCTCGTTTTTCAATTCGATAGCCGTTTTGATAAAACCGATACACGCTCTGGAAAGATACCGTAACGAATCTACCCATGGTTTCATCTCATCCTGCAGATTCGCGTTAATTCCATTGTTCTGGAAATCGTCTGCCGCTTTTACAATTTTCTGAAACTGTTCCATTAATGCATTTGCCTCATCCTCATAATCGGTACCGTTTCCTCCATCGTATGCATTGGTGAATGCGGTAATATAAGGCGTAAGCTCCGTAGATTCTCCCATGGAGGTAATGCCGCCCGGACTCGGATTGGTCAGATGCTTGCATAATTCATGCATTGCCTCCGGCGCGCCCGGTTCTATGTATTTAAATCCATCCGCCCAGCTTTCAAAACAGGAAAAATCCGTTGTATTCCATGCAAAATCAGCAGTTGCAAACAATGCAGTTTTGGACGCTTCCGCCTGTTCCAACGGATTTGTCACAAGCCCCATAAAATCATGCAGTCCCGGCTCTAAAATTCCGGTTTCCGCGGGTCCCATAACGAGACGGGCGTGATTTACGTCATTTACCGGCCAATTCAGCCACATAAATGCCTCTTTGCCGCTTTTATTTTTAAAGTTGGTTATTGTATTCTGTGATGCAGGATGACAAACCCATTCTCCTGTCCACATGATTTCCAGATCCTCAATATCACTGAAATGGCCAAAATACTGTTCTACTGTAGGCGTGCCGCTCCAACCCCAATTGCTCCATGTAAGAGCGCTTGTGCAATATACCTGGGGTACAAAAACCAAATTATAGCATCCCTCATGAGCTTTCACCCAATCAGTCATATCCTTGCAGAGTTTCGCCTGAAGCGTAACCGAGCTGTTTGCATCATCTGCAGAAATAACAAACTGACGTACGCCCGCCTCATAAAGACCTTCAAATTTGGTTTGAATCGCTGCAAGACCTTCATCATAATCTGCAAGTGTAATCGGATCGTTCATAAACGGATGAATCGCCCAGGCAAACCGGCATTTGGAAGCAGCTCCCGCTTCTACCATTCTTTTTATATCGGCTAACTGTTCGGGAGGGTATTCCTCTCTCCATTGACTGTTATGATACGGATCATCCTTCGGCGCAAAAATATAGATGTTCATTTTGAAATCTCCGCCGAATTCCATTAAACTGATCCTGTCATCTACAGACCAGGGAATTCCATAATATCCTTCAATAAATCCTCTGTACTGTCCTGATGCATAATCATTTACCTGAAGCTTGCGGATCGTTCTGCCTTTTGTCTGCTCCACAATCAGTTTCAACGTACTGAGTCCATAAAATGCAGCATCCGTATCCTTCCCCAGTACTGCAATCACATTATCCTGTATCGCCAGAACATAAGAATCCACCTCATCAAAATGATTCTCAGGATACGCCACATTCTGTGCAAACCAGGCGTCTACTGCTCCTTCGGAGCCTTTCACGCCCACCAGGATATTTGTTTTTCCGGAAACGACAGCGCCGGATTCCGTACCCTCAATTCCTTTCATTTCCAGAATCTCATTCAGACGATTCTCTGTTGCCTCGTCTACGGATTCTTCAATGATCAGATTCGGCGCATCGCTTAATTCCATTGTTCCTGAATCCTGATCGTAAGAAATCTCTCTTGGTATCGGATAAATTTCATACTCCAGATCTGCCAGGTTCTCCTCTTCCTGCGCCTGCACACGCATTTCCGTCGTCGGAACAGCGGAAACAGCAACAATGGCAGCAAGCGCAAAACTGAAAATTTTCTTCCATTTTGTTTGCATTGCAAATCCCCCTTTTTAGCTATTTTCCACAAAATCAGTGTTTGTTTATTTTCTGATTTATGAAATTTTACTTATTTTATTATAAAACCATTCAAATTTCTTGTCAACCTAATAAAAAAAGAAGGAATAAAACACATCCCTCACGGACATATTTTTATTCCTTCTTCTCGCTTTTACCTTCACTTATACCGGATAAGATCCTGTCTTCGTATCAGCAACGGATGCATCCACGCCCTTCTGCTGTGCCTCGCGGTATTTAAAGAAATCGGTAGCAACCTGCGGGAACAATGCATAGGATAATACATCTTCGTCCTGCTGTTTCCACTGTTTCATTTCCGCCTCAATCTTGTCTAATTCCGGCTCCAGCAAATCTGCATATCTGCAGGTTATTGCATTCTTCTTATCTTCACCAAGAACTTTATCTACAACTTCCGGATTGAATGGTTTTACGGTCTGGCCGTATTTGCCAAGCAATACGTCTTTTGTCTCTTTGGTTGCAACTTTGTAACGTTCGCCCATCAATACGTTAAATACAGCCTGTGTACCTACGATCTGGGAAGACGGTGTTACAAGAGGCGGCTCGCCAAGGTCTTTCCGCACTCTTGGGATTTCCTTTAATACTTCTTCGTATTTATCCTCTGCATTCTGTTCTTTTAACTGGGATACCATGTTGGATAACATGCCGCCCGGCACCTGATATAACAATGTCTTGATATTTACACCAAGTACTTTTGGATTCATCAGACCGCTTTCCAATGCTTCCTCCCGCAGTGGACGGAAATAATCTGCAATCTCAGCAAGGAGATTCTGATCCAGTCCCGTATCGTATTCTGTTCCTTTAAATGCCTCTACCATAACCTCAGTTGCTGGCTGGCTGGTACCAAGGGCAAATGGAGACATTGCCGTATCAATAATATCGCATCCCGCTTCAATCGCCTTCATACAGGTCATGGAAGCTACACCAGAGGTGTAATGCGTATGGAGCTCAATGGGCAGCGAAGTTGCGGCCTTCAATGCTTTCATGAGTTTTGTTGCTTCCACAGGAACAAGAAGACCCGCCATATCTTTGATACAGATGGAATTAGCACCCATATCTTCAATTCTCTTCGCAATATCGGTCCAGTATTCCAATGTGTAAGCATCGCCCAAAGTATAAGATAATGCAACCTGTGCATGTCCCTTTTCTTTGTTGCAGGCAGTAACTGCTGTCTGCAGATTGCGAAGATCATTTAAACAGTCAAAAATACGGATAATATCGATTCCGTTTGCGATGGATTTCTGTACAAAATATTCTACCACATCATCTGCATAGGGACGGTATCCTAAGATATTCTGTCCACGGAATAACATCTGCAGTTTGGTATTTTTAAATCCGGCTCTTAATTTACGAAGCCTCTCCCATGGATCTTCTTTTAAGAAACGCAGGGAAGCATCGAAAGTTGCGCCGCCCCAGCACTCCACTGCATGGTAGCCAACCTGATCCATTTTATCAATGATCGGAAGCATCTGCTCTGTCGTCATTCTTGTTGCAATCAGAGACTGATGTGCATCACGTAAGATTGTTTCAGTTATTTTTAACGGTTTTTTTGTCGTTTTTGACATATGATTCTATCCTCCTGATTTCATTTACAGATATTCAATTATATCCCAAAGATTGCCATAAATACGCCGGCTGCAACGGCCGTACCGATCACTCCGGCAACGTTCGGTCCCATTGCGTGCATAAGCAGGAAGTTGGTCGGATCTTCTTCTGCTCCGACTTTCTGTGAAACACGGGCAGCCATAGGCACTGCTGAAACTCCGGCGGAACCAATCAGAGGATTGATCTTTCCCTTGGTTAATACACATAATAATTTACCGAATAAAGTTCCTGCCGCCGTACCAAATACGAATGCCACCAGACCAAGCACTACAATTTTGATCGTACTTATATTTAAGAACGCTTCTGCGCTTGTCGTAGCGCCTACGGATGTACCCAGCAGAATAACTACGATGTACATCAATGCATTAGAAGCCGTCTCCTGAAGCTGACGGACTACGCCGGACTCGCGGAATAAGTTTCCTAACATCAGCATACCTACCAACGGAGCCGTTGTGGGAAGAATCATACATACGACAATCGTAACGATAATCGGGAATAGAATCTTCTCCAGTTTGGAAACCGGACGCAGTTCTTCCATAACGATTGCACGTTCTTTCTTCGTCGTCAAAGCCTTCATAACCGGAGGCTGAATAATCGGAACCAGCGCCATGTAAGAATATGCTGCAACTGCAATCGGCCCCATAAGCCCTGTCTGTCCCAGCTTTCCGGCCAGGAAAATAGATGTCGGACCGTCCGCACCACCAATAATAGATACCGCTGCCGCCGCTTTATCATTGAATCCCATTAAGATTGCCAGCAGATATGCTCCGAAAATACCAAACTGCGCTGCCGCACCCAGCAGGAAACTGACGGGGTTTGCAATCAAAGGACCAAAGTCTGTCATCGCCCCTACCCCAAGGAATATCAGGGAAGGCAGAATAGACCATTCATCCATTAAATAGAAATAGTGAAGTAAGCCGCCGATGCCATTACTTGTCTCTTCCGGGCTTGCGATAATTTCCGGATAAATATTAACCAGAAGCATACCGAAAGCAATCGGAACTAACAATAATGGTTCATAGCCTCTTGCAATTGCCAGATACAAAAATATACAGGCAACTGCAATCATGAGGTAATTTCCCCAGGTCAGATTCAAAAAAGCTGTCTGATGCAGGAGATTCCCCATTGTATCGAGAATATATGACATTGTCTTTCAACCTCCTGATTAATTGTTTAATGTTGCTAATAATGCTCCTGATTCCACCTGATCTCCAACAGCAACATCAATGCTTGCTACTGTACCGTCTTCCGGAGCCACAACAGGTGTTTCCATTTTCATAACTTCAAGAATCAAAACGGTATCGCCTTTCTTTACCGCAGCGCCTGCGCCTGCTTCAATTTTAAATACTTTTCCGGCTGCTTTTGCTTCGATCTTTACATTGCCTGCGCCTGCTGCTGCCTTTGGAGCTGCAGCCGGTGCTGCTTTTGGAGCCGCCGCTGCCATTTTCCTCGGCGCCGGTGCTGCCGCGCCGTTTCCATTCTCTTCTACAGTAACATCATAAACATTTCCATTTACGGTAATTGTATAATTTTTCATTGAATTATCCTCCTAATTTTGTTATTTATTCTTATCTTCTACGAATCGAACGCACTACAAATCCATCTGTAGAAGTTCCTTCTGCAGCTGCAATTGCTGCGGCAATGACTGCAATTAATTCTCCGTCATCCTCTGCGTCTGCCTGTTTCTCTTCATGAGCCTCAATCTGTGAAACAACATCTTCTTTGACCGACGCTGTCTTTGCTGCTTTCTTCTTCTCCAGATATGGGAAAATGTTGAAACAGCAAATCAATAAACAGATAATTATCAGCACAAGAAATACAATTGATATGCCCATCACTGTATTCATAAGTGCGGTTGACATTTTCTCTCCTACGGTAAATACGCCATCCACCGTAATATCCTCCACTTCCATGGAATGATAGGTGTATACATAAGTAAGAACCATATCGCGATTTTCCATATGAAGCGTCTGCTCTGCAGTTAATGTCTTACCGGATTTGGTGATTTCAAAATCACCGAAATCAATAAAAGCACCATACTCTGCAACAGCCTCGTCCCATCTGTTAATCAGATTAACAACAGTTTCATCGGCGCTCTGAAGATAATATGCCTTATCTTCTTCTGACATAGAAGCCAGCGTCTGTGCAGCTCCCTGGCAGTTCATCTGCAAATCATCATAAGTATAACCGTTATAATCAACTGTTGTAGGATCCGTTTTTGAACATGCCGCCAGACCAAGAATCATTATGCACATGGCGGCAATGAGAAATATTTTTTTCTTCATGAAACTTCACCTTTCTATTATTTTGTACCATGTTTTTTGAGAGAATCAGAAACGCTTTTGGTATAGAGCATTTCAAAAGCCGCTACCAAATATTTTCTGGTCGTCTCAGGTTCGATAATCAAATCCACATAACCTCTTCTTGCTGCGGAAAGCACGCTGGACTGCAGCTTGTCATATTCTTTGGCTTTCTCGCTGATTACATCTGCGCTTTCATCTGCATACATAATTTTCGCTGCAAGCTCCGCCTCCATCATGCCGATCTTCGCATCTGACCATGCATATACCAAATCCGCTCCCACTGATTTGGAGTTCATGGTAACATATGCGCTTCCGTAAGCCTCTCCGACAATCAGGTTTACTTTTGGCACGTTTGCAGAAGAAAATGCATAGGTCAGTTTCGCCATTGCTTTTGCCAGATTGTTCTCAGAACATGCGCTTGCTTTATAGCCTTTCACATTGGTAACGGACAATACCGGAATATCGAATGCATCGCAGAAACTTACAAATTCCGCTGCTTTGCCGCATCCTCTTGCGCTTAAAACATTTGCAAAATCTTCTGTCTTTTTGCCTTCTTCGTCATATACCTCGGTACAGTTCGCAACCGCTCCTATTGTGGTGCCGTTCAGACGGATGAATCCGGTTACCATATCTTTCGCATAATCTTTCTTTGTTTCAAAAAATACATGATCGTCTGCAATCTCGCTCAGTATGTAACGAGGATCGCCTTTCATCGCGCTTAAATTCTCACAGACGCGGTTTAAATCGTCTGCGCAGTCTTCTGTCAGGCCGCCCATGCCGTTGTTGCCCGGAAGGAGGCTTACCAGATCACGAATGGAATTTAAAATCTCATCTTCGGTACCCGCTGCATCCACACAGCCTGTCTCTTTGGCCTGATAGTCTGCCGCAGAAGTGTCGCATTTGTCAATGCGGTTGCCCGGAATGGCATTTGGAGAATTCACAAACATCCTGGCTTTGGAAGATTCCATAAAATTGAAATCGCACATTGCCGGAACGACAGTAAGCCCGCCGCCGCATGTGCCGAACACTGCAGAAATCTGCGGAATGACTCCGGATGCCTCCGCCTCTTTCAGATAAATCTGTCCCAGGCCGTTTAAAGCATCCACAGACTCCTGAAGACGGATACCCGCACAGTCTAAAAATCCGATGACCGGCGCGCCCATTTTCATTGCCATGTCATAGACAGACGCAATCTTCTTTGCATGCATCTCACCGATGGTTCCATTCAATACGGAGGCATCCTGGCTGTAAATAAACACCAGATTCCCATCGATCAGACCATGACCAATGATGACACCGTCGGAAGGTGTATCCGTATTTGACAAATTAAAGTCTGTGCTTCTTGCTGTGACGAGCGAACCGATTTCCATGAAACTGTTCTCGTCGAGTAACTTAACAATACGCTGCATTGCCAAGCTGTTGTTACTACTGCTCATGTTTTGCCCTCCATCTATTTTTTTAAATTTAAAAATTGTCCAGAGGTAATTGTATATTGTTTCCTGCAAATTTTCAATAGTTTTTGCTATTTTTTTAACAAAGTTCAAACTTATTTCAAACTTATCCGTTTCTAACGCGGATGCCTTGTGAAAAACAGGCGGGATTAAAATGTTCTTCTTTCAAATCTGTTTTTCTATCAAAATGCGCCGGACGGCAGTACAGGGCGAAAGGCTGCTGTAGGAAACAAAAATCATTATAATGCAAAATTGGCAAAAATCATTTTAAAAAACCAGGTATAATTCACCCGCCCAATTCCCTGTTTGACACAGATCTGCCGTTCCCACAGGACTTCTCCGTTTAACAGATATTGAATTTTTCCGACAGTTTGATCCGACAGAACAGGAGCTGTCAGATGCTCCTGCGCCTGGGCTTTCACTTCGATTTTTTCCTCTTCCTTCATCAACAGTACAGGCGGCTCTGTCTGATCTTTGATATATACATTGACAGCGGCAGATTCGTACAGCCGGGGTGTTTTTGCATCCGACACCGGAATATCTTTTAGCCATTCTTCCACAACCTCTTCGCCGGACAAATCCCGCTTTTGATAATTTTTCAGGCCGTATTTCATAAGTTTTTTTGTGTCTGACCATTTATAAGTTTTATTATTCGGCCAGCCGCAGGCGAGAAGGGCCACCACAAAAGTCCTGTCATCCCTCTCCAAAGCGCCTACATAGCAGTATCCGGCTTTTCCTGTAAAACCGGTTTTTCCGGAAAGAGCGCCTTCCATCATGTTTAAAAAGACATTATGGTTGCTGCAGGAAAAACTGCGGCTCCCCTCCAGATTGGAAAAACTGTAGGATGCCGTTCTGGTAATATCCAGAAAATCCTCTTTTTTGGGCGAACGCTTGATACAGTAGCTCATAATCCGGGCTAAATCCGCCGCCGTAGTGGAATGCGCCGCCGTCTGTTTTCCTCCGTCCGCCGTTTCTATCTCTTTTTCCGCATCCAGTCCGTTGGGCGTAATGAAATAAGTATTTTCACATCCGATTTCTTTTGCTTTCCGGTTCATCAGATCGGCAAATCCCTCTACGCTTCCTCCGATATGCTCTGCAATGGCAACAGCGGAATCATTATGGGATTCTAACATCAGGGAATGCAGAAGGTCTCTTAAGATATAATGCTCCCCTTCCCGAATGTTCAGCTGCACATCCGGCATAGACGCCGCATAGGCAGACACCTCCACTTCATCTTCTAAGACTCCGTTTTCCAGAGCAACGATACAGGTCATGATTTTCGTTGTACTGGCCATGGGAAGAGGCGTTTCCCCTTCTTTCTGGTACAAAATACGCCCGGAGTCAGCATCCATTAATACGGCTGACCGGGCGTATAATTCACTTTCTTTTATGGTTGTCTCTGTTTCTTCGGCCAGGCATGGCATTTCATTGGAAATTAATGCCAGCAGATTGGCTGTTATCAGCAAAAAATACAATACAATACGTCTCATAGATTTTATCCATATCCGAACTATTACTGCATTTTATGCCTGTATTTTTCAATTTATGATGCCGCTTCAAACTGGGAATTGTAAAGCTCCGCGTAATATCCCTGTTTTTTCATCAGTTCGTTGTGGCTTCCCTGCTCTACAATATCTCCGTCTTTCATAAAAAGAATCAAATCTGCATCACGAATGGTGGAAAGCCGGTGGGCAATGATAAAACTGGTTCTGCCCCTCATCAAATTGTCCATAGCCTTTTGAATTCGTATTTCGGTTCTGGTGTCTACGGAAGAAGTCGCCTCATCCAGAATCAGAATCCGATTGTCCGCCAAAATCGCACGGGCAATCGTCAAAAGCTGTTTCTGCCCCTGGGACACGTTGCTGGCGTCTTCGTTTAGCTCCATATCATAACCGCCCGGAAGCGTCTGGATAAAGTGATGAGCATGGGCTGCCTTTGCAGCTGCAATCACTTCTTCATCGGTAGCGTCCAGTTTGCCGTAGCGGATGTTTTCCATAATGCTGCCCCGAAACAGCCAGGTATCCTGCAATACCATTCCAAAGGCATCCCTGAGTTCTCTTCTGTTAAACTCTCTGATATCACGTCCGTCAATTTTGATACAGCCCTGATTGACGTCATAAAAACGCATCAAAAGCTTTACCATCGTCGTCTTTCCGGCGCCTGTCGGCCCTACAATCGCAATTTTTTCTCCCGCTTTTACGCTGGCGGAAAAATCATGTATGATCGTCTGGTCTTCCCGGTATCCAAACTGCACATGCTCAAAGTCCACCCGTCCTGTCAGTCCTTCCAAAGACCGGGGATGTTCCACTGTCTGCAGCTCCTCCTCTTCCTCCAGAAATTCAAAGACACGTTCCGATGCAGCCGTCATTGACTGTACCTGGTTGATTACCTGGGCAATCTGCTGGATGGGCTGCGTGAAGTTTCTGACATACTGGATAAACGCCTGAATATCTCCAATTCCGATTTTTCCGTGAATCGCTAAAATGCCTCCGGAAATCGCCACGCCCGCATAGCCTAAATTTCCTACAAATACCATAATCGGATGCATCATGCCGGACAGAAACTGGGATTTCCATGCGGATTCATAAAGCACCTGATTCGTCTCGTGAAATGTCTGAATGGTTTCTTCTTCTTTGTTGAATGCTTTGATGACCAGGTGCCCGCCGTAAGTTTCTTCTACCTGCCCGTTAATATGTCCCAGATATTCCTGCTGCATCTTAAAGTATTTCTGAGAAAATTTCACCACTACAGAAACCAGAATACCGGAAACCGGCAGAATAACCAGCGCAATCAGCGTCATCATTGGTGAAATAGACAGCATCATCACAAATATGCCAACCAGCGTCGCCAGAGACGTAATAATCATGGTAACGCTTTGATTTAGCCCCATGCCAAGGGTATCCACGTCATTGGTAATTCTGGACAGCACCTCTCCATAGGTTCTGCTCTCAAAATATTTCATCGGCATACGGTTGATTTTTTCCGAAATTTCTTTTCGCATCCGGTAGCATATCTTCTGCGTAATCCCTGTCATCACCCAGCCCTGGAAAAAAGAAAGAAAGGAACTGGTCAAATACAGCGCAAGGGTAATCAGCAGAATTTTTGCAATACGGTCAAACTCAATTCCGCCTGTTCCGGTAATCTTGCTCATCAGCCCTTCTGACAAAACCGTAGTCGCCCGGCCCATAATCTTCGGCCCCAATACAGAAAATACGGTGGAACAGGCTGCAAGAATCATAACAATAAAAATAGCGATTTTGTATCTTCCGACATAAGAAAGAAGTTTCCGAAAAGAACCTTTGAAATCTTTCGCCTTTTCTCCCGGCATCATGCCGCCGTGCATGCCGCCCGGCCCTCTTCTCGGCCGGTTCATTTTATAACTTTCGGATTTTTCATTACTCATTCTTTCACACCTCTCCTTCTTCCAAACCAAGCTCTTTTGCAGATAACTGAGATTTGGCAATCTGCAGGTAAACGTCGCATTCCTTCAGAAGATTCTCATGGGTTCCTTTTCCTACAATTCTGCCTTCATCCAGCACCAGTATCTGATCTGCATGAAGAATGGTACTGATTCTCTGAGCTACAATAATCACCGTGGAGTTTTTCACTTTTTGCTCCAGGGCTTTTCTTAATTTTGCATCCGTTTTCATATCAAGGGCAGAAAAACTGTCGTCGAAAATATATATCCCTGGTTGTTTCGCAATGGCCCTTGCAATGGCCAGACGCTGTTTCTGACCGCCGGATACGTTGCTCCCTCCCTGGGCAATGGCGCTTTCGTATCCTTCCTTCTTCTCCTGGATAAAGTCTGCTGCCTGGGCGATTTCCGCCGCCTCCTGAATCAATGCATCGCTGGCGGACGAATTTCCAAAACGCAGATTGGATGCAATTGTTCCGGAAAACAGGACGCCCTTCTGGGGCACAAAACCGATTTCATCCCGAAGTTCTTTGAAAGAAAGATTTCGGATATCTTCTCCGTCTATGGAAATACATCCTTCTGTCACGTCATAAAAACGGGGGATCAGGTTGACCATGGTGGATTTTCCGCATCCTGTGCTTCCGATCACCGCCGTCACTTTTCCCGGTTCCGCAATAAAATCAATATCCTCCAATGCATTTTCTTTGGCATTCGGGTACCGGAAACTCACATGAGAAAAAGATACGACTCCTTTATGCGCATTTAATTTCCGTGGATGTTCCGGTTCCAGAATCGAAGATTCTGTGTTTAATACCTCGTCGATACGTTCTGCTGCAACGCCTGCCCTCGGCAGCATAATCGACATCATCGTCAGCATCAGAAATGACATGACAATCTGCATTGCATAAGTAATAAAGGCTGTCATCGCCCCTACCTGCAGTGTTCCGGCATCAATCCTGTGGGCAGACACCCACACGATCAGCAATGTCGTTCCGTACATCACAAGCATCATGCCCGGCGACATAAAAGTCATCACTCTGTTGGTAAACAGCTGGGTTTTCATCAGATTCCGGTTTGCCGCATCAAACCGCTCTTCTTCTTTATCTTCTCGCCGAAATGCCCGGATTACTGAAAGGCCTGTTAAAATCTCTCTGGAAACCAGATTCAATGCATCCACCAGTTTCTGCATGGATTTGAATTTCGGCATGGCTACGGACATCAAAAGGGATACAAATCCCATAATGGCAATCACTGCCAAAGCGATAATCCAGCTCATATTCGCTCCCGTCTTCATCACCTTATAAATACCGCCGATTCCGATAATGGGGGCATATAAAAGCATCCGCAGCATAATGACAGACACCATCTGTATCTGTTGGATGTCATTGGTGCTTCTGGTGATCAAAGACGCCGTGGAAAACCGATCCATTTCGGAATTGGAAAACTGAACCACTCTCTGAAACACAGCGCCTCTTAAATTCTTTCCAATCCCCGCGCCGACTCTGGATGCCAGAAATCCCACGCCCACAGACGCAGCCAGCATCAACAGCGCCATCAGAAACATTTTTCCGCCGGATTTCCAGAGATAACGCGTCTGAACTTCATCCAGATCCATTCCCGCGGCTTTATCGCAGGACTTCGCATAAGCAATGCCCATGGACATAAGCATCTGATCTCCTATGGAATCTGTGATCTTTTCCATATTTTCCTTGGAAATATCAAATCCGCCGTCTTCCATATTCTGGCCGCCTGACACATAATATCTCATCAAAAGAGGCCTCAAAAGCTCATCATCCAATTGTTCCAGCTTTTCTTCCTCCTGTACAATGCGTGCATAGACGGCGTCTGTCTCCGGTTCATAAGAATCTTCCCATAAAGCCGCCTCTTCTTCTGACATAAATCCCTTTGCGTTTTCAAATTCTTCTTTTGTTATTTTCTCAGGCAATACGTGGGATATGCCTCCGTTTATAATTCCAACATCAATAATGTCTGATGTATACTGCGGCAGGGACAGATCACAAAATGCCTGAACCATCAGCAACAGTAAAATAATGATCATCGTGCGCCAATAAGGGATCATATTTTTAAAAATCTTTACCATATTTTACGTCTCCTCCCTGTTTTTGATTGTCCGCTTTTCAATTTCAAGCTGAAATACATGAAGAAATTTTCTCAGATAGGCATTCAGTTTCTGCATATCCTCACGCCCCATTTTTCCAAAAACCGCCTCTGCAAAGGAGCTCATGCTCTCTTCTGCCGCCAGAAAAATCCGTTTTCCCTCTTCTGTCATCTCAACGCAGACATTTCTTCTGTCTTTTGTGTCAACGCTTCTTGCAATGTATCCTTTTCCCTCTAACATCCGAAAACATCTGGATACAGCCGGAGCCGGAATATGCATGGATTTTACAATTTCAGCCACTCTGACTTTGGAGCTGTGATTCTTCTGCATACACTGCCAGATGGCTCTCATCACTGCAAAATCCCCCTGATTGATTCCGGGCAGGATCGCAGACATATGCAGCGCTTTGAACTTATTCACAATTTCCTGAAACTCTCTCTCCTCATTTGTCAATTTCTTCACCTCCTGTTTTTCAAAAAAATAATTAACAGTGTTAATAATTGGCGTATGCAAGATATTAACACTGTTAATTTAAATTGTCAATCATTTCCTATAAAATTTATAATTTCCCCTGCCCTCTTCTGCCAGGTATGCTGTTCTTTTGCTTTTAAAAACGCCTGATCCGTCATTATCTGAATCTCTTTGGGGCGCTCATACAGTATTCTGATTTTTTCTGCCAGTGCATCCGGACGGCTGATGTCATATAAAACTGCCTCTTTTCCATCGGAAAGGGCCTGCTTTGCAAACTGACTCGCCTCTGTAAAACAAAGGGTATGATTCATCATGGCGGAATATACCCGGTCGTGAAGTCCTCCGTGAAAGCCCGGCGTTGTATTCACCAGCATTTTGGCATTCGCCATAAGCTGAAGGGACGCCGCAAACCCAACCCCATTCTGAATTGTGATATGGCTGCAGTTCAGCTCTGCTGCCGACTCCCAGCCGTGGCCCACTATGGTAAAGGGCGTTTCCGCTTTTGCCGCAGCAAGCGCCGTTTCTTTTCTTCTCAGATTCCGCAGATATTTGTCTGCAAGATAATCTCCATTTAATCTTTTCGCAAAGGCCTCACGGCAAAGCTTCTCACCGCGCTCATGCAGATATTGTTCCAGCGCAGCCTCCTGCGTCAGCTCCGGATCTGCCCGCATCATCTCGATCAGAGCAGAAACTTCCTCCCTTAATTCTTTCGGATACTCCTCAAGTTCCCGATACCATTTTTCTTCCGGCTCATAAGTTCCCAAAAAAAGGAGCTCTAACCGTTTCTGGTCAAAGCGCCTCTGTAAACCTGCCTGCATACCACCCAGCGGCAGATAAAAAACATGTTCGATATGGGGATAATACTTCTCAATATATCGTTTGTGACAAAGATCAATACAAATCACTCCGTAAGAAGAAAACTTCCGTTTCAGCCCTGCATGATGATAAAGAGGATGATCTACCAGATAGTTCAAAAAAGGGACGCAGAACGCATTCAGATAAGGCGTTCCATCTTCTAATTCCAGCCTTGGCAAAAGGGAATTAAAATCAACTGCCGCAAGATATTCGTCCTGTTTTTCTAAAATTCTCTCCAGTTTCTCCTCCATTTGTATCGACAAATCACAAACCTCTGCCGGATACCCCATTTGTTCAAAAGCCTCTTCCAGACACCCCATAAAATACTGATTGGACTCATAACAGAGATCTCTGGATTCAAACAGCAAGATGGTTTTCTTCATAAAGTTACATTCCTTCCGTTGCTTTTCGCGCTTTGGGAATACGCGCTTACGAATCAGCTCTTATAAACATGCTGATGTGTAAACAAATGATCCTGGCAATACTCGTAATTTCCGTCGCATTTGGAGCAGAAACGAAATTCCAGATTCGGATCATCCACCTCTGTTCTGCCGCAGACCGCGCATTTATGCTTGGTCACGCCCGCCCGGGGCGCCGACTGGCGCATCTGGCTCTTAAAGGTCTGCCGCCTGTGAATTTCCTTTGGGGAAATCCGTCTGAAATCTCTGGTGGAGAAATAAAACACCAGGAAATTCAAAAAAGACATAATAATCGCCACTCTGCCCGCCCAGTTTTCCTGAACCAGGCTAAAGAGGATCAGCGCGCCGTATACCCCCGCAAGCCATTTCATCTTAATCGGAATAATAAAGTATAAAAGCACCTGCATTTCCGGATAGCACACGGCAAAGGCGAGGAAAATCGCCATGTTGATATAATTCGTCGTAAAATAAGCTCCCATTCCCACTGCCGGGCCGCCATAGACCGCATAAAAGATGCCATACAAAAGAAATGCGCCGATTACCGTAAATATAATTCCGCCGAAAATATAAACATTGAACCGGAATGTCCCCCATGTACGCTCCAGAGACTGTCCCAGCTGAAAATAAAACATCATCATAATCACCGCAAACAACAAACTGGAATCCGGCGGCATCAATACCCAGGTAATCAGCCTCCAAACCTGTCCTTTCATAATATAATAAGGTTCCAGTGTCATATAAGTAAGTATGTCGGGGGCAAGATACATGAATGTATATCCAATTGCATATCCCACTAACAACCACAAAATCAGATTCGGTATGGCATATCTGCCGATCTTTTGCTCCATTTTATTTAATAAATGATTCATTTTATATCCGCCTTTTTCTTTTTAAAAGCATTATAAATTTTTGTATATGCTTTGTCAATCGGAAGAAGGAACTTTGTCTTGTATCATTGTGAAAAACGGGAGATCCGTTTCCACAGACCTCCCGACAACCAATCGTTTCCTACCTTTTCTCCCTCTGCATTTCGTCCCGAAAAGAGACCGGAATACAAAGTTCATCTCCAATCTGAAGATTATAAATATCCACAAATGGATTTGCATACATAATCTGCGGCAGAGGCACATGATATTTTCTGCTTAAGGTATATAACGTATCTCCTTCTCCGACCACATGAATAATTCCTCTACATTCCATCATACACTCCAATAACACAATTGAATCTTACTCTCATTATATTCCGGTTTCCCATATAGGTTCCTGTTTCCAGTTAAGGAATTTTAGCACAAATTTTCTAAAAAATTTATTTGTTTTTTGTCGTATGCTGTCGTATAATACAGTTTGTTTGAAAAACAAATCGCATTAAATAAGAAACAACAGGTGATAATATGCAAAACAACAATTTACATAAGCTTGGTATTGACATTGGCTCTACCACTGTAAAAATAGCGATCCTGGACAGCGGCAATCAGATCCTTTTTTCTGATTATAAGCGTCATTTTGCCAATATCCGGGAAACACTACTGCATCTCGTTACAAAAGCCTCCGAGAAATTGGGTAATCTGGAGCTTTTTCCCGTTATTACAGGTTCCGGAGGCCTGACGCTCGCAAAGCATTTGGATGTGCTCTTCGTTCAGGAAGTTGTGGCTGTATCCACCGCGATTTCAACTTATGCGCCTAAGACAGACGTTGCAATCGAACTGGGCGGAGAAGACGCCAAAATTATTTATTTTGAAAACAGAAATGTAGAACAGCGAATGAACGGCATCTGCGCCGGCGGCACCGGTTCTTTTATCGACCAAATGGCCTCCTTAATTCAAACCGACGCTGCCGGATTAAATGAATTTGCCAAAGGCTATCAGGAAATTTATCCCATTGCCGCCCGCTGCGGCGTATTTGCCAAAACAGACATCCAGCCTCTGATCAATGAAGGCGCCACAAGAGAAGATCTTTCCGCTTCTATTTTTCAGGCAGTGGTCAATCAGACCATCAGCGGACTTGCCTGTGGAAAACCCATCCGCGGACATGTAGCATTCCTGGGCGGCCCTCTGCACTTTTTACCTGAATTAAAAAAAGCGTTTATCCGTACTTTGAAGCTGGATGACGAACATGCCATAGAACCGGAAAATTCCCATTTATTCGCCGCTATCGGCTCTGCCTTAAACTGCAGGGAAGAGCATTCTGTCTCTCTGCAGCAGTTACAGGAAAAGCTCTCCGGCAACCTGCATATGGAGTTTGAAGTGGCTCGTATGGAGCCATTATTTGATAACGAGGCCGCTTATGATTCGTTTTTGGAAAGACATTCCAATCACCATGTAAAGACAGCGGATCTTTCCTCTTATAAAGGAAACTGTTATCTCGGAATTGATGCAGGCTCCACCACAACTAAAATTGCTTTAATCGGGGAAGACGGCTCGCTTTTGTACTCTTTTTACAGAAACAACAACGGAAGCCCTCTTTCCACCTCCCTGACTGCCCTAAAAGAGATTTATACTCTTTTACCAAAAGATGCACAGATCGTGCACTCCTGTTCCACAGGATACGGCGAAGCGCTGTTAAAAGCCGCTCTTTTATTAGACGAGGGGGAAGTAGAAACCGTCGCCCATTACTATGCGGCAGCATTCTTCAATCCCGCGGTAGACTGTATCTTAGATATCGGCGGACAGGATATGAAATGCATCAAAATCAAGAACCAGACCATCGACAGCGTACAGCTGAACGAGGCCTGCTCTTCCGGCTGCGGTTCTTTTATTGAAACCTTTGCAAAATCTTTAA
Source organism: uncultured Lachnospiraceae bacterium (assembly GCA_910585825.1). Taxonomy (GTDB): domain Bacteria; phylum Bacillota; class Clostridia; order Lachnospirales; family Lachnospiraceae; genus Roseburia_B. The sequence goes on along the minus strand of CAJUEY010000002.1, from coordinate 102,811 downwards.
ATTATTCGGTACAGGATTTTGCCAAAGAGGCTTTGTTTGCCAAAAATCCCATTGACCTGGGAACGCGCTGTACCGTATTTATGAATTCCAAAGTCAAGCAGGCGCAGAAAGAAGGGGCGACGGTTGCAGATATTTCCTCCGGCCTTGCTTATTCTGTCATCAAAAATGCATTATTTAAGGTAATCAAGTTGTCCGATGCATCAGATCTTGGAGAAAATATCGTAGTACAGGGAGGCACTTTTTACAATGACGCCGTACTGCGCAGTTTTGAACAGATTTCCGGCTGTCAGGTAATCCGCCCTGATATTGCGGGAATCATGGGCGCTTTCGGCGCAGCCCTGATCGCCAGAGAACGCCACGAGGCAGATTATCAGAGTACGATGCTTTCCATTGAGCAGATTCATGCCCTGACCTTTGAAACCGAGCTGACACGCTGCCAGAAATGTACGAATCATTGTCTTTTGACAATCAACCATTTTTCCGGCGACAGAAAATATATTACCGGAAACCGTTGTGAACGGGGGCTGGGAGAAGAAACGAAAAAAGACGATATTCCAAATCTGTTTGCCTATAAGAATCATCGGATCTTTGCTTATCCGCCTCTTTCCAAAGAAGAGGCCGTTCGCGGTACGGTGGGACTTCCCCGGGTTTTGAATATGTATGAAAACTACCCTTTCTGGGCTGTATTTTTTAAGGCTCTGAAATTCCGGGTACTGCTCTCTCCCCCATCCTCCCGTAAAATTTATGAAATGGGCATTGATTCCATCCCAAGCGAATCCGAATGTTATCCGGCAAAGCTGGCTCACGGCCATGTTTCCTGGCTGATTGAAAAACAGGCAGATTTTATCTTTTATCCGGGCATTCCTTATGAGCGCGACGAATTTCCGGATTCCAACAACCACTATAACTGCCCGATTGTTACTTCCTATGCGGAAAATATCAAAAACAATATAGACGCCATTACATCCGGAGAAGTCCGCTTTCTTTGTCCTTTCCTGAACTTCGGTAATTATAACGCCCTGGAAGAACAGCTCATTCACACGTTTTCTGATGAATTTCAGATAACAAAAGAAGAGATCCGCTCTGCCGTAAAATCCGGCTGGGAAGAACTTGCAGCCACAAGAATCGACATGCAGAAAAAAGGAGAAGAGGTATTGGCGTATCTGAAAGATACCGGCCGGCGGGGCATTGTCCTCGCGGGACGCCCCTATCATGTGGATTCGGAAATCAATCACGGCATTCCGGAGCTGATCACCTCTTACGGCCTTGCCGTGCTGACAGAGGATTCTATTTCTCATTTAAATCAGCCGGAACGACCGTTGATCGTTATGGATCAATGGATGTACCATTCCAGGCTGTATGCTGCTGCCGAATATGTAAAAACCCAGGAGCATCTGGATTTGATACAGCTGAATTCTTTTGGCTGCGGTCTGGATGCTATTACCACAGACTGCGTCAGTGATATTCTGACAAAATCCGGCAAAATTTATACCTGCTTAAAAATTGACGAAGTGAACAACTTAGGAGCCGCCCGAATCCGCATCCGTTCTCTTCTGGCAGCGATTCGTGTACGGGAAAAAAAGCAGAACGGCCAGAAACGGAGCATTATTCCTTCCAGTTACAACCGCGTTGTATTTACAGAGGAAATGCGCCGAGAATATACGATTCTCTGCCCCCAAATGTCGCCCATCCATTTTGAGCTGTTAGAACCTGCTTTTCGGGCTTCCGGCTATCATATCTCTGTCCTCGGCAATGACAATCGAACTTCCGTAGACATCGGCCTGAAATATGTCAACAATGACGCCTGTTATCCGTCTTTGATTGTCGTCGGGCAGATTATGAACGCCGTGTTATCCGGCAAATATGACATGACAAGAACTGCTATATTAATTTCCCAGACAGGGGGAGGCTGCCGTGCCTCTAACTATATCGGCTTTATCCGCCGTGCTTTGGAAAAAGCGGGCTATCCGAATGTTCCGGTTATTTCTATCAACTTAAGCGGCCTTGAGAAAAATCCGGGATTTAAGATTTCTCTGCCGCTGCTGCAGCGAGGACTGTATGCACTGATTTTCGGAGATATTTTTATGCGCTGTCTCTATCGTACAAGACCGTATGAAGCCGTACCCGGCTCCGCCAATGCCCTCCATGAAAAATGGAAAGAAAAAGTCATCGGTTTCGTATCCCAGGATAAGGTTTTATCCCATCGGAAATACAAAAAGATGTGCCGGGAGATCATCCATGATTTTGACAACCTGCCTCTGACAGATGTCAGGAAGCCAAAAGTCGGCATTGTAGGTGAAATCCTTGTAAAATTCATGCCGACTGCCAACAACTATCTGGTAGAATTGCTGGAGGCAGAAGGCGCAGAGGCTGTTGTTCCTGATTTGACGGACTTTTTGCTCTATACCTTTTACAATCAGAATTTTCAGGTAGAACATCTTGGAAAAAATAAAAAAGCTGCCAGAAACGCCAATCTGGGCATTGCATTTTTTGAATGGTTAAGATCTGCTGCAAAAAATGCCTTTGAAAAAAGCAGTCGCTTTGATCCGCCCGCTAAGATATCTACGCTTGCGGACTATGCTAAAGACATTGTATCTCTGGGCAATCAGACCGGAGAAGGCTGGTTCTTAACGGGAGAAATGTTAGAGCTGATCCATACCGGAACCAACAATATCGTCTGCACACAGCCCTTTGGCTGCCTGCCCAACCATGTCGTAGGAAAAGGCGTGATCAAAGAACTGCGCAAACAGCATCCACTGGCAAATATTGTAGCCATTGATTATGATCCCGGCGCCAGCGAAGTCAACCAGCTGAACCGGATTAAGCTGATGCTCTCTACGGCACAGAAGAATCTGAAAAAGTTTCCAGACTAATCTGACAGTTTCATAGCCTATAAAAGGAAACTGTCGGCAAATGACAGTTCCAAAACAGGGAGGCAATGATCCATAACGGGTCACTGTCTCCCTGTTTTTCTATGATTCCAAATTACTGCTCACTCTCCCGCAGCCGCTCCACAATAGATTGTTTCTCCACATTTCGGTAACTAAGCAGAGGCAGTAAAATACCAAGCAGCACAAAGACCGGAATCACCAAAAGCAGAGGCAGCACACGGAAACGATAGGTAAAAAACCACATCAGGTTCTCTATCATTTTTGCCAGTGCAGATCCTGCCGCAAAGCTTAAAATCAGCGACAGGGCCGCAGTAAAACCAACATACAGAAGCCCCTCGCAAATCAACATCTGTTTCAGCTGTCTTTTCGTCATACCAATAGACTGGAGAATGGCAAACTCTCTCCGTCTGGAATGTATTCCGGTCAGTATCGCATTCAGAAAATTTAAGACTCCCACTAATCCAATTACAAAGCTGAGGGCTCCTCCCATCAAAAGAAACATATTCCGATATCCTTCAAATTCACTGGAATAAGCCTCTTTGGATTCATAATCCAGCAAAGGACTGATATTTTCCGTATAATTTTTTAAAAATTCATCCATAGAGCCATTGCTTTCTTCTGTGGTATTAAACATATATGCCATCACATCTGCCGTCTTGCTGTCCCTCATAAAAACTTCTGCATTTAAAACAAAATCATCATTTCGGAACATACGGAATGTCATTGGATTTTTTATCATTACACAGGCGGCAACCCGATAGGTGATATCCTCAAACCGAACCGGCTCTGCAATAAACTCTCCGTCATAAGTCTCCCATTTCTCTTCGGAAATCTTTTCTCCTGTATCGGGATTCCGGTATTTCCATTCATACACATAACGGATTGTAACTTCGTCTCCTGTTTTGGCCCAGTTACTCCCTTCGATGGGATGACTGTAATCATCTGTCTGATAAACTGCCGCAATGGCATTTTGGTTTGGATCGTACAAATCTTTCAGATCTCCGTCAATAACCTTCACCTGACTCAAAGGAAAGTCTTCCATACCATATAAATTGATCTCATCTGCAAAATTCCCTTTGGAATCCTTCATTGCACCTTCAACCATTTCTTCCACCACTTCTTCATCCATTACGCCTTCGTATTTCCCACGGTATCTCTCTTCCGATACAAAATCATATGCCTCGGAATACAATCCGTAAATGCGGCCGGATTCGGTAATTTCTCCGCCCTCCTGTATTCTTTCAATCTCTTCTTCCGGCAACGCCGTTTCGCCGGAAAACAACCGGCTGACTTGAAAATACGTGGCGTCCCCCAGAATAAAATCCGATATAACAAATTTTTCCAAATATTTATCCATATCAAATCCACAAGCAAACAGATAGGTTCCCTGGAACAGCACAACTGCCAAAGACAGGGAAAGCACAACCAAAAGGGTTTTCTTCTTGTTCCTTCCCAGATTTGCGATTGCCATTCGGAACGTCTTTCCGCCGGAAACTCCTCTTTTCATCTGTTTTTTACCTACAGATACATCCGTATAGGAAACAGCCTCTACCGGAGATACCTTCGCCGCAATCCTGCCTGGCTTTCTGCAGGACAGCAGTACCGTAATCAATGAAAATACCGCCGCTCCGATAAAGATCCAGGGGCTTGTAACGATAGAAACTGATCTATGATCATTTATGGATAAAATAGCAATGGGCGCAAGCATCCTGCCTGCCAGATAACCGAAAACAATCCCAAAGGGTATTCCCACCGCCGATAACAGCAATACCTGCCGTCGAATCATACGCCGGATCTGTCTTCCTGTGGCACCGATCGTTTTCAGCAATCCGTAAGAATGGATATCGCTGCTGACCGAAATTTGAAATATGTTGTAAATAATCAAATATCCCGTCAATATAATCAAGACCAGCATCACGGCAATCGTAAATACCATTCCTGCATCTATATTTGCCGCCATCTGCGCCCCTGCATATCCCCAGTTTACACCGATTCCGATATAATTCTCCTCTTTAGAATTCTCTGTCTGATAGCCGTGGGACGCAAGGATTTGTTTCATATCCTCTTCAATGTGCATGCTGCTTTTTAAGTAAATGTTCAAATCCCACTTTCCGATAAAATCCGATTCATCTTCTCTGGGATATTCTTCTGCAATCTCATTCACATAGGATTTCGGCAAGAGCGCCATACTCGCCGTGTTGGCAAAATCATAATCCCACCAGCCGCAAAGGGTAAATGTATCTGTAATCTGCTTTTTATTTGCGTTTCCCACATTATAAGTGATCGTCACAGGCTCTCCAATCCTGGGCGTTATGCCAAGACATTCCAAAATCCTGCTGTCACAGGCGATTTCTTTCGTTCCTTCTTCCGGCAGCCTTCCCTGTTTCGGCAGACAAAAAGAACCTTCTGCACACACATCATCCATATAGGACAGTTCTCCGTGAACTTTCCGAAACGCTTCTCCATCTGCCATGCCAAGAAACAGCCTTTCCCCGGCCTTTACAATCATCGGATCTTTTTTTAAGATTTCTTTCTCCTCAAGAGTTACATCTTTAAAGGTTCCATGCATGTCTCCGCCTGCCTGACGAAACGTTTCTCCTTCTGAAGTACGAACCATTGTCCCGGCAATTGTAAATAATGCAGAAAACAAAAGCGTCGTAAGCATAATGGCAAATACAGCCATCCCATTTCGGAATCGGTTTGCCTTTAATGTTTTTCTGGAAAGCCTGCCGATCACTTTTTGATTGTTTACACGAATCATGATTACTCACCTCCCAGAATGCAGCCGTCTTCAATACGGATAATCCGATCGGCAAGCTGGGCAATTTCTTCGTTGTGCGTAATCATCACAATCGTCTGTTGAAATTTCTGACTTGTGATCTTTAAAAGCCCCATCACATCCTGACTCGTCCGGCTGTCTAAATTTCCCGTCGGTTCATCTGCCAAAACGATTGCGGGCTTTGCGGCGAGGGCCCTTGCAATCGCCACCCTCTGCTGCTGTCCTCCGGAAAGGGTATTCGGAAGATTATTTAATTTGCCGTCAATGCCAAGCGTTGTAATAATCTGCTTCACATAATGTTCATCCGGCTCATTTCCATCCAGCTGAATGGGAAGCACAATATTTTCATAAACATTTAATACCGGAACCAAATTATAATTCTGAAAAATAAAACCGATTTTTCTACGCCGGAAAATCGTAAGCGCTTCATCTTTCAAAGAAAAAATCGATTTTCCATCCACCGTTACTTCTCCGGCTGTAGGCCGGTCAAGTCCTCCCAGCATATGAAGCAGCGTGGACTTACCGCTGCCGGAAGTTCCCACTATTGCTACAAATTCTCCCCTCTCCACCTTAAAATTTACACCCCTTAAGGCATGTACGACAGTTTCTCCTGTTCCGTATACTTTTTTCAGATTCGTTGTTTCTAAGATTGTCATAATGAAATACCTCCTGGTCAGTAGTCATTTTTTCGATTCGGTTCACTTCGCAACCGATCGCTTTTCTACAATACAGAGGATAGCATAAAAATCTTTCCACACTCTTTCCGAATCAAAATGAAATCTAACAGAGTTGTAAGAATTGATCTCTTTTCAATCCTGCCCGACTGCCAAAAGGTATACAGAAAAAACACTTCCTTTTCCTGCCTGTGACTTTACTTTCATATATCCCCCTTCTTCTGTAATAATCTCTCTTGCCAGATACAGTCCTATCCCAACTCCATCCTGATCGCTGACGGTCCGAGAACGATAAAATCTCTGAAAAATTTTCGCAGTTTCCTCTTCCGGTATTCCGATTCCCGTATCTGAAATATCAATCCGTACAAACAATTCTGTATCCAGAACATCAATCCGGATTTTTCCGTCTTCCGACGTATATTTCACCGCATTATCCAGGATATTGCCGATTGCCTCTTCTGTCCACTTCCGATCAAAAACAGCATATAACTCCCTTGGCGCAAATTCCACTGTAATATTTTTTTCCTTTGCCTTTGGCCCAATTTGATCTATTGTTTCTTTCAACATCAGAGATACCGGATTTTTCTTCGGATGCAGCACAAAAACACCATTTTCCAAACGTGAGGTTTTTACCAGGGTATCAATCAAAAATCTTAGTTTTTCTGCCTGATGATTGACTTCTTCCGCATAGTCAAATGCTTCTTGGGTCAATTCTTTTTCCTTTAATAATTGGGCATAAAGCAAAATATTGGCAACAGGTGTTTTTGTCTGATGGGAAATATCTGCAATCAGTTCTTTCACTTTATTTTTTTCTTCTGCAAGCTTTTGCTCTGTCACCCTTGCGGACGCCAGATAATTCGCAAGTCTCGTTTCCAAAGCAGAAATCATACTCTCATCATACATTTCTTCCTGAAATGCACCCTCTTCTGCTTTTCGGATCATCTGACTCATGCGTTCCATAGTCTGGCGCATTTCGTATCTTTTGCAGCAAACGAATAGCACGGAGAGCAGACATAGCACAGCTGCAGCAATTTCCACAAAAGAGATATCATACATCCTGTTTCACCGCCCAAACATAGCCAATCCCGTAAACTGTTTTAATATACTTCGGCTTAGCCGGATTTTCTTCCAGCTTGTCCCGCAGCCTCTTAACCGCCACAGACAATGCATTTTCGTCTACAAAATCTGCACCATTTCCCCAGATCCGGTCTGAAAGCACGCCGCGTTCCAGTGTAATCCCCGGATTATTTACCAAAAGCTTTAAAAGTTTCTGTTCTGTTTTGCTAAATTCCAGTTCAAAATCTTCCTTCCAAAATTTCATTTGATGGAAATCAAAAGAAAAATGATCAATCCGAATCACTTTTTCCTGCTCGCTTTTCTGCTGACGCAGTCTTGCATTGACTCTAGCCCTCAATACTGCAAGACTGAAGGGTTTGGTCACATAATCATCTGCACCGGATTCCAATCCTGCCACAATATCTGTCTCCATATCATTGGCCGTCAGCAATATCACCGGAAATGCAGACTCTTTCCGGACTTCTGCTAAAAAGTCCAGCCCGTTTCCATCCGGAAGATTAATATCCAAAATCATAAGTTCACAAGCATGTTCCGCTAATTTTCTTTTCGCCTCTGCAATTGTCTCACAGGGCAGAAATACAAGCTCTTCTGATTTTAAAGCCATGCAGATGCCATTGCACAATGCTTTGTCATCTTCCACTACAAAAATATGTTTCATGTTCAAACCTCCGTCTTTTTCTCACAACCGTATGCTCTATGACCAGCAACTTGCAAAATCTTTCCCTCCTTCTGAATCCCTTCTTACAAAGCAGGCAGTTTGTATTTCCATCCGTAAATAGCCGCTAAAATTCCACAGGAACGTTTTATTTAAGAGAAAATGTTGAATCCCGCTCCGGAATATGTTATATCTAAATCATATAAATCAAATCCTGCCTTGCGGACCTGAGAAACTCTACAGACAGAAGAAAGGATATACCATGTCAATCAAACTATTCATCATGACGCACAAACCGTTTACCCCTCCAGCCGATCCCATCTACGTTCCCCTTCAGGTAGGACGCGCCAATGCCCCGGATCTTGGTTTTCTAGGAGATGATACAGGAGATTCCATTTCATCGGATAATCCTTATTTTTGTGAATTGACCGGCATGTACTGGCTCTGGAAAAACTATCACTCATCTGATTATATCGGCATCTGTCACTACAGACGATATCTGATCAATGAAGAAGGTTCTCTTTTTACCGAATTCCAGCTGGAAAAACTTTTCAGAGAATATGATATGATCACAACAAAATTACTGACATTAACCTGCTCTTATTATCAGGGTTTCGGCGAAAATCATCATAGAAAAGATCTGATCCTGACAGGCAAAGTCCTAAAAGAAAAATATCCGGAATACACGGATACTTTTGATACTTTAGTACATGGCCCCCATACTTATTTCGGAAATATTCTGATCACTTCCAAAAAAGAATACGACCGATACTGCGCCTGGCTGTTTGATATTCTCTTTGAAGTACAAAAACACACAGATTTCACCGGATATAACGATTATGAAAAGCGTCTGTTTGGATTTTTATCGGAATTTCTGCAGACTGTCTGGATCTGCTATCACAAACTGCATGTCTGTGAATGCAAAGTAGGTATGATCGGAGAAAAATACGAGACAAATAAATTAAAGAAACAACTGGCCGGCTTTTTTGAAAAAAGAGATTATACATCAGCTGGAACTTTCTTCTTAGAATGTTATCAAAAACGGCCGGATGTACTTATGGAAGCCTCCGATATCACCGGAGAGCTCCGCCTCTGCATGCAGATCATTTCAACCAGCAGCTTTGAAGATGAATTATATCATCAGTGTATATTAGACAATCTCCGGGATTATAACAGTCTGATCAGGCACTTTCATTCCCTCAACACTGTCATATGCCGCTTTCTTTCAGATACATATACGAAAGATGACATTTCCTTTCTGAAACAAAGCAAACATATCACTCCCGCTGCTATAGACATCTCTGTCAAAATGTTCTGCAAAGACACTGAAAAACAAAAGCAGGCAACTGAACAAATATGCGCCTATTTATAAGCAGCCGTCTCCTGCTCCAGTTGAAGCAATGCCCTTTTCATATCAATTCCTCCGGCATATCCGGTCAGACTGCCGTCTGCACCGATCACTCTATGGCAGGGCACGGCAATCCAAATGGGATTCTTACTGCAGGCCATTCCTACTGCCCTGCCGGCAGAAGGCTTACCCAAAGCTTCTGCTATCTCCTTGTAGGTTCTCGTCTCTCCATAAGGAATCTCGCAGAGTTTTTGCCAGACTCTTTTTTGAAATTCGCTTCCAATCATCTGATAAGGGAAATCAAATATCCGTCTTTTTCCATTCAGATATTCCAATACCTGATCATATACAAGATCTGATACATCGGACCTCTCCTGCTCCTCTGATAATGCTCCATTCCTACAGCAATTCAGATAGATCACATATTCCTTTAAGTATCCTATCTCCAACACCAATCCCTCCTGACAGATTTCTTTTATCCCGGCAGAGAATTCTCTTTGCGTTTCATTTTCTAATCTATAATAAGCCGTCTTTTGCATTTTCTCTCATCCTCTTCCCTCTAAATTTATCCCACTTCTAAAAATTGCGGATAGACATATCTCTTCTATCCGCAATTTTGCTGCCAGAGCGTATTTGAAAATAACTTTTTCCAAGCGGAATGAATGTTCAAACACGCTCTAATCTCCTACACTCTGATATCGATGTTGCCACCGATATGCGGTGTCAGAGAATTTTCCATTGCAGCTGCATCCAGCATCTCTACCATGCCGGTTCCCAGCGTCTCGCCAAGATCCATTGCTTTGCTCAGCATTGCTACACTGAAATCACTCTGAACCTTTGTCTGCGCCAACGCCATTGATAATCCAGGAATATCCATATACCATACCTCCTGTTATACTGCCGCAGCATCTTTATGCCGCTGTTTTGGACTATTTAAGTATACGTCTTTTTGCGCGAATTGACAAGGGTTCCCACCTGGAACGTGTTTGAAAATGCAAAGTTCTGGTTATTGTTCACTCCTGGACCGTGCACTGCGCTGCACGGTCACAGGCCAGTACAGTACTGGGGCCGGAATCCGGCCTCTTGCCGTAAGGCAGCTTTAAATAGGCCGGATTCGTTACTGTGAACAACATGGGCGTGAACGGTAACTACCAGTTCTGTACCGTTGTATAAGAACGATACTTAGGCAGCGTCAGATATGCCCCTGCATGAATATCATCTCCATATAAATGATTCAAACTGCGCACTTCCCTGATATATTCTTCAATATGTTTATACTCCGGCGTCATATGGTCAAGGGCAATACTCCAAAGAGTATCTCCCTTCTCCACTCTGATGCTGGTATAATATTTATAGGAAACATCTTCTTCCTTTCTTCCTCTTGCAAATCCTGATATACTTCCTCCTGCTATGATAACAACCGCAAAAACCAACGCTGCAGCCACAATCGCCTGTCTCGGCAATTTCTCTGATAATCCCCCATACATCCTTCTGAACATAGCCTTCCTCCTTTTCTCCAAATACAAGTTCGGAACATTTGTTTGACATTATTATATTCTTAGAACGAACGTTTGTCAATACCTTTTCCGAACAAATTTTCGGAATATTTGTTTGCTTTTTCCTGATAAATGTGTTATGATGTTATCAAATAATAAATTTAAGTACAGGAGGTTCTACTTATGTCATATGGGAAAATCACTGCAAAGCAGGAAGAAATTCTGAAATACATCAAAGAACAAATTTTAAAAAAAGGCTATCCTCCCGCTGTCCGTGAAATCTGTGAAGCCGTTCATTTGAAATCTACTTCATCTGTTCATGCTCATTTAGAGACCCTTGAGAAGAATGGATATATCCGTAAAGATCCCACTAAGCCAAGAGCCATTGAGATATTAGATGACACATTTAATTTAACACGACGTGAAATGGTGAATGTTCCGGTTTTAGGAAATGTCGCTGCCGGCATGCCGATTCTGGCTACAGAAAATATCGAGAATTATTTTCCGATTCCGGCGGAATTCATGCCGAATCAGGACGTATTCATGCTCCATGTCAAGGGAGACAGCATGATCAATGCCGGCATTTTCGACGGAGACAATATTCTTGTCAGACAGCAGACCACTGCCGCTAATGGAGATATGGTAGTTGCACTGGTAGATGATTCTGCTACTGTCAAGACATTTTACAAAGAAAACGGCTATTACAGACTTCAGCCTGAGAATGACCACATGGACCCGATCATCGTAGACGATGTATCCGTTCTTGGGATTGTATTCGGCGTATTCCGTTTCTTCAACTAGAATTTTTCTATGATGATTTGCAGAAACAATTGCATGTTTCAATTACAGTTTCTTCCGGTTTCATTTTAAACATAAAAATGCTCCCTTCTAAGCAGCAAGTTCAAATTCTTTTCCTTGTCTTCTTAAAAGGGAGCATATAAAAAAGCCGTATCTTATAAATCCTTTGGATCTATCATGACGCCGTCTGTCCAGATACGTTCCAAATCATAAAACAACCGATCTTCTTTTGAAAAAATATGAACAATAATATCTCCATAATCCATAAGTATCCATGTAGAATTTCGGTTGCCTTCAATCTGTTTTGCACACATTCCTGCTTTTGTCAGCGCCTCATCAACTGCATCCTGCATCGCCTGCAGTTGATTCTGATTTTCGCCGTCTGCCAGCACAAAATAATCCGCAATCACAGAAATATCTCTGATGTCGATTGCTTTCACATCTTTTGCTTTCTTGTCCTCCAATGCCATGCATGCAATTTTTGCTGCTTCTCTTGCTTCCATAATTTATTCTCCTTAGCTGTTTTTATAATATTCATATGTATCATGCGTCTTATGGTCAATAGATCCTCGTTTCTGATTCAGAAAATGTATGGTATCATGTAAAATTCTGACCACCGCCTGATCTATATTTTCAAATGCAAGCGCCCGTATCTGCGGCAGATTCGGCGCCTTATCCCGATTTGGCTCTATGTAATCAGAAACAAAAATAATTTTATCCAAAAGATTCATTCCAGGCTCCCCTGTGGTATGTACCTGAATCGCATGAAGAACATTTTTGTCTTTAACCCCATATTTCGTTTCTGCAAAAAATGCTCCCAGTTTTGCATGCAGCAAAAATGGATTTTCTTCTTCTACCTTTCGGATATCAATATGATTCTTCTTACAGAGATGAATTTGCTTCTCCCCCGGAATGCATTTTGCACAATCATGCAGCAATCCCGCCAACATGGCCTTCTGCATATCATATTCATACCGCATTGCCAGACAGGAAGCCGTATACATAACCCCCAGCGTATGCTGATAACGGGCTTTATCCAGCTCCTTCTTCAGTTTTTTGGAAATATCTTTTAACGTTTCTGTCATAAATACCTCCTATTTTGTATATAAAGAATTCCGCCTGATGAAAGTTTCTACCTGTTCCGGCAGCATATAACGAATGCTTTTTCCGATTTTAATCCATTCTCTGATTTCTCTGGAAGATACGGAAAAATTAGGCGCATGCAGCATATGCATATCTGCAGAAAAAAAACGGTTCATCTGTGCTATTTTAGATTGGATTTCACTGCCTGTTTCATTTCTCACCGCCACCAATAAAGATGCCTGTCTGCAGATTTCCCCCGGGTTCTTCCATTCCGGAAAATCATCCAGCGAATCCTCTCCCATAATAAAATACAAATGGAAATTCTCTTTTTCTCTATGAATCTTCTGAAGCGTCCGATAGGTGTAATTCACCTGACTGCTTTCTGCCTCTATATAAGAAAGTGCAAATCGGGAATTATCTTTAATTGCAAGCTCAACCATTTCACAACGGATTCTTGAATCTGTAACCTGCGCGGATGATTTATGAGGAGATTTCCCAGTCGGTACAAAAAGAATCTGATCCAGATCAAATTCTTCCAATGCACTTTGCGCAATCAGCAGATGCCCATAGTGAATCGGATCAAAGGTTCCTCCCAAAATACCTAATTTTTTTGACTGTAATGCATTCATGCCCTGACTGCTCCTTTATGAAAATTGCAAAACCTTGTCCCTGCAAAGCACTTATTCTTATCGGGGCAGTTCAATCACCGGTTTCTTTTTGGAAGGCCGGAAAAGTATTATTTTTTTGCCAATCACATGCACTACCTGCGATTTTGTCCTCTCTGCCATCATATCTGCAATTTCACGGGGATCATCAAAACAATTCTTCAATACCGATATCTTGATCAATTCTCTTTTCTCCAGCGCCAAATCCACTGCTGTAACAATTTCCGGCGTCAAACTGGCCTTTCCAATCTGAAAAATCGGCGTAATGTGGCTTGCCATACTCATCAGATATGCTCTCTGTCTGCTGTTTAACATAAACATTCCTTTCTGTTTTTATTCAAATTTTATCATTTTAGCGAGTAGAAATTTATTGTAACATTAAATTCTATATGTTGCAAATGCTCAGTGGAATTTTTACTGATTTTTACTGATTTCCGGTAACGATTCGTTACAGTTTTGCCTTCTGACTCATAGCTGCCAATATTCTCCCCCAATGGTAACTAATGTAAATTTTCCGCCCTTGGTTCTATCACAAAAGGTAATGATTACTGTCTTATATCTGCTTTCACTGTTTCTGTCTGCAACATTGGCAGACACATTGCAGCCGATAATACAACCGCCAAAAGTTTCCTAAAACATTGTTTCTTATATATCCCACAAACTACGAGACTGAAATCTGAAAAGTTACTAATAACGATAAAAATTCGCGTTTTAGTATGGCTATTTTACATAAAAAATGTTAGAATAAAGACAGTGCTTTTGGAATTATACACAAAAAAGATCTGGTCAGGAAATATCAGAGTGTATTCCTTCATGCAATGTTCATAACGAAATATGCATATTCCAAGGGCATTAACTGAATGATATTTCATAAGACAGCCAGTAAGAAGGAGGTATGAATAAATAAAGAATAATCGCTGCGAAACGAATAGAAAATACGCAGCAATTATGGAAGGATAATAGGATATTATCTGTGTATCCCATACAGAACCATATTAACCATGCAGCCGCATGCGGCTGAATAATATTAATATTAGGAGGATATTTATGAAACGACGTTTCAGAAAATTGCTGGCAGCTACTCTCGCAGCTGCTTTGTGCATCCCAGCATTTCCAGCAACAATCACAAACGCTGCAAATACAGACAGCGTTTTCTGGGTAGAGGAAGAAACTGTTCCAGTCAGTGTCATTGATACAACAGAGCGAACCGTTAATTTCAACAGCGGTTGGAAATTTAACCTTGGTGATTCCTCAACTGCATTCCAGAAGGATTTTAATGATTCAGAATGGAGCAACATCAGTCTGCCCCATGATTTCAGCATTTTCCAGGATTTTACTCCAAACGGCGAAGCAGAAAGCGGCTTTTTGCCCGGCGGAACCGGATGGTACCGCAAATCCTTCAGTATGCCGGAAAATCTGGACGGAAAATCTATTGTTTTAAACTTTGACGGTGCCTACAAAGACGCATACGTTTATGTCAATGGCGAACTCATTGGAGAACACCATTACGGCTATACATCTTTTGCATTTGACATCACTGAAAAACTGATCTGCGACGGCTCTTCCGAAAACCTGATTGCCGTAAAAGTAGAAAATCAGATCCCCAGCAGCCGCTGGTACTCCGGAAGCGGTATTTACCGAGACGTTACCTTAGTTATTACGGAGCCGGTTCATGTTGCCAAAAACGGCACTTACGTAACCACTCCGGATCTTGCAGAGAACAATGGTTCTTCCGCTACTGTGAACATAGCAGTAGATGTGCAAAACGACAGCAACGCCTCTGCAGCTGTAACTGTCCGCAATACCATTTACGAAAAAGGCAGTTCTGAATCCGTAGGTTCTGACACTCAGCAACTATCTGTGCCTTCGGATGGAACAGCGTCTGTAAAATCTGAAATTTCTGTATCCAGCCCGAAACTCTGGTCTCTGGATACACCAAACCTGTATTATGTAAAGACAGAGATCCTCAATGGTTCCGATGTCATCGACACCTACAATACCGAGTTCGGTTTTAAATGGTATGAATTTGTAGACGATGAAGGCTTTAAGTTAAACGGAGATTATGTAAAAATCAACGGCGTCTGCATGCACCACGACCAGGGAGCTCTCGGCTCTGCTGCCTACCATGACGCAATTTACCGCCAAATGACGATCATGAAGGACATGGGCGTAAATACCATCCGCGTCACCCATAATCCCGCTGCGGAAGTATTGGTAGATATCTGCAACGAACTGGGTCTTTTGGTCATTGAAGAAGCCTTTGACGGATGGGGAATCCCCAAAAACGGCAACTCCTATGACTTCTCCCAGTATTTTGATCAAAACCTCACAGATTCCAATCAAATCATCGGCGGAAATGCTTCTATGACCTGGGCGGAATTTGCTATAAAATCCATGGTAAAACGCGACAGAAACGATGTTTCTATTATTCTGTGGTCTTTGGGAAATGAAATTTCAGAAGGCGCCGGAAACAACTATACCTGGGCTGCTACTGCTGACAAATTAATTCAGTGGATCAAAGATGTAGATACTGCACACTTACCGACTTCCGGCTCAAACAGAAGAGACTTGTCTGATATCGTCGCCCCTGTAAATCAGAAAATATACGAAGACGGCGGCGTTCCCGGATACAATTACGGCAATCTTAACGAAATGCAGTCTTTGCACAGCAGATATCCGGTTATGCTCTGGAGCGAAACAGTTTCTCCAAATAACAGCCGCGGAATCTATACCACACAGGGGAGCCAGGCAAATGCCGACGGCAAATACCACCTGACCTCTTACGATACCTCTGCTGTAGGATGGGGAAAAACCGTACATGATTCCATGTATCCTACTTTAACCAACGACTGGATTGCCGGAGAATGCGTTTGGACCGGTTTTGACTACATTGGAGAGCCTACTCCATGGAACGGCACCGGAAGAGGCGACCAAGGCCGCGGCGCAATACCCAACAGCAGCTATTTCGGCATTGTTGAAACTACCGGTTTCCCGAAAGATAATTTCTATCTCTATCGCAGCCAGTGGAATCAAAAATCAAACACCCTGCATCTGGTAACCGCCTGGGACCCGGACAATATGATTAACAATAATGGAAAAACCCCTGTATGGATCTATTCCAATGCAGCAAAAGTAGAACTATACCGCGACGATGAAAAAATCGGTACAGCTACCCGTAAGGCTCTTTCCGGCACAACAACCGCTGCAGGTCATGTACATTACGAATATACAACGGAAAGCAACAATTCTGACATTTGTACTACAAGCTCCGGTTCTGGCTCCACCTCTTTATATTCTGTATTTAATGTGGCGTTTGAATCCGGAACAATATCAGCAAAGGCATTTGATGAAAACGGAAAGGAAATTACAGAAAGCTGCACCGGCAATACTTCTATAACCACCCCCGGCAAAGCCGCAAAATTATCTGCATATACAGATCAGGACAAAGACACCATCACTGCCGACGGCAGCAGTCTTTCCTATATTACAGTTGATGTAACAGATGCAGACGGCAATTTCAAAACAACCGCTGCCAACAAAATCAATTTCACACTGACCGGCAACGGAGAGATCGTAGGCGTAGACAACGGCGATCAGGCAACTGTAAAAAAATATCAGCAGACATCTGTATTGACAAGCAGCACCTCCGCAAACATCAATGCATTTTCCGGAAAAGCTTTGGTTATTGTACGTTCTACAAAACAGGCCGGAAACTTTACTTTAACAGCAGAATCCGAAGGTCTGGAAAGCTCTTCTGTCACAGTAACAACAACAGCAGAAAGCTCCGGCTCGCCGCAGCTTACATACTATAACCTGTCAAGGCACTGCTATGTTCCCACAGGTTCTGCAGGCATTGACTTGCCGCAAACAATAAAGGCAGGTTTAACCAACAACTCCACCATAGACATTCCGGTTACCTGGAATCCTTATGACGCATCAAAATTATCACAGAAAGGAACTCTGCAGATCACCGGATCTTTCAGCTACAATGACCAGAGTTTTACAGTCTCTGTTACCGCTCACGTATACGATCCAATCGGAGGTGTTCAGGGCTTTTCACTTTATACACAGCCGACTGTAATCCCTTCCCTTCCGGCCTCTGCTATGGTTTACTATACAGACGGAAGTGATTTTGCAGAATTTCCGATCACCTGGGATACCAGTAAGCTGACAAGAGCTTCTCTTTCAAACAGCGGCGATATCGTATCCGTTCCCGGAACGGTTGCTGTTTTAAACCAAACATATGCAACCACAGTAAACATACGTGTCGCAGAGGGCGAAGATCCACAGCAGTCCAACGTTGCTTTGATGCGGGATCATCTGGTTGAAAACGGTACTTACGGGGATTCTCTGAATTCTATTACGAACGGCAAACGTTCCGCTACACAAGATGAAAGCAGCGAACGGTGGACTACCTGGTCAAAAACTCTTCCGCAGGAAGAGCGGGATGACATTTCCATTGCTATGGACTGGGCAACAGCTACTCTGATTGATCAGATTAATCTGTTTTTCTATAAGGAAGACACTGAAACATCCGCCTTTCCTACAAATGTAAAATTTGAGTATGCTTTAAACTCTAACTACAACGAAGACACACGTTGGCTTGATTCCAACGAATGGGAAGAAATTAAATATTCCGACCCTACAGACGTTGAAGATTTCAGCAATACAACAAATACAACAGGCAAAAGCTACAAATTAGAAAAAAGCATTAATCCTCAGGCGCTATGTATTACCTTTACACAGCCGGCTAATTCCTTTATCGGCTTAAATGAAGTAGAGGTCATTGGAACTACTTATTCCTACTATCCGAAAACTTCTGCCGCACTCTCTATCATGGATGGAGCAAATGAAATCCCATTAGAAGAAGGCAGGGAGCAGACGGTATACGCGGGATTTGCCAGCCAGATTAATTTCAAGAACACCAATAATGCCGCTCTTACATTTATCACGCAGGATGATCCGTCTGTCATAAAAGTATATGCCCTTTCGGAAGACGGCAGCGATAGCAAAACATATACTTTAAAACTTACAGATGTTCCTACAGTAGAAAGCGCTGACAAGCTGCAGGCCAAATTAGAGGAATATAAAGGACTTGACAGCTCCCTTTATACAGCAGAAAGCTATAATGCGTTAAAATCTCTGATTGCACAGATTGAGAGCCAGATGGGACAGCTGTCAGAATCTGAGCTTCAGGCAAAATTAAAACAATTAGATACTCTGAAAAACAATCTGAAGACTATATCGGGCAATAATAACAAAAACGACCTGACTGTTTCTGACAAAATCACTGTCAGCAACGTAGAATATCAGGTATTGGATCCGGCGAAGAAAACAGTTGCCGCAGTAAGGCTGACAAACAAAAAAGCGACCAAGATCACAATTCAGAATACTGTGACCATCAAAAATGTATCCTGCAACGTAGTGCAAATTAATGCAAATGTTTTCAAGGGTGCAACAAAATTGAAAACCGTCAAATTAGGAAAATATGTAACTAATATCGGCAAAGCTGCATTTGCCAATTGTAAAAAACTGAAAACCGTCACGTTCCAGGAAACTGCCGTAACGATTGGAAAAGGCGCATTTAAGAAAGCAAAATCCGGCATTACGGTGAAAGGCACGAAGAAGTTGAAGGGCAAGAAATTAACCGCGTTTAAGAAAAAACTGACGAAAGCAGGTTTGAAAAATCCAAAACTGCGCTGATCTGATATATCAGAAACTTTTGCCGCAAGGCGCGCAACGGCACAACCGGCTGACCAAATAAATGGTCAGCCGGTTGTTTTTATTCTTTCAGTTCGTCAATTTCTGCACCATTTGGCATATTTTCACCTCCAGTCTGTAATCCATAACCATATTTTTTAAGTTATAGTCAGTGTAGCATAATCAGGACTTATTACTTAAAATCGCCCATTATTCTGATACCAAGTTTACGATATTAAATTTTCCCCACATATAGCCATTTTACCAAAAACATGCTATAATTAATATGAATTTTTGTTCAATCTAATGAAAATGATTTATAGGAGGTTAAAAAATTGATGAAACAAAGCTTTAGCAAATTGCTGGCTGTCCTGCTGACAGTTTCTCTTTGCGTTCCCTCATTTCCGGCTGAACGCATGCAGGCCGCTGAAACAGATTCCATCAGCTGGTCGGCCGAAGAAACCATACCGGTAAAAAGCGCCGTGAGTGAAGAGCGTTCTTCCAACTTCAATGAAGGCTGGAAATTTTATCTTGGAGACTCTTCCACCGCTCAAAATGTAAACTTTGAGGATTCTTCCTGGACAGATATCTCTCTGCCTCATGATTTCAGTATTTTTCAGAACTTCACTTCCAACGGTGAAGCGGAAAGCGGTTTTCTGCCGGGCGGAACCGGATGGTACCGCAAAAAATTTTCCCTGCCGGACAGCTTTCAGAACAAATCCATTGTACTGAATTTTGACGGCGTCTACAGTGACGCTTACGTTTATGTAAACGGCACAAAACTGGGAGAACACCATTACGGTTACACTTCTTTTTCTTTTGACATCAGCGAATATCTTATCTGCGACGATATAACGGAAAATGTAATTGCAGTAAAAGCCGTAAACAATATTCCGACCAGCCGCTGGTATTCCGGAAGCGGCATTTACCGTGACGTTACCTTGATTGTCACTGATCCTGTGCATGTGGATGTTGACGGCACTGCAATTACAACGCCGAATCTGAAAACAACCTATCCAAGCAGCGGTAATGTAACGATAAAAGCAGATATCGTCAATGACACTGCTGCCGGCGCGTCTGTTACAGTGCGAAACACGGTTTATCAGGCAGACGAAACAGCTGCGTCCTCTCCTGTTTCCACAAACATCACTGTTCCTGCCGGTCAAACTGTATCCGCAGAAAGCAGCCTTACCGTCAATAATCCGGACTTATGGTCCATAGACACACCGGAAAACACTTACTTTGTCCGCACTGAGGTTTTGATCGACAATACGGTCGTCGACACATATGACACCGATTTTGGATTCCGTTGGTATGAATTTGATGACACAAACGGATTTTCTTTAAACGGCAAAAATATCAAGTTAAACGGAGTCTGTATGCATCACGATCAGGGCGCATTGGGTTCTGCGGCATATTATGACGCCATGTACCGTCAGCTTTCCATTATGAAAGAAATGGGAACCAATGCAATCCGCATTACCCATAACCCGGGCGACAAACAGTTTCTCGAAATCTGCAATCAGCTTGGCCTGTTAGTCATTGAAGAATTTTTTGACGGCTGGGACCGCTCCAAAAACAGCAACAGTAATGACTTCGGCCGCTATTTTTACACAAATATCACACAGGATAATCAGATCTTAGGCGGCAGCAGTTCTATGCCCTGGGCTAAATTTACATTGAGATCCACGGTCAAACGGGACCGCAATGAGCCTTCTTTGATTATGTGGTCACTGGGCAATGAGGTCCAGCAGGATGCGGCGGGCGGCACTGCCTTTTCAACAACCGTCAACACACTGATTTCCTGGACGCAGGAGATCGACACTTCCCATACGATCACCAACGGCAGCAATGAAAGAACCACAAGCGGAGAAATGTATCAGGTATCTAGGGCAGTGGATCAGGTCGGCATCCCCGGATATAATTATGCCTCTGCAAATGATTTATCCACACTCCATAATATATTTGGCTGCATTATCGCTTCGGAAACGGCTTCCGCCATAAACAGCCGCAGCATGTACAAAACAGATCTGCACGGCCATTCCAATGCAAGCACCTACGCTTCCCAATACGGCTATCATCTGACCTCTTACGACACCTCTGCCGTCAGCTGGGGTAAAACGGCCCAGGCTTCCATGTGGGATACGATACGATTTGACTATGTGGCAGGCCAGTTTGTATGGACCGGTTTTGACTACATTGGGGAACCCACTCCATGGAACGGCACTACATCCGGCGATTACGGACGCGGCTGTGTGCCGAACAGCAGTTATTTCGGAATCGTGGAAACTACCGGTTTCCCAAAAGACAGTTATTATTTATACCGCAGCCAATGGAATCAGGATAAAACTTCTCCAACCCTTCATCTGGTCACTGCATGGGACTCCGCGAATATGATGTCTGCTGGCGGCAAAACCCCCGTTGTCATTTACAGCAATGCTCCCAAAGTGGAATTGTACCGCACAGTCGGAAATACGACGACAAAACTCGCAACAGCCACCCGAACCGTCAATACGACAAACGCCGGTCATAAATATTATACATATTCCACAGCCACAGAAAACAGTTCCCTCTGCACGGCAGTCAATGGAACTGACGCCGCAAGCCAATATTCAAAATTTATGGTCAGTTTTTCAAACGGAACTATTTTTGCAAAAGCGTATGACGGAAATACCGAAATCACAGAACAATGCATTGGAACCAAATCCATCACCACGCCGGGTAGCGTCAGCAAACTTTCCGCATCCTCAGACAAATCTGAGATCTATGCAGACGGAAGCAGTCTTTCCTACATTACGGTAGACGTCACAGATGCAGACGGAAATTTGAAAACCACTGCAGACAACACCATCCGCTTTTCTCTCACCGGCAATGGGGAAATTCTTGGTGTGGATAACGGAGACCAGGCGACCAGGGATAAATATCAGCAGTCCTCCGTTTTATTTGGCAGTACATCCGCATCGATCAAAGCTTACGGCGGCAAAGCGCTTGTCATCGTGCGTTCCACAAAAGAAAGCGGCAGTTTCACCGTAACTGCGGAATCCTCCGGTCTTACTTCCTCTTCTGTTACCGTAAAGACCAAAACCGTTACTGATGCATCCTCCAATCAGCTTGAAAGCTATACCTTAAAAAGACATTGCTATGTTCCGGTCGGCACGCCGGATATTACAGAGGCTCTGCCAAAAACAATATCCGCCGTTTATACAGACGGCACAAAGAAAACCTTTGACGCTTCCTGGAATTCCTACGATACCGGTAAGCTTAGTCAAAAAGGCGATTTTACGATCACCGGTTCCTTCACAGATCAGGATACGGAACATCATCTGTCCATTAACGTACATGTATATAATGAAATCGCCGGTGTACAGGGATTTTCTCTCTGCACGGCTCCAAACGTAATGCCCACGCTGCCCACCTCTTCCATGACCTATGATATTGACGGCGACACATTTATAGAATTTCCGGTAAGCTGGCATACAAACGATATCACGCAAGCCTCATTCTCAGAAATCGGATCAATCGTTCCCATTACCGGCGTAGTCACGGCGCTCGGCAGAGAATACCCGACAAAAGCGACCATACGTGTAGCAACTCCTAATGTCACCTATACAAATGTCGCCATAGAAGGAGAACGGGATCACCTGACGGATAACGGCGTTGAAAACGGTTCCACCACAACCGGGACTGGAGATAAAACATATAACGATACACTGACTGCCATTACCGACGGCGTCTTAATTGATAATGGCTCATCTACCTCTCGTTGGTCTGACTGGAACAATAAAAACGTAGATAAAGCGCAGGATAATATTCAGATAGCCATGGACTGGGCAACTGCCATTACAACAGACAAGATTAATTTATATTTCTTCAAATCTGACAATGACAACGACAAAGCATCTTCCGTGCTTCCCAGCAAGGTAACCATCGAATATGCCTATGGATGTCAATATAACGAAAAGACAAAAATGCTTGAAGCGGAATGGATACCTGTCAGCTATTCTGAACCGACAGACATAGAAGGTTATACAACCGGCGTTACCATCGGCAAAAGCTATCAATTGGAAAAACTGATTAACCCACAGGCAATACGTTTCACATTTGGACACGAAGCCAATAAATTTATCGGATTAAATGAGATAGAAGTTTTAAAGCCGGATTATACCTATACTCAAAATACATCCGCTTCTTTAGACGGCTTAACCATTGGAGAAGAAACCATTTCATTTGAACCTCAGAAGACCGATTACCATGTAAGCGCATCGCCGATCAATATCAGTGAAATTACATTCCAAAACCCGGAAAATGCCGCTATTACACTGATACAAAAGAGTCATACAGAAGTAAAAATCATCACTGTTTCCGAAGACGGCAAGGATTCCAAAACTTATACGTTGACCGTCAATCCAAAGCTTGCGCTTCAGGAAAAACTGAATGACTACAAAAATGAAGTCAATGAGAGCGAATTAAAAGAAGACTTTGGGAATCTGGAAAGTTATACAAAACTGCAGGATCTGATCAACGAGATAAATAACTCCATGACTGGCAGTCCCGATCAGGCGCAGATTCAGGACAATCTTGAAAAATTAGAAACCGCTTATCATGAATTCTATGCAGATGCTTTAGACAAGAAATTAGAAGACTACAAAGATCTGGATGAAACAGACTATACACCGGAGAGTTATAAGCCGTTCCAGAACCAGATTACAGCAATCAAAAATATGAATACTGCCACAATGACCGGAAACGAACTGAAAAACTGCTTAAATTCACTCAAAGCCGCTTATGCTGCTTTAACAAACGCTGAAAAACCACCGGTAAATCCAAATCCTCCGGTCGTTACACCGCCGGGTCCGGATACTCCTGTCATTACTCCGCCAGGTCCAGATCCGGATAATAAAGATGACGATCCTGATCCTAATCCTTCGGATGTTCTCACTCTCAATGATAAAATCACAATAGACAGTGTGGAATATCAGGTAATCGATACAAAAGCAAATACTGTTGCAGCTGTAAAACTGACCAATAAAAAGGCATCTAAAATCACAATACCGGATACCGTTTCTATCAAAAAGATATCCTGCCGCGTTGTAAAGATCAATGACAAAGTATTTCAGAGCGCCACAAAGCTAAAAACCGTTAAGCTCGGCAAATATGTGGCTGCAATCGGTAAAAATGCATTTGCCAAATGTAAAAAATTAAAGACGATCACATTCCAGGAAACAAATGTTACGATTGGCAAAGGCGCTTTCAAGAAAGCAAAATCCGGCATTACAGTCAAAGGCACAAAGAAGTTAAAAGGAAAGAAAAAAAGCGCATTTAAGAAAAAACTTACAAAAGCAGGCATGAAAAATCCAAAATTAAAGTAAATGCTCCGTCCTCTCTAAAGGGAGGACGGAAATAAAAAACTGCAGGATATGATCACTCAAGTCGAGTGTGACATCCTGCAGTTTTTGCTGTTTCTGACAGCCTCATCTTCTATTATTAATTATGCTTCCAGTTCCGTCAAAACCTGATTCAAAATATGGAACATTTCATCCACATGTCCTTTTTCAATCACAAGAGGCGGAATAAAACGAAGCACATCGGAACCTGCCGTAATCAACACAAGTCCCCGTTCCAATGCCTTTTGAGACACATCTCCCACCGGAAGGGTAATCTGCAGCCCCTGCAGCAAACCCATACCCCGATGATCTATGACACAGGCATGTTTCACCCTCAATTCCTCCAGACGGTTCCAAAGATATTCGGAAACCATCTGCACATGCTTTGTCATCTTATCACGTTCCATAATCTCAAGAACTTTGCATACAGCCGCGCCCACAAAGGGATTGCCTCCGTAGGTAGTGCCGTGGTCTCCCGGCGCCAGAGATTTTTCTGCCACCCGTTCCGTCATTAAAAATGCGCCTACCGGAACGCCGCTGCCCAACGCTTTTGCAGACGTCATAATATCCGGTTTCACACCATAGCTCTGCCATGCGAACATTTCTCCGCATCTTCCCATTCCACACTGTATTTCATCCAAAATCAGAAGAATATCATGCTCTCTGCAGAGTTCTGCCACGCCTTCCATAAATTCCTGACTGGCCGGATAGATGCCTCCCTCTCCCTGCACAGTCTCGAAAATGATGCCGCAGGTTTTTTCGTTAATCAGTTCTTTTACACTGTCCAGATCATTAAATTCTGCAAAACGAACCCCCTCCAGCAGCGGTTCAAACGGCTTTTGATAATTCTTATTTCCAGTGACAGACAAGGCTCCAAGGCTTCTTCCATGGAAAGATTTCTTCATGGCAATCATTTCATGGCCCGCATGGCCGTCTCTGGTATAAGCATATTTTTTCGCCGCCTTAATTGCCCCTTCAATCGCTTCCGCGCCGCTGTTTGTAAAAAACACCCGGTCCATGCCGCTGGCTTTTTTCAACATACCTGCCGCTTTGATAATCGGAAGATTATAATAAAGGTTTGATGTATGCATTAATTTGTCAATTTGATCTTTCAAAGCCTGATTATACTCTTCATTGTCATAGCCCAAAGCGCATACGCCGATTCCGGCTGCAAAATCAAGATATTTCCTGCCGTTTGTATCAAAAAGATAAACCCTCTTGCCAAATTCAAAAATAACGCCATAACGATTGTATGTATGAAGCAAATCCTGTTCTGACTGTTTGATATATTCCTCTTTATTCATGATAATATTTCGTCTCCTTTTCCCCCAGAATTGCCGTTCCGATTCCCTTGTTCGTAAAGATTTCCAAAAGCAGGCAATGGGCAATTCTGCCGTCTAAAATATGCACTCTGGAAACGCCGTTTTCAATGGCATCCATACAGTTATTTAATTTGGGAAGCATACCGCCGCCGATATTGCCTTCTGAAATCAGCTTTTTCGCCTCAGGAACCGTAAGCTCGGAAATCAACGAATCTTTATCGCCGGGATCTTTGTATACCCCTTCCACATCTGTTAAAAATGCCAGTTTTTCTGCCTGAACAGCTCTTGCAATTGCACAGGCGGCATCATCCGCATTGATATTGTAAGATAAAAACTGATCATCCATTCCAATGGGGCACACAATAGGAAGAAAGTCTTTTTCCAGAAGATCATAAAGAATCTTTGGATTCACTTCCTTAATTTCTCCCACAAAACCGATATCTTCTCCATTGGAATATTTCTTCTCTACCTGTAAAAGTCCGCCGTCTTTGCCGCTGATTCCAACCGCAAGAACGCCCAATTCCTGCACCAGCTGCACCAGGCTTTTATTCACTTTATTGAGAACCATTTCCGCAATTTCCATCGTATCCGCATCGGTTTTGCGGAGTCCTCCTACGAATTCCGGCTCCATGCCTGATTTCTCTACCCACTTACTGATCTCTTTGCCGCCGCCATGTACAATAATCGGTTTAAATCCGACTAATTTTAAAAGAGTGACGTCCTGAATAACCTGATGTTTTAATTCTTCATCCACCATAGCGCTGCCGCCATATTTGACCACAATAATCTTTCGATTGAATCTTTGAATATAAGGAAGCGCTTCAATCAGGACTTCCGCTTTGCTCATGCTTTTCTGTATTTCTTTTTCTTCCATTTTAAACTCCTCTCTTCCGTCAGCACAGCTTTCCTCAAGAACGATAATCTGCATTAATTTTTACATAATCATAAGTCAAATCACAACCCCATGCCGCCGCCTCATATTTGCCCATCTTTACATCTGCAATGGCAGTCACTTCCGGTTCGGAAAGAATTTTCGTCGCGATTTCTTCACTGTAATCCAATGCAACTCCGTTTTGAACAATCTGTATTTTTCCTGCTGCACTTTCAAAAAACAAATCTACTTTTTCCGGATCAAAGGAAACACCGGAATATCCCATGGCGCAGAGAATCCGCCCCCAATTGGCGTCATGCCCGTAAATTGCTGCTTTTGTCAAACTGGACGTGATCACTGATTTGCTCAAACGCTTTGCTGCGTCTTTGCTTGCCGCCCCCATCACCTTCACTTCAAACAACGCTGTAGCGCCCTCTCCATCTCCCGCCATTTGCTTTGCCAATGTCTGGTTTACCATGTTTAATGCCTGCTTAAACGTTTCATAATCTGCATTTTTTTCTGTAATTTCAGGATTTTCTGCTGCTCCGTTCGCAAGAAGAAGAACCGTGTCATTCGTAGAGGTATCACCGTCTACCGAGACCATATTATAGGTATCCTCCACATCTTCCCGCAGCGCCTCCTGTAAAAGCTCTTTGGAAATTGCCAGATCGGTTGTCAGAAAACTTAACATCGTACACATATTAGGATGAATCATTCCAGATCCTTTGCACATACCGCCGATTGTAACTTGTTTTCCTCCAACTTCAAATGTAACTGCTGCTTCTTTTTCATGGGTATCTGTTGTCATAATCGCTTTTGCCGCCTGATATCCGGCCTCTTTAGAACCTTCCAGTTTCAAAGCCATGCGTGCAACCCCCTGTACAATGCGTTCCATGGGAAGCTGCTGCCCAATTACTCCGGTAGACGCCACCAGAACTTCATTTTCCGAAACATCTAAAAGTTCCGCGGCTTTTTGAGCCGTCTGCCGGCAATAAGAAAGCCCTTCCTCCCCTGTACAGGCGTTGGCAATTCCTGCATTTACCACAACTGCCTGGACAAATTCCTGTTCTGTTACGATTGCTTTATCCCATTTCACCGGAGCCGCTTTGACCACATTTGTCGTAAAAGTACCTGCCGGCCTGCATGGCTTCTGGCTGTAAATAAGAGCCATATCCTCCCGATTCTCATATTTAATTCCGGCTGCTGCAGATGCTGCCATAAATCCTTTTGCCGCAGTCACGCCGCCTGCTATCTTCTTCATATCAATGCTCCTCCTATCCGCACAAATTAAATCTCGTAATATTTTCTTCATTTAATGTAAAATCATAAT
Organism: uncultured Lachnospiraceae bacterium; assembly: GCA_910585825.1. Lineage (GTDB taxonomy): Bacteria > Bacillota > Clostridia > Lachnospirales > Lachnospiraceae > Roseburia_B. The sequence goes on along the minus strand of CAJUEY010000002.1, from coordinate 74,738 downwards.
AATTTAAATCTTTGCGAAACGTCCACCCTACACTCTTCCAAAACTGATTCCCAACTTCATTATCCGTAAATGCAATCAGGCATACTTTGTTAATCTTTTCCTCCTGGAGCGCTTTCATCGCAGCCACCGCCATTGCCTTTCCGATTCCTTTCTTCCGGAAATTTTCTTTTACACAGACATGATAAAAACATCCACGTCTTCCGTCGTGTCCGCAAAGAATCGTACCTACAATCTGACCCTCTGATTCCGCTATGATACTTGTCGTTGGATTCCGCCTGATAAAACGCGCTATCCCCTCTTTGGAATCATCAATGCTTCGGATTCCAAAACCTTTAATTCCCATCCACAAACGATAGATTTTCTGGTAATCTTCCATTTTCATTTCACGAATTGTATAACTCAGACTGCTCATATGTGAAAACCACCCTTTACGGAAACATCGGAACAAGTGTCAATCCCTCTGACTCACACTCTCCAAATAAAAGATTCATATTCTGAACCGCCTGGCCCGCCGCACCCTTAACCAGGTTATCCAAAGCACCCATCATAATGATACGCCCCGTCCTTGTATCAATTTTGAAATTGACATCTACATAATTACTGCCTTCTACCCATTTCGTTTCCGGACAGACATCTTTTTCTAAAACCCGGACAAATGCTTCATTTGCATAATATTTATCATAGACTGCTTTTATCTCTTCATAAGAAGGGTATGCAAGACTTCCGTCCGTTTGGGGTATTTTCTTAAGCGATGCATATTCCGTCGCCAGAATTCCCCGGTTCATCGGAACTAGATGAGGCGTAAAATTCACCTTGAGCTTCCTGCCGGCCGCATATCCCAGCTGTTCTTCAATTTCCGGCGTATGCCTGTGGGAAGTGACGCCGTATGCTTTGATATTTTCATTGACTTCACAAAAGAGATTCGGCACCTTTGCCCCTCTTCCCGCTCCGGAAGTCCCGGATTTTGCATCAATAATCAAAGAATCCGGATCAATCAATCCTTCCTTTACCAAAGGATATGCCGTTAAAATAGAACATGTTGTATAACATCCCGGATTCGCTATCAATCTTGCCTCTTTTACCAGATCCCGGTTAATCTCACAAAGTCCATAGACAGCCTCCCGAATAAACTGAGGAGATTTATGCTCAATCTGATACCATTCTTCATACACAGACACATCCTTAATCCTGTAATCTGCACTCAAATCTATTATCTTCACCTGGTTTAATATTTCTTCTGTTAAAATGGATGCCAAATACCCCTGAGGAGTCGCCGTAAAAATAACATCCACCTGCTTAGCCAGCTCTGGAAGATTGTCGTCCAGACAGACATCTTCCACTAGCTGAAACATATTTTGATATACATCCGCATACTTCTGATCAACATAGCTCTTTGAGCCGTACCATTTAATCTCCACATTTTTGTGTCCAAGAAGAATCCGCACCAATTCTCCTCCCGCATATCCGGTAGCCCCAATAATTCCTGCTTTTATCATTTTATCACTCTGCTTTCTTAATAATGTATTTTCTAATCAGCTACATCTTTTTATCATAAACCGTAATTTATATATTAGTACAAATTCTTCTATCCGTAAAGAAAAAACTACGGTTTCCATACAATAATGCAACAACCGATTGCATAATTATACATCCATTCAAACAATTATGCAACCATATTTCAAATATATTTCGCAAAATCTTCCACAAAATAATGTATAATAATTATAAAATTGTGTATATTTTTTCACTTGCCTTTTTTATGGAGTTGTTGTATATTAGTTCTTAGCAAAAATACCTGTCAATATGACATATAGAATAAGAAAGGATGAATTTTCATTATGAAAGAGAAAGTTGTTTTAGCGTACTCCGGAGGACTGGATACTACCGCCATTATCCCATGGCTGAAAGAGAATTATGATTACGACGTAATCTGCTGCTGTATTGACTGCGGACAGGAAGATGAATTAGACGGTTTAGAAGAACGGGCAAAATTATCCGGCGCCAGCAAATTATATATTGAAGATATTGTAGATGAATTCTGTGACGACTATATTGTTCCCTGTGTTCAGGCAGGCGCTGTATACGAGAATAAATATCTCCTCGGCACTTCCATGGCGCGTCCCGGCATTGCAAAGCGTCTTGTAGAAGTTGCCCGGAAAGAAGGCGCTACTGCCATCTGCCATGGAGCTACCGGAAAAGGCAATGACCAGATTCGTTTTGAACTTGGAATCAAGGCATTGGCTCCCGATCTTAAAATCATCGCTGCATGGCGCGATGATAAATGGACGTTGGATTCCCGGGAATCCGAAATTGCATATTGCAAAGCACATGGAATTGACCTGCCATTTTCTGCCGATAACAGCTATAGCCGCGACCGGAACTTATGGCACATCAGCCATGAAGGTCTGGAATTAGAAGATCCTGCCTGTGAACCGAATTACGATCATCTGCTGGTTCTTGGCGTTTCTCCTGAAAAAGCGCCGGAAGAAGGCGAATATGTGACAATGACTTTTGAAAAAGGCATTCCTGTTTCTGTAAATGGCAAAGAGATGAAAGTATCTGACATCATCCGCGAATTAAACCGCTTAGGCGGCAAACACGGCATCGGCATTGTAGACATCGTAGAAAACCGCGTCGTAGGCATGAAATCCAGAGGCGTATACGAGACTCCCGGCGGAACGATTTTAATGGAAGCGCATCAGCAGTTGGAAGAACTGGTATTAGACCGCGCTACCATGGACGTCAAGAAAGACATGGGCAACAAAATGGCTCAAATTGTATACGAGGGAAAATGGTTCACTCCTCTTCGTGAGGCTGTTCAGGCATTTGTAGAATCTACACAGGAATATGTAACCGGAGAAGTCAAATTTAAACTGTACAAAGGCAATATCATCAAAGCAGGCACCACTTCTCCCTACTCTCTTTACAGCGAATCCTTAGCAAGCTTTACAACCGGAGATTTATACGATCACCATGACGCGGAAGGATTTATCACTCTATTCGGACTTCCGTTAAAAGTTCGCGCTATGAAACTGGCTGAAATAGAAAAGAACAACTAAATATTATTGTTTGCTCTTTAAAACAAATCTGCGGTTCGGGTATGTATCATTCACCATACAAAACCCGAACCGCTTTTTCATTCCATCACATTTTGCTTATTTCTCTTCTTTTTGATAATTCATATTCGACAATACCATCATCGCAATCTTAAAGGTCATGGCATCTTCAAATTTGCGAATATCCAGTCCGATAATTTTTTCCAGACGTTCCAGACGATACAGAAGCGTATTTCTATGGACAAACAGCTGTCTCGCTGTTTCGGAAATATTTAAGTTGTTTTCAAAAAACTTCTGAATGGTGATCATGTTTTCCTCCGAAAATACATCCGGAATTTCCTCGCCAAATACTTCCCGAATAAACATTTCACATAAACTCATAGGGATCTGGTAAATCAGGCGTCCAATTCCAAGCCTCCCATAGGAAAGCGTCTCTTTTTCTGCATAAAAAATCTTTCCTACCTCAATCGCCATTTTCGCCTCCTGATAGGATCTTGTAATATCCTGTAAATGAAAAACACGGTTGCCATAACCTACCCGAACCCGAACCATAGCCTCACAGTGCAAATTATCTACCATCGTCTTTGCCATGCTTTCCAGCATTTCTTCATTATTTTGATCCCGTACATCCTTTATGACGATAATACTCTGTTCATCAATTTCTGTAACAAAATCTCTCGACGAACCGCCAAAAAGGCTTTTTACCATCTCCATGATATAAGTATCCTTTTTGCCTTCTACTTCAATAACATATACGACACGCTCTGTTTCTTCAATATGGAATTTTCGGGCTTTGTTGTACATGTCTACCACTAACATATTACCCAGCAAAATATTCTGCATAAAACTGTTTCTGTCAAACTGCTCCCTGTATGCCTCCACAAGATGACGGATCTGGCAGACGGCTAGTTTGCCAACCATATAAGCCTCTTCTGTGGAAGAGCAGAGCAAAAGCACATAGGCAAGATCTCCATCTGAAACTACTTTAAAAAAATGATATCCCGCATAGGTCTGGCTCTCTGCCATAGACTCTGCAAAATCCGATACTGCAATCTCAAAATTTTCCTGCTGATCAAATGTCGCCGCTAATAATTTCCCACCCTCATTATAGAGCGCCATATCAATTCTGGAAATCTCCTTTATCTCATCTAAAGTCGTCTGAATTCTGTGATTTGAAAGCAAAAAACCTCTCCTTCCCTGAAAACATTCCTGTAAAGCCTTATATTAGGAAAAGCCGGGCGCAACACGCCTGGCTTTTCTTTCACTGCGTTTATAATCCTAATTTGTAATTGTCTGCTCTGTTTCTTTGTCAAACACATGAATCCGTTCAGAATTCATAGCCAGTTTTACATGATCGCCAAAACGAGCTTTTGTTGCAGAATCTACTTTTGCACACATACTCACGCCTGCAATGTGGAAATACAGGATTACTTCTGAACCTAATAACTCGTATCCTGTTACATCTGCCTCAATGACACTGTCTTTGTATTCTTCCATATCTCTTGCAGAATCTCCCATATCATCCGGACGAATTCCCAACAATACTTCTTTGCCATTATATCCGCCGTCCATCAGTTTCTTGGATTTCTCCGGCGTCAAGGTTACTTTAAATTTATCAAAAGATAAAACTGCTCTTCCGTTTTCAATGCTGCATTTGGCATCCACAAAGTTCATCTGCGGAGAGCCAATGAATCCTGCTACGAACAGATTGTTCGGCTCATTGTATAATTTAATGGGAGAATCTACCTGCATAATCTCGCCGTCTTTTAATACAACGATTCTGGTTCCCAACGTCATAGCCTCTGTCTGATCGTGTGTTACATATATAATAGTAGCGCCAAGTCTCTGATGCAGTGCAGAAATCTCAGAACGCATCTGCACTCTTAATTTTGCATCCAGATTGGACAACGGCTCATCCATCAGGAATACTTTTGGATTACGTACAATCGCACGTCCCATAGCAACACGCTGTCTCTGTCCACCGGACAAAGCCTTCGGTTTACGATCTAATAATTTATCAAGATCAAGGATCTTAGCAGCCTCTTCTACCTTTTTCTTAATTTCATCCTTAGGTACTTTTCTTAATTTCAATCCAAACGCCATGTTATCAAATACGGTCATGTGGGGATATAATGCATAGTTCTGGAATACCATTGCAATATCGCGGTCTTTCGGCTCTACATCATTTACCACTTTTCCGTCAATTGAGAATTCGCCGGATGAAATATCCTCCAGGCCTGCAATCATTCTAAGCGTTGTAGATTTCCCACATCCGGAAGGTCCTACGAAAATGATAAACTCTTTGTCTTCCACTTCAAGATTGAAATCTTTTACCGCTTCAAATCCGTTTGGATAAACTTTGCAAATATGCTTCAAAGATAAACTCGCCATTTTTATAATCCTCCTAAAAGTTTGTACTTATTCCGCTATTTACTGTACCATGTTTCTCTCTGCTTTGCTATTCGAGAAATATACAAAAAATAGAAAAAAATCTTGTTATTTGAACGAAATCATAAGAAGAATACGGACCGTTTCATCATTCTGACGAAATAATCCTGCTTTTCTGTACAAACTAACGAATTGCCCATTTTACAGGACGTCCGCTTCTATCTCCATGGTTCCGATCATTCTCGATCTTCTCATATAAAATCTCTTTTTTTGTTTAAAGAGGGACTGTCGTTTCTACCGACAGCCCCTCTTTTGTTTCTGAAATGTTGCTTTTATTTTGTCTGCTCAAGAGCAAGTGTTACAGTTGTAATATCACAAACCTCTGCCGGTCCATAGTACTGGATTGCGCCCGGATATACGAAACATGTATCAACTGCCCATTCTTCCCGGTGAGCCTGGAAGAATTTGAACGGTTTTCCATCAAGCTCAACAAGCGCTTTTTTGATTACCGGCTTGTCTTCGCCATGTCTTCTCTCTATGTTCATCATCTTAGTGATCGGCATACCGCCTGCAACCCATTCGCTTGCCGGCTGAGACAGATTGGAGATCTTTGAAAGATAACCGTTGTAACCATACTGAATCAGCATAAATGCATTGTATCCTAAAGAATAGCAGTAATCGGAATCAAAATTAGACGGGAATGCACATCTTCCTTCATATCCCAGGAAATGATGGAGCGCATTGAATTTGCCGTTGTATGTGCCCGCTGCTTTTCTTTCTTCTAATTTATCCTTTACAAGCGCAGAGAATAATTTCTCTGATTCTATCAGAGAAACCTGTACGTTTCCATGGGGATCTCTCTCTAAGAATAACTGCTGCTGAATTGCCTCCGGAAGAATTGCAAATACTTCCATAGATTCTTTGGTCAATCCATTTTCGATAAATGCATATTTTTCTTTCCATGTGGAAAGTGCATTGAAAGCGTCGGCTTTGCTGCCTGCAAGGAGTTCGTTGATCTCCTGAATCAATGCAGAGAATTCAGGAACGAATTCAACAACGCCTTCCGGAATAACTGCAACGCCGAAATTCATTCCGTTTTCCGCTCTCTTTGCTACGGAATCAGCAATGTAATCCGCAATTTCAGACAGAGACATTTTCTTAGCGGAAACCTCCTCAGAAATCAGACAGATGTTTGGCTGTGTCTCAAGGGCGCATTCCAAAGCCACGTGGGAAGCGGAACGTCCCATAACTTTAATAAAGTGCCAGTATTTTTTCGCGGAGTTTGCATCTCTTTCGATGTTTCCAATGATTTCACTGTATGTTTTTGTGGCGGTATCGAAACCGAAAGAACACTCAATATCTTCGTTTTTCAAGTCGCCATCAATGGTTTTCGGGCATCCGATCACCTGAACGCCTGTATGATTCGCTGCAAAATATTCGGCGAGAACGGCTGCGTTCGTATTGGAATCATCTCCGCCGATGATAACGATTGCGGTAATGCCATGTTTTTTACATACTTCAGCAGCAATCGCAAACTGATCGGTTGTCTCGAGCTTTGTTCTGCCGGAACCGATGATATCGAAACCGCCCGTGTTTCTGTACTGGTCAATATATTCGTCATCAAAGATTAAATAATCATCTTCGATCAGACCGCTGGGACCGTTTTTAAAACCATAAAGAACATTTTCTTTATTTGTCGCCTTTAAAGCATCATATAATCCACAAATGACATTATGTCCGCCGGGAGCCTGTCCACCGGAAAGGATAACGCCTACAACTTGTTTTTTTGTTTCAGAAGTGTTCTCTCCCGCCTGGAAAGTAATTTCCTTTTTACCATAAGTATTTGGAAAAAGAGCTTTGATCTTTTCCTGATCAGCCACACTCTGAGTTTCTTCGCCTTCTTTCACACAGATATCTGCAATACCGTTTCTCAACATTCCCGGAAGTTTCGGAGAATACTTATATCTGGCTGTTTGTAATGATGAAATTTTCATACTTAAATCTCCTTGTTTTTTATAGTTTTTCTACGACTAAATTCTAATACATTTTATTTCAAAAGTAAACAGTCTATTTTATCTTTGCGCTCCTTAAAACGCCTTTCTTATATAAAATTTTCTGATATGCCGTCTTTTTCTTTTTCGGAACTTTTATCACTGTTTTTGCAGAAATTTTTGCAAATGCCTTTTTTCCAATTCTTTTAGCTTTTAATTTTGAGGTTTTTATTTGAATGGATTTCAGATTTTTGCATCGGAAAAATGCCTTTGCTCCAATCTTTTCTATATTTTGTCCGACTACTGCTTTCTTTAATTTTGTATTACCGGAAAATGCCTTTGCTCCGATCTCTGTGATCCGAAAAGATACCCCTCCGATAACAACTGTGGGTTTTATAACTGCTGAAGTCAGTTCCCCTGCTGCGCCTGTTACCGAAACGGTTTTATTTGGAACATTTGTTATCTGATAACAAAACTGACCGATTTCCCATATGCTCTTTTCCCTAATACCAATGGAAAATGATGTTTTTTTCGTCCCATAAAAATCACCTTTTCCGAAAATCGTCACAGAAGCTGTTCCTATATTGACATTATCGGCATAAGACACTGTATAGTCCACGCCGTATTTCAATTTGTATCCAAGATATGTCACAGATAAAGCCGGCGTAAGCGCCTTCTGTATATAGTACTGCTCCGGAATCGCGGAAATCACAGCCTCTGAAATATCATATGCGATCGGTTCCGGTTTCGGCGGCTGCTCTTCTTCCACGCCAACGATGGGCTCCGGTGTGGGAAGTGTAATTTCCTGAATCGTTCCGTCTGCAGAAAATCCTCCCACAGAAGAAGTAAATGTCTGTGCAAAATCTTCATATGAGCCGGAAGCCTCTTCATTCTGCATTTTTTCGGAAGCAGAACGCAGTCTCGTATACAGGCTGGCGGCAACCTCCTCCTGTGTCCCCTGTGTGGGATCATCACACCACAGAAAATAAGTCGAACCCACAACATGCGGATCATCTACTATCTGATTCCCTGCAAAAATATGATTCTGAAACTGAGCAAAAATGCCTGCCGGCGTCTTTTTCGTGCCCGCATCGCCCACGGGCTTTTTCCAGTTATCGTCTCCTCCGGTCAAAATATCATAAAAATCTCCGTGCCCATTGATCATGCCAAGCCCCTGCTCTGCCAGAAAACCCGGAGCCGCATACCGAAAACCGTTCATTCCGTCATAACACCAATATTCCGCCTCGTCCACATTCTGCCAGGTATGGGTCTGCGTATCCGAATTATAGTACAGGCAGTCATTAAAAGAACGTATCTTTTTCACACCAAGCGCTTTCAATTCTGCGGCAAGGGAATCCAGATAAACTGCTGCCGCTCCGTATTTTTCCTCTGTAGAGGCTACCGGCGTTCCCCAGTTATATGCGCCATGCAGGTACTCATCTCCTCCTATATGAAAGGTTGTACATCCCCTGGATACAAAATAAGCGGCATACTTCTTTACAAGCGCTTTTATAAAGGCCACTGCCTCTGTATTTTCCACATCAAGATCTCCATTCGCCCCATATTTACTGAAAGAATCCTTTCCAAAAATCCATCCGGTATGTCCCGGCGTATCCAGACACGGAACAATCTCCACTCCATACTCCTGCGCTGTCCGGATAATCTCATTCATATCACTTTCCCTGAGATAAGAAGCCGGATCTGTAACGCCTCCCGGCAGCACCGATAAATCTTCATCCATTTCGCCGTCTCCGTTTATATCCAGAGACATATCATTTAATGCAAACCGAAAACCCGTTCCGTTGGAAAAATCAATCTCCAGCTGATTCATCTTAAGCCATGAGATTTCTTTGATCAGAGAAAGAATCCATTCTTTGGAAAAATATTTTCTGCCGCAATCCAGATGAAAAATCCTCTGTCCTATGTCCGGCGTCTCTGATGTATCAACGATTTCTCTTCCAAGCATTTTCGTCTTCAGCATACTCCGCAGCCCATATAACGCGCCGGCAGGCGAACCCGCTGTCAGAAACGCTTTTCCTTCCTCTAACAAAATTTCAAAAGATTCCTGATCAAGGGTATCTGATATCTGTATCAAAATATCGTTCTCCTGTGCCAAAGCAGCCTCTCCATACACGATTTTCATAGAATCACAAATTCCTTTTACCTGAAATTCTGCTGCTGCCAGCGATACTTTTTGTGCAAGCTCTGTCCCTTCCGGGTTGTTCGTGCCGACAATAAACATTCTCTTTGGCAAAAATGCCGTCTGCTCTGTTTCATCTGCCAATACTGCAGACGGCAGCAAAGAAGACAGCAGGCAGACTGCAAGAAGACAGGTAATCATTCTCAGAGTTATCTTTTTTCTCATAATCCCCATTCCTTTCCTTTTATGAATAATAAAATTGTATCACAATTCAGAAAACAATTCAACAATCCATAACTTTTCAGAAATTACCTCACAACGATTCCGGCAAACCACAACTGTTTATGAATCTTCTATCACGATTCCGATCATAGTCAGACCGTGTGCCGGTGCTGTAGGCCCTGCCGCGTTTCTGGCTTTCTGGTTCAATATCTGTTTCAGCGTCTCTGGCTCAAGCTTTCCATTTCCCACTTCCACCAGAGTACCGGCAATAATGCGAACCATATTATAGAGAAATCCGCTCCCCTCGATCCGGATTGCAATCACATCTTCTTCTTTTTTCACATCAATTGCATAAATTGTTCGGACTGTTGTTTCTGCTGACGTGTGAATAGAACAAAAACTCTTAAAATCATGTTCTCCCACCAGAAACCCCGCCGCTTTCCGCATTTTTTCCACATCCAGACCATAATGATAAAAATAGGTATCTCTCCTTCTGGTAGGATCCGGAAACTGTCTGTTTAATATTTTATATTCATACGTCTTTCTGCTGCTGCAGCGCCTTGGATGAAAATTCGCAGCCACCTCTTTTGACTCCTGTATGACAATATCCTCCGGCAGCCTCTGATTAAGGGCATAAGAAATTTTCTCTGCCGGAATTCTGGTATTTGTATCAAAAACCGCCAAATTCCCCAGAGAATGCACTCCTGCATCCGTACGGCTTGCGCCAATGACTGTAATATTTTCTCCTAACAAATCAGAAAGAGCCTGATTTAATACAGACTCTATCGTAATTCCATTTGGCTGCAGCTGCCAGCCGTGATAATTTGTTCCGTCGTAAGCTACTGTAAGCTGTACACGCATAACCGTCTCCTTTTACTCCTTCAAAGACCTCATAAGATTGCCTTTCAGACCCAATATCTACACAAAAATACGCAGTAAAATGATTCCCGCAAAATAAACAATCAAAACCAGATAGGCCATATAATCCTTTTTTGTATAACGCAGCGGCTTCATCTTCGTTCTTCCACTGCCTCCTACATAACATCTCGCCTCCATTGCCATAGCCAGATCATCTGCCCGGCGGAAGGCGCTGACAAACAAGGGAACCAAGAGAGGCACCATGCTTTTTGCCCTGCGGATCAAATTGCCGTTTTCAAAATCAGCGCCTCTTGCCATCTGGGCTTTCATGATGATATCCGTCTCTTCAATCAAAATCGGTATAAAACGCAGTGCAATGGACATCATCATGGCAATGGCATGCACCGGAACCTTGATCTTTGACAAGGGCATCAATGCTTTTTCCAATCCATCGGTCAGCTGATTCGGCGTCGTCGTTAAAGTCATAATGGATGTTCCCACAATCAGATAAATCAGACGGACCAGCATAAATGCTGCATTTTTTACCCCTTCCATTGTGATCGTAAACACCCCGAAATGAACCAGAACCTCTTCGCCCGGCGTTAAAAACAGGTTAAAAGCCGCTGTAATCACCATTAAAATAACAATCGCTTTTAAACCTTTTACCATATAAGAAAAAGGCACTTTCGACAAACGTATCATAAAAACCAGAAATACACTCACCAATATAAAACCGGCTGCGCCTCGAAAAGTAAATAAAGATATGATATAAACCAATGCTGCCATCAGCTTTACCCGGGGATCTAGTTTGTGAACGACAGAATCTGCCGGATAATACTGTCCAATTGTAATGTCTCGTAACATAATCCTACCTCTGAAATAGCTTAAGAATACTTTCCTTCGCCTCTTCTATTGTCGTTGCATCTGTATCTGTATCAAGACCAAGTTCCTTTAATTCATGCATCAGGTACGTTACCTGGGGAGCTGCAAGGCCGATTGTTTCTAATTCTCTGTAATGACGGAACACTTCTCCCGGCGTTCCGTCATATAAGATTTCTCCGCCGTTCATGACAATAATCCGCTGGACATATTTTGCAACATCCTCCATACTGTGAGAAACCAAAATCACCGTCATTTTTCGTTTCTGATGCATATCGGCAATCAGATCTAAAATTTCATCTCTTCCTTTCGGATCCAATCCTGCCGTAGGTTCGTCCAAAATCAACACCTCCGGCTTCATGGCAAGCACGCCTGCAATAGCAACTCTCCGCTTTTGTCCGCCGGAGAGTTCAAAAGGCGACTGATAATAAAGGGATTCCGGCAATCCAACCATTTTCAAGGCCTCAAATGCCCTAAGCCCCGCCTCGTCTTTGCTAAGCCCCTGATTTACGGGGCCAAAACAGACATCATCAAAAATAGTCGTCTCAAAAAGCTGATGTTCCGGATACTGGAACACCAATCCCACCCTGGTGCGCAGCTCTTTTTTGTCGTAATCCTCTTCATAAATGTCCCTGCCGTTAAAATAGATTCCCCCGGAAGTAGCCTTCATTAAACCGTTCATATGCTGTATTAATGTGGATTTCCCGGAACCTGTATGACCGATAATCCCGACGAACTGCCCATCTTCTATTTGTAAATTGATATTTTTTAATGCCTGGATTTCATATGCGCTTCCCGTGCTGTAGACATAATTTACTTTATCTAAAATAATTGACATGGTTATTTTTTACTCCCATACAGTCCCGCTAATTCATGTTCCAATTCTTCTCTGGTTAAAATCCCTTTGGAAACCGGCAGTCCCGCTTTCCAAAGCTCATGGGCCAGAAGCGTAATCTGGGGTACATCCAGACGATGTTCCTTTAAAGCCTCCACTTCCGAAAAGACTTCTCTCGGTTTTCCCTGCATGACGATTCTGCCCTGATCCATGACATAAACATAATCCGCATTTACTACTTCTTCCATATAATGAGTGATCAAAATAATTGTCACGCCCTTTTTGCGGTTTAATTCCAATACGGCACGCAGCACTTCTTTTCTTCCCACGGGATCTAACATGGCCGTAGGTTCATCCAAAACAATACATTTGGGTTCCATTGCCATAACGCCCGCAATGGCCACCCGTTGTTTCTGCCCGCCGGACAGCCGGTTGGGAGAGTGGTTTCTGTACTTTAACATGCCTACCGATTTCAGGCTCTCCTCCACCCTCGTCCAGATCTCCTCTGTGGGAACGCCCATATTCTCCGGTCCAAATCCCACATCTTCCTCTACCACGCTTGCAATAATTTGATTATCCGGATTCTGAAACACCATACCTGCGGCACGGCGGATATCATAAAGATGTTTCATATCTGCCGTATCCATTCCATCTACCCATAAAGTTCCTTCACTGGGTTCGAGCAAAGCATTGATATGCTTGGCAAGGGTAGATTTGCCGGAACCATTGTGCCCCAAAACGGCAATAAAATCTCCCGGGGCAACCTCTAAATCCACACCGTCTACGGCAGTCTGAATGGATTCTACATTGCCTTCTTCATCGCGTCTGATATACTCATGCACTAATTTGCTGGCTTTGATCATTTTCATTCTCTTGCTGTCCCCTATTCTTTCCAATGCAGACGATGCAGCTCGCCTTCCAGTTTCATATGGGAAAACTGATTCTGACGCAGCGCCTCATACAATACGATTGCCACAGAATTGGAAAGATTTAAAGACCGTGTCTCTCCAATCATGGGTATCCGGATGCATTCATCCGGATGCTGAATCAAAATCTCTTCCGGAATCCCCGCGCTTTCTTTTCCAAACATCAGAAAACAATCCGGTTCATAAGAGATCTCCGTATACAGATGTTTTCCTTTTGTCGTTGCCATATAAATCCTGACGCCCGGATTTTTTTCCAAAAAATCTTCCCAGTTGATATATCTTGTTACATCTAAATCCTGCCAGTAATCCATTCCCGCACGGCGGATGGATTTTTCATTCAGGCGAAACCCCAGAGGTTCAATCAGATGCAGCCGTGTCCCTGTGGCTGTGCAGGTTCTCCCGATATTCCCGGTATTCGCCGGAATCTCCGGTTCAAACAATACAATGTTAAATGCCATATGATGATTTCCTTTGTTTTGTAATAAAAGCTTCCATACGAGCCAGCGCCTTTTTCAGATCCTCCAGTGAATATGCATAGGAAATGCGGATAAATCCTTCTCCGCCCGCTCCAAATGCCGTTCCTGGTACAACCGCCACCTTCTCACTCTCTAAAAGCTTTTCTGCAAATTCCTCTGACGTCATGCCAAATTCTTTGATACAGGGGAATATATAAAAAGCGCCGTAAGGTTCAAAACATTCTAAGCCCATTTCCCGGAAACGGTGCAGCAGATATCTTCTCCTGCCGTCATATTCTTCCTTCATTTTAATAATGTCTTCGTCTCCGTTTCTAAGAGCCTCTACCGCCGCATATTGACTGGTTGTAGGCGCACTCATTATTGCAAACTGATGAATTTTCAGCATCTGCTCTATGATCACTGCCGGCCCGCAGGCATAGCCCAAACGCCAGCCTGTCATGGCATACGCCTTAGAAAAACCGTTGATTACAATGGTTCTTTCTTTCATTCCCGGAAGGGATGCAATGGAAATATGCTCCTCTTCCCCATAAGTCAGTTCTGCATAAATTTCATCACTCAATACAAACAAATCATGCCGGATTACCACTTCTGCAATCTCCTCCAGCGCTTTTCTGTTCATAACAGAACCGGTGGGATTATTGGGAAACGGAAGCACCAGAAGTTTTGTTTTGGATGTAATCGCCCTTTCCACTTCTTCTGCCGTCAGACAAAATTCATTTTCTGCCTGCAGCTCAATAATGACCGGAACGCCGTTTGCCAGTGTGGCGCAGGGCGGATAACAGACAAAGCTGGGCTGAGGAATCAATACCTCATCCCCCGGATCCAGCATTGCCCTCATCGCAATATCAATCGCCTCACTGCCTCCTACCGTTACTATGATCTCATGTTCAAAATCATATGTAATATGAAATTTTCGTTCCATATACTTTGCAATTTCTACTTTTAATTCTTTCAGCCCGGAATTGGAAGTATAAAAAGTTCTTCCCTTTTCCAGAGAATAAATACCTTCATCCCGGATATGCCAGGGCGTGTCAAAATCCGGTTCTCCCACGCCGAGAGAAATTGCATCTTCCATTTCATTGACAACGTCAAAAAACTTACGGATTCCGGAAGGTTCTATCTCAACAATGGTTTTAGACAATGGATTTCTCATGGTGTTATCTTCATCCTTTCATCTTTTGCCGGTTCTGTCATAATCGTACCGTGATCTTTGTATTTCTTTAAAATAAAATTGGTTTTTGTAGACAAAACAGAGTCCAGAGGAGAAAGTTTTTCTGATACAAACTGGGATACTTCTCTCAATGTCTTCCCCTCTAAAGTAACCATAAAATCAAATCCGCCGGAGATCAGGTATACCGATTCCACTTCCGGATAATTGTAAATCCGCTCAGCCACCTTATCAAATCCCATACCTCTTTGGGGCGTCACACGCACTTCGATCATTGCCGTCACTTTTTCGATTCCTGTCTTATCCCAGTTAATGAGCGTATGATATCCACAGATAATATGCTCATTTTCCATTGCTTCTAATTCATTCACCACCACAGACACATTTACGCCGAGCATAATTGCCAGTTCTTTTAAATCAATTCTGCTGTTTTTTTCTATAAAAGCCAAAAGTTTTTCACGCATGTGAATTCTCCTTCCATACATTACATTCATTTATACAAAAATTATACTACCTTATAAAGCTCATCTGTTTTTGGAGGCTCCAAAAATCTGCGTTCTTCTTCGTTGAATAAAATCCTGTCGTTTCCCGCTGTTGCTTTGCCGATTACACAGGCTGCAATCCCGGCTTTTTTCAAATCCATAACCAGGCGGTTGCCGTCTGCGGCAGCCATAAGCATGGAACCGCTGGAAATCAGTTCATACGGATTGATTCCAAAAAATTCACAGATCTCAATCGTCTCCTGCTTTACGGGAATTTTCTTCAATTCTATTTCAAGTCCGACACCGGAACTTTCTGCCAATTCCCAGAGCGCCCCGAATATACCGCCCTCTGTGACATCGTGCATCGCACTGACGCCAGACAAAACGGCGACTGCAGCCTCCGGAATAACAGAAAGCATCTGATCAAATTTCTGCGCCCGTAAAATAAAATTTTCTGAAAATCGGGACAAAAGTTCCTGTTTTTTTTCTTTTGCAATAATGGAAGTTCCTTCCAGGCCAATCCATTTCGTCAACACAATATCCATTCCTGTTTCGGCGCCGGAAGTAGAGATTAACTTTCCTCTTTTGACTTTTCCCACTCCTGTTACAGTAATGACTGAACGTTTTACTGCTGTAGTGACTTCCGTATGTCCTCCGATAATCTGGACATTGGCCTTACTGCAGGCCTCTTCTGCCTGCTGTACCATTTGCCGGATTTCCGGTTCCGTAATCTCTTCCGGCAAAAGCACCGTAAGGAGAACGCCAATGGGTTCTGCGCCCGCACTTGCAAGATCATTCAATGTAATCTGTATCGCCAGACTGCCGATATCCTCTGCAGTTCCGGTAATCGGATCTGTAGAAATGACAAAAATTTCGTCTTCTTCCAGCTGTATTGCCGCACAATCCTCCCCAACAGCCGCTCCCACAAGAACTTCCTCTCTTTTTGTATGAATTTGTTTGAGTATGGAGCGTTTCAATATATTCTCCGGTACTTTTCCTGTTTTCATATTACCTCGCAATAAGGCTGTCTACCAAAAGACAGCCTTACATAATCTTATATTTCTGTTTCTATTTCGTTATTCTGCCCCGCTATTCTCCCTGGGGCATTATATCTTGCTGCTCTGCCGCCGCCTGTTCCGCTGCCGCCTGCTCTGCTGCCGCCTGAGCCGCCGCCTGTTCTGCTGCCGCCTGCATTGCTGCCTGAGCCGCCGGGTCTCCGGCAAGCGCTGCCGCCGTATTGCGGACCGTTGCCTCGTCGCCGCTTGCAATCGCTGCCGCCATTTGAGCCGCTGCCTCCGGATTTTCGGTAGCAACGCCTACTGCAAGCACTTTATTAGAGGGATTATACCGGCTGCTGTTAAACTCTGTCCGGCTTTCTTCTACGCCGTTCACCGTAACTACTTTCCAAAGCTTGGCTGTATATCCGGTATGAGAACTGGAAACCGTTGCAAAATAACCAATTCCTTTCGTTCCGTCTGCCTGAAGAGTAACACCCGGCGGCGTCTCGCTTAAAGTTTCGCTGACATAAGATACTTCTCGATTGGAAGGTCTTGTCTCTTCTCCGTAAATTGTAAAATAAATCTGTCCGCCGCTGGTATATCCTTCGATATAAATCGGCGCATCCGTGCTGTTTGTAAATTTCAAATCCTTAGAGGTTCCGGCAATCGCTGCATCCATAGAAGGCTTTACATAAGTAACAATCATAGAATGATTAAAACGCTCATCCACCTGCAGTTCTGAAAGTATTACTGCATTGTATAACGTGGTAGATACCTGGCAGATTCCGCCGCCGTAGGTCTGTACTGTTGTTCCGTTCTCATAAGAACCCGCAAGCTCATATCCGTTTTCTGCATCAAAGGGGCTGACTGCCTCATATACGGAAAACTGCTCTCCCGGATAGATAACAGATCCATTGATCTTTTCAGCGCCATTCTGTACATTTTTCGCTCTTCCTGCTGCAGATGAGCTGTAATCAGTATGAAAAGAACCAAGCACATCCTTTACCTTTGACAGTTCTTCTTCTGTTCCCTGTGGTTCTGTCACTTCTGTTTTCAAAGAAATCGTCGCACTTTCTTCATTCCATTCCTGCTTAAAATAATTCTGAATGAGTTCTACGGAATCTTTTACATTTACCTGAATGCCATTGGCTCCTTCGATAATCTTAAATGCTCCGTCTTCTCTCTCTAAACCGCAGTTTACTGCCTCCTGGTTCAGATTCTCTGTATTGATCTCAAGCAGAGTCTCCACTTTATCTTCATTTACATCATATGCAAGTTCTAATCTCTTCGGCTCTTTTTCCAAATCCTTTTTGTCCTTGTAGCGCGTAATCAGACTCCCTGTTTTTCCCAGGTTTGCCGCCTCCTGCACCACTTCCAGATTGGAAATCTCAAGACCAAGATCTTCTGCCGAAACCTGTATGCTCTTATCCCCTGTAGATAAAGTAATCATCTTGTTCTGCAATGATCCTGCATATTCAGAAAGTGCACGTTCGGCTTCCTGCACCGTCATGCCGCTCACATCAATATCACCGATATATACCGTATCCGGGATTCGATCATCTTCTCCTGCACTTACAGTCATCAGGGAGTATCCTGCAAATCCCACCGTAAAAACCAGTACCAATACCGGCAGTAGTTTTAAAAATTTCTTCATAGAATCATCCTCTCTGTTTCTGCTTATATTTTGTAACATAGTATACCTATGTTATTTTAAAACATCTTCTATCTGTTTTTCAAGATACATATCACCGAATATATTTGACATAAACCTTCTATTTCTGTATATTTGTTACATATGAAATTATCCAAGGAAGGATACAATCGCTGTTAAGATCATAGATGCTACCAATACGACTACAATGATCCCCGCAATGGCGCGATTTCTTTTCGGATTAAAAAAGTTGTACATATAATTTTCACCTCGCTTATTTATGATCAAATGAAACGGAAACCCATGCTGAAAGGAGCCGATAATATGAAAATTCCTGTTTTTTTCACTTCTATGATAGTCCTTGTGCTGTTTCTTGCATATAAACGCTGGAAACAGACTCAAAATCAGGCTGAAATGAATGAAGCGTTCTTAGAGAGGGAGCGCCGCGCCAATGCTACGCGAAAAAAAGATATTTCCAATCTTGACTATCTTCCGTTTTCTGCAGATGCCCTCCCTATTGCCGAATATTCCGATGACAAACTCGCCTCTTTCGAGGCGGTACTGAAAAATCTTTCCGGCCAAAAAATCATCAATCTGTCCATGTACTCCAATACGGACCTGAAACTAATGTACGGCCCTGCCAATTTAAATGATCTTAGCGAATATGATGAAAATTATCACGTTCTCTCCGACACCCTTCTCTCCTATGCCCTGCGGGAATTGGAGCTTGGCAGAGAAACTGCCGCTGCCGCTGTGTTAGAATATGCTGTAGAACTCCGCATTGACAGCAGCCGCATTTATCTCACCCTGGCCAAACTGTATCAAAAACAGCATACCCCGGAAAAAATTTCTCATATTACAGAGACGCTTTCTTCCATGGATGCAGATTTTGCCGGTTCTGTCATCCAAAAAATCCATAATCTCTCAGATTCTTCCAAACTCTCTGAGGATTCTGTCAGTTAGCCGGGAAGCTTCGCTGCGGCTTAACTGATCAAGGGAAACATCCGGTACTATTTTATGATATTCCATCAAAACCTTCAAGTAATTTTTTTGCCTGGGCGTAGCCGGAGTCTGCCGTTTCACTTTATACTGCAGCTCCTTTTTCATAAACAGCCCGGGCTCTTGTTTTTCAAAACGCTCTTCCAATATCTCATACAAAGCCCTGTCTGCCAGTGCGTCTTCCAATGCCCGATGTTTTGCAGTTCTTGAGATTGCATAATACTCACATAGAAAATCCAGAGTTTTCTTTTCCAGATCCGGAAGGCACTTCCTTGCAATCTTTAAGGTATCTACTCCATAACAGATCCTCTTGATGCGGTGATTTGCTTCCCACTGTTTGACAAAGGAATAATCAAACATCACATTGTGTCCCACCCAGGTAAAATCCCCGGCAAATTCCAGAAAGGAACTAACTGCTGCATCCATCTCGCCGCCGGCCGATGCCATTTCATCTGTGATTCCGGTAAGCTGTACGATTCGTTCATCCAAAGGCGTTTCCTGACGAATCAAAACGGAAAATGTACTCTGTACTTCCTTGTCTTTTACTTTCACCGCTCCAATCTCTAAAATGTGATCTCTTTTGGGATTTAAACCGGTCATTTCCAAATCTACTACAATATAATCTTTCAACATTTTACTTTTTCGCTTTTAGAATTGCCTTCACCTGTTTCGCCAGATTGTTTCCGGCTTTCTGTGCTCCTGATTTGTTCGGATGCAGTCCGTCTGTATAAGATAATTTCCAGGATTTCGTCTCTACAGCCGTACAATATTTTTTATGGGCAGATGCTGTTTTTCTTATGGGAGATGCATGTATCTGGGTAAAAGGAATCATCAATACAATCTGTGCTTTCGGATGTTTTTTGTGAAGCTTTTCTACGGCTTTTTTATATTTACTGTAGAAGGTCGAATCTCCGGTATATACATCATTCGTTCCATGTTCAATAACAATAACGTCTGCATCGAAATTTTCTGCTTTTCTGCCCGCGGTAAATTTATCAATGGTATTGCTCAGATTATTAAAGCTTCCCATTTGAACAATGCCGGAACCGCCGTAACCCGCATAATACGGAACATATTTCAGTTTAGACGCACAGTACCATGCAAAGCTGTTCGTCGCACTTGTTCCGGAAGGAGTCAGCGCCATATTCAAAGCACGTACTCCCTGGGTAATGCTGTCTCCATAAAAAGCAATCACAGAATTCTTGGGCAGAATTGCTGAAATGATACCGCCGCTTGTCACCGGGGTGACGCTCTTGATTCCTGTACCGGCCTCTCCCAGCCAACGGTTTTCTTTTTCTGACATGGAATCTATCACTACACGGACATAGTGTGTTTTATTGGCGCCGCCGACACTGATCTTGCCCTTGCCGATTAACTGTCGTTTCATGCTGCCGCCGTCTACAGAATAAGCAAAATAAGGCTTTCCTGCCGATGTATTGGTCACAAATTTGATATTTACCTGTTTTGTACCGATTACTTTAAAATAAAATGCGCTCCCGTCAGTCACTGTAAAATCATATTTTCCTCCGGCAATGCTCTTTTTAAACCAACGGCCGGTAGTGCCGTAAGTCCCTTTCACATCTTCGTATTTCATACCGTCTGACGTCTTAGAGGTTCCGTAAACCACATTTAAATCCCATAGATATTTCTGTCCGCCCGCAGCCGCCGTAATCTGCGCCTTTCCTTTTTTAATCGCCGTCACTTTCCCGTTTTTGTTCACCTTGGCAACTTTTTGATTACTGCTGGACCAGGTGAAACCAGAGGCTGCTCCGCTGACCGTAAGCTTTCGCGTCGTTGCCGGCGTCATTGTCACCTGTGTCCGTGCAGGCGATGTTATCTGAGCTGCCTGCATTTCATTTTTCTCTCCCGGCGCAATCAGCGCCAACACAAAACATGCAAATAAAATACCGATTCTTGTCTGCCAATTTTGCTTTGTCCCTTTCATAGATGCATCTCCTGTAATTTTATTTTAAAAAATAGTCCTCCACGATATTCGTATTATAACATATTCCAACTGCTTTTCTCAACCTCTTCTTTTTGAAAAATACGGCCTCGCCGCATAATTGTAAAAAAAATGTGAATCTGCATACATTTCAATATAATTATGGTACAATATTCTTAAAGCTTAATAAAATGAAAGGATTGATTTTGATATGAAAAAAGAACGGATTGACAGTTTTGACTTTATGCGGAGCGTTACCGCATGGATTATTGTTATATATCATTTCGCATGTATGTGCAACGCTGCTCCCCAACATGGGAATTTTTCTCTGTTTCACACCCATGCCAACGGCGTCTGGGGCGAAAACACCAGTGTAAATATTTTCTTTATGCTTTCCGGAGCTTCTTTGTATTACAACCACGCGGAACTGAAGCTTTCTTCTTTGAAACAATATTACTGGAGCCGGTTTAAAGGCCTGTTTCCCATGTTTTATATGATATGGCTTTTCCTGTATTATCAGAGGGCCATAAATGCCGGAGATCTTTTTTATAACGGCAGCCCCAAATACATGCTGCTGACCCTGGGAGGCATGGACGGCTATCTTTCTTACCGCTACCCCCAGAATTACTATTTTATCGGAGAATGGTTTTTAGGCGCTTTGGTATGCCTTTATCTTTTGTATCCGGTTCTTACCTGGTGCATGAAACGCTGCAGGATTCTGACTACACTGTTTCTCGGCGGAGCAACATTGGCTCTGCACTGGCCGATGCCTTATTTTCTCATTCAAAGAGAACGCAACCTTCTGGTATGCCTCTTCGCCTTCTGGCTCGGCATGCTGTTTATGGAATACCGGAGCCGTCTGAACTTAAAATGGATGACTGCCTTCTTCGGCGGCATTGCACTGGTACTGATCTTTGTAAAGGTTCCCATTGATCCTTACCTCTGTGCCCAGGCGATTTCTGTGGGATTGTTCCTGCTGTTCTATTCTGCCGGCGTATTCATTATGAAATTTGCAAAAATCAAACCGTTTTTCCAGTATACAGGCAAAATTTCCTATGCTATTTTCCTGCTGCAGCACGTTGTTATGGGGCAGGTCATCGGACTTTTTTCCAAATACGAACTGACCATTCCCCAGGAAACAGCTATTCTGGCCGCCACCTTCCTTATCATTTATCTGTTCTCAGATATTTTCGTTCGGCTCAATCAGATTATGGTTCACTCCTGGTGGTTTACAAAAATTGAACATTTTATTTTAAATACTCCCAATCTCCGAAAAGTTCACAATCAGTCCGGCGATTGCGAAAAGGGAAAATGACAGTTTCACCGCCTCGTATACTCTGGCATGCTCCTGCAGCATTTTTTGGTTTTTTAACACCAGACATATGCCGCTGACGCCGAGGATGATATACAGATAAAAAAAGGTTCTCTCCTGGGATACATAGATTGTGGGAGTAAATCCCATAATTACTCTGGAAGCAAGCCCCAATGCCAGGAGAATTCCCTGTCCAAGCAATTCATAATAACTTTCACAGACAACGATCACCGATATCAGCATACAGCCAATCAATGCCAAATACAAAACGGTAGGCAGATAATTGGCTGCCAGCTGATAATTGTTGCCCCGGATCAGGACGCCGTTCTTCATCAGTTTGTAAAATTCCGGAAAATATGTCTCCAGCATATCCGGAAATCCCACCATGCACAGGTTAACTGCCGCCGGAAACAACGCTGCCAGACGGTGTTTAAAATCTTTTGTTTTCAAAAACACAAAAACTGCCAGCAGACTGACATAACACAAATACATCAAATTGCCCGATACAATCAGATGATGCATCGTATCTCCAAACCCCATATCTACTTTATCCAGCAAATGAAATGATCCAAAATTCGGCATCCAGTTGATCAACTCCTGGTTTTTTCTTGCTGCATTTCCCGGACAGATCAAAATAAAAACAAATTCCGCAGCTGAGATTGCAAATCCAATCAATGCGCTTCCATAAATCCTTACGGATCGTTTTTCTATGACGCAGTATGCAGCGGCGCATAAATTCACCGTCAGCAGCACTGCCGCCATTTGTTCCATATTGGCGCCGTAAGCTGCAGCCAGAGCATATACCGGCCACATGAAAACGGGCGTTTCCTGTTTGGAAAAAGCTCTTACGGTTCCATGAAGGGAAAAAACTCCAAAGGCCAGCGGCCATATATAGTTGACGCTGGTTGCGATCCAGCCTGCTGTGCGAAGATCCCACATTGGATAGATCAGCAGGCATCCCACAACAAGATACGATGCCGTTACCCGTTTTTCCTTTGGAAACAGCCAGATCAATGCCCAGGCCAAAAACACCCAGCAGACAGCGTCTAATATCTTCCACAATAACACATTTCTGGAAACCAGAACCAAAACCGCCTCGATCAAAAGTCTGGATGACCAGGTTTCATAACGGGCAAGCAAATATTCTTTCATGGAAAGATGATCCAGCTGATGCCGAAAAAACCACATGGCATCCGATGCCTCAGGTTCCCGCATCATGATATGATATACGATCTGGATCACAGCAAAAATCCAGATTGCCCAAAATTCTTTTCTTGTAATATACGCTATAAAAGCTTTTCCCTTATCTTTCATCCTTTTCTCCTGATCATTTCATATTCTTCCCCTCTGCCATCCTATGCTCTAATCATAGATCACATTGTCCGTTTGAATCAGCTTATTACTTCCGTTTCCCCGATACCAGATACACAGCATGCATCCCCTTGGAATTTTCTTCTGCAGTACGGTTGACTTAAATTGCGCATAATCATAATTGCAGCCGTCATCTGCATTTTTCGTCAGTTTTGTCCGTTTGGTGTTTTCGGTAGGAAGTTTGTAATAAAGATCTGTCGCTGGATCATGTGCCAAAAGCACAGTGTCTGCCGTCAGAAGGCTGACTCCCGGCTCATAGGCATAGCCCTGTATCTCTATATAGTCATACTTGCTGCTGATTTTGGAAACCTTATATTTCATACTCTCAGTATTTCTGTCGCAGCCGGATACATCTACCGTATCAACCCTTTGATTGGCAAAATACAGCAAAAACAAATATACTGCAGCCGACAACACAAATACGAACAGTAAAATCTTTCCCACTTTTGCCTTGTCATAGGAACGATTCATATTCACACCTCTGCTTTTCATTTTTTCTTATCTTGCGCCTTACAAAGATCACTCAAAAAACACTCTTGGCATTTGGGGTTTCTGGCAGAACAGATACTCCTTCCGAAAGTAATGATCTGTATGTTATAAAGAATCCAGTGATCTTTGGGAAGAATTTTCATCAGATCCATTTCCACCTTTTCCGGATCGTCGTTTTTGGTAAATCCCAGGCGTTTGGAAATCCGTTTTACATGAGTATCCACCACAATACTTGGATCGTTAAAAATATTTCCCCGGATCACATTGGCTGTTTTTCGCCCCACACCCGCTAAGGAAGTCAAATCCTCTAAGGAACTGGGCAGTTCCCCATGAAATTCCTCCACCAGCGTCTTTGCACAGGAAATAATATTTTTGGCTTTATTATGATAAAAACCAATGGAGTGAATGTCTTTTTCCAATTCCTCTAAATCAGCATTTGCAAACTTCTCCAGGGTATCGTATTTGACAAACAGATCCTTTGTTACGATATTTACTCTGGCATCTGTACACTGGGCGCTCAAAATGACTGCGATCAAAAGCTGCCATGGCGTTTCGTGATTCAAATAGCACACATACTCTGTTCCATATGCGGTATCCAGTCTTTTTAAAATTTCATTCGTGCGTTTTCCCATTGCGATCTTCCTCCTGGTCTCTTATCTCTGTTACGCCTGCCTGATGGGTCAGTGCATCGCGCTTTTCGTATTCAAATAACACATAGATTTCTTTTGTCAGTCTTTCGGGAAGGTTTGTAATCGTCCTTTGGTTTTTTGTAGGAAAATGATAGAAAAAAGGCTCTATATGAGAAGTTTTGCCTTTTTTACAGTATAATCTGGAAATTTTTGCAAATTCAGCCGGATTTTTAGCCCAATACGGACGACTCTTCATATTTTCTCTGTAATAAAGGTCATAAAGCAAAGATTCCTGCATCAGATCCTCTGATATCTTTCCCTCTTCTTTCAAAAACTCTAACAACAGCTCACATCTTTTGATTCTGGAATGGTTCCGGTCAAGATACCCGTTTCTCTCATAAAACTGCCCCAACGACAGAAAAAATGCAAAGGAATCTGCATAAACCGCATCCAAAAGCTTCATCGTCACTTCAAACTGACCGCTGTTATAATAAACCTCCAGCATTTCTTCCACTAACTTAATCTTCAGGATTTCATCATAAGATATCCATTTCGTCTGCATTACCTCATAGGGCGGCCTGTCTCCATAGAGAATGCCGTATTCCGCCCTGTGCTCATACATATAAGAACCTTTTAAAACTTTTAAAAATCCCAGCTGGAGCTGGTCTGGCTTTAATGCATAAATATCCCGGAAAGACCGGGCGAACCTTTCATACCCTTCATAGGGCAGTCCTGCGATCAAATCCAGATGAATGTGGATATTGCCCGCTTTCTGAATCAACGCTACCGCAGAAGAAACGGCGGACAGCCCCATCGTTCTGTGGATTTCTGCAATCGTAGCCGGATTGGTGGACTGTACCCCGATCTCAAACTGAACCAGTCCCGGCCTGAAACCGGAAAGCAATTCCAGTTCTTCCTCTGTCAGAAGATCCGCCGCAATTTCAAAATGAAAATTCGTCATTCCCCTATCTTTTTCCTTGATAAATCTCCAGATCTCCATAGCGTGGCTGTGGCTGCAGTTAAAGGTTCTGTCTACAAATTTCACCTGAGGCACTTCCTTTTCGATCAAAAACAAAAGATCTTTTTTCACCAGTTCTATGTCACGGAACCGCAGATGCCTGTCTATGGAAGAAAGGCAGTAACTGCAGGAAAAAGGACATCCTCTTGAGGACTCATAATAAATGATCCGATTGGAAAAGTCCTCTATATGGTCGTAGCAAAAAGGAATCTCATTCATATTAAGGGGTTCTCCCGGTAAAGTCTGTACGATCTGATCCGCTCCCTTTCCACGATACCCCTTTCGATATGCAATCCCCGGAATTTCAGACAAATCCAATGGTTCTTTTCTGCAATAATAGTTTGTGAGCCTTAAAAAAGTCTTTTCTCCCTCTCCGATCATCACGCCGTAAAACGCCGGATGCTCTGAAAACAGCTTTTCTATTTCATAGGAGACTTCAGGCCCGCCCACCCAGATCGGCGTATCCGGCCTTAATTTGTGAAACTCAGCTGCAATCTGGCATACATACTCATAATTCCAGATATAGCAGGAAAAGCACAGCACATCCGGCTTTATTTTGTATATTTCCTGTAAAATATATTCTCTCCTATGATTGATCGTATATTCCGCTATTTCAATCGCTGCCCGGTTCTCTTTTGCATAAGCCAAAAGGCTGTATACTGCAAGATTGGAGTGAATATATTTGGCATTGATTGCAGTTAAAAGTATTTTCATCTGAAATCAGATTCCTTTCTGCTTTTTCAAACACGTTCTGGTCTATTATACTATGAAAAAAGGTGATATGGCAATTTTTTTGCAGATCAAATTTAACAAATGTTTTTTCAAAATAATATGAAATAATTTCAGAAATCGTAAAAGCCGTCTTGAGAATCCTATATGAAATCCGTTATAATAGAAATGAAAATTCTCATCAAGACATGAAAGGCAGTGACTATAATGAAAAAAGATAGAACAAAACAAATCAAAGGAATTAAAATACGAACGTTAAACCTCCTCATGATCCTGACTTCCTGTATTCTTTACATACTGCTCCTGTGGGCAACCGTCTACGCTCTGCGGAATTATGACCGTATGGTATCTGCCACAGAAGATGCAGACGACTGTCAGAAAAATGCGTTCCTCGTCTCAGAAGGTTCCGACTATCTGACAGAACAGGTGCGTCTCTTTGTCGTAACCATGGACAGGCAGTATATGGAAAACTATTTTCAGGAAATTCATATTACCAGGCGCAGAGACACCGCATTGGAAAACCTGCAAACATATGATATCAGCAGCGAAACCTACAATTACCTTGTAACCGCTCTGGAACGCTCCAATGAACTGATGCAGACAGAAATTTATTCCATGAAATTAGTCAGCGCTGCAAAAGGCTATGAAACGGAAGGCTTTCCCGACTTAACCAAGACAGAACTGACTTTGGAGGATGCTGCGCTGTCACCGGATGAAATGATTCAAAAAGCGCAGGATATGGTATTTGGCACGGATTATCAAAATTTCAAAAAAACCATCTCCGCAAATGTCACAAATTTCCTGGATCAAATTGTCGTAGACGCCCGGCAGAAACAACAGAACCGCACGCTGGATTTACATCAGACCATGCGGACTCAGCAGATTTTAATCAGCCTGTTATTCATCGAAAATATCCTGTTTTTTATTTTGATTATCCGCCTGATTATAAATCCCCTGCAAATTTATATCAGCAATATCAAAAACGAAAAAATGCTGGAAATTACCGGTTCCTATGAATTTAAATATCTTGCCCTGACATACAACAATATTTTTGAACTCAATGCAGCCCATGCACTGACTCTGCGTCACCAGGCGGAACATGATCCATTGACGGGAATCATGAACCGCGGCGCTTTTGAACACTTAAGGGAAATCTTTCAAACTCATCCGGAGCCAATCGTATTGCTGATCATTGATGTAGACAAATTTAAGCTGGTCAATGACGGCTATGGACATGAAACAGGCGACGCCGTTTTGAAAAAGGTCGCAGCGCTGTTGGAAACAAGTTTTCGTTCTACAGATTACATCGCCCGGATCGGCGGCGATGAGTTCGCTGTTATCGTCACAAATGCCGCTCCTGACATACCGGGTGTAATCACCAAAAAGATATCTGCCCTCAATCAAACTCTGATGCATCCGGACGACAATCTGCCGCAGGTATCTCTAAGCGTCGGCGGCGCTCTGTCCAAATGCGGTTTTGCCGATGACCTTTACAAAAAAGCGGACACGGCTTTATATGAAGTGAAGGAACACGGCCGCTGCGGATGCAGATTTTATGAATCATAAACTAATTAGACAGATCCGGTCATCATCGGATCTGTCCTTTCATTTAATCCCATATCAACTCCTCCATCACCTCACGCACAGTTGATATTTTTGTAATTTTTCCCACTTTCGCTCCGCAAAATACAAGTCCGTTTTTTACATCTCCTTTTACTGCCCGGATCAATGCATCCGTAATGCAGTATGGGATTTTTGCCGGATTGCACTTTTCCAGACATCCGTAGCATTTTCTGACTCCTGTCCGCTTTCTGCCAACCTGCTCCAGAAAATCATTTTTTAAAGCTCTTCCCGGCATGCCTACAGGACTCTTTACAATCGTCACGTCCGATTCTTTCGCACTGATATAAGCTTCTTTATAAGCCAAAGCCGCATCACATTCTTCCGTAGCCACAAATCGGGACGCCGCCTGAATGCCGTCGGCGCCCAGCTCTGCCGCATGCATCGCATCTTCTCTTGAAAAAATGCCTCCCGCAAGGATAACCGGTATCTTTTGTCCGAATTTGGCGGCATATTCACGAACCGTCCGAATGATCTTTTTTATCTCCAAATCATACTGCAGTTCCCTTCTATGCGCCAGTTCTTCCGCCGAAAATCCAAGGTGTCCGCCCGCCTCCGGTCCTTCGATCACAATAAAATCCGCTGTTTTCTGATATTTGCGTTCCCACATCTTAAGAATGACACGGGCAGCTTTATCCGTTGATACAACAGGAGCGATTTTGGTATCAGAACCTTCCACAAGTTTTGGCAGCATAAGGGGAAGGCCCGCCCCTGATATAATTACATCCGCACCGGCTTTTACCGCCGCTTTGACGTGCTCGCTGTAATCCTTCAATGCAACCATGATATTGGCTCCCACAAGGCCGCCGTCCGCCTGTTTTTTCGCCAGAGTAATATGTTTTTCAATCGCTCTTAGATTACAGGCTCTCTGGTCTGTTTCAAAGCCCTCCTCATCATAACCGATCTGAGCTGTGGAAATCACTCCGATCCCGCCTTCTGCGGCGACTGCTCCCGCCAGTTTATGACGGCTTATTCCAACGCCCATGCCGCCTTGAATAATTGGCGTTTTTGCAATTTTATTTCCTATTTTCAGTTCCTGCAGCATATCCGATCTCCTTTTTTCCGTATTGTTTTTTCTGATATTTTTATATCCTATCACCATAAGGTATAAATGTCAATATATCATGGTTTTATTCTTCTTGATATATAGTATTCATTACTATATATTGCAGTATTTAAAATAAAGATCATTATGCCTCCGACTATTTTTTGATAAAAACGATCCCCTGCATATGCAGGAACAAACTTCCCCTGCCACATCCTGTTTGCCATCGCAGTTATTTGTAAAACAGAAACGGATAATCTGCCCGGACAAAAAAAGATCCGCAACTCATTGATCAATGAATTACGGATCTTTTTATTCTCTTATTCAGTTTAAGCTAACTCAGCTTTCAATGCCGCTGTCAATGCCGGAACGATCTTATTGAGATCGCCAACAAGGCCATAATCTGCTACATCAAAGATCGGAGCGTCTTCATCTTTGTTGATCGCTACAATCAAGTCAGAATCTTCCATACCGGCTACATGCTGGATCGCTCCGGAAATACCGATTGCAAAATAAATCTGCGGACGAACGGTTTTTCCTGTCTGTCCAACCTGCAGATCTACCGGCTGCCAGCCGTTTTCCACTACGGCACGGGAGCAGCTTACGGTTGCGCCAAGAACTTCTGCCAGATCATCCAACAGTTTGAAGTTCTCTTTGGAACCAACGCCGCGGCCGCCGGATACAAGAATCTTCGCGTCCATGATATTTGCCGCTGTTTTCACTGCTTTTACCACATTTAAGATTTCAACATATCTGTTGTCCGGAGTAAATCCAGGATTGAATTCTACGATATTTGCCTTCGCGCCTTCAATCGGAGCGATTTTCTGCATAACGCCGGGACGAACGGTAGCCATCTGCGGACGGTTATCCGGGCATGCAATGGTAGCGATGGTATTGCCGCCGAATGCAGGACGTGTCATCAGAAGCTGATTGTGTTTCTGCTGATCTTCCTTGCCAGGCTGCGGAACCAATGGGAAATCACCGATTTCAAGTACGGTACAGTCCGCTGTCAATCCGGTTGCCACTCTTGCAGAAACCGTAGGTCCAAGATCACGGCCGATAGCTGTAGCTCCCACTAACATAATCTCCGGTTTGTATTCATTGATTACAGACGCCAATGCATGTGCGTATGGTTCTGTTCTGTAATCCTTCAGCTGCGGATCATCTACAACGATCACTTTGTCTGCTCCGTAAACTGCCAATTCATCTGCAAGGCCTTTTACATCGGAACCGATCAAAACTGCTGTTACATCTGTATCCAAATCTTTTGCCAGGTCTTTTGCTTTGCCAAGTAATTCAAACGCAACGCCATCTAATACATTGTCTACCTGCTGAGCAAAGACATATACTCCTTTATATTCTTCTAAACCCATTTGTATTCACCACTTTTCCTTATTTTGATTAGATAATATGTTTCTCTTTAAATTTGCCCATTAAATAAGCTACTGCTTCGTCTGTATCGAGCACAACTTTTTCTCCGGCTCCTTTGCGGACTTTGTCAGATGCTTTTGCAATCTTAGTCGGTGAACCGGCTAAGCCAAGATTGGAATCATCTACATCTTTTAAGTCAGGTCTGCCCCATACGGTCACTTCTTTGTCATAAGCATCGAAGATTCCGCCCGGAGTCATATAACGCGGCTCATTTAATTCGGATAATGCTGTGATCAGACACGGCATCTGTACTTTCAGTTCATGATATCTGTCTTCGTACTGACGCTCTACAATAACTGCATCTTTGTCAACTTTAATGTTCTGTGCATAGGAAATTACCGGCAATCCAAGATGCTCTGCGATCTGCGGTCCAACCTGCGCGGTATCGCCGTCGATAGCCTGACGTCCTGTGATGATCAGATCATACTCTAAATTGCGGATTGCTCCTGCCAGTGTGGTGGAAGTAGCCCATGTATCGGCTCCGCCCAAAACTCTGTCTGTTACAAGAATTCCTTTGTCAGCTCCCATTGCCAATGCCTCGCGAAGCACTTCGTCAGCTTTTGGAAGTCCCATGGTAATTACAGTAACTTCTGCTCCAGTTTCTTCTTTTAATCTAAGCGCTGCCTCTAATCCTGCTTTGTCATCCGGATTCATGATGGTAAGCATAGCAGCTCTGTTTAATGTACCGTCCGGGTTAAACTGCACACCGCCTTTGGTATCCGGTACCTGTTTTACACATACAACTATCTTCACGGTATTCACTCCTTATAATTTTTTTGTTAATGGGGGATGGACGCGGATTGCTGAAATCACGTCTACTTCAGTAATGCGCCTGAGATTACCATTCTCTGAACTTCAGAGGTTCCTTCGTAAATCTCGGTAATCTTAGCATCACGCATCATACGTTCTACATCGTATTCTCTGATATATCCATATCCGCCGAATAACTGCACTACTTCGGTTGTTACTGCCATAGCGGTTTCCGCTGCAAATAATTTTGCTTTTGCAGCTTCTACGGAATATACTTTCTGAGTTGCCTTTGCCATAGCCGCTTTGTAAACCAAAAGCTGCGCAGCTTCGATTCTTGCAGCCATATCAGCTAATTTGAACTGTGTATTCTGCTGCTGTGCGATAGAACGTCCGAACTGTTTTCTTTCTTTTGTGTAAGCGACAGCTCTGTCTAATGCGCCTTCTGCAATGCCCAGCGCCTGAGCGGCAATACCGATACGTCCGCCGTCAAGTGTATGCATAGCGATCGGGAAACCTTTTCCTTCTGTTCCAAGTAGATTTTCTTTTGGAATTCTGCAGTCTTCAAAAATCAATTCGTATGTAGAAGAACCGCGGATACCCATTTTCTTCTCTTTTGTTCCAAAGGAGAAACCAGGAGCTCCCTTATCTACGATGAATGCAGAAAAATTCTTTTTCTTTCTGCCTCTCTTGTCTGTTGTTACGCTTGTGATTGCAATTACAATATAAACGTCCGCCACTTTACCGTTTGTGATAAAGCACTTAGAGCCGTTTAATACCCACTCATCGCCGTCTAATACTGCTTTTGTCTGAGCGCCCTGCGCGTCTGTTCCGGCGCCCGGCTCTGTCAGTGCAAATGCGCCAAGTTTCTCGCCGGTTGCAAGCGGTTTTACATATTTCTGCTTCTGATCTTCCGTACCGTAAGTTAAAATCGGATCGATGCAGAGAGACGTATGCGCAGAAACAATAACGCCTGTTGTGCCGCATACTTTGGACAATTCCTCCACACACATCACATATGTCAGAGGATCACAGCCCTGTCCGCCGTACTCTTTTGGAACCGGAATGCCCATGAAGCCTAACTTCTGCATTTTCTTAACGGTTTCCATTGGAAATTCTTCTGTCTCATCTACTTCCTGAGCCAGAGGTTTCACTTCGTTTTCAGCGAAGTCTCTGAATAAAGATCTCGCCATTTCATGTTTTTTATCTAAACCGAAATCCATGATTACTATTCCTCCATGTCTTAAAATTTTACATAATAACTGTCTGTCGGCAAAACCTCTCAGATTACTGAGCGTCTACCGGTGTCTTTGTGCGGTCTGCATTGTATACGTAAAAACCTTTGCCGCTCTTTGCGCCGAGGTTGCCGCCGCGAACCATCTTGCGGATCAATGGGCATGCACGGTATTTGCTGTCGCCGGTTTCGTTGTAAAGCACATCCATAATTGCAAGGCAGATGTCAAGACCAATGAAATCACCTAACTCAAGAGGTCCCATCGGATGGTTTGCGCCGAGTTTCATAGCTGCGTCAATGCCTGCGATATCAGAAACGCCTTCCATTTTGATGAAAGCAGCTTCGTTGATCATCGGGATTAAGATACGGTTTACAACAAAGCCTGCAGCCTCATTTACCTGTACCGGAGTCTTGCCGATTTCTTCGGAGATCTTTTTGATCGCATCTACAGTCTCTACCGGAGTGTTCACACCAGCGATTACTTCGATCAATTTCATACGGTCTGCCGGATTAAAGAAATGCATGCCGACCATTGGACGCGTTAAACCGTTTCCGATTTCCGTAATGGAAAGACTGGATGTATTGGATGCGAAAATACATTCCGGTTTTGCAATTTTGTCTAATTCTGAGAATGTTGTTTTCTTAACGTCCATATTTTCAAAAGCCGCTTCAACGATCAAATCGCAGTCTGCGCAAAGGTCTTCTTTTAATCCCGGTGTAATTTTTGCAAGGATCGCATCTACCGCTTCCTGTGTCATTTTGCCTTTCTGCACCAGCCTGTCATAGCCTTTCTGGATTTTCGCTTTTCCGCCGTCAGCCCACTCCTGCTTGATATCGCAGAGTGCAACTTCATATCCATCGACCTGTGCAAATGCTTTTGCAATTCCCTGTCCCATGGTTCCTGCACCAATAACTCCTACTTTCATTGTAGTTCCTCCTTAAATTATTCTTTTTATTGCATATGAACATCCGGGAAACAGATGATTCCCGGATGTTTACTTTATTAATTAGTCTCTTTCAACGATCGTTGAGCAGCCCATACCGCCGCCGATGCAAAGCGTAGCAAGACCTTTCTTAGCGTCTCTCTTCTGCATCTCATGCAGTAATGTAACTAAAATACGGCAGCCGGAAGCTCCAACCGGATGTCCAAGCGCGATTGCGCCGCCGTTTACGTTGACTTTTGCCATATCAAAACCAAGATCTCTTGCCACTGCGATAGACTGTGCGGCAAATGCTTCGTTCGCCTCAATCAGATCCATATCGTCAATGCTCATTCCTGTTCTCTCAAGCACTTTCTTTGTGGAGGCAACCGGTCCGACACCCATGATTTCCGGTTCTACGCCGCCCAGCGCGCCTGCAATCCATGTAGCCATCGGTGTAACGCCGAGTTCTTTTGCTTTCTCTTCGCTCATCACAACCATTGCCGCAGCGCCGTCGTTGATTCCGGACGCATTTCCGGCTGTAACGAGTCCGCCTTCTTTGCCGGAGCAGCATTTTAAGTTTGCAAGGCTTTCTTTTGTCGTGCCTGCACGAGGTCCTTCATCTTTTGCAAACATAACGGTTTCTCTCTTTACTTTCACCGGTACAGGAACGATCTCATCGTCAAATTTGCCTTCTGCAATCGCTTTTTCGCATTTCTGCTGGCTGTTTGCTGAGAACTCATCCAATTCTTCACGTGTAATTCCATATTTATCACATACGTTCTCTGCTGTAATCATCATGTGGTAATGATTGAATGCATCTGTCAATGCATCATTTACCATGGTATCAATGATTGTCGCATTGTTCATACGATAACCAAAACGAGCTTTTGTCATCGCATATGGAGCCATAGACATGTTCTCCATACCGCCCGCAACAACAATGTCCGCCTGTCCGGACATGATCAGGCTGGCAGCTTCATTCACACACTTTAAGCCGGAACCACACACTACGTTTAAGGTAAATGCCGGAACTTCAATCGGCAGACCTGCTTTGATCGACGCCTGACGTGCAACGTTCTGTCCCTGTGCAGCCTGGATAACGCATCCCATCATCACTTCATCCACCTGCTCCGGTTTCACGCCCGCTCTGTTCAATGCTTCCTTAATTACGATAGCTCCTAAATCAGCTGCCGGGGTGTTGCTTAAAGCGCCGCCCATTTTTCCGATTGCAGTACGGCATGCTCCTGCTAAAACTACTTTCTTTGCCATTTTCTCGTCTCCTTATCTTATTTTTATTCCGAGAGCTGTTAATTTTTTAACAATCATGAACAAAAAAATAATTAAAAATCAGCAGCTCGTCCGAAACTTATTTTTACTAAATAACAGTACCATATTTTGTGTTTGATTGCAAGGATTTCACCAGAAACTTTCCATACTTTTCTAAGTAAATGTTACTATTCACACCCATGGTGTTCACAGTAACGAATCCGGCCTGTTTCAAGCTGCCTTACGGCAAGAGGGCGGATTCCGTCCCCAGTACTGTACCGGCCTGTGACCGTGCAGCGCAGTACACGGTCCAGAAGTCAACAGCAACAAGTAAATCTCCCCTTTTGACAAATTTTGAATATCTGACAAAAGCAAAAGTGTACTCCTTATAATTGAAGTACACTTCTGCTCTTAACCTTTTAAAAATTTTTTACTATTTGATTGACACCGTCTTCGGAAGTCCTGTCTTTTTCAGTTTCTTCTTATACGTCTTAAGCTGTTTTTTTCCAACCGTAATCTTTGCTTTGCTGTTAATGCCCTTAAAAGATTTCTTTCCAAAGGAAGTGATCTTTGCGGCTTTTTTCATATTAATGGTCTTTAATTTCTTACAGCTTGCAAATGCCGAATTGCCGATCTTTGTAACATTGCTTCCGATCGTCACTTTCTTTAAATTCTTGCATCCTTTGAATGCATTCGCACTGATTTCTGTGACATTCCATGTGATGCCGCCATAAGAAACCGTCGCTGCAATATTTACGGTTTTCACTTTTTTCTTGTCAGTCGGTCCTGTTACGGTTACGGTTTTGGCAGATGCATCCGTTACTTTGTAATTCAGGCTGCCCACAGTAAATGTAGTAATATTCTGCTTTTTCTCTGCATTCTTCAGTTCTGCAGTTTTCTTTGCAGCTTCCTGCTGGTAGTTCTTCTGCTCTTCTTTTTTATTGACGGCCTCCGTCCGTTTGTTTGCTGCCTGTGTCTGATTGTCTGTGACTGCCTGTTTTTCCTCTTTCAGCTGATTCTCTAATTCCGTTTTGTCTTCATCGGATGCCGCAGCAATCATTGCCATAAGCTTTCTTACGGTTGCCTGAGAGACTGCAGCCGCAGCATCTAACTGTGTCGCTTCCCGCTCTGCTACAACCGCTTCTGCCGCAGACTGTTTTGCATATAGATTCTGAAGTTCTATTTCGGCTTTCAGTTTTTCCACTTCATTCGGCGCCGCATTCACTTTATCCTGCGCTTTCTTCACTTCTTCCTGAACTTTTGCCAGTTCATCCTTTGCTTTTTCCAACTCGGCTTTTACGCTGTCTAATTCCGCCTTAGCCTTCTCAATGTTTTTCTCCAGAAAATCCGCCATGTCAGCGCCGGATTCCTGTAAGGTAATAATTTCGTAAATTGTCGGAATCACATTTTTCCATTCTATTTTTACTGCATAAATATTGTCCAGATCGCCTACATAAAATGCAGAATAGCTGTCCTCCAACGTTCCTATTTCTTCCCAGGTGTTTTCACCTGTTCGTACCGATACAACTGCGTGACTGATCATATTTCCATTCTGAAGAATATTGATCCGATTAAATTTCTTATCCTCTGAAATATTATAAATAAGGCTGCCTGTTTCATTTCCATCCGGTATAAAGGCCGAAGTCAAATCTCCATCTGTTAAATTGGAAATTTCATATCCTTTCTTTTGTTTCACATCTGTCTCAAACGTCGGATCATTTACAGAAGGAATAAATTCACCCCCATTAATCCGGATTTCATTCACCTTCACCCAACGATGTGTATACGGCGCCGTAAAATACATCCGAAGATATCTTGCATCTACATTTGGGATGTTCGGGTTCTCCATATAGGAATATGCAACATCCACAGTATCGTGCGTCCAACCGTTTTCTGCAGGTTTTGTACTTGCCACATCCGCGGAATCCTCCACACCGTCTCCAATCGTCAGGACATCCGTCCAGTTTTCATTATCCATAGACGCCTGAATAATCGCATCACGCGGATAATCATAATCCGTATCCAGTACATATATTTTGAGAGAACGAAGCGTAATTTTCTGTCCCAGATCATAGGTAATATACTGACCGGCCTCAGAAGGTCCGGAACCGTATTTGGCTGCTGTTGAAAGATTGCCATCCATCCAGTAGGCTGAATTCGTATCCACGTTGCCCGCAAGCGTTTTTTCATATAAATCCATTGGCAGTATCTCGTCTGTCTTTACAACAAATGAAGTAATAGAACCATTCACTGCCGCATTTCCCTTATTAATCAAACGGATATAACGCGCATTCCCCGTTTCACCCTGTGTCCATTCTTTTGCATTGGCGGATTTTTCCAGAACAAGCTGACTCAGTCCCGTTCCCTCCGTCGAAATGCTCTTGACTGCATGGATTCTGTCTAATTTTAATCCAACATATTCCCCCGGTTCCAGAGAAAGATCGGAGATTGCCCTCAGGGAAAATGTATCCGTCTCCCAGTCTGCCTTCCATCCGGTATTTTCTTTATTGGTATAAGCCGGCCTTCCGGAATCATATTCTACGGTAAACTCACTGAACATCGCCCATTTCTGCATTGCCTGATCATTTACCAGTTTGATATATCTTGCCGAAACGCCATTTAAATCCACAACATAGGTGTCCATCTCAGATGCAGAACCTGTATGGCTCTCTAATGTCTGCCACGTATTTCCATCCTCTGAATATTCCAGATGGTATTTATTCCATTTATCGCTTCCTTTTCCATCCTTGGTGCTTCCTACCAGTATACGCACACTCTCTACCGGCCATACTGCTCCCAAATCATACTGAAGCCAGTCTCCCACCTGCAGATTCTGGTTAAACCATATATAGGTAGCATCATTCTTATCAATTATGTTCCCGTAGTTTCCCTCCTGTATACTGTTTCCATAAGAAGATGTAATCTTTTCTTCCGATGCGCCCGGGTCTTCCGGATTGACCATATTTTTTACCTCTTCCGCGATATGTTCCATAAGGGCGTCGGTAAACGGCGTAATATACTTTCTGGCTGCCTGAGCGTATATAATTCCCTGACCATAATAAGAAAATCCATACGTTTTTGATTGCTCATATATCGCCTGTGCCTCCAAATAAGCTTGCGTCACCGCATTCTTGTCATTTTGAATACTTGCTTTTACAGCGTCCATCAGAAACAGATCCGCCTGCGTCATATCTCTAAGGCAGCTCAAAAACGGCGTCATCTGAGCAACCGTACGTTTATTGGTATTTCTGTCAGGATCCAGATAAAGATTTGCCGCATCGTTAATCTTTTTAAATTCCGCTCTCATTGCATCAACATCCGCGGTCTGTAAAGAGCCGTCTTCCAGTTTTTCCTGAAATTCTGCAATCTGATCTTTAATGTTTAAAGACTCGTCAAACTGTACCTGCTTTCCAGGCACCGTCTGATCCGGACTCTGGGTAATC
Source organism: uncultured Lachnospiraceae bacterium (assembly GCA_910585825.1). Lineage (GTDB taxonomy): Bacteria > Bacillota > Clostridia > Lachnospirales > Lachnospiraceae > Roseburia_B. Next base: position 36,470 of record CAJUEY010000002.1, on the reverse strand, counting down.
ATATGCTGCGCCACTTCCCGAAGGGCATTGGATTCTTCTGTTTCAATCGGCGTCATGTGATTGATATATTTAAATGAATCTTCCCATGCCTGATCGCCTTCTTCCTCTGTCTGCCAGATATTCCATGCATAATCCATTCCGGTGAAAACTCCAACTTTAGAAGTTTCCGACTCCTGAATGGAATTTAGGATAATACCTTTACACTTTCTTCCATCCAGCCCCGTATGAAGAATATAATTATGACCTCCCATAATGGCGCTTGTCTTTGTGTTATCATTACACGGCCAGTTTACCCACATATATGGATAGCAGCCCTGCGCATTATAAAACCCGTCCATAAAGTCGTTTGATACTTCTCCCCAGATTTTACCGCCTGTCATTGCAACCAGCACCTCATCGCTTAATCCATTACAGAACTCCCTCAGCATAGATGTATCTGTATACATATAATCCTGTGGGCAAAATACAATACTCGTATCCAGATCCGGATAGCTCGCCTGCATTGTGTGAAGCCACGCTACCATATCATTCATCATTTTTCTTAAATTTGCCCCGCTAGCTCCGCCGGAATCATCTGCCAAAATACCAAATTTACGCATGCCGACGCCCATAAGCTGAGTAAATTTATCTTTAATCAGCTGTAAATCCGCATTATAATTCTCTTCCGTATTAAATCTCACAGGATTACTCATAAAAGGATGCAGCATATAGACAAAGTAACACTTACTTTCATTTCCGGCCTGCGCCATAGCTCTCATATCTTCTAACTCGGCATCCGGATAAAGTTCACGCCATTTTGAATTGTGATATGGATCATCCTTTGGCGCAAAACCATACTGGTTCATTTTAATCTCACCGCCGAATTTCATCATATCGATCCTGTCTTCTACAGACCACGGACTTCCGTAGTATCCTTCCAAAGCCCCTCTGTATTTGATCTCTGCATAATCTTTTATCGTCAGATTATTGACTTCTTTTCCATTTAACTGTTCAAAAATATGCTTTAACGTCGTCACTCCATAAAATGCCGCATCCGTATTTTCACCCAGGATAACGATCGTTCCATTTGAAATCCAGAGAATATGCTTATCAAAACGCTCTGTACTGGTCAGACCTGCTACCGCGCCCGTAAAAAAGTCCTGCGCGCCAAGCTGTGCATCATATGCAGTATCCTCACCATATACACCTACAATCAATTTTGTATGGTCGTTTGACGGCGCTGCGCTCTTCTCCAGATCAAGCACGGCCAATGTATCTTCCACTCTTTTCTGTGTATAGGAATCAATACTTTCTCCGTATGTTACATCTACCTGATCTGTCAAAACTGTTGTTCCAGTCTCGTTTGTATACTCCTGCGGCGTAGGATATACCTCATACTTCCCATCTTCTTCCGCTACTCCCGCGGCTGCCGGGATGCAAAATGCCATGACCAGCATAAATATGCCCAGAAACCCCAGTCCCAATTTCTTCTTACTCCTGCATTTACTCATATCTTTCCTCCTTAATGATTAAAAATGCCCGTTTTATACAAATTACGTTCCAAATCCACGAGCAAATTAGATAAAATCATTATATCAATTTCCCTTCTCTTCGTCAATATAGACAAAATTTTATTCATAAATTGGCAAAACAAATCAAATTGAAAGAATCAAATACATATAAAAAAACGAAAAAGTGATCATCTTACAAAAACAGTAAAATCCCATGCGCCAAAAATGCCGCAAGCCAGGCAATTACGCACTGTAAAACAACAACCATAACCGCCTCTCTTCTGGTTCCCATTTCTCTGCGGATCGAAGCAACAGCAGCCACGCAGGGCGTATACAATAACGTAAACACTAGAAAGCTGACAGCGGAAGCCGTTGTAAAAAGACTTCCCAATGCCGCAGACAGATTCGACATACTGGTCCCCAGCAAAACGCTCATCGTGCTGACCACAGCTTCCTTTGCCGTAAATCCGGTAATCAGGGCGGTAGAAATTCTCCAGTCTCCAAAGCCAAGGGGCGTAAATACCGGCGCTATCACCCGTCCCAACATAGCCAGAAGGCTGTCTGCACTGTCGTTTACCACGTTAAACCGCACATCAAAAGTCTGTAAAAACCAAATCAAAAGAGTTGCCAGAAAAATGATTGTAAACGCCCTCTGAATAAAATCTTTTGCTTTATCCCACATCAAAAGAATCACACTCTTCGGCGACGGCAGACGATAATTCGGCAGCTCCATCACAAAAGGAATGGAATGTCCTTTAAATGCGGTACGGTTTAAAACCAACGACACCAAAATTCCGATACAGATTCCGGTTACATATAGAAGAATCATAACCAACGCAGCATAGTTTGGAAAAAATGCTGCTGTAAATACTGCATAGATCGGTATCTTGGCAGAACAGCTGATAAAAGGCGTCAAAAGAATCGTCATTTTTCGATCCCGTTCGGAAGACAAAGTCCGGCAGGACATAACCGCCGGAACGGTACATCCAAATCCAATCAACATCGGCACAAAACTTTTACCGGACAAACCGATTTTGCGCAGAAGCTTATCCATAACAAAAGCAATTCTTGCCATATAGCCGGAATCCTCCAGAATAGATAAAAAGAAAAACAGCACTACAATGATCGGCAGAAAACTAAGTACGCTTCCCACTCCGGCAAAAATTCCGTCAATCACGAGACTATGTACCACAGGATTAATTTGATACCGGTCCAGGGCATGATCCACAACTTCTGTGAGAATATCTATTCCCACTGCAAGCAGATCGCTTAACCCCTGCCCGACAACGTTGAAAGTCAAATAAAAAATCAGAAACATGATACCAAGAAAAACCGGAATTGCCAGATATTTATTCGTCAGTACATTATCAATCTTCACACTCCGAATATGTTCTTTGCTCTCCTGACAGTGGATCACTGTTCTGCTGCATACTTTCTCAATGAACGCATAACGCATATCTGCCAGTGCAGCATTTCGGTCCATATGGTGATCTGCTTCCATTTCTTCAATGCTGTGCTGCATCATGTCATATTCATTATCGCTCAATGCCAGACAGCGGATAATCGCCTCGTCTCCTTCTACGATTTTGGTTGCGGCAAACCTGGGCGACATACCGATATTCTGTGCATGATCCTCTACCTGGTGAGACACAGCATGGATGCATCGGTGTACAGCTCCTTTTTCACAAAAATCTTTTACTTTCGGCTTGATTCTCTGCTTTGCCGTCCGAATCATAGCTTTGATCAGGTCTTCAATCCCCTCATCTTTCGCCGCGCTGATAGGAATGACAGGAATTCCCAGTTCCTCTGCCATTTTGACAACTTGAATCGAACCGCCGTTTTCCCGTACTTCATCCATCATGTTAAGCGCTAAAACCATAGGAACATCCATTTCCAAAAGCTGCAGCGTCAGATAAAGATTCCGTTCGATATTGGTGGCGTCCACAATATTGATGATTCCATCTGGTTTTTCATTTAAAATAAAATCCCTTGTAACGATTTCTTCACTGGTATAAGGACGCAGAGAATATATTCCCGGCAAATCTACTACCTGACAGTCAGACGCCGTCCGAATCGGCCCCATTTTCTGATCTACCGTTACGCCGGGAAAATTCCCCACATGCTGATTCGATCCTGTCAGCTGATTAAACAATGTCGTCTTGCCGCAGTTCTGATTTCCCACTAATGCAAAAATCATAGAAATTCCTCCGTCTTAACTTCAATTTTCATCGCCTCTTCTTTCCGAATTGTAAGCTCATAACCCCGAAGACGGATTTCAATGGGATCTCCCATAGGCGCCGTTTTCATAACGGTTACACGAGTCTTGGGAATCAGCCCCATATCTAAAAATCGCAGCCGCAGCGCTCCTTCGCCTCCCACAATCGTAATCACCGCTTCCTGTCCAATCGGCAGCTGATCTAATGTCATGATTCATCGCCCCTTTTTTCCATATGCAAGATATAATCTTCCATAATCTCTGCCGCAAGCCCTATCATTTCCGGGCACGGCCGTTTTTTGTAATATTCATCTGTTCGCTTGGAAGGCTCTGCCTTTGTATCTTTTCCTTCCAATCCCAGCAGTTCTCTGCAAATAATGCTTCCCGTCGTTTCTTTGTATTTAGCCGCTAAATGCTGTATCCTTTCATAATGCTCTTTTTTGGCGTTAAAATCTTTCGGATCACTATATCCGTATAACGCTCCCGCCACAAAAAACATTCCGCTGACTGCTCCGCAGACCTCTCGCATTCTGCCCATTCCGCCGCCAAAGGAGGATACTGTTTTGACAACGGTATCAAAATCCATGCCCATTTCTTCTGCAAAAACTCCCGCTACAGCCTGAGCGCAGTTATAACCCTTAAAAAATAATTCCTTTGCCATTTCTTTTTTGTTCATACCCGCCTGCTTTCTATTGAATCGTTGCTATTTTCGGCATAAAAACCTCTCACGGCAACCTCCGTTTCTCTACTGCAATAAAGAATTTATAATATCTCTCACTTGAGGCGTATACATATGCTGCCGCCTTAAGATTTTTTCCATTTCATTTTTTCTGTCTTTCATGCTTTGTGCGTTAATCTCAATTCTGGAACGCAGTTTCTGCCTCCGCACAATGAGATTGTGTTTTACTTCCACCATTTCTTTTTTGTCGATCAAAGCGGAAGCCTGGTTTACCCAGACTCTGGTATCGTAAAGATGATAGCTATTCAGCTGCCGTATCAGTTTTTCACTGAAATACTCCAGATCTTCATTGGCCTGACGGAATTTCTCCCGTTCTTTGACTTCATTTAAATACTGCTCCCAGATATATTTGAATTCGCTTGCATTTTTTACATGATATTTCTCTCTGGCATAATCCACTGCATTGGTGACATTGACATATTTAAACTTCATTCTGTTCAACAGTACAATGGCATGATTCATATTAATTTCCGACTGTTTAATCTCCGTTTGATTGGATGTCATTTTCAGAAAAATCCCAAATCCGCCAAAGGCGGCGATCAATATGACAGACATCCAGGCATACGTGATATCTTCTCTGAGCCGATACTGCAGAACAAACAATGCTGCTATGCTGGCGGCAAAAATAAAAAGCAGTACAAACGACATATTTTTCAGTAATTTCTGCTGTCGGAGCAGATGATATTTATTGTAATGCCACTCTGTCTTTTCCCCTTCCAGATAATTCATATCTCGTTTTACGGCAGTCTGATAATCTTCATTAGATCTAAGGCGTACAATCGCGTCCGGAATCTGGCTTTCTTCCTGCTCCATCTGCATAAACTGCGCGTCAGAAATCTTTTTTTCTGCATTCTGAAATGCGTCTCTCTTGCGGTTTAAACCGGATATATGCTCCGCTGTACTTCGGATTTCCAGAAAATCTTCCTCCGGAATATTTTCCAGCGTCTGAATGTCTTTCAAATAGTCCGAAACAATTCGGTATTCGGATTTTTCTTCTTCCAGCTCCTTGCTGACTTCTGAAATCTCTCTGCAGCTGTTTGTGATATAACTCTGTATCTTCTTCTGGTCGGTAATATCCTCTCCCAGAATCTCTTCGGCGCTGATATCTCCATTCTCCTGACCGATGCGCTCCAGCTCTGCCTTTCTTTTTCTTCTTTTAAAAAATCCCATGTTCATCTGTCCTCTCTTACCTGCAGCTCTTTCTATATCCTTCCTTCCACTCAGACAGCCGTTCCTTCATCGTCAAAAGATCTGTATCTTCCGCTTTATTTCTGGGAACCGCCCCTTTTTCCAGCTGCAGGGCAATCTTTTCCTGCTGCAGGGAAAGAGGGTTCTGATTCATCTTATAGGCTTTCTCATAACAATCCGCAGCCTCCCGGAAGGAAAACAGTCTGGCATATGCCGTTCCCATATTATGGCAGATATTTCCCGCAAAATTTTTCGTTATTTGCGGAAACGCCAAAAGCCTTTTGTATTCCAATATGGCGGCATGGTACCTTTTTTTCTGGAGAAGACGGTCCGCCCGTATCTTTTTACATTCTGCCTCGCTTTTATTTTCAAAATCCGTCAGGATCTCTTTGATCCTGTTTACTTCTTCTTCCGTGCAGTAATTGCATCCGGAAATCAACACCAGTACAAACTCCAGAAGACTTCCCCCCGCCGCCTTTTGTTCTTCCAGCTGCCCGGCAAGACTGGGCAGTTTTAGATCTCTCCGAATCCAGTCAATCAATTCTGCATCCATAAAGGAAGGCTCAATTAAATCTGTATTGTCAATCAGATAATAGCACAATTCCTCCAACGAGTATACATTTAAAGCTATGCTGTCAATATAATAAGGCACAAATGCCAGCTCATGGCTGCATAATAACAATTCTCCCATGATCCCCTCCTTAATTAGCAGCTATTCACCCCGGAGCGCTGCCTAAATGATAACCGCATATTCCCACACTTTTTCCGTACCTTTGACAATTTCTCCAAATCCCATATCCATAATACGAAAAGCAATTCTGTCAACAGCTGTCGGTTTTGCTGAAATCCGAAGACGGGTGGTCCGCTCCTTTCTTTTCGGCAAATCAGTAAGCTCCAGCAGACGCACCGACGCCTCCATGCTTTTGGGCGGCTGAAACCAAAGTTCTATGGAAGGGCTTCCGTTTAAGATTACTTCACATTCTCCTCCGGCCTCATACCAGTTCTCACCGGCAGTGATCAAAGTCAGAAATTCTGACTTTCCTTTATTTTCTACCTTTAAACTGATGTTTAACCTTAATTCGTTATCTCCAATATAAATATACGGCCAGTCTGCATCTTCTCTCTTCGCTGCCGCGGCATAACAGGCGCCTTTACAGAAAAGATTTCTCCCCATAAATACCCGGCGTCCCCGACAGAGAATAGCAAGAGATTTTTTCATCCACTCTCCGTCGAAGCCGTCGCCGATGAGGTACACAGAAGAAATGATCTTTCCCGCAAAATCTTCCGCTATCATCTCTGCAAATGATTCATCTCTGTCTTTTAATATGCCGTCATAGCGTTTTTCTTCTATTGAAGACACCTGCGGAACCGTTTTTTTATCACGGCTTAATCTCCAGTAAAACAGTTTTCCCGCCATGTAATAATAAAGAACTACATCGTGGAGGCAGATTTCTGCAGGCTGACTGAAGGCATAGTAGTAAAAGCTTTCTCTGTAATCCAAAAGCATCATCCGCTCAGAAGGCATCTGCATCCATTCCGCGAACAGTCCAAAGAGCTTTCTGTATTCCAGATTCATATTCTCTGTCGTGATAACCAGTTTGTCCGGCCAGATATTTTCTCCGGTGCAGGGAGGCAAAAGCAGCAGTTTTTTCAGAAATACAAATAAAAGTTCCGTGGATTCGTAAACAGTTCCCTCAAATTCCACTTTCTCTCTGGCAAGGGCTTTCTGGGGCAGCCCGTCTATATAAAAACTGCCTGTTTCTTTTGCAGATTTTTTGGCCTCTTCTCCATAGAGCCATTGTCTGCTTTCTCTTTTTTTGCAAAGACTCACCGGAATCTGATATACTTCACTTCCTGTTACCATGCTGATCGTATTCGGTTCCGACATCTCCTGCGTATAGAAACTGATCATAGCATATTTATCATTTAAATCAATTCCGATATATCGTTCTGCCATAGTTCATTCTCCGATTCATCCAAGCATTGTAAATGCTTCCTCTACTACGCTGTCTAACTGTTCATACTCACGTATCTTTGAAACAAATGTCTTCTCATCCTCTGATTCCTGTTCTAACAGGATTTCATTCAGACGTCCGTAACGGTCCTGTATCTTTTCATTTTCTTCCTGACTGCATTTTATCTGTCCTTTGTCTGTTTCTTTTGTTCCGCTGTCGGTTTCTTCTAAAATGCGATACCGCACTTCGTCTCCTGAAAATAAAATCATCTCTTTTACAAAGATTCCTTCGTACATCTCCGGCATCTCTTCGGTAAACTCTCCCTGCATATTGTTTTCCAAACAAATCCATACCCGGCTTTGTTTTTTGGTTCGGTATTCTATATAATATCTGCCATAAAGCTGATATTTTGCTTTCAATTCCGGACTTAACTTCTGATAGAATCCAAACTGCATTCCCTGTAAAAGATATTTTTGCAGCAGCTGTTCCGCCCATTCTTTTTCCTGTTCCATAAGATCCGGATGCTCTGTATAATACTGCAGCATAAACAATCCGCAGATATCGTTCATTTCATTTCCGCCCCTCTGCCAGTTCCAAAGAAATTTATAAAACGGCTCCGTCGCCTTTTTCCTCTCCAGAAATCCCAGGCGGGCAAAATATGACAAATACGCTTCTTTTACTTCGGGATTCCCCACCGGTTCATAGCATTGATATACCTCGTCAGCCTGTGGGAGGCATTCTTCTGTCTCCAGCATCTTTTTTAGTGTATTTTCTGCAATTTCCCTTGTGTCAACACCGGTTTTTAACGCACACCGAAGGATTTCCACCATATGTTCTGTGGATTTTCGGTAATAACGGCAGAGATATTCCACCATGCTCTTGCTGTAGCTGCCCTGAAAAAAAGTATCCAGACAATAATCCAGCCAGATCTGATCTTCTGCAAATTCCAACTGCTGTATCTGATCGTCGATCAGGCCCACTCGTTCCGGAGCTGGAATCTCCGCCAGACCATATTTGGCTGCAAGATGTGCCGCCGTATCAAAAATCTGCTTTCGGATGCAGATCAATAACACTTCTTTTCTTTCATCCGGATGCATCAGAGAAAAATCAATTTTACCCACTGCCTGCGTCATCTCTTCTGTCATTCCCTTCCGATACATAAGACGGAACATCTTGGAAAAAAGAGAGACCTGATAAGCCGGCGATATCTCCGGATGATCCATAATCATCCAAAAGCAAGGAAGATCTTCTTCTTCAAAAATCTCCTGCCCCTGACGGGAAGAAAAATAATATAAGACACAAGGGAGTTTCAAAGGAGCATCCTGCATGCACGCCCGTAAATATTTCCCCGGATTCATCATTTTTTCCAGCTGGTAATCTACGCTGCAGCTGCGGCGGTTCCCCTGAGCGTCTTCAATTAAAATACAGTAGTCATTGGAATAGAGCGGAAAATATGCCTCATGATCCACAATGGGGACTGCCTGTTCCTTTTTCAGCTGTGCCTGTAACACAATGATTCGCAATGCCTTTTCATCAAAGCAGGTCAGTCTGTGTATAAACAGAATATCCGGCAGTGCGGACAAAATCTCGGGAGAAGGCGATTCCCCTGAGAGCGTTTCTTTGTAAACCACCGCAAGATTGTCGTCAATATGTCCCAGTTTGATCTGCTCACAGGCAAATTGCTCCATATCCGGATAAGCCTCCAGAAAAGCCCCTGGGTGTTTTTCTTTGGATGCAATCATATTGACATACAAAACAGCTTTTTGTTTGGCGCCAAGCTGATTGTTGTATCGAAAGTACATCTGAATAATCCTGGGGATTTCCTGTATTTCTTTCTGATCGACAGACATCAGATATGCCTCATAAAGTCCTGTAATCCTCAGCTTATTCTCTATGCCGAGAGCATACCAGGGGAAAAATTCTCTTCCATACTTCTGGCTGCGAATCAAATAGCTGCAGATCACAGAGACCGTTTTCTCTCCCACCAGCTCATAACACGCCTCAAGCAAAAGATACACCATTTTTTTGTAGGCAAGGCGTTCCGGAAATACAGAAACGATCTGCTCCGCCAAAGATTCTGTCAGGATTTTCTGTTTCCTGGCCCAGTTTAAAACACGGATCTCAAAATCACCCAGCCCGCGAATGAGATACGGTTCTTTGCAGAAAAGACAATAGGCCTCCGCAAAAAAAAGCGGACTGTTACTGCCTTCCATAATCCGTTCCTCTAACGCCCTTATTTTTTCATAGGGATCTTTGATGTATTCTTTTTTCAAAAATAAAAGACACCAAAACAACAGATCATTCTCCCGATGCTCCAGATAAATCTGCTCAACTTCCTCTGTCAGACGGGTGATATAAAGTTCTTCATGGTCCATAAGGGTATTGATGTACATATAGTACCCCCACTGCGGACTCTTTCTGTCTTTGCATTTTCGTTTAAATTCATCTAAAATCCACTCTGCCTCCTGCCTCTGTCCATTGGACCAGAGAACCTGCGCTTTTAAAAGACGATACCAGACATTGGATTTGTCAAGTTCCATAAGATCATCCAAAATCTTATTTGTCACAAATGTCCACTGGCCGGTGCGTATCTGTTTCATCCGGTAGGAAATATAGGTGTATAACAGCTTACCGTGCAGCTTGCAGACGTCCTGCAAAATCCGCCTGCGCTCATCCCTTCCCGGCTCTGCCTTTGCACAGACCGATATGACGATCTCCTGCTGCATATTTCGTAAAATCAAACGGCCGAAATTGTTGCCGGCATGGAGGTTTTCTTTTTTTATGTAAAAACTCACCACTGCCTCACTGCCCAGAAAATCTTCCGTTGTCAAACAGCGTTTTCTGACCTCGATAAAATCAGCGTCACTGGCAATCGTCGTTTTGGTATAGCCCCAGGTGTTTTTCGTCACGGTGATATCCTGGCGGATCTCTTCTGTAATCCGGGAAAATTCAAATTCTTCCTGTTCTGTTTCCAAAAGAAGAGGTTCTTTCAGATGACAGGCCAAAAGAAATTCTTCCATATTCTCATCGGTTCTGATTCCTCCTGCAAATCCCTGATACAAAAGGCGTTCCCGCTCTTCTCCCGGATGAAAAATATGAATAAAATCAGGATTGTAAAAAACACGCACTGCCTCATGCCAGCGTTCCTGTGCCAATCCGGCAAAATCCTTCAGACTTTTGATAATTTCTGTTCCCGCCATCGGATACGGCCCAAAATATTCAATTCTTTCTTCTTCCAGTTCTTCTCTCTGCTTATCCACAATGCCACCCGATTCTCTGCTGTTTCTCTGTTGCTTTTTTATTCAAAATGTTTATAATTACAAATAATTATATACGATTTATCTTACAAATTCAACCGGAGGTATCATTATGTTAAAACATAAAGACCATTTTCATGGCAGTGATTTAGAACAGATTGAACGTGTTTACGGCATCAAAAAAGAAGATATCATCAGTTTTTCCGCCAATGTCAATCCCCTTGGCATTTCCCCGAATATGCGAAAAACACTGTCTGAACGTCTGGATGCCATTACTTCCTATCCGGACAGAGAATATACCTCTCTGCGCCGGTGCATTGCCGAATATGTGCACTCCGATCCGGAAAATATTATTGTGGGAAACGGATCTACGGAATTGATCTCTCTGTTTATTCAGATTGAACACCCCAAAAAAGCCATGATTTTAGGACCGACCTATTCGGAATATGAAAGGGAGATTTTCTTAGGCGGCGGAGCCACCCACTACTATCCGTTGAAAGAAAAAGATGATTTCTGCTTAAATCTAACGGATTTTATGGAACATTTAAATGAAAGCATTGATCTTTTGGTGATCTGTAATCCCAACAACCCTACCTCTTCTTCTATTACAAGGTCTCAGATGCGGCAGATTCTGGATACCTGCAAGCAGTATGATATTTTTGTTATGGTGGATGAAACATATGTGGAATTTGCGGAAGATATGGATGAGATTACTTCGATTCCTCTGACGCATTATTATAACAATATTATTATCCTCAGAGGAACCGCCAAGTTTTTTGCTGCTCCCGGACTTCGTCTCGGTTATGCAGTGACAGGAAATCGAGATCTGGTAAAATCCATCAATACCAGGAAAAATCCCTGGACAATCAACTCACTGGCAGTAATTGCCGGAGAATTGATGTTTTCGGATGAAACCTATATGAAACAAACAAAAGAGTTGATCTCTCAGGAACGAGCGAAAATCTACCGGCAGATGAAAGATTCTTCCGATTTTAAACCGTATCCTCCCAGCGCCAATTTTCTTCTGGTGAAAATTCTTCGGGAAGATATGACTTCTCAGGATTTCTTTGACCGGGCAATTCGTAAAGGGCTTATGATCCGGGACTGTTCTACGTTTCCGTTTCTGGATCAGAAATTTATTCGGTTTTGTTTTATGATGCCGGAGGATAATGAGCGTCTGCTGCAGTGTTTGTTGAGGTGAAAGGCGTACCATAGATATGATTTGAAAACAGACGCCCGGGAGCAATGGAATGATATCGTCCTGCTCCCGGGCCATGATTTATTTTTCTTTTTTATAATGTTCAAAAAAGCTTTTATTTTCCTCATTATAGCCGACTCTCATTTGAGGAATTTTATTATACAGGTCATCCAGAACAACATCCGGCGCCGTACTCTTTGAACTAACAGACAGAACCGTATGTCTTTTCTTGTCTTTTGTATATACAATCAATTCTCTTCCTGTTTTTATCCCATATCTCGATACTGCCTGCACATATCCCCAAATAATATCTTCATATCGAATTGCCGCCATTCCGGAAACAATATACTTACCGGTCAGATACAATTTATATCCTGCATATGGAGTTTCTGTCATATGGGCCAGCTCCATCCTCAGCTCTTCTGTCAATTCGTTATTACGTGAGATTTTTCTTGCCTTTACAATTCCGGGAAGTATGAATCCTACTGCTAATATTAAGAAAAACAGGCCGATCAAAGCTACAATTTTATACAGCGTAACGGTTCTGTCACTTACAGGAAACTGATTTTCATCTATATAAACCCTGCTAAAATAATCTGAAAAATTATCTGCATTCAGTTCCTGTCCTTCAAAGATCTGACCCATGTTACGCAGAGTGATTTGCTGAAGCTGCATATCTATATTATAAGTAAAACCTTTCAAAGGATAGCCCGAATTCAATTTCCCGGTTGTTTCATCATAAATACTGTTCAGATGTTCTAATGTTTTATCGGATATTTTTGCTATGTATATATGCTCTTCTTCATCTGCTATATAATAATAATTACTGTTTTCTTCCGGGTCTACCGCTAACAATTCAGGCAGATAAGCAATGTTAATTTCTACATATTCCCCTTCTTCCTCTTCACCATTAGAAACAATTTTCAAAAAATCCTGGGGATCTTTTGTTCCTTCATATTTTATATAAAAAGGAATTCCTATACATACAATGGCAATTCCTAAGCAGATAAAAAACATAAGGATCAAAACTCCTGATTTTCCTTTTGGTTTCAAAATTTTAGCTATTTCTTCTTCTCTCATTTTCAATTCCTCCTGTGAATTTTTCGATCAAAATGTACATTCATTATACCTTATTTCAGCAGTTTCAACAATCCGTGCGACAAAGGGAACGGATTTCAACTTGGCAGAATATGCGCATTCCTATGGATTGTTGCATCCTGCATTTTATATTGATCTCTTACTCAGACATTGTAATAACTTTTCAAAAGGTTCAATAAACAGATACAAAAAACAGCCATTCATCATTTAAATAATTCGTTGTTATAATATTTTTTTATTTTCCCCTTGACAATTCCGCTCAATTATATTATTGTATTAATAACTTAATACAGCAATACAGAGGTGTCCTTTGGGCATACCTGTATGTGCCGATTTGATGCACAGGAAAGAAGAAATACCCTTCGGGCATACCTGCATGTGCTGATTTGATGCACAGGAAAGAAGAAATACCCTTCGGGCATACCTGCATATGCTGATTTGATGCACAGGAAAGAAGAAAGGAGTGGTGACATGCCATGGAATTTAACTTCCGACAGACCAATTTTTATGCAGCTCATTGAAATTATCCAGCATGATATTATATCGGGCAAATATGCTCCGGGAGACAAACTTCCCTCTGTACGGGATCTTGCTTCTGCAGCAGCCGTCAATCCAAATACCATGCAGAAAGCCCTCTCTGAACTGGAAAGGAGCGGTCTGGTGTATTCCCAGCGAACAAGCGGACGATTTATAACGGAGGATCATACAATGATTGAACAATTAAAAGAATCTCTTGCAAAAGAGAAAATCGAGGAATTTTTAGAGAGCATGCAGCAATTGGGATTTCAAAACAATGAAACAATCACATTGATTACAAAAACTTTGGAAGGAGAAAAGCAATGAGCGCTATTTTAGAATGTAAAAATCTAAGTAAAGCATATGGCCGCAAAACTGCTTTAAGCCATATCAATCTTGCATTGGAGGGCGGCCACATCATCGGTCTGCTTGGTCCAAACGGCAGCGGCAAGACAACGCTGATCAAAATCATCAATGGTCTTTTAACACCCAGCGAAGGAGAAATTTACGTCAATCAGAATCCCATTGGGGTAGAAAGCAAAAAGGCGGTTTCCTATCTTCCGGACCACACCTATTTGGACTCTGATTTAAAAGTCCGGGAAATCATTGCATATTTTAAAGATTTTTATGAAGATTTTGACGAAAAAAGAGCCTATGATATGCTGGCAAAACTGCAGATCAATCCCCAAGACAAATTAAAGACTATGTCAAAGGGAACCAAAGAAAAAGTTCAGCTTATTTTAATTATGAGCCGCCGCGCCAAACTCTATATTTTAGACGAACCCATTGCAGGTGTAGATCCCGCCGCGCGGGACTATATTCTGGATATTATTTTAAGCAACTACGAAGAAGATGCTACCATTCTGATCTCCACCCATTTGATTGCAGATATTGAAAATATCTTAGATCAGGTTATTTTCATAAAAAACGGTCAGATCGTGCTTAACACTTCTGTCGATACAATACGGGAAGAGCAGAAAAAATCTGTGGATTCTTTATTCCGGGAGGTATTTAAATGTTAGGAAAATTTATCAAACACGAATTGAAAGAAACAGCAAAACACTTGATCCCCTTGAATCTGATTCTTGTTTTATTTACTGTTGTCGGCTGTATTTTAGTGGGCACCGGACTGTTTCATCAGGAATCCGTTTCTGTGCTGTCAGCATTTTATATATTTATATATATCCTAAGTATTTTTGCATTGTTTATCATTACCGGGGTATACCTGACCATACGCTTTTGGAAAACCATGTATTCCAATCAGGGATACTTAACCCATACCCTTCCGGTATCTACCGGGGCAATCTTAAATACAAAGATTCTGGTATCTGCTTTTTGGGTATGCGCAGCCTTTATTATTACGGTGCTTTCCATATTCGCTTTAGTACGGGTTTCCGCAGGAGATACCTGGCATTCCATAGATATGAGTACGTTTAAATATATGGTGACATCGACGTTTGGCATAGGATACGGAACATTCTGGCTCTATATCATATTGACCTTGATTCTTTCCAGTTTCTCTGTCATATTAATGATTTTTGCCAGCCTCTCTATTGGACAGCTGTTTACCCAGCATCGCATTCTCGGTTCGGCCGGAGCTTTTATCGTGCTTTACATGATTCAGCAGATCGCCGGCATCATCGCCTTATGTATCCTGAGTATCCAGACAGCCGCCTTTGATCCTGAGACGCAAATCGAAAGCGCCGCTTTCCTCTCCAAACTGTATCATGGTATGTTCGCATCGGCTCTGATTGAATTGATCTTCTTCATCGTTGTATTTTATGGAACCTGTTATTATCTGACGAAGAAGAAACTAAATCTGGAATGAGAATAGAAATACACGCTGCCGCATCCGTCGGAATATCCGATCAAATGCGGCAGCGCTATGTAATTACTGTTCTTCTGCCCAGATTGCTGTTCGTTCTCTACACAGCGGTTCCATCGCATCAACAACAATGCCTTTGGTTGCTTCTTTCATGGGGATTCGCTTTGTACCTACTTCCTTATTCTCCACATGGTCTATATCCAAAATGTAATAATTCTTCCAAACATTCCCTATGTCACTTCCATTCAAACTCCCGATAATTCCTATGACATTATTGTGGTTGTAACCCATCGGCAAAGTAGTTTCCGTATCATAAAATGCCATTTCCGGTATCAGCGCGTTTAACGGATTAGCCAACTTCGGGCCTGCCTGCCAGCTCATTTCGCGCGTGTATAAATCCTCAAATTCTTCTTCCTGGCTTTCTGGCAGTTCACATAATGCCATCAAGGAATCGTTCGTCTGCGTAATTGTTATGCGGAACGGTTCTCCCACTGGCTCCCACCCATAGTTTTCGTCTTCGAAATACTCTTCTTCGTCCAAGTCTTCTTCCATTTCCTCCGCGCCCTCCCAGATCATTTTCCGCTCATACAGCTGCAAATCCAGGTAGTCACAGTCTTTATCCGGAACAGATATTCGAAATCCATCATCCTCGATTACTTCGCCCACTTCATAATCATCCCCAAGAAAGTCTGTTGCAAACAGCATTTCATTTTCTGACACAAATCTGCCTCCCTCAAGACTGAAGGAATTTCCAAAACTGTCTGTTCCTTTGAGTTTCAGTGCATACTGATTTGGCCAGTCGTCGTCCCATGCGGCTCCTTCTGCTATAATACGGCAGTACAAGTCGTTCATGGTAAGTTCTTTCAACGTAAGATTCTTTTTTTCTTCACCGGATGCGCCAACCGTAACGTCAAGCTTTTGCTTTGTTGTCTTTGCTTTCAATTCTGCCGGCGTGATGACAAAGTCATAGATAAATTCTGTCGCTTTCTCTTCATAATCATCCGGCAGGGCAATCGCATCCCCAAAGTCTGTCATTTTTATGCCTTCCAGCACAAGATGCACGTCCACATCGCCGTCCGGAAGAATCTGGTCTTCATAAACCTGTACCAGAACCGTGTCTCGTTTTGCTTTAAACACATCCGTATCAGGTCCGGCCGTTTCCAGGCTCTCATTCGGCATATGCCGCTGCCCGTTAATGAGTGTTTTTTCGTCATTCACCCATAATGCTCCTTCATTTTCTCCAAAATCCGCATGCACAGACACCATCAGCACCCGGTCGTCTAAAATCACCTCTTTTAACGTCAGGGATATCCCGTTCTTCGTCTGTGTCTGGTCAATGATTTCCGTATATGAAGACAAATCCTTTGTGAACCCTAATACCTCGCCAATTTTCGTGGTAAATTCCTTTACCGCCGCCTGCACTCTGGAATTGCTCATTGCAGCGATACAGAGCATTGCAAAAATAGCCACGCCTGCAATTTTCCGGCTGTATAGCTTTAATACATTATATTTTTTCCTGTTCCATTCCCTTCCTGCACTTTCAACAAGTTTTTCATCAATTTCCCCAAATTCTCTTGAAAAGTCAAATTCTTTCTTCAAATCAACGCCTCCTGTTTCAACATACGGTAAAGTTTTTTGCGGTTCCTGCACAAGTTTGTTTTCACGCATCCCTCTGTCACTCCATGCCGTTTTGCTATTCCTTTTATGGAATCCAGATACCAATACCTCCGGATAAAAATGTCCCTGTCCGTTTCCCGAAGTTTTAATAAAAACTTCTCGATCTCCCTTACCAGCTCTTTTTCAGCCATCTGTTCATCGACTGTATAGGAAAAATTAAGTTCCGTCATTTCGCCGCAGACATCATCCCTATGCGGCATCCCCCGCTTGGCCGCGTGCTTTTTCCGAAAAGAATCTATTGCAAATCCTCTCGTTATTTTCCCCACAAATGCAGATAATAC
The DNA here is from genome assembly GCA_910585825.1 of uncultured Lachnospiraceae bacterium. Classification (GTDB taxonomy): domain Bacteria; phylum Bacillota; class Clostridia; order Lachnospirales; family Lachnospiraceae; genus Roseburia_B. Next base: position 19,031 of record CAJUEY010000002.1, on the reverse strand, counting down.
AGTCGGCCTGTGGGGCGGCATCCGCCTCCACGCCGCAAACCATGTGTCATTTAGGCATTCTTCCGTATCTTCATGGTTTTCCAACAGATTCCATGCAATTTTATAGCAATATCCAAAATATTTGTTTTTTAATTCCTGTATCGCCGATTCATCCCTTTTCCAGAACAAATCAATGATTTCTGTATCTTTCACCATATACCTCCGTTCAACTGATTAAAACATGGCCGTTCTTGCAAGAATTTCTCCCTGTTCATTCTATAAGTCGCATAATATCCCAAAAGGTTACAATATTTTTTTATTTTTTAAAATATTTTCTTTATCATACCTCGTAGCCTTATTCTACTCATTGGCACAGAGCAGCCTTTCCTTTACTTCGCCAACCGTGAAACATATGTATTCCCGTCTGATAAAAAGCCGAAAAAAATCCATCGCAGTTTTCGGACAGTCTCTGTCTCGAAAACCGCAATGGAAAAACAAGTTGCAATCTTACTGTAAAAGCAAATCATTATTTATTTGATAAATATTCATGAATTCCCTGCGCTGCTGCTTTTCCTGCGCCCATCGCAAGAATAACGGTTGCAGCTCCGGTTACGGCGTCTCCGCCGGCAAATACGCCCGGTTTGGAGGTTGCGCCGTTTTCTTCCTCTGCAACAATACATTTTCTCCGATTGATGTCCAGTCCTTCTGTTGTAGAAGAAATCAGCGGATTGGGCGAAGTCCCAAGGGACATGATCACGGTATCCAGTTCAATCTCAAATTCTGAACCTTTCACCTCTACCGGAGATCTTCTGCCGGATGCATCCGGTTCTCCAAGTTCCATTTTTATGCAGGTCATGCCTTTTACCCAGCCGTTCTCATCCACCAAAATCTCGACCGGATTGGTCAAAAGATTGAAGATGATGCCTTCTTCTTTGGCATGATGCACTTCTTCCACTCTGGCCGGAAGTTCGGCTTCGCTTCTGCGGTATACAATATGTACTTCCGCTCCAAGACGGAGGGCTGTTCTTGCGGCATCCATTGCCACATTGCCGCCGCCTACAACGGCAACCTTTTTGCCCTTCATAATCGGCGTGTCATATTCTTCCCTGAAAGCTTTCATCAGGTTATTTCTGGTCAAAAATTCATTAGCGGAAAATACGCCGTTCGCCTGTTCTCCCGGAATTCCCATAAATCTTGGAAGTCCTGCGCCGGAACCGATAAATACCGCTTCAAAGCCTTCTTCTTCCATCAATTCGTCAATCGTTGTGGATTTGCCAATCACAACGTTGGTCTCAATTTTAACACCTAATGCTTTGACATTTTCCACTTCCTTTGCAACAACCTCCTGCTTGGGAAGACGGAATTCCGGAATTCCGTAAATCAATACGCCGCCCGCTTCATGCAGCGCTTCAAAAATCGTCACATCATAGCCCAGCCTTGCAAGATCTCCCGCACAGGTAAGCCCTGCCGGACCGGAACCGATCACAGCCACCTTCCGTCCGTTCCTATTCTCCGGAGCCTTTGGCACAATGCCGTTTTTCCTTGCCCAGTCAGCCGTAAAACGCTCTAATTTACCAATGGAAACAGGCTCTCCTTTGATTCCACGGATACATTTGCCTTCACACTGGCTTTCCTGAGGACAGACGCGTCCGCAGACTGCCGGAAGGGCAGAGGATTCGCTGATGATCTCATATGCTTTTTCAAAATTCTCATTTTTTACTTCTGAAATAAATCCCGGAATATCAATGGATACCGGGCATCCTTTTACACACTGGGCATTTTTGCAGTTTAAGCAGCGATTTGATTCTTCCACTGCTTCTTTCTCATCATATCCCAGACAAACTTCTTCAAAATTCTTTGCACGAACCTCCGGTTCCTGCTCTCTTACCGGTACTTTATTTAAAACATCCATTATTTTTCACCTCCGCAATGTCCGCATCCGCCATGATGCGTATCCCCTTCCTGCAGCTTCAACATAGCTCTTCCTTCATCTGTTTTATAAAGCTGCTGGCGTTTCATCGCCTGATCAAAATCCACCAGATGTCCGTCAAATTCCGGTCCGTCCACACAGGCAAATTTCACCTCGTCACCAACAGTCAGACGACATGCTCCGCACATACCCGTTCCGTCTACCATAATCGGATTCATGGAAACAATGGTAGGAATTCCCAGTTTCTTTGTCAAAAGACAGACGAATTTCATCATAATCATCGGTCCGATGGCAACACAGTGGTCATATGTACGTCCCTGATCCACAAGCTCCTGCAGCTGATTGGTTCCCATTCCGTGAAAACCATAGCTGCCGTCATCCGTTGTCACATAAAGATTCGCAGCAACTTTTTCCATTTTCTCTACAAAAAACAACAGTTCTTTTGTTCTGGAACCCATGATAACGTCACAGTCTACGCCATGCTCATGCAGCCATTTTACCTGAGGATACACCGGTGCGGTTCCCACACCTCCCGCAATAAATACAATGTTCTTCTTCTTCAATTCCTCTATATCCATTTCAACCAATTCAGAGGCACATCCCAAAGGACCGACAAAATCCTGAAACGCATCTCCCTCATTCAAATACTGCATACGCTCGGTAGATGCACCCACTGTCTGAAATACAATGGTAATTGTTCCGGCTTCTCTGTCGTAATCACAGATCGTAAGCGGAATACGCTCTCCTTCTTCGTCCATTTTTACAATAACAAATTGTCCCGGTTCACAGGTTTTTGCTACCCTTGGTGCTTTGACATCCATAAGAAAAATCTTGTCTGCCAATTTTTCTTTTTTTACAATTGGATACATGTTTGTCCTCCTTATATTTTCTGGTATTAACCTCATTACATAGAAATAGTTAAGACGGAACATTACCGCCTTAACTATCATACTAAATTCTTTCAAAAAATTCAATGAATAATTCCATTAATTCAATGTATCGCTGTAAAGGGCGAACTCATATCCCGCTGCTCTTGCCTGGTCGATAAAGTCTCCCAGAATATTCGTATTTGTCCAGGATTCCGCATGAAGCAGATAAATTGCTCCCGGATGCAGCTTATCCATTAATTTCTGTAAGGATTCCTGTTCATCAGGCTGATTGTTAACATCATAGTCCAGATAAGCAAAACTCCAAAATACAGCTCTGTAACCGCAGTTGTTCATAATCGCCAGCGACTGCTCACTGAATTTGCCTGACGGATAGCGGAACAAAAACATATCATAGTCATATTTTTCTTTGATATAATCATGCAGTCCCATAATCTCCTGCTGCTGCTCCTCCACAGACTGGCTGGAAAGTCCTGCAGCCGGATGTGTGACAGAATGATTTCCCAAAATATGTCCGTCGTCAATAATTCTCTGTACCAGCTCCGGGTCCTGTTCTGCATATGGCTTTGTTACAAAGAATACCGCTTTTACCCCTTTCTCCTTTAAGGTATCCAGGATCGACGGTGTACATCCATATTCATATCCCTCATCCAGAGTAAGATATATTTTCTTTTCGGTGGTCGGGATAATAAAGTCTGCCGTATAATCCTTAAACTTTTCCTGATAACTCAGACAGCCGGTGGGGCGATTATACTCATCCGCATCTCCTCCCTGTCCCCAGTCTAAAGTCTCACTGCTTAATGTACTGACATTGTCTATCGCGGGATAGGAAAGCCGTATGCCATGGGAAAGATCCTGTTCCGCACCCTCTTCTGTACTCACCATTTCATCTGCCGGAAGTAAATCTGTATCTCCATACTTGCTGTAGGTACTCTGCACCGCCGCAGTAATCGCCTTCGCGTAACTTTCCATATTTTCATCAAAAAGACGATTGTCATCTGAACTATTGATAAAACCAAATTCAATCAGACAGGCAGGCATTGTAGTATTGCCGATGACATAATAATCAGAGCCTTCTCCGGTTTCGGTTCCCGTCTTCACCCCGCGGTCCCTTGAAACACCTGCGCCCACAATCCCATTGTGCACATTGCTTGTCAGCTCCTCTGTGACTTCGCCTGCATTTGCCGTCATCCACGTCTCAACGCCATAACCGTCTCCCTTGTTGCGATGAATAGAGATAAAATAGTCTGCTCCTGATGCATTGGCAATGGCAACTCTGTCTTTCAAAAATACTTTTGTATCATTGTCTTCTCTTGTCATAACAACTTCTATACCGGCTGCTTCCATTTCCTGTTTCACAATCTGAGCCAGTTTCCAGTTATCCTCGGATTCTATCCGGCCGTCATAATCACATCCGGGGTCCATGCCGCCATGTCCCGGGTCCAGACAAACCCGAAGAACCATCTGCTCTTCTGTTTCTGTTTCAATCAATTCTTCTGACTCTGTACTCGGAGTCTCAGGCGCCTCTTTTTTGCCGATAATCCGATCCATAAGCTTGCCGTCATTTAACTTCTTATCTAAAAACCGAAACACAAGCACCGCTATAAGCAGCAGTCCGATGCATATCGTCCATTTCAAAACAGCCTGCATAATATATGCCCGGCTGTGTCTTTTTTTTTCTACAATTTCCCGTTTTCCGTTTCTTTCACGTATATATTTCATGCTAATTCCTCATCTATCTAAATTCTATCCGGCTTACAACCGGACAGTTGCCAAAATTCATCTCTGCGCCGCCTGTACAGTATACCATAATCTTTTCAAAAAAAACAACGTCAAAAACCAGATTATATTATTAAGAATTCCTTAATCCGCCGTACGGCATTCAGGGATCTGTTTATCAGATTTTCTTTATGAAAAATAAACCAGCTCATCTTCCGGCTTTTCTGCCGGCTCAATACGGATGGGATATAAAACCGGTCCTTTTCCTTTATATTCCATGGCAAATTCCACACGGATTTCCGCCGTAATTTTAATCCAGGACTTATGCGGAATATTTTTAGAATCCGGATATTTGCATTTGAATCCCAGAAATGCAACATCTTCAATACAGCAGGTCATCGCAAATCTTCCCGGTACCATGACTCCTTTTTTCATTTTGTCCGGATTGTATACATAACCTAAAAATTCTACTTTTTTTCCATCGTACTGTTTATAATTTTCCTGAGCATCCATATACCAGATCGCATAGTCGGCATCGGAAATTTCGATGAGATCCTGACTTAAGTCAAAAGGAAGTTCTTCTTCGCTTTCATCAATGGAGCCGTCGGCCCGTTCGTATACGATCTGTGCGGGCCTGTTGACTGCCTTGACTGCCCTGCGGAACTTTCCTTTCGGCGTATCGTCATTACAGCGGTTCATAATCACCACATCTGCCTGAAAAAGCTGTTCCATGATCATGGCTCTCATATTAGTCAAATACATATCAAAAGTTGCGGCGTCTACGGTTGCCAGGGACTGCACCAGCACCCAGCCTTCCGGCAGCGTCATCTCAAGAAACGTATCTACCCCCCAGGTGCCGTTATACTCAATGAAAACCTGATCCGGCAAATACTGAAGGTTGATATTTTTTAAAAGTGTTTCCGTAAAATCTTCTTCTTTTTCAATAAAGAGAATTCTGGTATTTGCTTTTTTCAGTTCTTCCTCATCATATTCTTCGTCTCCGTCTTCACAAACGATCAACAGTGTTTTAGCGCCTTCTCCAAAATTTTCTTCCAACAGCGTCTGACGAATCAGCGTGGTTTTCCCACTGTCCATAAATCCTGTAAATAAATATACCGGTATTTCTTCCATAATTTCCTCCCACTCTAGGCGATTCCAAATAATTCTTCAAGCTGTTTTTCATCTATGTCAGTACCGATTACACAGAGACGCCCGGTATAATCCGGTTCTCCCTCGCGGACTTCATATTCACCGGGAACCATATCGAAATAAATCCAGCCTCCATCCGTATTTTCTACCATTCCTTTTGCTCTCAATACTTCGCCGTAATCACTGCTTTCTGCCAGCGCTTTTACAGCCATTTCAATTTCGGCCTTTGTAAATTTGTGAGGCGTTTCTTTGCCCCAGCTTGTGAAAATATCATCTGCGTGATGGTGGTGATGCTCATGATCGTGATCATGACATCCGCAGGTACAGTCCGCACCATGGTCATGGTGATGCTCATGATTGTGATGTTCATCGTGGTCATGTTCATGATGTTCGTGGCTGTGATGCTCATCATGATCATGATGTCCGTGGCTGTGATGCCCGTCGTGGTCATGCTCATGATGTTCATGACTGTGTTGTCCATGATCCTCATGGTTTTCATGGTCGTGATCATGGTGGTGCATATGCTCATGAGCCTCTTCTTCTTTTTTGTGGGCTTCTTCTGCCAGCACTTTCATTTCCAGAGAATCTCTTCCCTCGATTACCTTTAAAATCTGCTCTCCTGAAATTTTATCCCAGGGGGTTGTAATAACGGCTGCTTTTTCATTGAGCTGCTGCATCTGCTTTACACATAGCTCTAACTGCTCATCCGTTGTGTTCTGGGTTCTGCTCAATACAATTGTGGTTGCAAATTCAATCTGATTATTGAAAAATTCTCCAAATGCCTTCATCTGTTTAGAGGCTTTCTTTGCATTGACAACGGTAACAAGGGCGTTTAACTGCACATCCTGCTCTTTTTCAATATCAATGACAGACTTCATAACATCCGAGAGTTTGCCCACGCCTGACGGTTCAATGATAATGCGGCCCGGCCGGTATTTCGTAATAACTTCATTTAAGTTTTTCCCAAAATCCCCTACCAGTGAACAACAGATACAGCCGGAATTCATTTCGGTGATATTGACGCCGGAATCTTTTAAAAATCCGCCGTCAATTCCCACCTCGCCAAACTCATTTTCAATCAGCGCAATTTTCTCGCCTGTATATACTTCGTCAATCATTTTTTTAATAAAAGTTGTCTTTCCTGCGCCCAGGAAACCGGAAATAATATCAATCTTTATCATAGTTTCAGCCTTCTTTCTTAATAATTGCGCATCGTTTTGCGCGCAAAGGGATACCCAAGAGTATTTCTTTCCCTGCCCAAAAATCATAGTCTCAAAGCGAAGATTTGTCAAGAGCCAGACCTGGTTTCTGCAGCTGCATATTCCGCAATTTTTCAAATGTCAGCATTCCATCTGCCAACATTCTTTTAGCAACCTCTTCCAAAGATAAACAAAATCTTTACCCTTCCTGTCATCGGTTTTTTTGCTATGGTGCAGGCTCCATGATCGGTACTGTCATAATAGTGAAATTCATGTCCTTTGATCCCTTCCCCTTCCGGCAGAAAGCATCTCTGTCCAAGCAGAAGCGCATGGCATCCCTCCGGCAGCTTTTCGTCATGCAGAGGTGAAAAATAGGTTATTTCCGCTCCATTTTCTTTTAACATACGAATATTATCTGCATAGTAAAAGCAAAAAGCCTCATCTCTTGCCACTGCAATAACAGGTTTCTCTTCCTTTTCTTTATGACTGTCCGTTTTTTGGGACATAAAGGGATGCCCGGAGATTCCCTGGATTGCTTTTGCGTTTTCCGCTATTGTTATAATATCCTCCATAGAAACCGTTTCTAAAAATCTTTCTGAAACTGTCTCCAGTTTTGCTTTGATATCCATAGACTCATCCGGCATAACCAATCCCAAATAACGGCTTTCCATATGCATTTCTTTTTTTCCGGCAAAAAACCAATAACCGACACTTTTAACTCTTCCTCAATCAATGGTTTTATCGTTTCATAATATCCTTTTGAAATCCGGTTTAACAACACGCCCCGTATCAGATGTTCTTTGTCATAGTGCAGAAATCCTGCAAGCAGAGGCAAAAGCGAACGCCCCATCCCCTTTGCATCCACTACAAATAGAATCGGTGTTTTTGTTACTTTTGCCAAATGATAGGAAGAGCCTTCTTCTCTGACTCCTCCTAAACCGGCATAGCCCCGGTTAATAAAGCTGCAATTACATTTTTTTCATCCGTTTTCTACTTTTGCTTGTTCTAAAGTGTCTGCTGTATCGGAGGCAGCCAGGTTTTGAAACAGGGACTTTCCCAATCCCCTTCAGATTATGACAATCAAAAAATCCCTTACCACGACCTGGTCTGCCATAGTAAAGGATTTGCACCTGTTTCCCTTTTCACCAAAACCAATGCGTATTGTTGTGCATTGTTTTGACACCTGTATGTTTCTCTATTCAATTTTAATTTATCAAAGTATATCTCATTTTTGTCTGATGTCAATCTGCTATGTCAAAATTTTCCAATCTATCATTATAGAATTTTATTTCCTGTTAAAAAAGCTTATGCCAGAAATTTTTATCTATAAATTCCGCATACATCTGCATACTGTACTGGTAATAAGATACCAGATGGCGTTGTTTTAACGTCATCATATCGCGAATCTGTTTTTGAAACATATCCATGAAATTCCGTCTGTCATACAGTCCCATTTCTCCCGTATCCGGCGGAAGAGAACTCAATCCTCCGTTTTTGTCTACGCCCAAATGAGCCTCCAAAGCCCGCATTTCCACCAATGTGGCATAGTTCGGATTGATTTTATTGATATGTATCGTCTGTTCAAATGCATTTCCGTTTTCATCTACCCCTTTTGCAATTACGGTGGGGTCTTCTTCTGTAGAATCCGGTGCATACTTGATATAGTAAGACAATCCGGTGCCGTTTCCACCGGAATACAGCATATCATCTGTTTTCTCATAAATGATATACGTTTTCATCGCATTCCCTTTTTTGCTGACATATGGTTCTGCGTTATTCGTTGTTCTCGCCTTTTGGGCAGCATAATTCTGTCCTCTTCCTACCGGCCAATTTCCACTGATATTCATCTTAACCTTCCTCCATTTCCATGCTGTCAAAAAGATCCGGCGTATAAATAAACGGCTGTCCCAGCTGCTTTGCAATCGCCTTTTGATCCATCATTTCTTCATACTGTTCCTGCAGCTTTTCTCTGCGTTTTGCCCTGCGCCCCCAAAATCCTTCTTCTTTTTCCGCAAAAGGACTTCCTCCGCCAAAGCTTTGTCCATAGGATTCTTCCTCTGTGGCTCCAAAATGGAGAACGGAATAATTGACGCTGTGATAATGATCCGTAAAAGAGAAATTGGCGCGAATGGCCTGCAATACATGCGCCTCATATTCCGGATCGTTTTTCATAGCCTCAAATCCTTCTTCCGTAATCTGTATACTCCACTGCCACTGAGACTGGGAAGGATTCAGGGGAATCTGTGAGATTTTATCACGGATATACTGCTTATAGTCTTCCATTGACATATCTTTTGCAGAAACGGCAGATGTTTTTTCTGTCAGCTTCTGCGCCAGCTTATCTGAAAAAGCAGATGTTTTCTTCCCTTTTACGCCGTAACACTGCATCATATTGTAATAGGTTTTTGTCATACTATTGACATTGATCGTATTATTTCCCATATCTACTCCTTTTCATAAGCAAAAACGAACCAGTTCTTTTCTATAAATAATACGAATCAAAAAGCAGGAAGGTTTCAAATATTAAGACAAAAAGCCTCTCCTTTTTGCCTCCTCGATCAGTTTGGGCTGTATTTGTGGATAAGTCCATTTTTCTGGCAGCTCTGGCGTTATCACAATCTTTTCTATTTCACTGTGCAGTTCTTCTTCAAAAGATGAAATTTCAGCATAGTACAGCATACCGAACGTCTCCTGCGTACCGGAATCTTCTTCTGTTGTAACAGAATAAACGCAGATTGGCGTTATATCAAAATTAACGGCTCCGGTTTCTTCATACAGCTCTCTTTTTGCCGTCTCCAAAATGGTCTCTCCGGTTTCTCTGTGACCGCCGGGAATTTCCAGTGTGTTTCTTTCTCTGTGCTTACAGAATACATATCGACGATTTGTTTTTGAAATAATCACTGCAAATTTTAGTTTTTCATCCTCTGCTGTTTCATAAAAATGAACCATATGGATACTCCTCCATTCTGTCATCTTTTGTATTTTTCGACTTTTAACGACAATATAATTATCTTACCCAGAAGCTAAAAAGTCAAGCGTCTGTTAAGCAGTTCACCCGTTCGTCATCATTCCTAAAAATGCGATTCCTGCAACGGCATAAAGGCTGTTCACAATCAGACAGACTTTCATCAAATTGTTTCTCGCCTTCTCCCTGCCATAGGAAACAATGGTAAACACGCCGCTAAAAATCATAAATGCCGCATAGCAGGCAATCATTATTTCCGCAACAGGCGACTTCAACGCCCATTCAAACTCTCGAACAGGTAAAATTGTCCATGGTACAAACATCATTATTGTACTGACAGCAGTCAAAATTTTATTTTTCATACTGATTATCTCCTTTCAGCCTGACCAAAACGGATGCAGGCAATGCCTGAACATATCATTGTTATTCCAATTGCAATCGGTATCCAGGGAACAAACTGTACCTGGACCGTGTCAAGATTTGCAGCAAGTTTTCCGTATTCCGATGTGATAACGAAAAACGGGTAGGACATCGGATAGAAAAACCATATCTTTGTCTGTATGATCAATACAGACGGCACAATAGAAGCCAATCCAATGCCGACGGAAAATATCGGCGTCTGAATACATACAGAAAGCATCCAGAAAAACGCAATCATAGGTATTGCAGACAAAAACAAAAAACCAATTTCTTTTGCAACAAACAACGGAGGCAGAATAAAACTGTAATTCTGCGTTTTTGAGCAAATAGCCGCGCCGATATAATACATACCTGTCATCATGAGAATCTGTATTGCCGCCAGCACAAGCAGAACGACAAATTTAGCCAGACAAAGCTTTCCTGTATGAATCGGCAAAGCCAGCATTTTTAAAATCCCTTTATTGGATCTTTCAGTCTGACTCAAAAGAACCGTTCCCACCACCATGCTCGCGGGAAACATAAACGACGCCATTCCCATGAAACCCTGTATAAAAAAATTATTTTCCGGAGAAATCCCCTCCGCCTGCATTTCAAAATTCATATGAGCATTCAAAATAGACGGCATCCATAAGATCACTGCAGCTGCAAACAGAACAAAAAGTATTCCGGAACGTTTTATTTTCTTAAATTCAACACGGATCAGTGATAAAAAATTCATTGAAATTCCCTCCTTACTCTGATAACGATCCTCTCAGCCATACCAAAAATGATAAGCTCTGCCGTTACAGCATAGACATAATGTATCACTTTTGCGGCATCCGTACCTGCAAAAATCTGAAACGGCATTGCAAAGGGAAAGAGCGAAAGAACAAAATTACCTGCAGGCAGCATTGTAGCGGTAAAAACGCAGACAACGCCGATTCCCAGGGATATCCACATATTTTTACAAATCTCTGAAATCAGAAGCGACAGCAGAATGCACGGCAGCATCAAAAGAAATGAATACCCAAAATTTTTACACAGCTCACTCCAAAAACCGGTTCCGGGTTCAAACCAATGATACGAGCAAAATGCGGCCGCTCCCGCTTCTATTGCAAGTACAAAAATACTCATAAAAACCGTCAATGCAGCTTTTCCGAAAAAAACAGAACTTTCCCGGACAGGGAGCGCCTTCATTTTCTCCATGGCATTGTCAGCATACTCGATATGATATAAAAGGCAGGCCCCCGCAATCACAAGCAGTACGTTTTGCATCGTCATCAACTGCCAGTTTGCATCCAGCAAAATTTGAATGGGAGAGCCCTCTCTCCCAAGATATAGTTCTGAACGGACAGCCATATTGACGATGGGAACTGCCGCCGCCAGACTGCCTCCGCCTGCAAATACTGCAAAAAAACCGGTTCGCTTTGCCTTTTTACATTCCAGAAAAACGTTCATTTTCAATCACCCCTTTTCTGCCCTGCGCTTTGCGCATAAGGGACGCCCCCGGATCGTTTCTGATTGTCAGCATCAATCAAAGCGAGAAATGCATCTTCCAGATGATCCGTAGGATACTTTTGAGACGCAGCGCTTGCTTTCAGCTCTTCAAGCGTTCCCTCAAACAGCAGACGGCCATGATTTAAGATACCGAGCCAATCCGCCATCAATTCAATTTCAGACAGCAGATGAGACGATACCAAAACCGTACAGTCAAACTTCTCCGGCAGGGAACGGATCAGTGTTCGGATTTCATGGATGCCCACAGGATCAAGTCCGTTTGTCGGCTCATCCAAAATCAAAATCGGCGGTTTCCCAATCAATGCGCCTGCAAGCCCCAGTCTCTGTTTCATTCCAAGCGAGTACTTTTTGGCAAGGCGGTTCTTAAACTGCGTCAGCCCCACAATTTCAAGGGCCTCAGAGACGGAAGATTTTGAAAGCCCCAGTATTTTGCGGATAATTTCAAGGTTTTCTTCACCGCTTAAATTCCCGTAAAAAGCGGGCGCCTCAATAAACGAACCCACTTCTTTTAAAATTTCCACCCGGTCATCCGGATACTTCTTTCCGTCAATCGTAAACGAACCTCCGGTGGGTTTTGTCAATCCCAGGAACATTTTCATTGTTGTTGATTTTCCCGCGCCGTTTGGACCTAAAAATCCATAAACCGCGCCTTTGGGAATATGCAGACTGACATCCGAAACTGCAGTAAAGCCGGCATAAGATTTTGTTAAATGTTTGGTTTCAATCATATTCATTGCATTTGCTCCTTTCTGTTTTCCTGCAAATTCATTGTACTGCCTTAACCTTGTGCCAGCCTTTCCGTATCCTTACATTTACTTTACAATTTTCAATACTCTGAAAAAAAAATCCTATTCTATGGTAGAATAGGCATGTAAAGGAGGCATCTGTATGAGCTATGATTATTTGAAACAAAAACGCATTTTACTTGTGGATGATGAGCAGAATCTGTTAGACATGGTAGTATCCATTTTAAAAGAAAACGGATTTCAAAATATTCAGACAGCAAAAACGGTGAAAGAGGCCACTGCTGTTTCAGAAACGTTCCATCCGGAGTTTGCAATTCTTGATGTCATGCTCCCCGACGGCAATGGCTTTGACCTTATGGAACAACTGAAACGCATTTCTGACTATCCTGTACTGTTTTTAACAGCCCGGGGAGAGGATGAGGATAAATTTTACGGTTTTGATCTTGGCGCAGATGACTATATGGTAAAACCATTTTTGCCCAAAGAACTTTTATTCCGCATCCATGCAATTCTTCGCAGAAGCTACAAAAACGAAAATCCTCTTGTAAAACTGGCAGAAAGCGAAATAGACTTTGACCGTGCAGAAATTATAAAGAACGGCGAACACATTTCCCTTACCGCAAAAGAATACGAAATTCTTGCTGCCCTGTATCGAAATGCGGGGCGGATTGTTACGATTGATGCTTTGTGCGAGGCCGCCTGGGGCGATAATCCCTTTGGATATGAGAATTCCCTAATGGCGCATATCCGCCGTATCCGGGAAAAAATAGAAGCCAATCCATCGCGCCCCGTTTCTTTGATCACGATGAAAGGGCTTGGATATAAACTGATCGTGGAGGACAAATAATATGAAAAGTATACCAAAACTGATACGTCGCTTTGTGGGCATCATGCTTTTTTCTTCTGTCCTGCTTGTTATTTTAAATTTCGCATTGTTAGCCATATACACCATAAGCCAGATGCCAAATTCCTATCCCTGGAAAACTGCAGAAGAAGTTGCCGATCTTCTTATACAAGATGAGAACGGATATCGTCTGCCAAAAGACATGACGCTTGAATTGAAACATTCCAATGTATGGGCAGTCTATATTGAAAATGCAACCATGCGGGCAGCATGGCAGACAGACAACCTTCCCGAAACGATACCTATGTCGTATTCTGTTTCAGATATTGCAAACTTAACCCGCGGTTATATAGACGGGTACCCCACCTTTACAGGCGAAACAGCAAATGGACTGGTTGTGCTTGGATATCCCAAAAACAGTTTTTGGAAACATATGTGGCCCAGCTGGGATTACAATTTCATTGCTCATTTGCCCCAAACCCTGCTTTCCATTATGACAATGAACGTTACGCTGATTTTTATCATCTATATGACTGCCAATTCCAGGCTGCTGAAATCCGTAAAACCAATTGTAAGCGGGATACAAGCTCTGCCTACAGCAGAATACGTTCCTGTAAAAGAAAAAGGACTGTTGTCTGAACTTGCAGTCAGTATGAACAAAACCTCGGAAATATTGCAGTCTCAAAACAGACAGCTCCAAAAAAAAGAAACTGCAAGGGCAAATTGGATTGCAGGAGTATCCCACGATATACGCACCCCCCTGTCCATGATTATGGGTTACGCGGGCCAGTTGGAAAGTGATACGCATTTACCGGACGATGACCGCAAAAAAGCTGCAGTCATTGTAACACAAAGCGAACGAATCCGAAATCTAATCAACGATCTTAATCTGGCGTCCAAATTAGAATATAATATGCAGCCGATTCATCTCACAAAACAAAATCTGATCGCTGTTGTTCGTCAAACAGTGGTGGATTTCATCAATATGGACATTGATGGCAAGTACCCGATCAGCTGGGAAACTGATGAAACTCTGACCGTTTGCTTTGCTGATATTGACAAAGACCTGATCAGACGAGCCGTAAATAATCTAATTCAAAACTGTATCAATCACAATGAACAGGGATGCCGTATTTTTGTACGCGTAATGACCAAAAAAGATCTCTATATGATCATCGTGGCAGACGACGGTATCGGTGCTTCCGATGAACAGATCGAAAAACTGAACCATGCTCCCCATTATATGGTCTGCGACGAAAATACTTCCGAGCAGCGCCACGGCTTAGGACTTTTAATTGTCAAACAGATTATGGCGGCGCACGGCGGTGCAGCCCATATCGAACATAGCTCATACGGCGGTTTCTCCGTGAAACTGATCCTGCCGGCGCAGGAATAAAACAGATATTTTCCGCCATACAAATATCACGTATATTATTGCAAATTCCAGGGAACCCTATTTCATATATCAATTTCGAGGTGTTTCAATGAAAATCATGCTGAATCAAATTTTAGAAAATAAGGGAATTTCACAGAATCAAATGTCAAAAGATACGGGAATTTCAGTTACTACGCTGCGAAACCTGAACCACGGCAGAACGACGCGAATCAGTTTTGAAGTTCTGGAAAAAATTTGTCAATATCTGGATTGCAGCGTTGAAGACATCCTCTGTGCGGAAAAATAAAATTCCATACCGGATGCTTATTTTTAAAAACCATAGAACCGTCTTTTTATATTCAGAATTTATAACATCGCAAAGATTACGGCAGTTACGATTGCCGGCAAAACATTTGCAGCACGAATTATCTTCGGCCAGATCAGATTAACACCTACGCACAAAATTAAAACATTCCCCACTAAAGCAATATGCTGAGGGCGGCATCGGTCATAACCGATGCCGCCGTCTCACTTCTTTCACCTGCGCCATAATCCGAAACAGCTCTTGCCATTTGACATTTAATGATGACGGTCTTTATGACCAGACTGGTGATGATTTTCTCTGTGTATATGTTCTCCGGTCTGCATGCAGCCCTCTACCCCACAGGAGTTATGTGTATGGCTTTCCGCCTCTGTACAGCCTGACACCCCGCAATTATGGTATGCATGACCATCGTCTGCACTATGAGGATAACAGTATTCTCCGTTGTGCATGTGCACTCCTGTTTCCGTACACTCTGCTATGCTGCATTGGCTATGGCTATGCTCACCAATCTGCATACAGCCCTCTATTCCACAGGAGTTATGCGTATGGCTTTCCGCCTCTGTACAGCCTGACACCCCGCAATTATGGTATGCATGACCATCGTCTGCACTATGAGGATAACAGTATTCTCCGTTGTGCATGTGCACTCCTGTTTCCGTACACTCTGCTATGCTGCATTGGCTATGGCTATGCTCACCAATCTGCATACAGCCCTCTATTCCACAAAGACCGTGCCGGTGTATCTCCGTCTCCGTACACCCCGGGAACTCACAGGAAAACATTGTTTTAGCTTCCTGCTCCGCCCCCTTGACTTCCACCGGCTTTTGATCCATCTTATAAGCTGAAACGATTCCGCCTGATGCCATTGCAATGACCACAAACGCAATAGACGATATTATTTTTCTCTTTCTCATTTTTATCCTCCTCTTTTCTAAATACTTTGAAACCCCTCTATTCTACTGCACAGAAGTTTTGTCTTTCAGTATATGCCTTGCCACATACACGCCGCTGGCCGATGCATGGGACAAAGAATGCGTCACTCCGCTGCCGTCTCCTATGATGTACATTCCCTTATGCCTGCATTCCAGATTCTCATCCAAATCCACTTCCATATTATAAAACTTCACTTCCACACCATAAAGCAGCGTATCATCATTCGCTGTGCCGGGCGCAATCTTATCCAATGCATAAATCATCTCAATAATTCCGTCTAAAATCCGTTTCGGCAGTACCAGGCTTAAATCTCCAGGTGTAGCCGCAAGCGTAGGCGCCACCAATCCTTCCTCAATTCGTTTCACGTTACTGCGCCTTCCCCGTACCAGATCTCCAAAACGCTGTACAATCACACCGCCTCCCAGCATATTGGAAAGCCTGGCGATACTTTCACCGTATCCATTGCTGTCTTTGAAGGGCTCGGAAAAATGTTTTGCAACCAATAATGCAAAATTCGTATTCTCCGTGCGTTTCTTTGGACTCTCGAAACTATGCCCGTTTACAGTGACGATGCCATTGGTATTCTCATTGACCACTATTCCATAGGGATTCATACAAAACGTCCGCACATTATCCTCAAATTTCTCCGTCCTGTATACAATTTTACTCTCATAGAGTTCATCTGTTAAATGAGAAAAAATCACCGCCGGCAATTCCACCCGCACGCCGATATCCACTCGATTAGACTTTGTAGGAATATTCAACTCTCCGCAGATTTTTTCCATCCACTTACTGCCGCTTCGCCCTACGGATACAATACACTGTTTGCAGAAATAGATTTCTTCGGCACATATGATCCGATATCCGCCCTCTGCCAATGCAATGCTCTCCACCGGTGTATCAAAATAAAAATCCACCTTCTCTTTCAGTTCGGCATACATATTTTCCAGCACTAAAAAATTGATATCCGTTCCCAAATGCCGTACGGAAGCATCCAGAAGCTTCAGCTTATTCTGCAGGCATGTCTTTTTAAAATTGGTTCCGGCAGTGGAATACATTTTCGTACCCTTCCCACCATAATGCATATTTATCTCGTCTACATATTTCATCAATTCTACGGCTTGTTTTTTACCGATATACTCATGGAGCGTTCCGCCAAAATCATTGGTGATATTGTATTTTCCGTCGGAAAAGGCTCCCGCCCCTCCAAAACCACTCATGATAGAACAGGATTTACAACCGATACAGCTTTTTACCTTGTCTCCATCAATTGGGCAATGCCTCTTCTCCAACGCATGTCCTGTTTCAAAAACCGCAATCTTCAAATCGGATCTGTCTTTTGTCAATTCATATGCAGAAAAAATTCCGCCTGGTCCCGCACCTATAATAATAATGTCATACTGCACCATCTGCTTTCCCCCTTTCGTTTCTAAATGTTTGATTTCCTTTTCGTAAATAGCCTGGGTGTTATGTTTATTGCCCATCTTATTTGATGAAAACTTTCACTTTCAAGAGTATTCTTTTTTATTTTTCTAAAATCAATTGTATTATAACATTAATCCCGTAAGATATACAATATAATCGTTTGCAAAATCATAGAATGCTTTGGCGTTACTGTTCACACCCATGTTGTTCACAGTAACGAATCCGGCCTATTTAAAGCTGCCTTACGGCAAGAGGCCGGATTCCGGCTCCAGTACTGTACTGGCCTGTGACCGTGCAGAGCAGTGCACGGTCCGGGAGTGAACAGCAATGCTTTGGCTGCAATGCCTGCCACTGCAGGAAAAGACGGGCAAACTGACCTATGGCACGCCGCAGGTTACGGAAGTACGGAGTGTAAATGATGCGCCGGCCTTGAAACGGGCAGATTTATCACCAATCTCAAAGTAATGCACGATCTCCCTCGCTTCATTTTACTGAAAATTTCCTACAATTATTTCCTGTCCTTTTCGTATATAGTATAAGAATTGTACTTAGCCCCGATTCCAATTGTGGACTTTTTTATTCATTTTAATTGTTCAGCTCTAAATCTGATATGTATAACTTTTAAATTTTTACATGTGTAGGATTACATATCAACACCTTTATTGACTTTTCATTCTTTCTACATTATAATATATTACATTAGTAATATTTCAGGAGGTATCTGCAAATGAAAGGTTTACCCCAAATCTCAGAAGCTGAATTTGAAGTTATGAAAATTATATGGAAATATGCCCCAATCAGCACAAATGAAATAACAGATCGGTTAGTAAAAACAACAACATGGAGTCCTAAAACAATACAGACCTTGATAAAACGCTTAGTGACCAAAGGCGTTCTATCATACGAAAAACAAAGCCGGGTATTTGTTTATACGCCATTGGTAGACGAAGCTGAATATATAGGGCAGGAAAGCAATACTTTTCTCAACCGTTTTTATGACGGCAATATTACGGCTATGCTCTCCGCCTATATTAACAATGACAAGCTGTCCGAAACTGAAATTGATGAACTCCGCTCTCTTCTTTCCAAAGATTAAGAAAGGGGGTAACCGCTGTGGCTTGCAGAAAAATTCCCTACCGTCATTCCGTAGGCTTGAATGCTTTCGATTGTTCGATTTCAAGACCAGACATGAGCCAGTCCAATTGCTGCCAGGTCAGTTGTTTTACTTCTAACTGATTTCTAGGCCGGCGGAATCTTCCCTGAACTTCCATGCGTTTATACAGCAACACAAATCCATCAGATTCCCAGATCAAAGCTATGATCCTGTCACAACGTTTTCCGCAGAAAAGATACAGGGCACTTCGCCCTGGATCCATATGAAGTTGATCCTCTACAATAGCACACAGTCCGTCAATGGATTTTCGCATGTTCGTTCTGCCTGTTACGATATAGATCTCATTGACAGCCTCATTGGCTCTGCCAAGGAAATGTTGTTTCTTTCCGTAGATGCCGGAATCATATTGAATGACTGTTCGGATGAAATGATATGGAAAAATAGAATCCCTGTTTTGTATTCCGCCAACTGAAAAATATATCAAAAACAGAATTGGAATCACTTTCCAGCATTTTCTTCTGGTA
>CAJUEY010000001.1 GCA_910585825.1 uncultured Lachnospiraceae bacterium | reverse complement strand
TTATCAATTTGTTATCAAAAGACCTTTCCAAAGTCCGCAAACCCGCATAAACACTGGGTTTACTAAGCATTTTTGTTTATTCGAACTCCACCGTCCCCGGCGGCTTGCTAGTGAGGTCATAAAATACGCGATTCACCCCATCCACCTCATTGATAATCCGGCTCATCACCTTCTGCAAAACCGCAAAAGGAATTTCTGTCGCTTCAGCCGTCATAAAATCTACCGTATTCACAGCACGGAGGGCTACTGCATAATCATATGTCCTTTCATCTCCCATAACCCCTACAGATCTCATATTGGTAAGTGCAGCAAAATACTGATCCGGATTTCTGTTAAGACCGGCATTTGCAATTTCTTCCCGGTAAATAGCATCTGCATCCTGAACGATTCTCACCTTTTCGGCGGTCACTTCTCCAATAATACGAATTCCGAGGCCAGGTCCAGGAAACGGCTGCCGGAGCACCAAATATTCTGGAATTCCCAGCTCTAATCCGGCTTTCCGCACTTCATCTTTAAATAGATTACGAAGAGGTTCCACAATCTCTTTAAAATCCACACAGTCCGGCAGTCCGCCTACGTTATGATGTGATTTGATCACTGCGGATTCCCCTCCAAGTCCGCTTTCTACCACATCCGGATAAATTGTGCCCTGCACCAGAAAATCCACAGCGCCGATTTTCTTTGCCTCTTCTTCAAAAACACGAATAAATTCTTCTCCGATAATCTTTCGTTTTTCTTCCGGCTCTGTGACTCCCGCCAGCTTTTGATAAAATCTTTCCTGGGCATTTATGCGGATAAAGTTCAATTCATAGGGTCCCTCCGATCCGAATACCGCCTCTACTTCGTCTCCTTCATTTTTACGCAGCAGTCCATGATCCACGAAAACACAGGTCAGCTGGGTTCCGATTGCTTCTGACAGCATAACTGCAGCAACAGAAGAATCTACGCCTCCGGAAAGAGCGCAGAGCACTTTGCCGGCTCCTACTTTCTCACGAATTTTCTGAATGGAATCCTCTACAAAAGAATCCATTCGCCAGGTTCCTTTACAGCCACAGATTTTTCTTACAAAATTATAAAGCATTTTTGTGCCCTCTGCAGTGTGCAATACTTCCGGATGGAACTGAATCAAATAAAGATTTTTCTCTTTTTGTTCTGCTGCCGCCACCGGACAGTCTGCGGTATGAGCTGTAATTTCAAACCCTGGTGCAGGTTTTGAAATATAGTCAAAATGACTCATCCAGCAAGTCGTCCTTTTTGACACCTGCTCAAAGATTGGGGAATCTGCCGTTATCATCACTTCTGTTTTTCCATATTCACGAACCGGAGCGTGTTCCACTACTCCGCCCAGCACATGCATCATAAGCTGCGCCCCATAGCAAAGCCCCAACACCGGAATTCCAAGTTCAAACAACTCTCTGCCGCAAGTGGGAGAATCTGCTTCAAAACAGCTATTCGGCCCTCCTGTCAGAATAATTCCCTTTGGATTCATTTTTTTAATTTGTTCTATCTCTGTTTTATAAGAATAAATCTCGCAATAAACATTACATTCCCGGACACGCCTCGCCACTAGCTGGTTATACTGGCCGCCAAAATCTATAACGATTACTTTTTCTTCATCCATAAAACCATCCTCCTATCCTAAGCTCTTTTCTTATTATAAAAAAAGCATATCCGAATGACAAGCAATTTTTTATTCCCCGGTTTCCGGATGGCAGCTATTTTGTTACTGTTCACTCCACAGTAACGGAATTCAGCCCATTGGAAGTTTGCCTGCGGCAAAGGGCTGAATTCCCTCTCGGCTTAATATACGCTTTCTTACGGACTTTGCAGTAAATGCAAAGCCCTGGAATAAACAATAACGCTATTTTGCTTTCGCCTCATGGCTGCGAAATCGGATTTATTAAATGTTTAACTTCGTCTAAAAACCGGATTCCCGCTCGACAGAATATGCACATTCTTACGAACTTTGGAGTAAAACGCAAAGTTCTAGGCAGAAATGTTACTCCGGATGTTTCTCTTCCGTTTCTTGTTTCATCTCCTGAAAAAAAGAAAGCATTACAAAAAGCGTCACACCTCCTGCCGCCAAATATGCCACCGGCTGTGCCGCCCATATTCCCGCAATTCCAAAATAATTTGGCAGAACCAGCATCAGCGGAACAGACACCATGCCGCTCTGCAAAAGCGCAATGAATAATGCTCTTCCTTTTTTTCCAATACTTTGAAACAACATACTCCCGACTGCAGAAACCGGAAGGACAAACAAGGTTCGGCACATCCATCGGAAAGCGCCGGTTCCTGCCGCAAGAACACTTTCTTCCTCTCGAAACAGAGTGATAATATCAGGAGCAAAAATATCACATATCACGCAGAGCGCTCCCATAATTCCTATTCCAAAAAGCATCGTAAACCAGGATGCTTTTTGAACCCTGTCTTTTTTACCCGCACCATAATTAAAGGCGCAGACAGGCTGGAATCCCTGGGCAATCCCCAGAGCAAAGCTAAACAACAGATTTCCACAACGTCCTACAATGCTCATGGCTGCCACTGCAGCATCGCCATACACTGCCGCCTGCAGATTCATCACCGCTGTAGAAACACTGTTTAATCCCTGCCTTGCCAAACTTGGCAGTCCGGTCAGAATGATATTTACAATATCAGAGCGCTCTTTCGTGATGCAGCGGAGATGAATCTTTGTTACGGTTTTTCCCTTAAGAAACGGAAACAAAAGAATTGCCGTGCTGATATACTGGGAAACTGCAGTTGACAGGCCCGCCCCTGCGATGCCCATTCCACAGTGAAAAATCAAAACCGGATCTAAAAGCATATTCAAAATGCCTCCTGCGCAAAGTCCCGCCATTGCATATGACGCCTCTCCCTCATAACGCAGAATATTGTTCAATACACATCCTACTGTCATTGCCGGCCCGGAAATCAAAATAAAACTCCCGTATATTCTGGCCTCTTCAAGAATCGTATCTGTACTGCCCAAAAGCCGCATTAACGGCACCGGGAACAACCGCCCTAAAATACCGATCAAGACTCCTGTCACAAGCGCCAGAAATACACTTGTGGACGTAAATATTTTTGCCTGTTCTACTTTTTTTGCTCCCAGCAGACGGCTGATATTGCTTCCGGCCCCATGTCCGAACATAAATCCAAATGCCTGCAGGACTGCCATCAATGCAAAAACAATGCCTGTGGCTCCGCTGGCTGTAATGCTGATCTTACTGACATAAAACGTATCCGCCATGTTGTAGATATTTGTAATCAGCATACTTAATGTCGTCGGCAGTCCCAATCCTAAAACAAGCCTTCCCACCGGTGTTTCTGTCATCTTTTTGTATTGCCTGCTTTCTGCATCATTCATATTTATAAGCCTTCTTTCGGTTTCATATCTTACCGTATTTTATATCCTGCATAAATTTTTTTCAATACCTGCACTCCATACAAAAAAACAAACACCGACGGGATTTTTTGATTTCCCGTCGGCGCTGCAGCTGATTCTGTTTTTACTTTTTCTAAATGTGCTGATGAAGATATTTTTCCCTTGTTGCCATTCCTCCCCGTATATGACGCTCTGATTTATTCACATCCAGAACTTTTCTGGCATGTTTCGCAAGTGTCGGGTTTATCTCCGGAAGGCGTTCTGTGACATCTTTATGTACCGTACTCTTACTGATCCCAAATTGTTTCGCCGTCTGCCGCACGGTCGCATTATTATCAATAATATATCTGGCTATTTCCATAGCTCTTTCCTCAATATAGCTTTTCAAAAAATATCCCCTGCGATACTTGTTTTTACATTGTATGCCGGAATATTTTTGATTATGTCATGATTTTCTCACTGCTTTATCTGCAGTCCGTTCAAACACATACTTGTTTTTCAGAGACAAATCTGCCCTGAAACTGTAATTTCATCAATCAAAGCAATTTATAGATAATAGTTTATAAAATACATATACTGCAATCACAATATGAAGCATGCAGATCATGGGCATTCCAATCAAAAAATACCAGTGCTTTGTTTTATGCCGGAACAGATACATCCCCATCCATGTTCCAATGCTGCCCCCAAGAAGACTTACCAAAAACAAAGTCTTTTCCGGTATTCTCCATGCATGACGTTTCGCTTTGCTTTTATCCACTCCCATAACAATCAGACCCACCATATTCATGATCAAAAGATACAACAATAAAATTCTCAGCAAATTCAATTTTCGCCACTCTCCTATTTCTACGTCATTGCTATCGAACTGCGCATCCTGTGCGTATTCTCTTCCATAAACAGCAACTTTAAAATTCCTCAAAGTTCCGGCTGACTCTTCACATATCCGGCATACAACTCTCTAACTTTCTCTGGAAATTGTTTTTTAACACTTATCCCTGTAGTCCTCCCACTCTTCTTCTGTACAGACTGCTTTCAACTTTTCTGCAAATTCCGGATTATCCTGCCTGCAGGAAAGCATACAGAAAATCCGTTCCAGAAACAATCTGCGCATTTCATCTTACGGAATTGTATCTATTACAATTGAAAAGCTCTGCCCTGGTTTTGTTTCGTTTTCCTCCATTTTTCTCCATTGCTTTGATTCGTATTTTCACATCTTCATTTCGCCGTCATGGCTTTATTTTTTTTACCGCAGAATATTTTCCGTACAATTTCCCATTCTCTGTGTTTTTGTAAGCCCTGATGCGGAAATATACGGTCTTTTTGTTTCTCACCGTTTTCTTATAGCTTTTCGCCGCTTTCCCTTTCCGCGCAATTACTTTATATTTGCCTTTTCCGATTTTCATGCTGATCTCGTATCCGTCTGCGTCTGTTACTTTTTTCCAAGTCAGCTTCACTTTATTTCCGGCTTTTTTTAATGCAAGCTTTGGTTTTTGAGGAGGCGTTTTCACTTCTGACTGCGGGTTTTGTTCCGTTTTCTTTTTCCATACCGCCGTCAGTATTTCATCTTTTTCAGGCTTTAACCAATTCCCCGTCTGGTATATTTCATCTCCACAGCTCCATCCGTTAAAAAGATACCCATCCTTGACCAGTCCGCACTGGGGAACCGTTACACGGGCGCCTGCGCCGGTATGGATGACCTGCGGCAGTGTTCCATGTCCGCCGTTTCCGTTAAAAGAAATCTGCACTGCTTTTTTATAAGAAATAATCGGCGCCACATTTTGAACGGCCGTTCCTTCTGCATGTACCTCTAACCGCAGAACGTCGTCTGCCGCTGCCGAAATCACTATTCCCTCTGCCGCCCCGTCTGTATAATATCTGCCGTCTTTCAAAAGCGCTTTCCAGGATACAAGCGTATCGCGAACTTCCGAAAAAGAAGAATCCACATTGAAATAGCCGCCTTTTGTAATCTTTAACTCAAACAATTTGTCCGAAACAGCCTCCCGGGCCAGCCTTACCTCTACATATCCTTCCTCCGGCACGACAAATGCAACGGCTCCGTCTTCTGCTCCACAGGATATGCTCTCATTCGTAATCAAAATTCCTTCTTCTCTCCAGCCTTCCCCTTCACTGTAACTTGTCATATTTTCCCAACGTCCCGCATCACTTGACTGTTTCTGCGCGTACCAGATCGGCCCCTGTCTGTTTACGGACGACTGAAACGCTTCTTCCTGATAACGGTAAACCCGATCCACCGCCTTATAGACCCGCACATAATCAACGCTCATAACCGCATTTTCCCAATCCGTTGTCTCATCTGTCGATTCGCACCAGCTTCCCCCTGTTGCAAGATTGAGTTTCAGATAAAAAAGAGCGTTAAACGGATGCGGAAAATCCAGCGGTGTCTGCGGCGTTACCGCTCCTCTTCCGGTAACCCAGGATTCCCAGTCCGTATATGTGGCATAAAGATGCTGATCCATATACATGCGAATGACGCCGGGCTCCCATTCCATAGAAAACAAATGATAGGCATCATAAAAATTTCCGCTCTCCAGACGGCAGGTTGCTGTGGGATGCCAGTATTTATCCGTACCGGAAATTCCGCAGTGAATTGTTCCGTAGCAGAGATCCGGCTGCTGGGAAATCAGTTCCATAATGTCAATCTCCCCATCCTTGGGCCAGTCATAGGTCTCTTTATCAGGCATCATCCAAATTGCCGGCCACATTCCTTTTGCCACCGGAAGTTTGGCGCGTATATCAAATCTGCCGTAACGCCAGCTTGCCTTTGTTTTGGTTTCGACCATTCCAGACCAGTTCATATCCTTCATACTGTGTAATCTCGTTTTCTAAATCCTGTACTGCTGCCGCCTGCGCTTCCACGCCCTTTTCTGCCGGCATCATCCAGAAACCGCTTCCTGTCACTGCTGCCGCCAGCAGAAATGCCATCCCTCTCATTTTTAAATTTCTGTTCTCCATTTCCTCTTCTCTTTCTCTCTTCGTATGATAAAAGCATTGCGCCAAATGCAAAAACGCCGTTTCTTACCTGGAATCCAATTCTATTTTCCTCCTGAAAATCCGCATCAGCGATTCATCAATCCGCTCCACAGGGAGCCTCCCGTCTTTCATTGCCGAAACAACTTCCTCATATGCCGATGAAAAATCTTTCGGCATAAGCAGAATATCCGCTCCCGCCTGCAGCGCTTTTACCGCCGCCTCCGCAGAAGAATACTGGTTCACAATCGCTCCCATATTAAAAGCATCCGTAATTATGATCCCTTCATATCCCATTTCTTCTCTCAGCAAATCCTGCATTATCACCGATGAAAGGGATGCCGGCGTGTCATCGCCGATTACATTCGGAAGAGAAATATGCCCAATCATAATAAATGGAACGTCATGTTCAATTCCCTTCAGAAAAGGAATCAGCTCACACTCGTACAGCTCTTCTTTGGTCTTATTGCTATAAGCATAACCTGCATGTGTGTCAGCAGTTGTATTTCCATGTCCCGGAAAATGTTTCAAACAAGGCAGGATTCCCTGAGACATGAGTCCTTCTGCCGCGGCATCCGCCATATAAGACACGACGCCGGCATCCGAACCAAAGGCGCGTTTCTTCACCACCTGATTCTCTGGATTCGTTAAGACATCTGCAACCGGAGCAAAATCTACATTAAAACCCAAATCGGAAAGATAACCGCCGATCGTTGTTCCAATTTCATACGCCTCATCTGCATTCTGCCGCAGTCCGATTTCCGCCATGCTCTCAATCCCGGGAACATCAAATTTTCCCGTACCGGCAATCCTGGCAACCGATCCTCCTTCTTCATCTACACAGAGAAACATCGGAAGTCCAATCCTCTCTCTGCTAAACTTCTGTACATTCGCCAGCATAGATGTTACCTGCTCCGATGACTGCAAATTGTTTTGCATATAAATGAATCCGCCCACAGGAATCTGATTGATCGCTTCCTGTGCAGCTGTACCCGCTGCCGTAACACTGCCGGCTCCTTCCATCAACGATTCCGGCAGGACAATAAATAACTGCGCCGCCTTTTCTTCAATTGTCATTTCATCCAAATACTCCGCTGCTTTTTTCTGTAAAATCTCTTCTTCTGTTTTTTCCGGATTTAAAGAAGCTGCTGCGGAAAGTTCTAACGTTTCCGTTTCAGAAACCTCTTCTCCAGAGCTTTCTAACATTTCTGTTCCAAAATCCCCTCCCCTGGAACTTTCCATCTCCTCACCGGATTCCGTATTCCTCTCGGAAACTCCAAAAAAAGAACATCCTGCCAGATATAATGAGAACAAAAATACGCTGCAAAGTAAAAAACTCTTCTTTCTATACCGTTTCAATCAGCACCTCTTTCCTACCAAAAGCAAATCCATCACAGAATTTCTCCGGATCTGACTTTACTCCAATTTTTCCCGTTTCTCCCCATACACCACATAAATAAGCGTATAACAAGCCATAACCCCGGAAACAATCGGCGCAATCTTTCCTAACATTCCCAAATCTCCGGCAAAATATTTCCCAAAGAAAAATACCATCGGAATCCGGAGCAAAAGCGCCCCCAAGCTGCAGCTGACCATTGTCCAGACAGTTTTCTGCTTTCCGTTTAAATATCCGTTGAGACAAAACACCATTGTCACCATAATATAATCATAGCTGCAGGAGTGGAAAAAAGGCTCTCCTGCAGCTATGACATTTTTATCATGGGTAAATACCTGCAGCATAGACTGAGGGCTAAGCTGCGCCCACAGCCAAAACAAACAGGAAATCACCAGTGCAAAGCTCATTCCATACCATAATGACTTTCTTGCCCGGTCGGGCTTTCCTGCACCGATATTCTGCGCCGTCAGCGCAGACAGCGCGCTTGCCATAGAAGTAGCCGAGAGCATTGCAAATACGTCATATTTACTTCCGATCCCCACTACAGAAGCGGCATAAACGCCGCAGCGGTTCATCACTGCCATGAGATAGAGAAAAGAAATCCGCACCATCAGTTCCTGAAAGGAAATCGGTATTCCCACACGAGCAAGTTTTTTTACAATATCCCAAACAGGATAAAAACTCTTCCACTTAAAATCAAAGATAAAATCCTTCTTTTTTAAATATACAACCGCAATTCCCATGCTGATTCCCTGAGAGATAATTGTCGCCAAAGCCGTTCCAGCCACACCCAGGCCAAAAGCTCCCACAAACAAAAAATCCAGTATCACATTGATTCCGCATGCAATTGCAACAAACATCATCGGTCTGGCGGAATCCCCATATCCCCGGAGTATAGCGCTAATCGCATTGTATCCGCAGACAAAAATATTGCCGCAAAGACAAATCGCCACATATTCCATAGTCAGTGCAAAAGATTTCTCCGGCGTATCCAAAAGCATAAGAAGGGGCCGCTCCAACACAAGCATAACCACAGTCAGTACAACTGCCGTTATGGCAAACACCGTCAGCGTCGTCCCAATGATCTTTTTTACCATTTCAAACTCTCTGCTTCCGGTGTACTGTCCAATCAAAATCGTGCTGCCCAGTGTCAGCCCCGTAATCAGACTGGTAATAATCTGCGTCACCTGTGTCCCTACGGATACTGCGGCCACACTTTCTGCCGTACAGTATTTTCCCACCACAAACAAATCCACGGCGCCATACAGAGACTGCAGTATATTTGCCGCCAAAAACGGCGCTGCAAAAAGCAGGAGCGTTTTTAAAATACTTCCTTCAGTAAGATTATGTTCTTTCATTCTGATGCTTTACCGTATTGTAATTTTTGTGATCACCGGCTGCTGATCTGCAGGAATCGTGCCATTGCCGTCAGTCGGCTCTGCAGATTCACAGATCTGATCTACCACTTCCATTCCTTCTGTCACATAACCAAAAACGGCATACTGCCCATCCAGAAATACACTGTCCTGATGAACAATAAAAAACTGGGAGCTTGCGCTGTCATAATCATTGGAACGCGCCATGGAAACAGCCCCTCTGGTATGAGAAAGATCATTGTCATAACCATTTTCAGAAAATTCTCCTACAATTGTCTGATCAGAACCTCCCATACCGGTTCCTTCCGGATCGCCGCCCTGCATCATAAATCCTTCCATAATACGGTGAAATGTCAATCCGTCATAAAAACCGCTTTTGGCAAGATTAATAAAATTTTCCGTTGTAATCGGCGCAGATTCCTGGTCTAACCGGATGGTAACCGTACCATAATCCTGTATTTCAATATCCGCATAACTGCTTCCCGACGCCGCATCTTCTTTCTTCTCCGTTTCGGCATCCGCATAATCAGTCTCCGGCTCGTTATTTCCCTTCTCCTCTTTCGGAACTGCAAATACAGCGATCAAAGCCGCCGCAACACAAAAGCACAATACAACTGCTCCCGCTATCATAATCTGCTTTTTCTTTTTCTGCTCTTTTCCATTCTTTTTTGATTTAACTGCCATAACCTTCTCTTCCTTTCTTTTCTATTCTTACATCACAGAAAAACAACCGCCGTTCCTGATATAACGTTTTCCCATGATACATTTCTCCTTTGGCCGCAACGCGGTCTTTTCTGGAGCATGTTTCTATAACAGGATATTGGAGGGCGAATTTCTGTTATATAAAAAAACAGCTTAACGCATTACGTTTAAGCCATTTCCAAAAATGCCGCAGACCGGAATCGAACCGGTACGGGTATCACTACCCACGGGATTTTAAGTCCCGGGCGTCTGCCAGTTCCGCCACTGCGGCAGTTACCTTGCTATCTTTAAATTAATCCCTCTATGCCTTATGGCAGAATCAGGAAAAACAGAATGGGCAGAGGTGGATTCGAACCACCGAAGCAATTTGCAGCAGATTTACAGTCTGTCCCCTTTGGCCACTCGGGAATCTGCCCATTGTGCCGGACAATAAAAACTGCCCTGACAAATTTGAATTATAGCACAGATAATCTTATTTTTCAAGTTATTTTTTAAATTCTCTCTAAAATAACCGCTGATTTTTTCTGCATAGAAACAAATATGTTTCCCTTCTTAATGGGATAATACTGCGGCATTAAAGAATAACCGTTTTCCGTTGTAACAATAACGCGGCGCATCATACCCTCCTCTGGCACTCCGGCGCCGACAACACGCAGCTGCGTCGTTTTTTCCGCATCATCATTATTCACAATAATAATAAATTGCTGTTTCCTATTAAATCTGGCATAACACAAAAACTGATCCGAACTGTCCAAAAAACGGAAAGAGCCTGTGCAAAACGCCTCGTTCCCCTTGTGAATCCAAATCAAGTCACGGTAAAAATCCAAAAGCTCACGATTTTCATGTCCCCATGGATAAGTCCGCCTGTTATCCGGGTCTGTAAAACCGCAAAGTCCTACCTCATCTCCATAGTACACCGTGGGCGCTCCCGGCCATGTCATCTGAATCAACACAGCTTCCCGCATCACACGGTAATCTACACCTTCTTCTGCAGCCGCAGCCCCCAGATATTCCACTCTTCCGGCTTTGTGATTTGTCCTTGTCAAAAATCTGGAGTGATCGTGATTGGAAAGCTGGTTCATGGAACAAAGCAGAGAAGATGTCATAAAACTCGTCATATAATGACGCATTGCTCCTTCAAAATCCTGTATTTTGCCGATACGTTCCGGAACATATTCGTCACTGTGTTTTTCCATCCCCGTCAAAAACCATGTCAGAGGCTCCATAAACGCCACATAATTCATAATGGTATCCCACTGGTCGCCTTCCAGCCAGTTTTTGGGATCTCCGTAATGCTCTGCCAGAATTACCGCCTCCGGATTTGCCTCTTTCACAGCATCCCGGAAGTCTCTCCAGAAACGATGATTGAATTCTTTGCTATGCCCTAAATCTTCTGCCACATCCAGACGCCAGCCATCTGCGCAGTAAGGTTCGGATACCCATTTTCCGGCAATCCGCAAAATATCATTGTATAAAATCTGAGAACCTTCAAAATTCAGTTTCGGCAGTGTTTCATGCCCCCACCAGCCTTCATAATTCTTATTATCCGGCCATGCGTTGTCATCATCATCACGAAATCCAAAGTAACTTCTGTAAGGACTGTCTTTTGAGATATAAGCGCCTTTTGCAAAGCCTTCTTTTCCCTCATAAATCTTTTCCCGATCCAGCCAGCAGTTGAAGGAACCACAGTGATTGAACGCCCCGTCCAGAATGACTTTCATGCCGCGGCTGTGCACTTCTTTGACAAACTCTGCAAAAAAAGCATTACTGGCTTCTAAATTCTTCCGGCTTGTTACACGGCTGCAGTAACGGGTCGCCCTCCTGTTATCCTGTACGCCTTCCGTTAAAAGCTCTCCTTCATCTTCCAAAATTTTTGCAAAATGAGGATCAATATGATCATAATCCTGAGTATCGTATTTGTGATTGGAAGGAGACACAAACAGCGGATTAAAATAAATGACTTCCACGCCTAAATTCGACAAATAATTCAGCTTTTGCCGCACGCCTTCCAAATCACCGCCATAGAATTCTCCTACGCTGAAATTCTCCGGACATTTTTCCCACTGTTCTTTGGGCACCTTTGTGCTAAGGGTGTGAACATAGAAATATTCTCCGTTCAACACATCATTTGTCTCATCTCCGTTGTAAAAACGATCTACCATAATCTGGTAAATAACAGCTCCCTTTGCCCAGTCCGGAGTAGAAAACCCAGGAACAATCCGGAAAAAATACGCCTCCCGTATCTCCGTTGTCACACCATAGCGGTCAAACCGGCAGCACAGCATCCCTGATATAATTTCAAAATAATAAGAAAAAGCCTCCGTACCAAGGGAAATTTCCACTGCATAATAATCAAAGGTTCCGTCACACTCTGCCAGTTTCATCTCATATCTGTTTTCTTCTGTACACAAAACAACCCGGTCTACATTATCCCTGGCCGTGCGGAAACGAATCGTCACTGTTTCGTTCTCTTTTGGCTCTGTGGGAATCCGGTAATCTTTGGTTCCGTCTGAAAATAACGCCTCTTTCTCTAATACAGGCCGCGTCTGCATAATATACTGCTGCATTTTATTTATTTCATATACCGATTTATGTTTCATTATTTGATCCTCTTTCTGTTTATCCTTTTTATGACTTGCAGAATCTGCCTCCGGCAGTCTCTTTCAGATTCACGACTCTATCGAAAAGAGAAGATTCTCTTTGCTGCCCGCCGCGCGGGCGCAGCCGTTTCAGCAACTATATTTTTCTGTAATATAAAAAGACAGCCGTTAATCTGCTGTCTTTTTAGGAGAAGGTATTTTTACTATGGGTGTAGCAAAAACTATTAATGATTGGGGGGTTTCTACGTTTATTATAATACCACTATTTTCAAAATCAGTGTGCACAAACTTCACAAAAATCAAACCCAGTTTTTGTGCACATTATACAATTCCAAAAATGATTATAACTGGAACAATCCCTCAAACTCTTCTCGGTTGATCTTTTCCTTCTCCAGCAAAAGCTCTGCACACTTATTTAAAACCGTCTCATGTTCGTGTATAATCTTCTTTGCTTTTTCATAACACTCATCAATGATCCGTTTTACTTCCTCATCAATCCGCGTAGCGACACTTTCGCCATAACCTCTCGTATGGGCCAAATCTCTGCCGATAAAAACTTCATCATCATCACTGTCATAATTAATCAGTCCGACATGTTCCGACATGCCGTACTTGGTTACCATGGCTTTGGCAAGCTGCGTCGCCTGCTTGATATCCTGGGATGCCCCTGTTGTAATATCGTCAAACACCATTTCTTCCGCCACGCGGCCGCCAAGATCAACAACGATTTCCTGCAGCATACGGCCTTTGGTATTAAACATCTTATCATCTTCACTCAAAGGCATCGTATATCCCGCCGCTCCTGATCCCGTCGGGATGATTGATACGGTGTCCACCGGCCCTACATCCGGCAGTACATGAAACAGAATTGCATGACCCGCCTCATGAAAAGCCGTCACTCTCTTTTCTTTTTCGGTAATGATGCGGCTCTTTTTCTCAGCGCCAATCCCCACCTTGACAAAGGACTGACGGATATCGTTCTGCACAATATAAGCCCGGTCGGCTTTTGCAGCATTAATTGCCGCCTCATTTAAGAGGTTTTCTAAATCTGCTCCTGTAAATCCCGCCGTAGTCTGGGCAATCTGTTTTAAATCCACATCATCTCCCAGAGGTTTATTCCTCGCATGTACATTTAAGATTTCTTCCCGGCCTCCAATATCCGGTCTGCCCACATGAATTTTACGGTCAAATCTTCCCGGACGCATAATCGCCGGATCTAATATATCCACACGGTTCGTAGCTGCCATAACGATAATTCCCTCATTTACGCCAAAACCGTCCATTTCCACCAGCATCTGGTTCAATGTCTGCTCTCTTTCATCATGTCCGCCGCCCATACCGGTTCCCCGGCGTCTTGCCACAGCGTCGATCTCATCAATAAATACAATGCAGGGCGAGTTTTTCTTCGCCTCTTCAAAAAGATCCCGGACGCGGGAAGCTCCTACGCCCACAAACATCTCTACAAAGTCAGAACCGGAAATACTGAAAAACGGCACCCCCGCCTCGCCGGCCACTGCTTTTGCCAGCAAAGTCTTACCTGTTCCCGGAGGCCCTACAAGCAGGATTCCCTTTGGAATTCTTGCTCCCAAGCGGATATATTTCCGGGGAGATTTCAGGAAATCCACCAATTCTACCAGTTCTTCTTTTTCCTCTTTCAGTCCTGCAACTTTGCCAAAGTTCATCATATTGTCATTGGTGAACATTCTGGCCCGGCTCTTGCCAAAATTCATCATCTTGACGCCGCCTCCTCCTGACGCCGCCTGATTACTCATAATAATAAATAAAATAAACATGGTCGCCAGAACAATCAGCAGCGGCAGCAGATTTAAAATCCAGCTTTCCGGAGGAACATCTTTTACATAGTAATTATAAAACTTCTTTTCCTCCAGCAGCTCCTGTATCTTATTCACATCAGATACATTCAGTTCTTTTGAGACATTATTTTTAAAATAAATATTTACAATACCAGTAGGAATCTCCCGGTTCTGTTCAATTTCAATATAAATGACATCTTCCCTATCCAATGCATTCTGCAATTCCGTTATCGTACAGGATTCTGAAGTATTTCCTCTTGCATCCAGCATCATCCAGACGACCACCACTACGATAACCAGCATCGCATAGAATCCAAATCCTCTGTAACTGTGTTTTTTCAACTGGCAACCTCCTTTTGTTCTGTTCGATCAATCTAATTCAACCACGCCTATATACGGCAGGTTTCGGTATTTCTGCGCATAATCAAGTCCATACCCCACAACAAATTCATCCGGTATTTCAAAACAGGTATAATCCACATGAACTTTCACCACGCGCCTGTCCGGTTTATCTAATAATGTGCAGAGTCTCAGGCTCTTCGGATTCTGATTTCTCAGATATTCCAGCAGATAGCTTAAGGTTCTTCCGGAATCAATGATATCCTCTACTACCAGCACATTCTTCCCTTCCAGCTCCTGATCCAAATCCTTGATAATTTTCACTACCCCGCTGGATTTTGTAGCGGCTCCGTAACTGGAAACAGACATAAAATCCATGGAAACAGGAACATTCAGGCGTTTTGAAAGTTCACAGGTAAAGAACACGCCTCCTTTTAAAACGCAGATCAAATGTATTTCTTCTCCTTCATAATCTTTGTTGATATTTGCTGCAATCTCCGCAATCCTTTTATCCACTTCTTCTTCTGTTAATAATACCCGAACTGTTTCCCCCATGTTTTTCCTCCATAAATTGTACTTCTAAAATGGTATTTGTCTCTCTGGTAATTTTATAACCTGCACTGATGCGTCCGCCCATCACCCATAAAATGTGATGCCCTTCCGCCAACAGCAGAATCTGCTCTCTTTTGGAGCCAGGCACCTTTTCGTCAATCCAGTAGTCCTTTAATTTCTTTCTATGTCCTGCTTCATCCAATACAAAATAATCTCCGGCTTCTCTGGTACGAAAATAAAGCCTGTCTTTTATCTTATCATAATCAAACCATTTCGTATATACATTTCTTGGAATTTCTGCATCTTTTTTGGAAAAATTCAGCAGTCTGAGGCAGATTCTTCCTGTTGGAATCTGTATCTCCCCCGGAATATCCATCAAAGGAATCCGAATGGAAGCCGTTTTCTTTTCCTGTTTCTTCTCTTTGTACAACAGTATCTTTCCGTATGTCTTTTCTCCGATTACGCCATATGGCAGATTTATTTTTCTTCCGGTCCGCCCTTCCGCCAGGTTTAACAAAGACCGGACATGCTCTCTGCCGATATCTTTGCGCCCGTCTCCCGCTTTCGCAAGCAGTTCTAACAAAACCCACTTCTGCAGAACGGAAGGATATTCAAAAAACCCCGGCAGCTCAAAACCCAGACAATCTCCATCCCCTTTTGTCATATGCCGTGCCAGAATCTTTTCTGCCTCTTCCCGAAAATATGAGGAAATTTCCGCCGCATCCTCCGCCAGGCAATTCATATGCGCCATATACCGCTCATTGATCTGTCCCAACTCCGGCATTACCCGATTTCGTATCCTGTTTCTGCTGTATGCAACGTCTTCATTGGTCGCATCCATCCGGTAAGGCTGTCCCTCCCGTCTTAGAAAATCTTCGATTTCGCCTCTGGTCACACAAAGGAGCGGCCGAATCACATTGCCCCTCACAGGCCGGATACCGCAAAGCCCTTCGATTCCGCTCCCCCGGCACAAATGAAACAGCATCGTCTCTGCACTGTCGTCTGCATGATGCGCCAACGCAATTTTTGCCGACGCACCGTAAGCAGCACATTCTTTTTCAAAAGCCTCATACCGCACCATTCTGCCAGCCTCCTCCACAGAAAGGCCCCGCTCTCGCGCAATTTGTTCCACCGGATAGGAATAAGCAGAAAATTCCACTCCATGGTCGCCGGCAATTTGTTTTACAAACGCCATGTCGGAAAGGCTTTCCTCACCCCGGATTCCATGCTCGATATGCACCACGGACATCGTAAAGTCCATGATATCCTGCAAATAGCGCAAAACCAGAAACAGGCAGACAGAATCCGCCCCTCCGGAAACGCCCACACAAATATGCGCGCCCGCTGATATCATATGATGCTCTTTGATATATGCTGCAACTTTTTTGATCATAATCTGTCAATTCTCCCAAATGGCGGCTGCAAGCACCGTCATGTCATCCCGTACTTCTCCGCCGGTATAGATCATCACCTGATCCAAAATTTTCTTAGCCATAAGCCCCGGATGATTGGTTTTGATCTCTGATATGATTTCTTCCAATGTCTCCTCCGGCTGCTCTGTCTGCAGATATTCTAACACACCGTCTGTGATCATGACAAGAAAATCTCCGTCCGCCAACTGCTTTTTCGCCTGCTCGATCTCAATTTCAAAACGAACTCCCACTGGCAGAGAGGTGGACAAAAGACACTCTACATTCCCATTCTTATGTCGGATAAAAGTCGCCGACGCTCCTATTTTATAAAAAGATACTTCTCCGGTGTAAAGATCAATCGAAGAAATATCCACTGTGGAATACTGATCGTCCTCCCCATGAATCACCATAGCGGAATTCAACATCTTGATTGCAGTATCCTTTGTAAATCCTGCCTCCACAAAGCGCTCCAGAAGATCTACTACCATTTCGCTCTCCTTACAGGCCCGCTCTCCAAATCCCATGCCGTCTGATAAACTCAAGACTAATTCCCCGTCTTCTTTTTCCAAAAAAGAAAAATTATCTCCCGACACTGCCGCTCCGTCTTTTGTGAGCCGCGCCACGCCGTGTACTGCATGAAACACCGGCTCTTCCTCATAAATTATTTCCGAGGTATCTTTTCCGATAAATGTCCTTGTGTCTTTATGAGGTTTCATATGCAGTTCCAGCACATCTGTCACCACCCTGGTCAATTCTTTTATGGCAACACAATTTCCCCATTTAGAGCGCACCTTGAGCACCGTCTGGATATGGCTGTTATTTTTTTGAAACAAATGGATCTCTTCTGTTACAATGCCATATTCTTTAGCCCGATACCGGATTTCTGCAATCCTCCGCCGCTCTTCCCTGTCCAAAATCTTTGATTCACTGGCACAATCCTCCATAATAAAAGCCATTGCATCCAACTGCTGGGCAATCACTTCCCTGTTTTCCAACAGCCTGTTGTACCATGCTTTATTTACCCTGATCTGCTCAAAAACGTTCACTGCCTCCTGCTCTACATGGCCGGCATACTGACAATGCTCGTTCAGGCTTCTCCTCGTTTCTTCATCCGCCTCGCCGTTCTGCATCAGATTTTTAATCAGACGTCCAAATACGCCGTACATCATAGGATTTGCAGATGACCAGCAGACTGCGCAGGTATCGCAGCCGCTGCAGATGCGTCCTGTCAGCTCCTGCTGCAAATGCCCCATATCCTCCTGCTGCATCTTGCTTTGCCTGCTCATAGACAAAAATGTTTTGGAAAGCCCTTCAAAACTTTTTGCATAATTTAAAAGACGCTGTTCCTGGTATCCGTCTCTTATATATTCCGATTGTTTCGGCGCCTCTCCTTCTTCCAAAAACAGGTGCACGCCCCTTGCCGCCAAAATGACAAATCCAAAAATAAATACTGCCTCGCAAATTGCCGCCGCAATTGTCACCTGATTTTTAAAATCAAAAATTCCGCCAAATATGGAAAGAGCCAATGTTCCACCCGCTGCTGCAAGAGCCGCCGCCGCCGTATAACACCGCTTGTCCACCCATTCCGAAAGCTGCACCGTAATCCCGATCAGCAAAAGAGACATTGCATACTTTGCAATTACGGTAATGGGCAGAAACGCCACCATACCCGTCAACATTCCCATAGATAAAAGCCAGCGCCCCTGTTCTTCCAGATACACTGCTGCAAAAAATGCGGGAACAAGCGGATAACACCCCATAACAGATATTTTACAGAACAATGCTCCCAAAACGCTAAGTACCAACTGTTTCCAACCTGTCTTTTTCATGATAAAAACCTCCTAATTTCATTTTCAAACGGAAAGCAGACGCTCTGCCCGAAACTAAGAGGCATTATAACTACGATATTCTGAAATCTTTGTCAAATCAACGAAGGCTATTCAAAAACTTTTCGTCAAAAATGCCCTCGAATTGTAGATTCGAGGGCTCTTAACCATTTTAGGATATTCTATTATTTTTCTTTGAATATAATCTCATGATCATAAACCATACCCAGTTTACTTTTCGCTGTATCTTCTACATACTCCTGGCTCCCAATGTATTTCTCATAATCAGACAGCTGATCCGCCCGCTCTGTTTCCTGTTCAAACTGTGTTGTCAGGTCTGCTTCTCTCGCAATATATTCCTGATCTTTCTGATAGAGCTTTATGATCTGAACAGACATAAACAAAAGCAATACCATCAAAATGCAGGCAATACTCATTCTTCCTGTTTTATTTTTCTTTTTCCGATATCTGCCCATATAAAATCCCTCTTTTAATCTTTGCTTAATCCTATCTTAATCGCTTTTCTTATTTTTTTCAATTCTTTTCTAAAAAATAGATGTATTTTTTTCAAAGGCTTTCCAAATATATGTAAAAACTTCTTTAGAATCTTCAGCCAGATCCGTATGATCTTTACAAACAGAGCAACAATAGAAGGACTGACAAAATTATTCTCAACCAACATGCCAATGGCTACGCCGCCCAATACGAACCAGCGGAGCAGGCCTTCATTTTCCTGATACAGCATGGCAAAAATGCCTACCGCGCAAAACAGCCAGTACAACACGTCTTCGGCTGCCATAAGGATTGTTCCATGTCTGATGATATGACGGAAGATCCGTATGATATCATATACTAACATCAGAGCAAAACCAAACAAAAGGGAGACAAGCAGTAAACTGCCCTCTCCGGCAATGGTTTCGCTGATCTTGCCGCTCATTTAAATAACCGTCCAAAAAAAGATTCTGCCTGTTTGCCGTAATCCTTTACTTCAGAATAAGCCAGAGAATCAATCTTCCCTTCAATATCAACCTCTCCTTTTTCCAGACTGAGCCTGTTCACATGAAGGTCATTTCCTTTGATTAAGAGCATTCCCTCCTCTGTTTCCAGAAGAATTTCCGCCACATCAAAGGAAAGCACATCTAATACTCCGCTGAAACTTCCCGTTTTACGGCTGTTAATCAGAAGTTTATGCGTTTTTTTATTTGCTGTCTTTTCTTCCATATTTACCCCCTGTTTTTGCAACTATTCAGCCTTCGGCCTCAGAGCTGCGGTCTCTTTTTTCTTTTCATCCGGAATGGTTGTCTTTCTATATTATATTAGGGGGTATTTGGATTTATGCTAAAAGAATCTGCCGAAGATTATAAATATCGAAACATTTCTTTCGCATCTTCTTTTTTTGTAGACTCTGCCAGGGAAAGCACTTCTGCCTTTACAGTCTTTTGTCCGAAAGCAATTTCAATGATATCCCCCGCTTTCACTTTCACAGAGGCCTTCGCGGTTTTTCCGTTGACAGATACCCGTCCCGCATCACATGCCTCATTGGCAACGGTACGGCGTTTGATCAGCCGAGACACTTTTAAAAATTTATCTAATCTCATATAATCCCTCTTTTTCTTTTACCTGCAGCATCTGCCGCCAACACGCCGGCAGTGCGTGGCAACATGAAAACGCAGAGGGCTTTTAAAAGCCCTCTGCATACATTTTACTCTCTTATAATTTATGCATTTACCATATCTTTCAATGCTTTGCCTGCTTTGAATTTCGGCGCTTTTGATGCCGGAATTGTGATTTCCTGTTTTGTTAATGGATTTCTTCCAACTCTTTCTGCTCTTTCAGAAACTTCAAATGTTCCAAATCCCACTAACTGAATCTTCTCACCTTTTTTCAATTCTTCAGCAACTACATCTGTAAAAGCCTTTAATGCCGCTTCGGCGTCCTTTTTCGCTAATCCTGTCTTGTCAGCCATAGCTGCAACTAATTCTGCTTTGTTCATTTAAAAATTCCTCCTGTGGATTTTCTATATTTACTGAGGTCTCTCTTTCTTGATTACCTACAAGAATATTTATACTTGTTTTACCTATGTTTGTCAAGAAAAAGAAGGTATTTTTAAACAATTATATCAGCTTTTCTACCATGGCAAGCACTGTGCTGCCTAACTCTCTGGATTTCTTCATAGAATCCTCTAAGGAATCGCCTTTGACACCGATGTAGAATTTTACTTTTGGTTCTGTTCCGGAAGGACGTACGCATACCCATGCATCGTCTGTCAGTTCATAATAAAGCACATTTGACTTGGGAAGGCCGGTAGGCTTCGTTTCTTTTGTCTTTGTATCGGTAATCGTATCTTCTTTATAATCCCGAATTACCAGCACTTCATAATCTCCGATCGTTACAGGCGGTTCTTCTCTTAATGTCTTTAAGATATTCTGGATCTTCTCTAGTCCTTCAATGCCCTTTAAGGTAATGGATTCCACATGATCCTGATAATAGCCGCATCTCTCATAAATATCTAACATTGCATCCCAAAGCGTCTTTCCCTGGGTTTTGTAAAACGCTGCTGCCTCGCAGAGGAACATCGTTGCTGCAACGGCGTCTTTATCCCTTGCATAGGTGCCCGGCAGACATCCGTAGCTTTCTTCCATGCCAAACAGATAAGTGCCTTTGTTTGTATTTTCAAACTCCAAAATCTTCTGTCCGATAAATTTAAATCCTGTGAGCACTTCAATCAGTTCCACACCATAGTATTTCGCAATAGCATCTGCCAGATTCGTTGTTACGATAGAACGGATAAATGCACCATCTTCCGGAAGGCTTCCTTTTACGGCTTTGGTCTGTCCAATGATATAATCTCCAATGAGACAGCCGGACATATTTCCGTTTAACATATGGTATTCTCCTGTCTGTCCGTCTTTTACGTAGACGCCGAGACGGTCTGCATCCGGATCAGTAGCCAGTACAAGGTCTGCATCCTCTTTTTTGGCAAGAGCCAAAGCCAGCTCATAAGCTGCGGGAGCTTCCGGATTGGGATATCCTACCGTCGGGAAATCTCCGTCCGGCAGTTCCTGCTCTTTTACCACATAGACATTCTGAAATCCAAGTTCTTTTAAGATTGTACGGACAGGAATATTTCCGGTTCCATGGAGAGGGGTATAAACAATTTTCAATTCGTCTTTGACTGCGTCAATGGCATCCTGGTGAATCACCAGTTTTTTAATCTCTTCCATATAGGAACGGTCGATGTCTTCTCCAATGGTAACGTAAAGTCCTTTTTCTTCTGCCGCCGCCTTGTCCATGGTAAGCATGGAGCTGTAATCTGTAACAGCTTTTACCTCTTCCATAATTCCCGTATCGTGAGGCGGTGTAATCTGCGCACCGTCTGCCCAGTATACTTTGTAGCCATTGTACTCTGCCGGATTGTGGCTGGCAGTAATATTAATGCCTGCTGTACAATTTAATCTGCGGACTGCATAGGACAATTCAGGCGTGGGCCGCAAAGACTCAAATACATATGCTTTGATTCCGTTTGCCGCCAGACAAAGAGCTGCCTCATCAGCAAATTCCGGCGACATTCTTCTGGAGTCATAAGCAATTGCAACGCTCTTCTCCTTCTCGCCTGCTTTTTTGATATAATTTGCCAGTCCCTGGGTTGCCTTGCGGACAGTATAAATATTCATACGATTCGTACCCGCTCCAATGACTCCCCGCAAGCCCGCTGTACCAAATTCCAGCTCCGTATAAAATCTGTCTTCGATTTCTTTTTCGTCATCTGCAATGCTTTTCAGTTCTGCTTTCGCAGCCTCATCAAAATAAGGATTGGAAAGCCATTCGTTGTAAATCTCTCTGTAACTCATCTTTTTCCTCCTGTTGTTTTATTCATCCCTCAAATCATCCTCTACTTCAGTGGAATTTGAGTTGTTGTTTGTATTTGTATTGCTGTTATTATTGGTATTCCCAATAGATGTCAGCAAGTTATACAGAGTTGTCAGATAATCTGTCTGGCTTGAATTGTTATTAGTATTGTTATTGTTATTATTATTTGTAGTATTATTATTGTTGTTATTATTGTTGTTATTATTATTGTTGTTATTATTATTGTTGTTATTGTTATTATTCGTATAATTATTGTTCGTATTGGTATTCGTATTTCCGATGTTATTATTGGTATTATTCTGACTGGTATTATTGTTATTTGCCGATGACGCGGCGTCCGTATCTTCAGCCTTGCTTCCTGAGGCAGTATTTAAAGCAATCTCGATCTCCGCCTTTTTGGAATTGACTACCAGTTTCTGGGTAATAGTATCGTACCCCTCTGCTTCTACCGCAATCGTGTGAACACCATATGCAAGTTCTACCGGTTTGGAATAATCCGCTTTCTTTCCGTCAATCCAAAGCACTGCCCCTTCTACACTCACATCAAAGGTAATCTTGCACATCTGGGGGCCTTCCCCTTTCAACTCATCCAAATTCAGGCTGAGGGTCTGGTCTCTTTTAATCTCTACTTCTTTGCTGCCCCCATAGCCGTTATTTGCCACCGTCACCAGATATGTTCCTTCCGGCACTTCAATCTGCATATTAGGCGTCACCTCTTCAAATATCCGGTCTCCCACACAGATAAAACTGCCTTCAAAAAGCTTGGTATTTGCCAGCGCCAGATAGCCGTGGCCTCTTTGCACCGCCAGTGAAATCAGCTTTTTATCTATGCCTACTGCGCGCAGCACGTCAGAATCTCCAATATCCGAAAAACTGATTCTGTTTTCACCGGAAAATGCAGGATACTGGGCATCATAGGCATATTTCGATTCTCCGATCACAAGAGCGCCGATAGTTTCATCAATGGAATAATTCACGATATCCTCATATACCCATACATCATCCGACAGCTGAACGCTGATCAGCTCCTGATCGCTTTTGGAAACGACAATCTCTGCCACATCTCCCGGCAGAAAAGATTCCGCCGATTTGCTGCTGCCGTATTTATCCATAAATCTTGTTGTGGCTGTGTACGGATACTGCAGCTGTCTGCCGTTGCTTGCCTTTTCAAAGACGGCCTCTCTGGCCTCGGCGTCAATTTTTACAACAACGTACAAAGAATTGTCCGTCTGTGTTTCTTCTGCTGCATCCTGCTGCGGCTCGTTTACATTTTCTCCTTCCGTCTTTGCGCCGGAACCCATTCTTCCCTGAAAAATGCCGCTTCCGGAAGATGTTTTACTGCAGCTGCTCAAAAATACCGCTGCAAATACGGCAATTACTGTTACTATAACCTGCTTTTGTATTTTCATCTATCTTCTCCGATTATGTCTGATTTTTATTCTCATACAGTATATCATACTTTCCCTGGGTTGTGAAATAAAATAACATTTTTAAAAACTGCTTTCTCGAAGACTCCTGCTCAATGACTTTTTCCAGTTTTTCAATATCTCTTCCGGAAATCCAGGATTTTCTGGAGCTGCAGTAGTGATTTGCTATTTTCCAGTATTTTTTGGGGTATGCCAGACGCAGATACAGCTGTTCCAATTCTTCCGGCAGCATTTTCCGAATATTGTCATATGCTGTAATCATTTCTATGCCCAGTCCCGTATTCCAATTATATTTTTCCAAAATTTTGCGAATAAAATTCGCCAGATCCTGTACCAAAATATCATATGTCATCTGTTCAAAATTCAAAAGTACCCATTCTCCCTGGGAATTCAGCACATTGTGCTGATTATAATCTCCGTGGCAAAGGCCTCTCATCTGTTTCTTTACTTCTTCGCCAAGATCTGCAGACTGCTTTTTCAGCTGTTCGGTCACTTCCCTCGCCTGATTCTTGTAGCTTTCATATACTTTCATGAAAAGCATTTCAAATTCATTCTTTTTGTTTTTATTGCGAATGTAATTTTTGACCTTGTTCAGCTCTCTGTTATGTCGTTCATACTCCTGTAACAGGCTGTCTTGTTCTGCCTTTAAAAATTCCGGAATCGTTCCTTTGTAACCCGCCGTCAGCTTGTGGAACTCAGCCAGTTTTCTTACCGCCGCCAAAATATCATCCCGGTTCCTGACATCACACTCTCTGCCCAAATACCAGTTTTTCAAAAGATAGGAAGTATTGTTAATCTCATCCTTAACAAGCACTTCCTCTTCTTTCGACAACACGATTGTTTCTGCCGAAAAACCCCCGTCGCATAAATATTCCAGTATATCATGCAGAAAAACAGCACGCTCCCC
The DNA here is from genome assembly GCA_910585825.1 of uncultured Lachnospiraceae bacterium. Taxonomy (GTDB): domain Bacteria; phylum Bacillota; class Clostridia; order Lachnospirales; family Lachnospiraceae; genus Roseburia_B. The sequence goes on along the minus strand of CAJUEY010000001.1, from coordinate 142,366 downwards.
GGAACCTCGAAACTCTTTTAACAACATGGTACCTTTGTCCGTATCGCAGCAAAGGGCTCCGCGTCCTTTTACCGTGCTTCTTATTTCTACTTTATACTGTTCCAGAATCTCTTCTTCCCGATTATACACAAAAACCCCTCCATACGAATCTTTTCCACTTCGTCTACATTCCGTACATTCCGTGTCTTTTAAGCATATGAAAAGGTTTTTGAAAGTATTCACCCTATCTACAATTTATCATCTCTTTACTTTTCATCAAAAGATATTCTTTTGTGTTTTTTTCTGGATTGTCCAGCACCAGTTCAAACAGTTCCTGTAAAACCTGTCCAAGCTCCGGCCCCGGTTTCATGCCTTCTGCAATCAAATCTGCGCCTTTCACAGCCAGATCTTTTAAAGATAAGCACTGCTCTTTTTCTATAATCCTGTGATAGCATTCCTCATATTCCTCTATATATTTTAATTTCTCTGCCCGTTTATAAGCGCTCTGAGCCAGTACATCTGCTCTTTTTACTGCAAATAGATCCGGATAAGCTTTTCTCCCTAACCGGACCACCGCCCTTCTTACATTTCGTTCCGTTATAGGCGGATTATCATCATGTCCGGCAATCAGACGGCAGACTCTTTCTGTCGTATCATTGTCAAATTTTAGACGCCGCAGAATCCCTTCTGCCATCTCGCTTCCCCGTCTTTGATGATCGTAAAAATGATGAAATCCGTCTTCTCCCGTCGTTTGGCAGGAAGGTTTTGCCACATCATGGAGAAGCATTGTCAGACGAAGCACTTTCTCTTTTTCCACATGCAAAAGCGACTCAATGGTATGCTCTCCCACTGTATAAATATGGTGGGCATTGTTTTGTGCGGTCTGCATCATCACATCAAATTCCGGCAGCATAATTCCTGTCAGCCCCGTGTCATAAAGCGTCCTCATTTCTTCCGGATGATCTGATACCAGAAGCTTCACAAGCTCTGTCTGAATTCGCTCCGCACTGATATATTTCAGAGAAGACGCCAGCATACAAATCGCCTGTATCGTATCTGAATCAATAGAAAACCCAAGCTGCGCCGCAAAACGCACAGCCCGCATCATCCGCAGCGCATCCTCTGTAAACCGTTTCATTGCATCTCCGACACAGCGGATAATCTTTCGGTTTAAATCTCCGATCCCGTCAAACGCATCTACTAGTCCGTTCCTGTCATTATAGGCCATGGCATTGATGGTAAAATCCCGGCGTTTCAAATCCTCCAACAGATTCGGCGTAAAGGTTACTTCTCTGGGATGTCTTGCATCCTCGTATTTTCCATCAATCCGGTAAGTCGTGACTTCAAAGCCCTCCTTCCCCAGCATGACAGTCACTGTTCCATGGGCAATGCCTGTGTCAATCGTTCTGGGAAAAAGAGCTTTTATTTCCATTGGTTCTGCAGAAGTGGTGATATCCCAGTCTTCGGGCGTTCTCCCCAGAATACTGTCACGGACGCAGCCTCCTACTGCATATGCCTCATATCCGGCCTGTATGAATGTATCAATGATATGGCTGACTTTGTCCGGAAGGTCAATCTTCATCTTAATATGCCTTTCCCCAGTAAACCAGTTTATGCGCCGGTTTGCCGCAGCATACGCAGACAGAGGAAATTGTTTCCTGATCGTGAAACGGCATACAGCGCGCCGTTGCTGCAAAATCTTCCTTCAGCTTATCTTCACACGCCTGTTCCCCACACCACATGCCACGCACAAATCCCGGTTTATTCTGAATGATTTCTGCAAACTCTTCGTAATTGCGGGCATCATAGATATGTTCGTCTCTGTGTGCTTTTGCCCTGTCAAACATATCTTTTTGAATATTTTCCAAAAGCTCTGCTGCCTTTGTCTCTATCTCTTCCAAAGATGCAAATGTCTTTTCTCTGGTATCACGGCGAACCAGCACGCACTGTCCGGCATCAATATCCTTAGGGCCGATTTCAATACGGATGGGAATTCCTCTCATCTCCTGCTCTGAGAATTTCCATCCCGGACTCTTTTCACTGTTATCTAACTTCACCCGGATGCCGGATGCTGCCAGACGTTCTTTCAAAGCCGCCGCCTTTTCCAGAACACCTTCTTTGTGCTGCTGAATCGGAATTACCATTACCTGCACCGGCGCAATTTGGGGCGGAAGAACCAGACCGGAATCATCTCCGTGTACCATGATAATCGCCCCGATCAACCGGGTTGTCATACCCCAGGAAGTCTGATGCACATACTGCAGCCGATTGTCTTTATCCGTATACTGAATGCCAAAGGCTTTTGCGAATCCGTCCCCGAAATTATGGCTTGTGCCGGACTGCAGCGCTTTTCCGTCATGCATCAGCGCTTCAATCGTATAAGTCGCCTCCGCTCCGGCAAACTTCTCTTTCTCCGTCTTTTTGCCCCGAACTACAGGCATCGCCAGTATTTCTTCACAAAAATCCGCATAAACGTTTAACATCTGAATGGTACGTTCTTCGGCCTCTTCTGCCGTCGCGTGAGCCGTATGGCCTTCCTGCCATAAAAACTCCCTGGAACGAAGAAACGGCCTCGTCTCTTTCTCCCATCTGACAACAGAGCACCACTGATTGTACACTTTGGGAAGATCTCTGTAAGACTGAATCAGATTTTTATAAAAATCACAGAAAAGCGTTTCTGAGGTAGGGCGCACACAGAGACGCTCCTGCAGCGGATTGGCGCCGCCGTGGGTCACCCATGCCACTTCGGGCGCAAATCCTTCCACATGATCTTTTTCTTTATTTAAAAGACTCTCCGGAATAAACATCGGCATATATACATTTTCCACTCCGGTTTCTTTGAATCTCCGATCCAGTTCTTCCTGAATATTTTCCCAGATGGCATATCCGTCCGGTTTGATGATCATACACCCCTTTACGGAAGAATAATCAATTAATTCCGCTTTTTTTACAACATCTGTATACCATTGTGCAAAATCCTCCTCCATAGAGGTAATGGCTTCCACTAATTTCTTTTCTTTTGCCATGTGTTTGATTCCTTTCTGTTTGTCTGTTTTCTGTGCATTTTCTGCGCTTCTTATTGTAGACTGACGGCTTTTGGTTTGTCAAGTTTTCCTTTCTGCAATATAAGCGCTTTTAAAACGCTCTCCAGACAATGCCAAACAAGACAGGTTGAAAAACCTGTCCTGTTATTTCTGTCATTCATTTATACATGAACAATATAATTTATTTTCTCTGCCCGTCGTAAAAAAATTGATTACTGAAAGTATTTTTCGGTTTCTTCTGCAGAAAGATCGTATTTGTTCATAAGCGTAAGCTTTATTTCCTCATCCTGATGCCCAAATTTTCTAAGCATATCCACCGCATCCCGTATACCTTTTTGTATACCTTTTTGCATACCTTTTTGCATACCTTTTTGCATACCTCTTTGTAAAGCAGCTTCTTCCAGCTCTTTTTCCCTTAAGCGGATTTCCGGCTCCATAATTTCCATTAATGCCTGGCACATAGTATCGTCTCCTTTCCAATTTTCCACCACTTCTTTGTTCGCGCCAACGCTGACCTCCAAAACGGAATCTGCCAGTTCCCTGTCAAACGCGCTTTCTAATTGGTGAATTCTGTTAAAAAGCTCCTTCATATCCTGTTTTTTCAATCTGTCAGACAAGGAACCCAACCAGATGTGTTCCTTTTTGTTTAACTCACCGGTTGCAATGATTTGTGTTGAAAACATAACATTCCCGTCAATATAATAAATTCCTTTATATGGATTTGATATTTGATAATCATGTTCTTTTAAATACCGGAAGAGGCTTTCCGGCTTCGCCTCTCTGAGCAAGGTCACTGTAACGTCATCTGCTTTGATCTCATCCATCGTTCTGCCATAAGATTTGTAAAGAGCGGCATATGCCATTGATTTATAAAAAACATCAATATCCAGATGGTCTTCTGGGGATTTATATTCTATAATATTATGTCCCCGGAAGAAACATCCTATTTCATTAAAAAGAACGACAGATGATTGTTTCTTAATTACCAGAAGATCAATCTCCAACGGCTTTGTGTTTAGATTATATTCCGGTTCAAATGTTAAATCATCCCTGTTTTCGGCAAATTCCAGATTCATGGCAGCCACAAATCCCGGATGCCACTGAATTTTTGTATCTTCCATAGCGTTCTCCTTTGTTTATTAAATTATAGCATACCATTAAAATTATGCAACTGTAACAGTTTCAGCAAAACAATGTTTGAAATTTTTATTTCAAAAACAACATATAAATCTCATAAATTAACAGCGCCGAAACAGGCCCGAAAATAACGCCTGCCCCTCCATATACCTGAATTCCGATATAAATGCTCATCAAAACCGCAAGAGGCGGCACACCCAAATGCTTTCCCACCAGTTTTGGCTCCAACAGCTCTCTGACAAAACTACAGATGATATAATATACAAACAGCCAGACTGCCTGCTTATACTTCCCCAAAAGAATATTGATCAACGCCCAGGGAACAAATATCGTTCCCGTTCCGATAAAAGGAAGAGCGTCACAAAACCCAATCCCCAATCCAATCCAAAATGCATAGGGAATCCCCAGCAAAAAAAGACCTGCGATGCATATAGCTGTGATGATTCCCATAATGCGCAGCTGCGCCCCCAGATATGCGCCTGAAGCCTCCTTGATCTCCTTCAACACCGAGATAACCGCTCTTCCCACCTGTGTCTTTTTACATCCGCCGATCATCCGCTCATAATCGTTCAACATCAAAAAAGCCGCGATAAATGTGACAAACACTTTTGCCAACAGCCCGATCATATACCAGCCCGCATCTTTTGAATAGGCCACCATGCCTTTTGTCATCTCTGACGTCTCCCTGTCAATCGTCTTTTGAATTTCTCCCGCACTGATTCCAAACATCTGCTCTATCCTGTCGCAACAGATACAAAAGATCTCCTGGGCGCTTTCCTTAAACCCGTCCATGTGATTCAGACAACTGCTGCCCATGCGATAGCAAAAATACAGCAAGCCTGCCGCAGCAGCTCCTACCCCTGCAAGAAAGATCCCATATGCCAGCAGCCTTGCCACATTTCTTTGACATCCCGTTTTCTTCTCAAGCATCTTTGCCAGAGGATACAACAGCCTTGCCAGTGCAATTGCAAGTAAAAACGGCAGGACCATCGGAACTAGAAATTTCATTCCCAAATAGACTGCCGCCGTGATTACAAACAGTTTTGCAATTTTCGTTCCCATTTCGTTCTTCTTTATCTTCATCATGGGAAAATTATGTGTGCTATGAGCATTTTCTATGCGTCTGAAAAATATGTCTTTGTCAAAAACATCTGGATATTTCTACAATAACTGGAAAGCGGAATTTTCCGGTTCTATCTCAAACTCCATCCGTTTCTTCGTTGCCGGATGCAAAAATCCAATTTTTACAAAACATAGAGCGGCGTATTTTCTCTCCCCCTGTGGTTTATCCGCAGTCTTTCTGCCATATTTGAAATCGCCCACTAAGGGAAATCCTGCATTTGCCATTTGCACCCGGATCTGGTGATGCCTTCCGGTTTCTAATTTTATGGAAAGATCGGCCAGCTCTTCCCCGGCTCTGAGAACTTCATACTGCAGCGCCGCTTTTTTGGCGCCTTTGCTTCCTTCATTTACGACAGAGGAACAATTTGTCTTACCGTTTTTTAAAAGATAATCCGTCAATTTCCCCGTCTGTCCCTGTACCAGCGGTTCCGTGCTCCGATTATGTACCATGGCACGATAATATTTATCCATCTCGCAGCCTGCGGACTGACGGCTCAACTCCGCCGCCGCCTCTTTTGTCTTCGCCGCCAGAAGAATGCCTTCCACCGGCTGGTCTAACCGGTGTATCAAAGCAATATAAGGTTCTTCTCCTTTCCCGGCCCGGTAATTTTTTAAGATGCTCACCACATCCTTTTCCTTTAACCGGCCAGTCTGCGACGGAATTCCCGCCGGTTTTTGAAAAAGTATCATATCTTCATCTTCATACAATATCTGATTCATTTTTTATCCTCTTAAGATGACTTTCAGCGACTGTAAAACCAACCGGTAAATCGCTGTAGTCTTTATACTTTAAAGCGGTATCCCACACCCCAGATGGTTTCAATATACTGAGGTTTCGCCGTATTAATTTCGATTTTTTCACGGATTTTCTTAATATGAACGGTTACGGTTGCAATATCTCCTATGGACTCCATATCCCAGATCTCCCGAAATAATTCTTCTTTTGTAAATACACGGTTGGGATTTTCCGCAAGAAATGTCAGCAGGTCAAATTCCTTTGTGGTAAACTGCTTTTCTTCTTCATTCACCCATACCCGGCGCGCCGTTTTGTCAATCTTGATTCCCCGGATTTCTATGAGGTCATTTTCCTGCTGGCTGCTGCCGATAAGCCTCTCGTAACGGGCCAGATGCGCTTTTACCCTTGCCACAAGCTCGCTGGGAGAAAAGGGTTTTGTGATATAATCATCTGCCCCAAGGCCAAGTCCTCTGATTTTGTCAATATCATCCTTCTTGGCAGACACCATCAGAATCGGCGTATTTTTCGTCTCACGGATTTTCCTGCAAATTTCAAATCCGTCTATACCGGGAAGCATCAAATCCAAAATGAACATGTCAAACTCTTCCTGCAATGCCCTCTTAAGCCCGACATCTCCGGAATTTTCAATCTCCACTTCAAATCCGCTTAACTCCAGATAATCTTTTTCCAAATCCGCAATTGCCACTTCATCTTCGATAATCAACACTTTACTCATTCTGTATAACCTCCTGATATTTTCGTATTACGAAATACATCACCGTTCCTACGGATTCTTTGCTGGTAGCCCAGATCTTGCCGCCGTGATCTTCAATAATCTTTTTTACAATGGAAAGTCCTATTCCGCTGCCTCCGGTGGCAGAATTTCTGGAGGCGTCCGCCCGGAAAAACCGCTCAAATATATAAGGAATATCTTTTGCTGCAATGCCCCGTCCATTGTCTTCCAGTTCCACCTGAATGAAATCTCCCACATCTTTAATCCGTATATTGATCAGCCCCTGCTGCTTATCCATATATTTGACAGAATTTCCGATGATATTGTGAATGACCCGTTTCAACTGCTCCGGATCGGCAATGATCATCACATCGTTGTCTACATAGTTAAAGTAAGCCAGTCCGATCTGCTTTGTCTCTAAGTCCATACCCACTTCTTCAATGCAGTCGTTAAAATATTCCGCTACGTTTAACTTGTTAAAATTATATGGAATTCTATTCGTATCAATTTTGGAATACAGCGTGAGCTCATTGAGCAGCGCATCCATTTCATTTGCTTTACTATTAATGGTTCTAAGATATTTCTCCTGTTTCTCCGGCGTATTCGCCACACCGTCTAAAAGCCCTTCTGAATACCCCTTTACCGCCGTAATCGGCGTTTTTAAATCATGGGCGATATTACGAATCAGCTCCCGGTTCTCCTGTTCGCCGGCAATCTGCTGCTCAAAAGATTCTTTCAGCCGCTTGCGCATCTCCTCAAAACTTGCGCAAAGCTCGCTGATCTCATCGCTGCCCTCTCTCTCAATTGTAAAATCCAGATTGCCCTGCTGTATATTCACGGTTGCAGTTTTCAGCTCTTTCAGCGGCCGGATAATTCCCTGATAAATCCATATAATCAGCATAGCCGCCGTCAAAATCAAAATCATCAGCACTGAAATGCACACGTCGAAAAACAGCCTCTGCACTTCCGGCAAAACCTCATAAGAAGTCGTAATGATAAATGCGCTGCCCCGGTCTCCGTCTGTAAAATTGAAGTTAATCTGCTTAATCAGAATTTCTTCATCTCCATCTACATAAACTCCGGATACTGCATCCTCCTCTTCCTGCGCGCCTTCTCCGTAGCCCGGCAGGTCCTTCTCCTCTAAATCAGAGTTCATCCCTTTATAAATAATGATATCCTCTTTACGAACAATCAGATAGGAATATTTTCCTTTCAATTCTCTGTTTATCTTATCTAAAAAAGCTTTTTCCAAAAACCGGTCCGGATTCCCGGATGCTTCTTTTAATAATCTTTCATAATTCCGCTTTGTATACTGATTCAAAAGCTGTACCGGATTCGTAAGATACGTATACGTTCCCGACTCAATACCATAAGTCGTTTCAATCGCTTTAATCTGGAATTTCTGAAAGCCCCAGATTACAAAAACAGCCAGCAGAATCGGCACGAATATTATAATACAAAAGGAAATTGTAAGTCTTGTTTTTAATTTCATACGAATCTCCTTTCATCATTTACTCATTTCCGCAAAAAAGCCATAGGGACTTAATACAAAGTCCCTATGGCTTATTATAGCATGAAATTTTCCAAATCCTATAAAAAAACTGAAATATATTCTAAATTTTTCATAAATTGTTTTACAGATATTTCTTTAATGCTTCTGTTTTATCCAGTTTTTCCCATGGAAGATCCAGATCGTTCCGTCCAAAATGACCATATGCAGCCGTATCTCTGTAAATCGGCCGTCTCAAATCCAGCATCTTAATGATCCCCGCGGGCCTGAGGTCGAAATTCTCGCGGACGATTCCTACCAGCTTTTCATCGGATACTTTGCCAGTGCCAAACGTATCTACCATAACAGACGTCGGCTGCGCAACGCCGATAGCATATGCAAGCTGAATTTCACATTTATCCGCAAGTCCCGCCGCAACGATATTCTTCGCCACATAACGCGCTGCATAAGCTGCGGAACGGTCTACTTTAGTACAGTCTTTTCCGGAAAAAGCGCCGCCGCCGTGACGCGCATATCCGCCGTAAGTATCTACAATAATCTTCCGTCCGGTCAGTCCCGCATCACCCTGGGGCCCGCCGATTACAAAACGTCCCGTCGGGTTAATAAAAATCTTCGTATTCTCATCTACCATCTCTTTTGGCAGAATCGGATCTAAAACGTATTTCTTCACATCTTCATGAATCTGCTCCTGCGTCGCTTTTTCATCATGCTGAGAAGAAATCACAACTGCCTCAAGACGGCACGGCCTTCCATTCTCATCATATTCCACAGACACCTGAGACTTTCCGTCTGCCCTTAAATAGCTTAATGTACCGTCTTTTCTTACTTTGGTGAGCTGCTGTGCAAGCTTATGCGCCAACGCAATCGGGTAAGGCATATATTCTTCCGTTTCATTGACTGCGTACCCAAACATCATACCCTGGTCTCCGGCGCCGATGGCTTCGATTTCTTCATCGGTCATGGTATTCTCCTTGGCCTCTAAAGCCTTATCCACTCCCATTGCAATGTCCGGCGACTGCTTATCCAATGCAGTCAAAACGGCGCATGTATTGCCGTCAAATCCTTTTTCGGAACTGTCATAGCCGATCTCATTGATCGTCTTTCTTACAATTGCCGGAATGTCCAAATTCGCTTTGGTGGTAATTTCTCCTGTGACCAGCACAAATCCCGTGCAGGACGCTGTCTCACAGGCTACACGGCTCATAGGGTCCTGCGCCATGCAGGCGTCTAAGACCGCATCGGAAATCGCATCACAGATCTTATCCGGATGCCCTTCTGTCACTGATTCAGACGTAAATAATCTTTTTTCCATTTATTCAGTTCTCCTCTCTAAACTTGTCTGTCCGATCCTAATCCAACACTGCTTTCTTAAAAGGAGCTAAAAAAATCCGCTTATAAAATAAGCGGACAGGATTCTTTGCAATCGAAAATCAAATCCTCTTATTGTTCGAATTCTCGCTCAGGTTGGCACCTTCCTGTAAGGGGTTGCCGTGACTTCACAGATCCTATGTATCTCCATCACTCTGAATAAGGGAAAGCTATATGATTGAATTGTAAATCGTTTTCTTTTCTGCATAAAATACGTTACGCCCATTTTCTGCATTTGTCAAGTTTTTTCGCAGATTTTCCCTTCCAATTTTTCACAGGCGGCAGATTCCCAAAATAAATCGTTGCGGAACCCTTCGTTTCGTTTTATAATTATAGTAAATTACAGACCGTTTAATTCCATTTTATTATTACAAAGCAAGCGAGGAGTGTATAATATGCAGACTGTGAAAACTACACAATTACAGGAAGGCATGATAACTGCTTCACCTGTTATGACCAAAAAGGGACTGTTGATTGTCGATGAAGGAATCACTTTAACGAATGCATCCATTGCGCGCATTGCATTCTATGACGTCAACCACATAGAAATTGAAGATTATGAAGAGCCCCAGGAGGATACAAATGACAATTCTTTGGAGCCGACTTATTTTCAGCGGATTACCGCCTCCAAAGAATTTCAGGATTTTAAGGCGGCGCATTCCGCTGCTGCCGATGCATTAAAAGAATCCGTTTCTTCTGTCATTTCTCAGGAGAAGGAACCTCAGCCGGATCTCTTATGCCGGATTATAGAGCCTTTACTGGCCAAAACGACTTCTTCCATTGAGTTGTTTGATTTTCTACATAATATGCGCACCAACGATGACAGCATTTATGCGCATTCCATAAACGTTGCATTAATTTCAAATATGCTGGGCCGATGGCTGAAATTATCCGACGACAATCTGACCATCCTGACAGCCGCCGCATTGCTGCATGATATCGGGAAGACGAAAATCCCCGCCGAAATTTTAAATAAACCCGGCAGATACACTGACGAGGAATTCGATCTTGTCCGCAGGCACCCTTCTTTCGGATATGAACTTCTGCTTCCGTTTGAGCAGTTAGATCCAAGAATTAAAAACGCCGCCCTGATGCATCACGAACGCTGTGACGGACACGGATATCCCAACGGCATGAAATTTCATGACATTGATGATTGTTCACAGATCATTGCCATTGCAGACGTATATGACGCGATGACCGCCGCAAGATCTTACCGCGCTCCGTTGTGTCCTTTCCAGGTCATTGCGGATTTTGAACTGGAAGGCCTTCAGAAATACAATCCAAAGTTTATTCTGACCTTCTTAGAACGCATTGCCTATACTTACCAGAACAACCGCGTTATGCTTACAGACGGAAGAAAGGCAAATATTATCATGCTGAACAAACAGTTTCTTTCCAGGCCCATTGTAGGGGTTGCCACCGGTACGATCGATCTTTCCAAAACGCCGGATCTGCGCATTCAGGCGCTTTTGTAAATGATTCTGCATCAGCTTACGCATATGGCTGGGCAGATATATCGCCATATACACGGCAGACATGGAAATCCAGCAAAATCCAAAACCGTCTATACAATAGCAGCAGGACGGAGATATCAATTTCTCTAAATTTTACAAGACGCTTTATTCTCAATTGCACAAGCAAAATAAATATATAAGGGGCTGTCGCACTAAGCAATTAGTGCGCAGCTCCTTTTTGTACAAAAAACAACTGCCAGACCTCCAAAGAATCCGGCAGCTGGTGTAAAATTAACGTATGTAAAAAGGCAGGTCTATTTCAGAGATCTTGCCTTCAAAACAGTGAAAATGAAGCTGCCGCTTCACGATTTTTTAATCGTTAAAACGACAGCTCCATTTCACGTTGCCTTCCAGGCATTATTGCACTATATGCTATATTGGCGCTATCCGTTCAATCCTATTTTACTACGGACTTTTTACTGATCTTGCCGGTCTTTTTCAGGACTTTCAGGAAAGCTTTCTTCTGTTTCTTATTCAATTTCTTTGCTTTTACCGTCACTTTAGAGGCCGTCTTTTTAAATGCCGCCTTCTTAATCGCCGGCGCTTTCGCTCCATTCATCGTGACTTTGCTTAATTTCGTACATTTGAAGAATGCTTTTGCTCCAATTGAAGTTACATTTTCTCCGATAATCACATTTTTCAGCTTTTTGTATCCGCTGAATGCACTATCGCCGATTCCAACGACTTTACAGGTTACGCTATTGATAGATACGGTTGCCGGAACTGTAAATTTCTTCGCATTTGCGCCTTTTTTCAACACAACTTCATTCTTCACGGCATCTGTTACCGTATAAACCACACCGCTTACCGTATAATCTGTATTTACCTTTATTTTGCTTTCAGAAGGAGGCGGCGTTGTTCCTTTTTCTTCCAATTTTGTATTTAAATCATTCAGAAGTCTTGTGAGTTCCACCGATCCCATTGCAATCAATTCTTCATCTGTCTTGCCGTTCAGTGTATTATAAGCGTTGATGAATTTCTTCCAGGATTCGTCAGTGTAATTTTTCTGTCCGCCCGCTGCAATTTGTTCCTTTGATGCAAGCGCCTCTTTCAGAGACGGCAGCATTTCTTCACATGTCTTTTCATCCAGGGTTATTAAGCTGTCAAGCGCCGCTGTCAGATCATCAATCGCTTGCTGCATTTCCGTATAGCTTAAATTTTCACCAATCTCATCCAAAACAGCCTGTAAAGCAGCCAGAGACTCTTCCGTGTAAACATCTGTCTGACTTACTTTATTTCCCGCCTCAGTGAGCAGGCCGTCCAGCGTATCTTTTCTGCTGTCATAATCATCCTGTGACACCATGTTGTCCGGATCTAATGCGCTTTCCAAAGCGATCAGCGCATCAATCTTGCCAGCCACGTCTGCAGGCGTCTGACCTGACACAGCATCAGTTGCCGCTGCAATCGCATCCTCTAACGCTTTGATGGTTTCCGCTGCATAGTCGTCTGTCTTTGATTTTTCCGTTTCTGCCTGTGCGATCTTTTCACCGATTGTTTTCAGAAGATACGCTTCTCCGCTGATGACTTCTGTCTCGGTTTCCTCGCCGCCGCTGCATGTACGGGTTCTTGCACCGTCCGTTACGGTTTTGTTTGTTCTGTCAATCACCGGATCTGTTGTCGTCCAGTTATCTGTCCACGTATGATCCTTTACAGGCGTCGGAGTGCCTTCCTCCAATACTTCACGGCAGTTAGAACAGATAACGTCCCCGGTAGTTCCCGGTTTCTTACAAGTAGCTTCAACAGAAGTCACTGTCTTCGGATAATTGTGATCACAGGTTCCTTCGATTTCTACAATATATGTCGTTCCGCCAATCGTAATCTCCGCCGTATTCCCTGTCTCCGCATTTGCCGAAGCTGTAAGCCTTACGCCGGGCACTTCCGTTGTCGTATACATCTTGGACTGATTCGTAATACCGTTTCTCGGATAAAGCACGATGATAACGTCTCTCTCCTCACCTGTGGTCTCTTTGTAATACTCTGTGATTAAATAGCTTTCACCTGATTCAATTTTGTTTACACGCTGATAGCCCGGAATCGGATCTGACATATCTTCAATACCGTCGGTTCTCTTCTTCAGGAATTCAAATCCAAAATCTCCACTGCTTCCATAATTGCCTTTTTCACTTACAGCATCAAATGCCATTCTTTGGTAGAAGAAATACACATATCTGTTATTACCAACCGTAGCGCGACGGCGGATTTCAAAGCTTGCATTCTCCGGATCAGCATTCTCGTCTGTCAAGGTTAATGTCTGTGTAGCAGGTGTTGTGTCAAAATAAGAGCCGGCATTCGTATTAACCAGATAATTTCCTTCCAGCTCACTGAATATATGATAAAGCTTAAGGCCATCATCACCTGTTCCCGCCTCTGTTATGACAAACTCTGCATTGGCTACATTTGCCTCCCAGTTCGGAGTCGTAGAATATCCGCTCAGGCTGTTATTTGCTTCTCTCATACAGTCAAACAAGGCTTTTCTGCTTTCTGTCGCTTCCAGTTTCGTTACAAGAGACGTAGAGCCAAGATTAACATCATCCAGATCTACATTGTCAATAAAGGTACTTCCGCCCTTTGGCACTGTAATCGTCTCGTGTTTCACGGTAATATGATAAGTAATATTATTTACTGTCAAATCAACCGGATCTGTAGTTGCCGCTTTCGGTGTAATTGTAAGTGTTTTTGCAGCGGCAACCGGCGCTGTACGTGTGCCGTATACCAGCTTGCCATAATTGGAAAAATTATTGCGTGGATAAAGAATGACATATCCTCCGTCGGCAAAAGCAGTATCCTCTGTATTTGCCGGAACTTCATATGCGATCAAATATTTTCTTCCGTCTTCAATACCCTCACCACTTGTTATCTTGGTATATTTGTAATCATCACTATCTGCAGGTCCCAAATTGATTACATTCTCCTCGCCAAGCTCTGCAGCCTCGTCACTGGTCAGTTTCCTTAAAAGCTGAAGACCATACTTATATTGACCGGTATCTGCCCCCGAACGCTCGTTTGAATTGAACGTATAGCCATATGTGTTAAAAATCAAATACCTTGTTCCGTCAGTAGCAGGATTACTGCCGTTTGTTACCGGTTTGCTAACCAAGAAAGCCTTTCTGGTCGCATCATAGACAAACCGCATATTATTTCGGAGCGTTGTTGAAAAGAATGTATTAGCGGTGGTATAATTTGTCAGATACCGTTCTGCCGTAGCGCTGTAAACAGTATAAACATTTTTCAACTCATCCGTATTTGACGGTCTTGTGAATGTAAATTCCGCATTCTCAATGTCTACGGCTGTATCCGGCGTATTGTTAAATACATCTGACAGTTTCGCATTTGTAACGTCGCCACCTTTAATTGAATATAATGCAGGCACTTCTTTTGTCGTTGCATCTCCCGCATTAAAAGAAACTTCAAAATTGTCATTTCCCGCTGCGGTCCAATCTCTGTCGGACGGCTCCATGTTCTCCTGTCCCGTTACATTATAACTTCTTGTATATGCATCCCCATTCGGACGAAGTTCCAGATCATATTCCAAACCTTTCACATACAGGTTATCCGCAGTGTTTCCTGCACTATTCGCCAGAAGATCCAGCATATAGAAATTCTCAAATCTGACCGTTCCTCTGCCGTTCTCCCATACAAGACCAATATTGCTTCCATAGTTCATTTCATCCATGGTGGCAGAAGCAAAGTTTCCGTTACTCAGAACATGACTCTGAATCCGGGACATTGTCGGATTTTTCACATCACTATCGGCATCTCTTCCAAACATTACAAACATACCGTTTGTATGACCGGTTCCGGTAGGCATTGCTGTCAAAATAGCCTTACTTGCAGTATTGCTGCTCGGATTTACAGCTTTGGAATATTCCAATGCACTCACTTTAGCGTCCCTTGTAATAGAACTGCCCGTCTGAACAGGCTCGTTAAATGTAAACATATCCACGCTTGCACGGTCAACACGGCTGCTCTCTCCTCCGGGTTCGTCTGAAGTCAAGCTTCTTCCCGCATCTGCATAATAGATATTGCCTCTTCCGTGGCGAATGAACATACGAAGCTGTCCTCTGCTCAATTCAACGATTTCGCCGCCCTTCATCCAGTTCGGCTCCTCTGTCTGCGTTTCTGCATCTGTAAACGCCGGAACGTCAGCACGATGCGCCCACGGCATTCCCGCCTCGCCATGCTCACAATCATTGTATTTCCAGATCATGCCGGCTGTTTCTTCTGCCTCTTCAAGCGTCGTATCTTCCGTTGCTTTTTTGATATATACCGGCACTGCAAATCTGCCTGCGGTAGTTACCAGACCTTTTCCGGAACACAAAGAGAGAAGTTCATCCTCACCTTGCTCCAACTGAGGATTAAGGATTTCCGGAGCGCTCCAGACTTCGCCTTCCTCGGCATCCGCTGTATTGGCAGAAGTTACACACATAATATAACTTGTATTGTATACATGCAGCATAGAACCTTTGTAAAAGACGTTCTGCTGCAGTTCGTCTGTTGCCCCTTCTGCGGCATCCAGCTGTCCGCCCTCCTGTTTTACTTCAGTATAAGCATCTCCATCTTTGGAATACAAATTATACCATTTGTCAACATAATATTGTTTACTGTCGATTGTTGCCACCGTTTTGCTCGACATATCATTTACCGGCGCATATCCATCCTCCGCAAACGCTCCTACATAATATTTATAGTCTGCACTTTCTGCAGTCGGATTTACAGCAGCTTTCTCATAGGTATCTGTCAATGCCAGATATTTTGCGCCGTCAATCTCCACATAACCTGTTCCGGCTCCCGGATATGTAAATCCATCTGCCGGAGCTACGCCGCCCGGATATACATTTGCCAATAAATAAACTGTTCCTCCGGAAACATACACGCCGCCAGCTGTATCTTCATACTTCGTTTCTTCAATCAATACCGGATCACTGACTGTTGTAGCCTCTTCATTGCCGCTGGCTGCGCTGTCCGGGAAACGAAGCGGATAGCTGTATTTCCATGTCTTTCCGCCGTCGCTGGATACGGAAGCGATGATATCCTGTCCGCCGCCGTCGCTTGTGGTATTATATTTTGCCTCTGCCGCTGCAATCAGCAGGTCTGTTGTTATCCCCGTTGTTGGTTTCACTTCAATATTATCTGTGCCTACTCTCTTGACCACTTTTCTGGTCGCAAGAACCGGAGAACTGAATTTTTCACTTCCTGTTATGGAAGCAAAGGGCTGATTCTTGATCAGCTTATCGCTCGATACATCGATGCTTCCCGCCTTGAGAACTGTCGATTCGCCCTCCACAGCCCGGACTTCGACAGGCGGAAGCAATGTGACTGCCATAGCCAGTGAAAGCCCTGTACTTAATACACGTTTCCACAGTTTTGCTGCAACTTTCTGCTTCATTATTTCTTTACCTCCTCTTTTCCTCAGATGTATTGTCGCAAAAAGCACACGTAATGAGAATGACTAAAAACTAAAAACTTCAAATTCAAACACAAATTGACAGATTTTCGAATCTGTCTTTTTTTAGCCATTTTATGGGATTTGTCCTGTAGAATGGCTTTTTTTGTAAAAATAAATTTTTCATTTTTCATTAGTTTTCACTCTCTCAAAATGTGTACCTTTTGCGACATTTAAATTGAGAAATGAAATTATTTATACAAGCATGATTATACATCAAAAAAAATGGTAAATCAAGTATTTTTCCTACAGATTCCATATTAATCTCAAAAACCGTTACTGTTCACACCCATGATGTTCACAGTAACGAATCCGGCCTATTTAAAGCCGCCTTACGGCAAGAGGCCGGATTCCGGCCCCAGTACTGTACTGGCCTGTGACCGTGCAGCGCAGTGCACGGTCCAGAAGTAAACAGTAACCAAAAATCCTCTGAAACCATATAGCGTTCCAGAGGATTTTCGTCATTTCTACAGACCTTTTTTCAAGCCCGCTTTCTTTAATTGTTTCTTCACTTTCTTATTCTTCTTTAAATTCTTCGGCAGCTTAATCTTAATGTTCTTTGCTGTTTTCTTGAATGCCGAACCGCCGACTTTACTTAACTTTGAATTATTCTTTACCGTAACCTTGGAAAGTTTCTTGCAATTATAAAAGGCTTTCTTCCCGATTGTTTTTACATCTTTTCCAATCACCACCGTTTTCAAAGTTTTGCATCCGGCAAATGCCTGAGCGCCAATGCTTTCCACCGAATCACCGATGGTTATTTTCTTAAGCGCCGAGGAAGATGCAAAGGCTTTGTCTTGAATCGCGGTAACGGTATATGTGTCTTTTCCAAATGTCACGGCAGCGCGGATTGTCATTGTCGCCGCCGAACCGCCGGTCACTGCAGCTGTCTTTTTCACCGTATCCGTCACAATATAAGAAACTCCGTCCACAACCTGGCTGTCGCCTTTTTTAACAGCCTCCGGTTTTTCCTGCTTATTTTTCAGGTCCTTTTCTGCTGCCAACTGCATCTGGGATTCCTTTAAGTTCTTGAACAGTTCCTGCAGCTTTCCAAGTTCCACTGTTTCTGTATTCGCGATATATGCCTGTGCCGCCGCATACGCTTCCTGAAACGCTTTCCACGTTGACAGATCCGCCGCATTCGACTCATATTCCGTTTTCATCTGGTCAAGCAGCGCTTCCAGATCTTTCTTTGCATTTTCCACCTCAGTATCCGTCACTGTAAAATGATACGTTATGTCATCTATCACAAAGCTGGCTTCACCCGCAGCTTTTGCCGTAATCCGGAAACCTTTCTCCGCCGGATTTACAAGTTTTGTGGAATTGGCCATGCCGTTTTCCGGATACAGCACAAATACGCTGTCATTCCAGATATAGGAAATCAGATACTGTTTTCCCGATGTTATGGCGCTTACCGCCTGATAACCGGGTATGATATCGCTTTCTGACTCCCCGTCCTGTTTTTCAAGCAGCGTCAGATTATAGGTCCCATGCTGTCCATAAGGACTTGCGCCATGGGTTGTTCCCTCTTTTGTCTCTGTTCCATAGGAACGGAAATTCATTTCCCTGTAATAGAATACAAGATTCCCGATCGGCTGACCTGTTTTATCCGTATTAATGGAGCCGTTTGACGTGTCCTTCAGCGCTTCTCCTCTGGACAGCCGGAACGTATTCCCATTTCCCGCCGTCGCTTTTATCGCGGCGGATGTTTCTGAGAAAAAGGCGTTTGCCCGTTCCGGATTTGACAGATACAAATCTCCGTGGGAAACAATCCAGTTATCCCCGGAAGCCTGGAATGTAAACTCTGCGTCAGAAAGACCGATCTCTTCATTCGCTTCTTTTGAAAAGCCTTCCAAAGAAAACGCCGCATCCGCAACATGATCAAACAGACCTTCTCTGATACGGTCTATTTTTTCAATCTCCAACGCATCTCCTCCGTCCAAAACCGCCTCTGTAGATTCTGTCGGAATCACATACGTATCTCCTTTTTCCAGCGCGATGAATTCACGAGGATCTGTCACTGCAATCTTATATGTCTTTCCGTCAACCACGGCCACTGTGCTTCCCGCTTTTATTCCGGTAATAATAAGAATGGACGGATCGACTGCCGCAAGCTTGGTATGAGCCTCTGTACTGCCGTTCGCCGGATACAGCACAATAATGCTGCCGTCCTTCCAAATATAAGTGATCAGATATTTTCCGCCGGCTTTTATCTCAGACGCACGGGCATATCCCGGAATCAGATCATTTTCTCCCTGAGAGTCCTTCTTTTCAAACAAAACCAGATTCTCCGCGTCTCCCGCGGAAGAACCCTGAGAATTAAAATCCATATTTTTCTCAAAAAAGAATACCGGTCTGGAGCCGTTTTTTATTTTAAAGGTTTTCGTTCCGTCATCTGCCGAAACTTCTGTTACCGTCATGCTGTATTCGTCCGTTGTAAACATATCATTCGCATCTGAATTCTGAATATACAAACCGGTCGATTCATTATAAATATTCCAGCTGCCCGCCGTATTTGTCTGCTGAAATGTAAATTCCGCATCCTGAATTTGAATCTCTTCATTCAAATGGGTGGAAAAACTGCTTAAATCAGCCTCTCTGTTTGTGATGTGATCCCGCAGAAAACCGCCTTCCTTTATTTCTTTTTCCATTTGAATCACAGTTTCATCTCCACAGTCAGAGTCCTTCGGCTCTTCTATGTAAATCGTGGTATATGGCTCTTCGCCTATTTTCAGTTCTACATCCTCGCAGTCGGCTGTTAATTCATTAAAATCATAAATATCAAAATACAGCGTGGAATGATTCGGCTCCCAAAGCATCGCTATCCTGCCATCCTTCATCTCCGTCATACAGGAATACACAAAACCGTCTTTGCCGCCCGGAACTTCAAATGTGTGATAAAGCTCCATCGGATTGCCATCCTGTTCATCATCCACCAAAAAAGTGAAAATTTTACCGTTTAAACGGCTGTCTGATGTCAATCCGCCGCCTCCGCCGGAGCGGGCCACCAGAATCGCCTGCTTTCCATTGATCTTTTCGGAGTACAAAACAGCCGATACATTGATGCTGCTCTTTACGCTGACGCCTGTGCCCACATAGGTTCCCACATCATAGCCGCCCTGTTCATTTTTCGTAAAATCCACATAACGGATCTCATTGCCACCGCCCCGATAGAACATGCGCAATGTGCCGTCTTCCAATTCTACAATCTCGTCTTCCGAGCTTCCGTCCGCAATATCAGCCGTACGCTCCCAAGTCTCGCCGTCTTTCGTGTAGATCATGCTGGCATGTTCCCCGTTTTGGGCGCTATACAGGCCAATGGCAATCTCACCGTCTTTTGTCACAATGCCCTTGCCCGGCGAAACCAGAATTGCATATTCGTCTTCACGCTTAATCTGGTCTGTAATATCCCTTGGATGCTCCCATGTCCTGCCGCCGTCTTTGGATTGAACAACCCAAATGTAATCAATATGATAAACATGGAACTTGGAATCCTTGTAAAAACAGTTCTGCTGAACCTCTACTTCTGCCCGGTTCACCTGAGGCTGTGTCAGATTATCCTTATAAACTCCGTCTTCCATACTGTAAATATTATACCATTCATCCACGCCAAAGCCTGTAGATGCGCCGTCTGACCTCTTCAATATCTCTGCATAACCTTCTTCGTTGAAGTCATCCACATAATACGGATAATCTGTCAGATTTGTATCTGTCGGTCTTGTCTTTACCTTTGTATAGTCATCAGTCAGAGCCAAACGCCTCTTTCCATTTACCGTTACATAACCGGTCCCCTGCCCGACTGTTCCATACATGGTCGTACTCCCGGTAGGATTCACGTCCGCAATAAAATAAATCGTTCCGTCCGGTCCCTCAATCGCGCCGGGATCAATCACTGTTGTCGCAGCCCGGCTTGCATAACCATAGCTGTCCGGAAAATAAATCGGAAAGCTGTAATTCCAGGTTTGCCCTCCGTCGCTTGATACGGAAGCGATCGAATCGATTCCGCCGCCGTCATTCCACTCTTCCCATCTGGCGTCCGCAGACGCAAAGAGATGCTCTCCTTCTTCTCCGCTGTTTCGCAGAGAAATCAGCGTCGGTATACGAAAATTCTCATTCCCCGCGGTAAACGGCGCAAAGGGCTGTTCATAGGTCAGCGTATCCTCCGACGCCGGAATACTGCCTGCTTTTCTTGCCTCCGGTATACTTTTCACCTTCTCCGAAAGAACCGGCACGGAAGCCGGATATTCCGCCGCCGAAACAGCTTCTGCCGGGGCAACGGACATGAACATAGATATAGAAAGGCCTATGCCGATACCCTTTTTCCACAATTGTCCTGTTTTTTTCAAGTTCATAGAATACCTCCTGTCTTTATCTTTTCCTGTAGGGTCATTATAAAAAAGATATTTCCACATTTCAAGAACATTCAGAATTTTTCCCCAAAAAAACCCCCTCGGAAATATTTTGTTCCCGAGAGGATTCTCTTTTCATCTATGATACTTTTAATTTAAATTTTACTATTTCTTTTTCCGTCGTCACTTTTTCAATCTGTGCGCCCAGCTGCACCAGCTTTTTGTCAAAGTTCTCATAGCCCCGTTCTATATAGTAGATATCATCCACTATCGTAATCCCTTCCGCTGAAAGTCCCGCAATCACAAGAGCCGCTCCGGCCCGAAGATCCGGCGCGCTGACCTGCGCCCCCGTATAATTTCCAACGCCGGTGACTATGGCTATATTGCTTTCTACTTTAATCGATGCTCCCATGCGCGTCAGTTCATCTACATATTTAAAGCGATTCTCAAAAATACTTTCTGTCACAGTACTGGTTCCCTCGGAAATGCCAAGGAGAACCGACATCTGAGGCTGCATATCCGTAGGGAATCCCGGATAGGGGAGTGTTGTCACCTGAGTGTGATACAAAGGCTTAGACGCCACAACACGCACGGCATCGTCCAGCTCTTTCACTTCGCAGCCGATCTCCACTAATTTTGCGCTGATGGCTTCTAAATGCTTGGGAATGACATTCTTGACGGTAACGTCTCCTTTTGTGGCTGCCGCCACAAACATAAATGTTCCGGCCTCTATCTGATCCGGAATAATAGAGTACTCCGTCTTATGCAGCTTTTCCACACCGGATATACGGATTACATCTGTTCCCGCGCCGCGGATATTGGCTCCCATACTGTTCAGGCAGTTCGCCACATCTACCACATGAGGCTCTTTGGCCGCATTTTCAATGGTCGTCTTTCCTTTTGCCATGGCTGCCGCCATCATAATATTGATGGTCGCTCCTACAGAAACTTTGTCCAGATAAATATGCGTTCCCTTTAACTCCTCTGCCTCAGCCGAAATCAATCCGTGCTGGATATCTACTTTCGCTCCCAATGCACGAAATCCTTTTAAATGCAGATCAATCGGGCGGCTTCCGATATCGCATCCTCCGGGCAGCGCCACTTCTGCTTTTTTGTACTTGCCGAGCAACGCCCCCAAAAGATAATAAGACGCCCTGATTTTCTTGATATATTCATAATCTACGCTGAGATCACGGATCATTCCTCCATTGATCTTTGCCGTATGCACATCCACTCTGTCTACCTTGCCGCCGATTCCCTCAATCGCATCCAGCATTACATTAATATCTCTTACGTTCGGAAGATTTTCTATTGTAACAGTTTCATCTGCCATAATAGCCGTTGCCAATATAGCGAGCGCAGCATTCTTTGCTCCCCCGATTTCCACTTCGCCGACCAGTGGATTCCCGCCTTTAATAATATACTGTTCCATATCGCACCTCTATGTTCAACAATCAATTGCAATTTCGCTTTTTCATATTCTTTTAATCTTTAATACAAATAATAATTATAGTGACATAGACTTTCCTTTGTCAAGATTTTTCTACATATGTAACAAGTTTAACATTTTGGTAATATTTACTATGCTGCTTTTTGGTAAATTTACCATACGGCAGCCCCCTTTTGTTACATATATTATATTCGTTTCCGCCTCTTTTGTTACAGTATCTGCAAAATCACTCATAACATACTCCGTTTCATGCAATACGGATGATTTTTATTCCGACTGAATGAACTGGCTGTTGTAAAGCTCCGCATAAAAGCCCTGTCTTTCTAACAGCGATTCGTGATTTCCCTGTTCTAAAATATGTCCGTCTTTCATAACAAGAATAATATCCGCCTCTTTGACGGTGGAAAGACGGTGCGCTACGATAAAACTGGTTCTTCCCTCCATCATTTTGGCAAATGCCTGCTGAATCTTCTGTTCTGTACGAGTATCAATGGAAGAGGTCGCCTCATCCAAAATCAGCATGGGCGGCAGGGACAACATGACTCTGGCAATGCACAAAAGCTGTTTTTGCCCCTGGGACAGCCCTCCTCCCTCTTCGGTAATCCTTGTATCGTATCCCTTCGGCAGCCGCTTAATAAAACTGTGGGCATGGGATGCCTTTGCAGCTCCAATTACCTCTTCTCTGGAGGCATCCTCCGCCCCCATACGAATATTTTCCAATATAGTGCCTTCTCTAAGCCACGTCTCCTGCAGCACCATGCCATAGGAAGTACGAAGGCTTTTTCTGGTCAAATGACGGATATCTTCTCCATCCACCCGGATGCATCCTCCATCCACATCATAAAACCGCATCAAAAGATTGATCAGCGTTGTCTTGCCGCAGCCGGTAGGGCCGACAATGGCCGCCCGCTGTCCCGGCATTACCTGCAGATTGAAATTTTCAATCAATGGCTGTTCTTTTGTATAGGAAAAATCCACCCGCTCTAAAGCGACGCTGCCTTTGGCGTCTTTTAATACAACAGCATCTGTATCTTCTTTTTTCTGAGGGGTTTCGCAAATCAATTCCAGCAGTCTTCCGGCGCAGGCCAGGGCATTCTGCAATTCTGTCACAACCCCTGAAATTTCATTAAAAGGTTTTGTATATTGATTGGCATAGCTTAAAAAGCTGGCAAGCTGTCCGACGCTGATCCCTCCGCCGACTGCAGATAAAGCTCCAAAAATCCCCACGCCTGTATAAACCAGGCTGTTGACAAACCGGGTACACGGATTGGTCAGAGAGGAAAAAAATGTCGCCTTTAAGGAACATGTCTGCAATCGGCTGTTGATCTCATCAAAGCGGCGCATCACTTCTTCCTCCCGCCCAAAAGCCTGCACTACTTTCTGATTGGCAACCATCTCTTCCACAAGAGCCGTCTGTTCCCCTCTTGTTTCCGACTGCATTTTGAACATGGTAAATGTCCGTTTTGCAATAAAAGCCGCTGCAAAAAGGGACGCCGGCGTAATGCAGATGACTACAATGGCAATTTTATACTGAATGCCCACCATAAAACAAAGTGTGCCCAAAATTGTAATCACCCCTGTGAACAATTGGGTAAATCCCATCAAAAGCCCTTCTGCCACCTGATCTGCATCTGCAATGATACGGCTTACCAATTCTCCATGAGAATGCGCATCCAGGTATTTCAGCGGAAGGATCTCGATTTTGGCAAATGCATCTTCCCGAAGATCCCGTACAATCTGATAGGTAATCCGGTTGTTGCAGATATTCATAAACCACTGGGCCGCCGCTGTAATCGCCACAACAAGAATCATCCGGCGAATCACTGCAAAAATGCCCGCAAAATCCACATTGTTTTTTCCTATGATACCGTCAATGGCACGGCCCGTCAGAATCGGCACATACAAAGCCAAAACAGAGGATACTGCGGCAAACAAAAGGGACAGGATGATAAGAAACATATATTTTTTAATATATCGAAACAGTTTTTTCAAAATCGTCGTCTGGCTGTCTTTTTTTTCCGTCATAAGCGCTCCTCCTTACCGTTCTTTTTTCCGGAAACTGTGAATAGTAAATTTCCTGATATACACTGCAGCTTTTCAGCAGTGTTTCATGAGTTCCAATACCCGCCAGTTCTCCGTCGTCAAGCACCAGAATCTGATCTGCATATTGAATGGAAGATGCTCTTTGGGATACGATAAATACCGTCGGCTGTTCTTTCATTCCGGCAATGGCCCTCCGCAGGGCGGCGTCTGTTGCATAATCCAGGGCCGACGCGCTGTCATCCAAAATCAGAATCTCCGGCTTTCGCACCAGCGCCCTGGCAATCGTCAGCCTCTGTTTCTGCCCTCCGGAAAAATTCTTTCCACCCTGGGCCACCTGTGCTGACAGACCGCCTTCTTTCCCTTCCACAACTTCCCATGCCCGGGCTGTCTGAAGCGCCTCTTTCAGCTCCTTATCATCTGCCTTAAGATTTCCCCAAAGCAGATTTTCCCGAATGCTGCCTTTAAACAAAACTGCTTTCTGCATTACAATTCCTACTTTTTGCCGCAGTTCTTCTTTTGTGTATTCTTCTATGTTTTTTCCGTCAATTCGGATGTTTCCGCTGGTATGAGGGTAAAATCCGGGAATCAGATGAACCAGAGAGCTTTTTCCTGAACCGGTACCGCCAATCACGCCTATGGTTTCCCCCTTTTTGGCAGTAAAAGTGATATCTGTCAGGGACTCAGCCCCCGCCTGTTCATAGGTCAGCCCCACATGAGAAAATGATACCATTTCATTTTCTGTCTGCGGTGCATCCTCTGTATGGGCATATGAAATTTCCCGTTCTCCCTCCGGCAGCTCTAACACGCCTGCAATCCGGTTGCCGCAGGCGATGCCCTTCGTCACTGTAACAATCAGATTGGCAAACTTAATCAGCTCCACCAAAATCTGCCCCATATAATTTACCAGGGCGACGACTTCTCCCTGGGTAATGATCCCATGGTCTACCTGCAGAGCTCCTACATAAAGCAGATATGCCGTTATTCCATTGATCACCACATAGGTGACAGGATTCATCAGTCCGGAGATTCTGCCCACAAACATCTGCATTTTGGCAAGCTCCTGATTTTTTTCCTGAAATTCTTTTTCTTCTTTTTGTTCCAGATGAAAAGCGCGGATTACCCGCACTCCGGTAAGATTTTCTCTGGTATGAAGCGTCACTGCGTCCAACCGGCTCTGCACTTTTTTATACAAAGGAATGCAGACATACATCACTCCAAATACCACAACGGACAGCAGCGGTATCGTAACGACAAAAAGAAGAGCCGACTTTACATCTATGGTGAACGCCATGACCATTGCTCCCACCACAACAAACGGAGATCTTAAAAACAGCCGTAGAACCATGTTCACTCCGTTCTGCGCCTGATTGATATCACTGGTCATCCGTGTAATCAGCGTAGAGGTTCCGATTCTGTCCAGACTGCTAAAAGAAAATTTCTGAATATGGTCAAACAATGCATGCCGCACGTTCGTTCCAAATCCCGCCGCCGCTTTTGCAGAAAAATACTGCGCCGTTACAGAACAAATAAGCCCCACCAGTCCTAACGCCACCATAACCATGCACATTCTAATAATGTAGGAAATATCTTTCTCTGCAATTCCCACATCTATGATTGCCGCCATCACAAGGGGTACAAATAGTTCAAAAACTGCCTCTAACATCTTAAACAGGGGCGCAAGAACACATTCTTTTTTATAAGCTTTTAAATAAACCAATAATCGTCTCACAGTCTTTCTCCTTGTAAAGATTTTATTTCCATGTGCAGCATTTTTTATTCTATAAGTCAAGAACGACTTCTCATGAGATAAAAAATGCTGCACGCGAAGATATTCTGTTATCCCCGCATACAGCATATAATTTCTGATTCTGTTATTCTGCTTCTGTTCCTTCGACAGCTTCCGTGTCCTCCTGCGGAGCCTGCGGTGTAGTTTCCTCAGTTTCCGTATCCTCCTGCGGAGCCTGCGGCGTAGTTTCCTCTTCCGGTACTTCTGTGTCTTCTGCCTGAGGCGCTGCAAAATGATCTTCAAATGTTACTTTTGCCCATTCGTCTTCATTAATTTCCCAGGAAGATTCCTCTTTCCATCCGGCTAAGACATCATCATAATAAGCTTCTTCTTTTTCGGAAATCAGCTCTTCCTTCTTAGCAGCAGTTGCCTTTTCATCATGTTCGCTGTCCAAACGCACTACATAATAAGCGCTGTCTGTTTCAATAACCTCGGAAACTTCGCCCTCTTTCAGCTTGTCTGCCGCCTCTAAAACAGCCTTATCCAAGGTAGCATCTTCGTCTTCCGCCGAGCCGTAAGAAAGTGTGCTTGCCGTATATCCCGCATCTGTTACTGCGGTATCAAAATCCTCTGCTGCAGCAACTAATTCTGCCGCCGCCTTCAAACCTGCTTTTTCATCTTCCGTATATTCCACACGATTGGACTCCTCATCCGTATATCCGGTAGAATCGATATACAGATAACTAAATGTCCTCTGCGCCGCTTCTTCGTCTGTCACTTCTATATCCGCATCCTGAATAATCCGCTCATGCATTTTCGTTTGAATCGTATTCAAGCGAAGCATTTCCATAACATTTTCTTTATTCTCTGCGCCGATTTGTTTAATCGCCTCTTTGGAATTGGATGCAATAAATTCATCTGCTGCTTTTGCAATTGCCGTTTCCTCATCCTCGCTTATGGAAATATCGTATTTCTCCATATGCGCCTTTAACAGGTACATCTCCTGAAGATTTTCTGCAACTTCTTCTTTCACATCCTGCGTCAATGTATTTCCATTGCCGTACAGATCATTATTCCACATATCTTCGCCGAAATAAGACAGATAATAAGAATCATATACTGCCTGCTGATATTTCGCAAAGAAGTTCGCAACTCCCATTGTAATTGTTGTATCATCTAATGTCGCAAATACTGCATTGTCGTTGATCGTATTACCGCATCCGCCTATCGTCATCCCCATTAACGCCGCTGTGGCGCACAGCAGTGTCGCTATTTTTTTACTTTTCATATGTTCCTCCTACAATCCATTCCAGTCTTCTCGACTGGTCGCTTTTTCTATTATAGTGCTTTTTTCGGTATGCCGCAAGATTTTTCACTGTTTTTTCAATTTTTTTCTAAAAATCCTGAAGACCATCGAATACTTAAAATACAGTTTCTTCTTGCATTTAGACTTCTTCCAGTCAAATCATATTCGTGTTCTTTCATATTCGTCTCTATAAATCAGGCAATTCATTTTCAGCAAGGCAAAAACCTTCAAAACCAGAAATGCAATAACCCTGTCTGTAAAAGTTTTTTATGTTAAATAAAATCTGATTTATCTTACAGGCAAATATATTATGTAAAAACTTTCATTGTCTATAAAATGCAATATTGAGATTTTTAGCATTGACAATCCAATTTGTGTATGCTAATGTAATTTATGTATTGCACATGTATAATATTATCAGAAACATACTAAACCAACGTAAAGGACTACTAAAAAATACAATATCATTCAAAATTATCAACTGAACGAAAGGAGATTCTTATGATACAATTTAAAAAAATTATAAGTTTATTACTTACAGTATCTTTTTTGTGCAGTTCCTCAGCCTCTGTTTTTGCTTCTACAAACAATATATCAACAGAAAAAGAAAAAAAGAACATCACCGAAAATGAAGGAAGCTGCAGCTTTGGCAATACAAGAATTGATTATTATGAAACCGAAACAGGCGACAGAATATTCTTAGAATATGTAAACGGTATACTGACACAAAAAAACACGCTGCCATACGGTCAGGATGATATCGTTATCCGTGAATATTTTAAATCAACTGAAATACAAAACAATAGATGCAGAACGACAGATATCATTCATCCCAGTGATTATATTACCAAAGCAGAAAACTGTGAATCAAACGAAGCCTCTATTATGCCACTGGCAAAAACATCCACGGAAACAAAAAAAGGGAGAATTAATTACCGCGCTGCAATAGATACTGGTCTGATCAATTACAGTATGAAATGTTCATATACAAAATCTACCGGTACTGGCACTTATACGATTAACAAATATAAAGGCAAAATTGTCGACTTAGTTACTATTTTAGTTTCCGTAACTGAACTAGCAGCTCCTGCAGGAACCTCGTATATAACCAGACTCCTTATTGCTGCTGGTATATCAGTAACAGGCGGAGCAATAAAAAAACCGTTAACAACAACTGTCGCCTGCAAAATAATCACATTTAAATGGAAACTAATCGATACAAAAGACTCTGCACACAAAACAACCTATAAAGGTTATAAATATGTTGTAACAGATACCAGATACCATACAAACGAAAAATATTTTGAAGGTCTGGTTGCCAAAGACTGGAAAACACAAACCCTTGCAGTATTATTCCACGACAAATTATTTGGATATACTTCCTACAGCGTAACAGGCTGGACAAAATATTAGAGGTTTATATGATTTGTAAATATTGCAACTATGAAATGAAAGAAGGATTTATTCCAACAGGAGGAAGCGTCAGATGGATTCCAAAAGGACAGTCCTGTGATAAACTTTTCTTCCGGGGCTCCAAAGAAAAAGAAGGTTTTCGCATTGGACCTCTCAAACTATTCGGCATAACAAAACAACCTGCCTGGTACTGTCCAAATTGCGACCTGATTCTCATTGTCTGCAAAGCAAACACCGACAAGACAATTTCATAAACATGGTGTAGAGCTTAAATTCTCATAAGCTCTACACCTTTTCTATCTGTCCGTTATGGCATACACAGACAAGCAGTATCCAAATGAAACCCATTTATATGTGTAATCTCACACAGCGCAGTTTGCCTCCCGGTTTCAAATCACTTCTAAATCCTCGCAAAGCATCTTGGCATTCAAAAGCACTTTTTCGATCACTTCCATAGCCGTCTCTTTTTGTCTGGAATTCATTTTCAGCAGATAAACGAAACAAGGCAGTTTCTTATCCGCATAAAATTTCATTTTTCCTCCATACTGCGCCACAAATTCCGGTATTTTCGCCGGATTGACCTTCGCCCGTTCAAACAGTGTAAACCGTACTTCTTCTCCCTTCTGCGCCACTTCTGTGAAATAATATTTGTGCGCAGTGGATTTGTATTCTGCCAGCATCAGAAGATTTTCCACAGATTTTGGCGGATCTCCAAAACGATCTATCAATTCTTCCAGCATTTCTTCTTTCTCTTCTTTATTTTCAATGCCCGCAATCCGCTTATACAGATCCAGTTTCTGGGTTTCGTTTGGAACATAATTTTCGGGAATATAAGCGTCAATATCCACGTCAATAGAGGTTTCATAATGTTCAAAAGTCTTGATTCCTTTTGCCTCTTTTACCGCCTCATTCAGCATCTTGCAGTACAGATCATACCCTACCGCCGCCATATGTCCGTGCTGTTTGGCTCCAAGCAGATTTCCGGCGCCCCGGATTTCCAGATCCCGCATGGCAATTTTAAAACCGCTGCCAAGATCTGTATATTCCTTAATCGCCGCCAGACGCTTTTCCGCTATTTCTTTTAGCATTTTGTCCCGTCTGTACATCAAAAATGCATAAGAAGTACGATTTGACCTTCCCACTCTTCCTCTCAGCTGGTAAAGCTGGGACAGCCCCATATTATCTGCGTCATGGATAATCATTGTATTCACATTGGAAATATCCAGCCCCGTCTCAATAATCGTGGTAGATACCAAAACGTCAATTTCTCCGTTGATAAAACGATACATGATATTTTCCAATTCTCTCTCTTTCATCTGTCCATGGGCAAATTCCACACACGCCTCCGGCAAAAGAGACGCGATTTTCGCCGTAACATCCGCAATCTGCTTTACCCGGTTAAACACGTAATAGACCTGCCCGTTTCTTGCAAGCTCCCGTGCAATCGCCTCTCTGACCATTTCTTCGTTGTATTCCATAACATACGTCTGAATGGGCAGGCGGTCTAAAGGAGGCTCCTCTAAAACGCTCATATCTCTGATTCCAATCAGGCTCATATGAAGCGTCCTGGGAATCGGAGTCGCCGTCAGCGTCAATACATCCACCGTATATTTCATCTGCTTGATCTTTTCTTTGTGGACGACTCCAAACCGCTGCTCTTCATCAATAATCAACAGTCCCAGATCCTTAAAAACAACATCTTCCGAAAGGACTCTGTGAGTTCCTATTACGATGTCTACCATTCCCCGTTTTATTTCTGCCACCGTCTTTTTTTGTTCCGCCGTGCTTTTGAAACGGCAGAGCAAATCCACTGTCACGGGAAAGTCCTTCATCCGCTGTACGAAGGTGTTGTAATGCTGCTGGGCAAGGATCGTTGTGGGCACCAGATACACCACCTGTTTGCCCTCCTGTACGGCTTTAAATGCCGCTCGAATCGCAATTTCCGTTTTGCCGTATCCCACATCGCCGCAGATCAGGCGATCCATGATTTTTTTGCTTTCCATATCCCGTTTTGTAGCCAGGATTGCCGCCTCCTGATCCTCCGTCTCCTCAAAGGGAAACATTTCTTCAAACTCCCTCTGCCAGACAGTATCCGCTCCATAAGCATATCCTTCGTTCTGCTGTCGTTTGGCATAAAGGGCAACCAGATCAGCGGCAATTTCCTTTACCGCCCCCTGCACTCTGGTCTTTGTCTTATGCCACTCCTGTCCTCCCAGTTTATTCAGTTTTGGCTTCTTCGCATCCGCTTTGGCATATTTTTGAATCATGTCAAGCTGTGTTGCCAGAATATAAAGACTGCTGCCCTTATCATACTCTATCCGAATATAATCTTTGACCGTCTTTTCCACTTCAATTTTTTCGATTCCCCGGTAAATCCCCAGACCGTGGTTTTCGTGCACCACATAATCGCCGATGGACAATTCGGAGAATGACGATATCTTATCCCCTTCGTATAGTTTTCGCTTTTTCTTTTTCTTTTTTTCTTTTCCGAAAATATCGCTTTCAGAAATTACGGCAAACGAAAGCAGCGGATACTCATATCCTTTTTTCACTTTTCCGTAAATCGTCATAATTTCGCCGGGCTTTACCTCATGGTCGTAATCTTCGGAATAAAAACTGTTTAAGCCTTCCGCCATAAGATCTTCTGCCAGACGTTTTGCTCTGGTTCTGGAGCCGGACAACAGAATTACCCCATAGTTCTTCTTTTTATATAGATTTAAATCTTTTACCAAAAGTTCAAAACTGTTATTATAAGCGGCAATGTTTCTGGCTGAAATTCCATAACAGGAAAGAGGCGCAAGCTCTCCTCCCCTCACTTCAAGGGCCGCAAGAGAAACGCACCTTCTTCTTTGTAACTTTGCCGCCGTTTCTTCACAGGTAAACAAAGCCTCCATCTGCCCCGGCAGGATATATCCTTTTTCCAGACGCAGTTTCATGCTCTCTGAAAATTCCTGTTCTGTCATCCGGCCTCTTTCCGTACATCGTCCTGCCTCATCCAGAAAAATCAGCGTATTTTTTTCTTCAAAATAATCCAGAAGGGAAACACAGGACTGATCAAAATACGTCAGGTAGGCATCAATTCCGTCAATGCCCGCCCTCTCCAAAATCTCTTCTAAAATCTCCCCGGAGGCTTGTTTGATCCTGGCGGCCTCTTCCGTTTTCATCTCTTTGCGATACTGATGGTACAGCCGGTCTGCATCTTCCCTGATCCGCTGCACGCCTGCGTCTTTTTCCCGGTCGGTCAAAATCAGCTCCGCCGCGGGATAGATTTCAATGCTCTCCATATTTTCAATCGAACGCTGGCTTTCTACGTCAAAACTCCGCAGAGAATCTATCTCATCCCCCCACAGCTCCATTCGGTATGGATTTTCTTCTGTCAGGGGAAACACATCAATAATGCCGCCCCGGATTGCAAACTGTCCCGCGGTTTCCACCTGATATACCGCCTCGTAGCCCATGCCGGTCAGCTTTCTGCGAAACTGTTCTAAATCTATTTCATCTCCTACAGAATAGTTTCTCACTGCCCGAATGAACTTCTCCGGCCCCGGCATACGGTTCATCAGCGCATCATAAGTTGTAACCAGTGTAACTTTATTCTGCTCCGCAATCTGCCGCAGCGCAGAAATCCTCTCCCTGGTCAGCACATTCCCCCGCAGATCAGACTGATAAAACAAAATATCTTTTGCCGGATAATAAACTGCCGACTTATCAAAAAAAAGATATTCTTCGTAAATCTCTCTGGCTCTCTGCTCATGAAAGGTGACAATGATTTTATTTTGAAAATCACTCCCGATACCGTACATCAAATGCGGTTTCTGGGAATCAATACATCCGGAAATCATCCGAATTCCCGGTTCTTTTTTCAACTGCGCCTCTAATCTGGAAATTTCTTCCATAGAACGCAGCGGTTCTAAAAATGCCCTCATACTACTCTCGTTTCTTTACATTAAATTCATTCATGGCACGGGTAATTTCATCCTGCACCATATATTCCACCGCAGATACGGCATCTTTTATTGCATCCTCCACGCACTTTCGTTCTTCTTTTGAAAAACTCCCCAGCACATAATCTGCCAGATCCCAGCCTTCCGGTTTCTCTCCCACCCCTATTTTGATTCTGGAAAAACCGCTGCTTCCGGTTCTGGCAATGATGCTTTTGATCCCGTTATGGCCTCCTGCGCTCCCCTTTGCGCGAATACGGATATTGCCGGGATTTAAGCTGATATCATCGAAAATAACAATCAAATGCTCAGCCGGGTCCAGCTTGTAAAAATGCAAAACATCCGCAATGCTGTCTCCGCTCAAATTCATATACGTCTGAGGCTTCACTAACAGCGCCCGCACTCCCGCCACAAGGCCCCTGCCGCAAACCGCTTTGTGTTTTTTCTCATTCATGCTGATATTATATTTTGCCGCCAGTGCGTCAATGACATCAAATCCCACATTATGGCGGGTATTTTCATATTTTCTGCCAGGATTTCCAAGTCCTGCTATTACATACATAATTTCATCCTCCACAGAATCTTTTCTTAAAATTAGTTTTCTTAATTTTTCTAACATCATACATTTCCTTATAAAAGTCGGGTTTTATTCTAACGTAAACAAAAAGATTTTTCAACTTCTGCTGAAAAATCTTTTTATACATCTGCCGCCGGCATTTTCTTTGAAATGCACGACAACGAAAATCCCCTCGCTCTCCAACGAGGGGACTCTATCTTATTCACCCATAGTCATAATTTCTGCCTGATATTTTTCTAAGATCAAATTCTGAATGTTCTCTCTGGTATCTGAATTAATGGGATGCGCCACATCGCGGTACTCCCCATCCGCTGCTTTGCGGCTCGGCATTGCTATAAACAAACCCCTTTCGCCTTCAATCACCTTAATATCATGTACCACAAATTCTTCATCAATCGTAATTGACACGACGGCTTTCATTTTGCCTTCTTTTTCAACCTTCCGAATCCTTACATCAGTAATCTGCATACTCCTATGCCCCCTTCTCCTTTCGCTTATTCTGCATTTAGATTGTAACTATTTAGCTTGAGGCTTTGTACCTTGCTGCAAAATCCGCAAGAACATCTTTATTCCTTTAACAGGAACTCCGGCTCTTTGCCAAAGGCATACCACAGCCTAATCATTACTTAGATTACATAACATATCTGGCATTATCTTCACAGACAACCTTTACCGCCTCATCTCCGCAGTAATACGTGTTGGCGCGCAGCGTATTGCGGCTTTCTACGATGCAGTTCTCTATATGTGTGTTGTCTCCGATATATACGTCATTTAATATGATAGAATTTTTAATTACACAATTCTTGCCCACAAACGTTTTCTTAAACAAAATGGAATTCTCCACTTTACTGTTAATGATACATCCACTGGCCACTAAGCTGTTGCGAACGTCAGAGCCAGCGTTGTATTTTGCCGGCGGAAGATCATCCACCTTTGTAGCAATCTTAGGCTCGTCACGGAAGAAGAATTTCCGAACTTCCGGTTTCAGAAAATCCATATTCGTCTGATAATATGATTCTACAGATGCAATGTTGCTCCAGTATGTCTTTAATTTGTATCCGTAAATCCGTTTCATATTTTTATAACGAATCAGAATATCCGAAACAAAATCATAACGTTCTTCTTCTGCACACCGTTCTAACATCTCAATCAGCTGACGGCGGCGGATAATGTAAATACCTGTGGATATGGTATTGGAGCTTGCCATCATCGGCTTCTCTTCAAATTCTACAATCCTTGATTCTTCGTTCATCCGGACAATTCCGTAGCGGCTGACATCTATGCCTGCAGGCATATCCCTGCATACAATGGTGATATCCGCTTTCTTCTCAATATGATAATCTAAAAGCTCATTAAAATCCACCTTATAAATGCAGTCTCCGCTGGTGATGATCACATAGGGTTCATGGCGTCTCCGCAGGAAATCAATGTTCTGATACATTGCATCTGCAGTTCCCCGGTACCACCAGTTATTCGTTGCTGTAACAGTTGGTGTAAATGTATAAAGACCGCCCTGCTTTCTTCCGAAGTCCCACCATTTGGAAGAACTCAGGTGTTCGTTTAAAGATCTTGCATTATACTGTGTCAAAACAGCCACGGTATTGATACGGGAACTGCTCATACTGCTCAGCGCA
Organism: uncultured Lachnospiraceae bacterium; assembly: GCA_910585825.1. Lineage (GTDB taxonomy): Bacteria > Bacillota > Clostridia > Lachnospirales > Lachnospiraceae > Roseburia_B. Next base: position 107,338 of record CAJUEY010000001.1, on the reverse strand, counting down.
AAATCAATACAACGATAGCTTCCACCTACCGGCATTGCCGAAACCGCTCTGTGATTTGTCAGTTCCTGCATACGGTTGCTGCTGCCTCCAGCGAGAATGATTCCTAATGCCTTCATTTTCCCTCACCTGCCTTAATAATATATTCTCCTCCGGCAAGCACACCGTCCGGATAGTCTTCTTTTTCTGTTATGCCGGCAATTGCTGTATTCTTGCCGATCTGTACTTTTGATGGTATATAGGAATTTTCCCCAATGGTGACCAGTCCAAACGCATAGATCTCTTCATTCAGTTTGCTCTTTGCTTCTTCTCCGATTCCCATCTGCACATCATCGCCGATCTCACAGTCTTCAGCAATAATCGCTTTATTGATCGAACAGTTTTCACCGATCCTTGTATCTTTCATAATAATAGAATCTCTTACAACGGTTCCTTTTCCAATCGTCACTCCGGCGCCGATTACGGAATGATATACTTCTCCGAAAATTTCTGCGCCTTCACCGATAATGCTCTTCTCGGTAATGGATTCGGAAGAAACGTACTGCGGCTCTACATTATCCGTTCTGGTATAAATTTTCCAGTATTCTTCGTATAAATTGAATTCCGGAATCAAATCTACGAGCTCCATATTTGCTTCCCAGTAGGAGCCTAATGTTCCGACATCCTTCCAATATCCGTTATATTCATATGCAAACAATCTCTTGCCGCCCTCGTGGCAATAGGGAATAATATGCTTTCCGAAATCACAGTTATTCTGATCTTTCTTGGCAATTAACGCATCCCGCAGCACGCTCCAGGTAAAAATGTAAATACCCATAGATGCCAGATTGCTTCTGGGATTCTCCGGCTTTTCTTCAAATTCGAGAATCTTTCTGTTTTCATCCGTAATTACAATGCCAAACCGGCTGGCTTCTTCCATTGGCACCGGCATCGCTGCAAGCGTAACATCCGCTTGATTTTCCTTATGGAAATCCAACATGACTTCATAATCCATTTTATAGATATGGTCTCCTGAAAGAATCAGCACATATTCCGGATTGTAACTTTCGATATAGCTTAAGTTCTGATAAATCGCATTGGCCGTACCTGAATACCACTCGCTGCTGTCACTCTTCTCATAGGGTGGTAAAACCGTCACGCCTCCGTTGTTTCGGTCCAAATCCCACGGAATACCGATTCCGATATGGGAATTCAACCGAAGCGGCTGATACTGCGTCAAAACTCCCACTGTATCAATTCCCGAATTAATACAGTTACTCAAAGGGAAATCAATAATACGGTACTTGCCGCCAAATGCTACCGCAGGCTTCGCTACATTGGCAGTCAGAACGCCAAGCCGACTCCCCTGCCCGCCCGCCAACAGCATTGCCATCATTTTTTTTCGAATCATCTTACTCACCTCTGTCAACTTTCATTATGTGATATGCCAATTATACCATACTTATTATTTTTTGTACAACACTTTTCACAAGTTGAACCCCTTTTTTTACATATTTTTGTAAATTTTAACGAATTTCCAAAAAAGAAATAGTTGGTTATAATATATACAGATAAAAAATTTTTATAATCAAGATTGGACAGGTAAAGATTATGTATCAAATCAACTTCAACGAACCCATTCACATCCATTTTATTGGCATCGGCGGCATCAGCATGAGCGGACTTGCCGAAATTCTCTTAGAAGAAGGCTTTACCGTTTCCGGTTCCGACGCAAAGGAGTCTCCTCTGACAGCGCAGCTATCCACCCACGGAGCACACATTTCCTATCCTCAATCCGCTGCCAATATTACCCCTGACATAAACGCCGTTGTATTTACTGCGGCCATACATGAAGATAATCCGGAATTTGCCGCAGCAAAAGCAGCCGGCCTTCCCATGCTCTCCCGTGCAGAGTTTTTAGGACAGATTATGGATAACTATGCCAATTCTTTTGCGGTATCCGGAACCCACGGCAAAACAACCACTACTTCCATGTTAAGCCGCATCCTTCTATCCGCCAAAACAGATCCTACGGTTTCTGTGGGCGGAATATTAAAGGACATCGGCGGCAATATCCGGGTGGGCCATTCTGACGTCTTTTTGACGGAGGCCTGTGAATACACCAACAGCTTTTTGAATTTCCACCCCAAATACAGCCTCATCCTTAATATCGAAGAGGATCACATGGATTTCTTTCTGGATTTGGCGGAGATCCGGGATTCATTCCGGCGGTTTGCAGCCAACACCCAGCCCGGAGGCACCGTTTTTATCAACGGCGAGATTGACAATTATTCTGAAATCGTTGACGGACTTTCTGTTTCCGTTGTCACGTTTGGACTCTGTAATTCCTGTGATTACTATCCGGCATCTGTTGTTTTTAATGACAAAGGATGCGCCTCTTATACACTGATGCACGGCCAGAAGGCTGTTGCAGAAATTTCCCTTTCGGTTCCCGGCATGCATAACGTTTCAAATTCTCTTGCGGCAATTGCAGCCGCTCTGGAATTTCATCTGCCCCTTCCTTCTATTATGGAAGGCATTTCCCTTTATGAAGGAACGGACCGCAGATTCCAGTTTAAAGGCATGTTTCAGGAGAATGTAACGGTCATAGACGATTATGCCCATCATCCCACAGAAATCGCAGCTACTTTAACAGCCGCTGCAAATTATCCTCACAACCGGATCATTTGTGTCTTTCAGCCCCACACTTATTCCAGAACAAAGGCTTTTCTCTCCGATTTTGCAAAAGCCCTTTCTTCTTCTGATATTGTGGTGCTGGCGGATATCTACGCAGCAAGAGAAACCGAAACCCTGGGGATCAGCTCCAAAGATCTTGCCGACGCCTTAAAGGAACTTGGTACAGAAGTATGGTATTTCCCTTCTTTTGAAGAAATCGAAGCCTTTTTACAAAAAAAATGTACAAAAGGTGATTTGTTGATAACTATGGGAGCCGGAAACGTCGTTAATATCGGAGAAGATCTCTTAAAAAAATAAGTTATCCACATTATCCACATTTTGAAAGTCAGTTTATTTACATTCGGAATGTGGATTTATTTTCCCGTTTTTCCTGCTTATTTTAGCTATTCCGGAACTTTATCCACATTATCCACAATTGTGCAACTCCTTGATTTTCAGGGCTTTCCGTCAAAATTAACTCTTTTCAATTTGAAGAAGGCATGCTATAATCTGGAACAGATTAGAAAGCGTTAGAGAGGGTATGATTATGGCTGACATTACATTGGACTGCGGTAGTTTATTGTCTTCTACCTGTGTTCCTAATATCTTCATAGACAAGTATATGACAAATGCAAATGGAGAATTCGTAAAAATTTATCTCTATCTGCTCCGGTGTATGGATCAAAGCCGGCAGACCTGTTCTATTTCCGAACTTGCAGATGTGTTTGAACATACGGAAAAAGATATTTTACGCGCTCTGACCTACTGGGAGAAGATGCGCCTTCTGCACATGGAATACGATGCGGATCATGAAGTATCCAAAATTTCACTAAAGCTTCCCACGGCAGATGCTCTGCCGCCGGCTGCGCCCGCTCCCAAAAACACTTCCGGCTCCTCCTCCTTTTCTTATACTTTAGAGCAGCTAGAAGAGTTTCAAAAGGACGAAGGGATTCAGGAAGTACTGTTCATCACCGAAAATTACCTTGGCAGAACATTAAATTCTACCGACATTCAGACGATCTTATACTGGTATGACAATCTTTCGTTTTCCACAGAGCTGATCGAATATCTTATTGAGATCTGTGTCAGCAACGGCCATACCAGCCTTCGCTATATGGACAAAGTCGCCCTTTCCTGGAAAGATGCTCATATTACTTCTGTGGAAGAGGCAAAGAGGGAACACCGCATGCACCATCAGGATGTGTATGCCGTAATGAAAGCATTCGGCATCACCGGCCGCAGCCTTATTTCCTCCGAAGTCCAGACCATTCAGAAATGGACAGGCTCTTATGCCCTTTCCATGGATATTATCAAAGAAGCCTGCCGTCGTACGATTCAGGCGACCGGCAAACCCAGCTTTGAATATGCAGACACGATTCTTGGCAACTGGCATAAACAGGATGTACATACGTTAAACGATATTCTGAAATTGGATGCGGCGCACCAGAAATCTCGTTCTGCCGCCAAATCTTCCGATTTGTCCAAGCGTTCCTGCAATTCAAACCGATTTAACAATTTTCCCCAGCGGACTTACAATTATGACCAGCTGGAAAAGCAGCTTTTGAATACTACACATTAGGAGACTACATATGCCGTTAAGCAATACTCAATACGATACCATTATACGGGAATACAATGCGAAACAAATCCGCAATCAACATATGGCAGATGACCGTATGCGGGAAGTCTATGGAAAAGATCAGCGTCTAAAGGCAATTGACGACAACATCTCTTCCTGCTCTCTTGCACAGGCCAGAAAATTATTAAACGGCGATGTAACTGCCCTTTCCAAACTACGCAGCCAGCTTACTGAATTCAGGCAGCAGCGTCTGTCGATTTTAAAGGAGCTGGGCTATTCCGAGCAATATTTTGAACCTTCTTATGAATGCCCGGACTGCAAAGACACCGGTTATATTGGAAACCAGCGCTGCCACTGCTTCAAACAGCGGGCTATTGATCTGGTCTATACCCAGTCCAATATCCGCAGCATCCTAAAAACCGAAAATTTCAATACTTTTTGTTATGATTATTATTCCGAAACAGAAGTCAATCCCACTACCGGCCTGACATCTCTGGAGACAATGCAGAATGCAGTAAAAGAATGCCGAAAATTTATCAATGAATTTGATTCTGTGTTTTCCAATCTTTTCTTCTACGGCGATACCGGGGTCGGCAAAACATTTTTGTCAAACTGTATTGCGAAAGAACTTCTGGATACCGGTCATTCTGTTATTTATTTTACCGCATTTCAGATTTTTGATGTTTTTGAACAAAATACCTTTCACAAATCCACGACAGAGAATATCATTGCCGCTCATCAGAATATATTCGACTGCGACCTTTTGATTATTGATGATTTAGGTACCGAAATGCCAAACTCTTTTACCGTTTCACAATTGTTCCTGTGTCTGAATGAACGTATTCTCCGAAGGAAATCGACGATTATTTCAACGAATCTAACTCTGAATAAAGTGGCGGAAATCTATTCCGAGCGGACGTTTTCCAGAATATCCAGCAGCTACGTTATCTTAAAGCTGTTTGGCGACGATATCCGCATCCAGAAAAAACTTCGATAACTATTAACCCTATATATATTTTTATGGAGGATTATCATGGCAAATGATGAACGATTACTACAAACCCTGCCTACCGGCGCACTTGGCCTGATCCCATTGGAAAGCTTTACAGATATGGGACAAAAAGTGGACAAGTACCTGGTAAAATGGCGCGCAAAACGAGAGCACAAGCTTTCTGACACAATTACACGCAACAGTTATAAACGAGACACTTATATCGTGGAAGCATCCTGTCCCAGATTTGGAAGCGGCGAAGCAAAGGGCGTCATCAAAGAATCTGTCCGCGGTTATGATCTTTACCTTATGGTAGACGTGACCAACCACCATTTGACTTATTCTCTGTGCGGCCACCATAATATGATGTCTCCGGACGACCATTTTGCAGACTTAAAACGTATTATCGCTGCCGTAGGCGGCAAAGCAAGGCGGATCACAGTTATTATCCCCTTCCTGTACGAAAGCCGTCAGCATAAGCGGACTTCCAGAGAATCCTTAGACTGCGCTCTGGCGCTTCAGGATCTGATCCATATGGGAGTTGACAATATCATTACTTTTGACGCCCACGATCCCAGAGTACAGAATGCAATTCCTCTAAAGGGATTTGATACGGTACAGCCCGCTTATCAGTTTATTAAGGGAATTTTAAATAATGTAAAAGACTTGAAAATCGACAATGACCATATGATGGTAATCAGTCCGGATGAAGGCGGCACAAATCGCGCTATTTATCTTGCCAATGTCCTGGGACTGGATATGGGTATGTTCTACAAACGCAGAGACTACAGCAAAGTCGTAGACGGACGCAACCCAATTGTAGCCCATGAATTTTTAGGTTCTTCTGTTGAAGGAAAAGATGTATTAATTATTGATGATATGATTTCTTCCGGCGACAGTATGATCGATGTGGCAACGGAATTAAAGAAACGGAAAGCAAACCGTATTTTTATGATTGCAACCTTCGGCCTCTTCACAAACGGTCTTGAGAAATTTGACAAAGCTTATGAAGACGGTATTATCTACCGCCTTTTGACAACAAACCTCACATGGCAGGATGAAGAACTTTTGGAAAAACCCTATTATATCAATTGTGATATGAGTAAATATATTGCTTATATCATTGATACCTTAAATCATGATGTTTCTATCAGTGATCTTTTAGATCCTTATGATAGAATTTATCGTCTATTAGACAAATACCGTAAGGAAAATGCATAAAAAAATCCCCGGCAATGCCGGGGAACTTTTTATATTTAAATTAAAATATCATGATGTTTCCTTCGATCTTATCATTAATCACATAATATGCTTTCCATTCCTGCGGTTTCATATATACCTTAAGAGATTTAATCGAAGACTCGCGGTGTCCTTCTGCTACATATAAAGCCTTGATCTTGGCTACAATATCTGTGATACTTGCTTGCTGTTCACCGTTATCTGTGTACTGTACATATATTTCCGGCTCCAGCGCTGCTTTTTCTTTTGCCTTCTTCGGTTTTACTGCTGTTTTCTTAACCGGAACTGTTTCTTTCTTCGGTTCAACTTTCTTAGACGCTACAACAGTCTCTTTCTTTGGTTCGGCTTTCTTAACTTCTAAAACGGTCTCTTTCTTTGGTTCGGCTGCTTTTGTTTCTGTCTTGACAGTCTCTGTCTTCACTTCTGATTTCTTTTTGGCATCTGCTTCAGGTACTTTACCCTTCATGTCTTTTGGCATAATTAACCTCCCTAATCTCAAAACTTACTCACATACTAAAAATTTTTCCATTGCTATCAATGCTTCTTCTTCATCATTACCTTCAGTAACAATATTCACGACCATTCCCTTAGAGGGATTAAAAGCCATGATTCCCATAATACTTTTGGCATTGATTCTTCGATTCTCACTCTCCAAGGTAATATGACTGTCAAACTGACAGGCAACCTGCACCAGTTCAGCAATTGGATTGTCATGTTTCGCTGAAACATTCGATACTACAATTTCCTTTTTGCTCATGTTTTCGTTTCCTCCTAAAGTACATTTTTTAATATAAACTATAATTTCTAAATTTACAATGTTTTTTTACAAAATCATTAATTTCTACGAAAGAATGATAGTCTATCAGGCAAAACTTATGCACTTTTTTCATTTTCCTTCCATTTTAAGCCTTTTTCTGTTACTATTCAGCCTACGTCTTCACAGTTTACAGAACCCCAAACAGAATAGCTGCCTTTTCTTCCTGTCTTACTGTTCTACAATATAACCAAAAAAGATATTTCCGGCATGCTCAAACATTTCTGCAGCATCATTTTGTCCCATTTTTTCTTCCACAGAGCCAGTAGGATCATACAGATATACATTATTCGCATCATATCCTGTCACCAGCACAGCCTCCGTATCGCTGCGCATGGCAAACACCGGCGCCCCGAGACTGACATAGTAAAGAACTTCTTCCAGACTGCATCTGCTTAAATCCACCACCGTTACATCTTCCATCGTGGTCTCTAAAATTTCTTTCGGCGTCTTGCCCTGACCAATCAAAGCCGTCACGCCAATGTTGATGGATTCCTGCTCCAACATGGCGCTGACACACTGGGCTATAGAAGAGCCTCCTGCGTCTTCATCTCCTGCTTTTACTTCCATTGCCGGCTGTATGGATTTTCTGGCCCGTTTCCAGACATACTGCTGTCTGCTGCCGATTACAACTCCCATTTCCTGGTTGGCTGCAGAAACAGCCTCTTTCAAATCATCCGTTACCCGAAGGACATCTCCTCTTGCATAAGCATAATAACTGCTCTTTTCACCGGTATCATTCAAAGTAATTTCTCTTTTTTCTTCCAAAACCACTTCCCTGGGCGTCAGGATCTTTGGCGCCGCCTCCCTGACCTCTTCTGCCAGAGAAAGCTGTATCTGCGTCTCCTTCACTTCTGTTACGGAGCTGTGTATGCTTACAATCGCCGCTTTGTCTCCTTCCCTGTTCATAATCGTATCCTGGGGAGCCTCCACATATGCCATGCCATTGTACTGTATTCTGTTTAAATACATGATATAATCCTTAATTTCAATATCTGAAACAAAAAATCCCGGTTTCTCATAAGACTTGAGAATATTTAAAGAATCCGCTTCTAAAATTCTGACCTGATACATAGGAAAAGTCAGCTTGCCCGCCAGATCCTGATGGATGTCCGACTCTTTGGCCACGCCGTACACAAAATCGTCTTCCATAAATCCCAGCGCCTTCATATATTCTCCGGAATCTGCGGAAATTTCTTTGCGTTCTTCTGTATCCAGATTGATAAAATGTATTGTATCCGCTTGATTGATATCTTCGCTTTCCACCCACGCAAAATATCTGTGGGAATCGGAAATCGCATAAGCTCCTTCCGTCAGTCCTGTGATATATTCTTTGACCTGCATCTGCATCAGGTCAATCCGGTAGACTGTTCCGTTTAACATAATAAAGAAAATCATCTGCCCGTTTTCATACATAAGCTGACCCAGATCCGCCTTCATTACCTGATAAGATTCATCAGAAGGAATAAACAGCTCTTCCTCTACTGTATTGGCTACGCTGTCATACTGGTATACACAGATACCGACTTTTCCTTCATGAACGCCGCAGTTCATATATCCGTAAACCACAAAGTTGACGCTCCCTGTTTCATCGATACGGATAATCCGGATATCATGCTCTCTGTAATTTTCTCTGTCATCAATTCCTTCATTGCCGATAAAGCTGAATATCTGGGACAGCTGATTGCTTGTCTCATTATAACTCCAGAGTTCGCCCCCCTGTACAAAACAGACGATATCTCCTTTCTCGTTAGAGGCGAATTCCACATCCGGATCTCTGATTCCCAGTTGAATATAATTGTCATAAACCTCCAGATTCTCTGCCCGGAAAATCTGCTCCGCATTTCTCTCATAATTTAAAAGGTACATTCTTTCGTTTGTGTATCGGATGCGGTAGTATTCTTCTACATTATAATATTCCAGTTCTCCGTTTATTCCCGTTGATGTTACCAGATAATCCAAAACCACAACGGTATAGGAGCTGTTGATCTCTTTTATAGACGGAATCGGCGTCGTAAGCCGCTCTCCATTCAGATCCGCCCATGCCACCTGTTTCAAACTGGAATGGATGTCCACTCTGCTCAGAGTCGAATTGTCCCCGGAAGCATTCGGCTCCAGATAAGTTGCCAGCTCCTTTGATGCCTGCGCATCAAAGGTCTTATTGTGAAAGTCCATGGAAAAGGCAACGCACTTGTCTGTATGGCAATCCTCTTCTTCTATGATTCTCGTATAATAATAAATCGTATCATCCTGAGATTCCAGTTTTATAATAAACAGATATTCCTGACCTTTTTCCAGAAGGTTTTGAATGGTAATATCTGCTTTGATCATTCCCTGCTCTTTGACATAATCCTCTACTCTGGTATCCGCAATCAGCCTGTCCATATCCAGACTGCGGATCTCATAGGAAATCCCACTGACCTGAGTGTCATACAGCCGCACCCGAACCGGTAAGATTCGATCTTCGCCAACAGGCGTAATTGTATCTCTCATATATATGGCATTCATGGGAGAGGTATACCCCCGCAGTTCATTGATCTCCATCCGTTCTTTTGTTCCGGCATCCTGTGCATATAAAGAAATCACAGGAAGTGTTGCATCTGCCATTTCTGTCGTCAGATCCTTATTGGAATGATTGGTAAGTTTTCCAAAACCCAACACTCCGGCGCAGAAAACTGCAATTAATATGACTATCTTTAATATGCCTTTTTTCATAGCATCTCGTTCACCTTTCATGTTCTGCCGTATGCCATGGCTTTTGAATTCACAAAAACCATGGCCGAATCCAGTCTTCTTCTACCACCACTTCCGGCAGCATCTCCTTCGTCTGCCCCTGCGTCTGTGTATTTCGTCGTACATAAGCACCTGTATCACATCCATGAGATCTCTGTCTCTGCCTCTGTCTCTGCGCTCTGTTTCCTGTACCGGAACTGCCTTATCGTAAATGCCTGCTGCAGCCCGGTACAAAAGCACTTTATCCGGATATTCATCATACATGACGCTGCCTTCGTACTCCATTTTGTCACATTCTTCTTCCACATATGCAAGAAGTTTCTTCATGCGTTTTGGATACATTTCTTTCATGCGCTCCATATCCCGCTCGTACTCTTTTTCTGTCTGATATACGTTTGTCATCGGGTATGTCAGATAAAACGGCAGCCCCTGTCCATACTCCTTTTGCACCCTTGAATAAGGCTCTTCAAAATAATTCACTGTCATGGCTCCATTCACAATATCACTATACTATATGCCGTTTTCTGCCAGTTGTTCCATCTATCCAAAAAAAGGTATCCTCCGATACCTTTTTCTTATATTAATAATTTTTGAGGCAAATTGCAAGTGTAACTTGAAAATTTGTTTTATGGTAATTTATTTGTCAATCATTTACCTCAGACAGCATCTGCTATAGATTTGTTTTCAGTTTCTCCGCAGGGCTTCTATGGGGCTTAGTTTTGCGGCTTTTCTGGCCGGATAAATGCCGAAAAACAAGCCGATTGCAGAAGAAAACAGTGTAGTGAACAGGATTGTTGTAATGCTCACAGAGGGGGTGAAAGAAAACATAGGATTGATGGCGGATACAACTTTTGCCACCAAAAAAGCGCCTCCAATTCCGCTTATAATTCCAATGAGCCCTCCGATCATGGTAATAATAGCTGATTCCGACAGAAACTGGAGCATAATGGAGCGTGTTTTGGCGCCCAGAGCTTTTCGGATGCCGATTTCTCTTGTCCGCTCTGTCACAGATACCAGCATGATATTCATAACGCCGATTCCGCCTACAACCAGTGAAATTGCCGCTACCAGAGAGATCAGCATGGTCACTACATTGATCACGGTGTTGACTGTGGTCATATAATCATTAAAGCTCTCATACTGGTAAATATCTTCGCCGTAGCACTGATGCCGCCGTTCCAACAGAGTTACCACCTGGGTCGTAATTGCCGCCGTATCTGCATTTTCTTCCGCCATAAGATAGATCTGATAAAAGGTATTTAATTCCATACCGTAGACCTGCTCCAATACGGTCAGTGGGAAATAAATGTACACCGGGGAATTTTCATAAGTAAAGGTAAACATGGATTTCTGTTCTTCCTGCTCCACGCCCACAATCCGAAAAGACACTTCTGTTCCCCAAAGAGTTACATCCAGATTCATACCGAGAATATCGGTGGAACCAAACAGACGCACCGCATCTGCCTCTCCAATCACACATACAGGCTGTCCGGAAAGATATTCTGTTTCACTAAAATATCTCCCCTTCAAAATACCTGTGTTGGAAAAGTATGGATAGGAGGCCCTTTGCCCACTGGCAGACACCTGAAATTCTCCCTTTTTGGTGGCTGTGCTTCCATCACAGGACATATATGTATTCACTGCTTTGATTCCGCCGATCTCTGCTTCAATCGCCTGGATATCGTCATTTGTTATATAGTAAGTTCCCGTTTCATCATAGGTATACAACGCAATCTGTCCCGATGCAATGCCTGACATTTCTTCTGTAATTACATTTCTGGCTCCATTTCCCAAAGACATAATCAAAATAACAGAAGAAATACCGATGATGATTCCAAGCATCGTCAAAAAAGAGCGCATCTTATTGGCCTTGATATTCGATACGGCCATTTTCAGATATTCTAAAAACTGCGACATAGATGCCTCCTATTCTACTGTTTCCGTTGTCAGAACAGTTTCCAAATCCTGCTGCGCATTTTCTGCCACGGTCATGCCTTCCATAATACTGGAATCCACTGTAGTAATTACTTTTTCTCCTTTCGAGAGGCCGCTTTTAATCTCCATTTCCTCCGCAGAGGACATTCCTGTTGTAACATATTTTTTTACTACAACGTCTTCCTCCACTACATATACAAAATCTCCCTGGATATCTGAATTGACGGATGATACGGGAGCCACCAGCACATTTTCTGCCGTTCCCAGGTTAATCACCGCTTTTGCATCCAATCCCAGAATCAGCGCATCATCCGGATTCTCTATATGTATCTTTACCATAACCATTGCAGAACCGGATTCTGTCGATTGGGCAATTTTGCTGATATAGCTGATTTTTCCTTTGTACTCCTTATCCTGAAAATAAATCTCTGCCTCCTGGTCTGTTTTCAGATTTTCCAGATTGTATTTTGATACCAGTACTTCTATACACATATCGTCTGCACTGGCCAGCGTAATTAAGGGTGTTCCCTCTGCCGCCGCCGTTCCGGAGGAAACGGCGATTTCTGTAACAATTCCGTCAAAATCTGCCGCAATCCCGGCTTTGGCCTTGGACAGGTCGTCCGCACTCTGCTCTAAAGTAAGTTTTGAGGCTTGTCTGGTATAGCTGATATTTGCCTTTGCAGACTCGGATAAAATCCCCGCCTCTGCAGCTGAGTTTTTGGCTTCCGCCTCTGCCAGCCTGCCCTGCAGTTCCGCCAGTTCACTGTTCTTCTGCGTCAGCTGTGCCTGAATCGTCGTCTGACTGTTGGCAAGATCTACGGATTTTTTCATGGATTTCTTTTTCTTTTCAATGGATTTTTCTTTGGTCTTCTGCTCTTTTTTCAAATTGCTTAATTTGGTTTTTTCGCTTTCTGTAAGACCTCCCTGCTCCTGCTTGCTTTCCAATGCTGCAATCTGAGCTGCAATTCCTTCCGTTTCTGCAGTAAGCGCGGCAATCTCCTCATTGATTGCTGCATTTTTATTGCCCGCCAGTTCATTTCCTGTAGCCTGTGCCTGCAGCGCAGCAATTTCTCCATTTAAAGCATCAATCTGCCCCTGCAGGGTGTTGATCTCACTGGCGCTTGCCGCTAAATCTCCGGCGCTTTCGCTGCTCTTTTGTAATGTATCGCTGCTGGCGGCATTTTCAGCTTTTGCCTGCAGTTCTGCAATATCATAACTTTTCTGCAGAGACGCCGTATCATAGGTAAGAAGGTAATCTCCTTTTCGCACGCTCTGGCCTAATACCACCGGAATTTCTCCGATCTGGGCATTCACAGGAGAGGCATACACTCTGGTCAGCTCACTTGCAATCACTCCGCTGGTATCTAATGACGAGGTAATATCTCCTTCTGTCACTTCCGCTGTATCTACCATAGGAATGTATTCGTTTTTCCCTCCCAGAAAAATTCCGCCTATGATTCGCACTGCTGCAACGACTGCGATCACTGCTGCTGCAATTTTCCATTTTTTTATTTTCTTTTTAGGCTTCTGTTCCATAATTCCTGTTCTGCTTTGATTTTTCCTGAACATCATTTATTCCTCATTTCCTTCCTTTTCTATTTGAGCCGCTATCTGGTCAATGTTTTTTTCCTCTTCGTTTAAACGGGTATCAGACACAATCTTTCCATCCATAATTCGGATCACGCGTTTTGCACTTGCCGCAATTTTATTATCATGGGTAATCAATATAACCGTTCTGCCTTCGTCGTGGAGATCTCTTAAAATCTGCATAATCTCTTTGCTGGAAGCCGAGTCAAGATTACCGGTAGGTTCGTCTGCCAAAATCACCGGCGGCGCTGCTGCAAGGGCTCTTGCAATCGCCACTCTCTGCTGCTGTCCTCCTGACATTTCCGAGGGTTTGTGATCCATACGGTTTTCCAATCCCACCTTTTTTAAAGAAGCTACTGAGAGCTCATGACGTTTGGCGGCCTGTACATTCCGATAGATCAAAGGCAGTTCTACATTTTCAAGGGCCGTCAAATTCGGAATCAGATTGAATCCCTGAAAAATAAAACCGATTTCTCTGTTCCTGATTTCTGAAAGCTCGTCGTCTGAAAGCCCCGCCACATCTTTTCCATTTAAATAGTAACTGCCGGAAGTAGGGACATCCAAACATCCTAACATATTCATAAAGGTAGATTTCCCGGAACCGGACTGCCCGATCACTGCTACAAATTCTCCCCGAAAGATCTGAAGGGACACGTCGTTTAACGCACGGACTTCATTTTCTCCGGGATTATAAATTTTCATAAGATGTTTCACTTCGATTAATGTATCCAAGCTTTTCTTCCTTTCTATATATGTATCACGTGTCTTTTCAGAGCATGTAAGAATGCTCGGAGAGTATTTCCTTCAACTGTATTATTCTGATAATACAATAGTCTGTAAATCCAGGTATTGTCAACCCTTTTTTGAAATTAATAAGATTTCTTAATAATTTCTTAATGGTTGTATGCTCCCATTTCCAGTACTTTCTTTTCATTTCTGTTCTGTATTTCACAAAACGGACATAATTTATATATATTGAGTGTTTTTTGAATTTTTCTTAAGAAATTTTTATAGAAGTTTTCCATTGATTTTTAACTTTTTTCGTTATATTCTTTTGTACATGCCGAATAAAAAGTACATATATTATGCTATTTTCAATACATGTCGGAATCAGATATTGTTCCGAACAACTTTAAACCTAAGGAGGAATCCATATGAAATTTGGACATCGTATTTCAAAACCAAATATATCTCCGGAAAAGAAAGACCAGATTATCACTTTTCTGAACCGTTATTCACTTCTAGGCCACACGCTGCTTTCTATGCTGCTGTGTTTTACCATTGAAGTGATTTCAAGACATTCCATAGGAAAGGCATTTGACTTCCTTGCCGGCCATACACTGGCTTTTGCTTATAATTCTTTTATTATATTTTCTTCGCTGGCATTGGTTTATCTGATCCGCCAAAGAGCCTTCGGCCGTATTTTTATCAGCGGATTCTGGCTATTTTTGGGAACGGTCAACGGATGTATTTTATCGAACCGGGTAACTCCCTTCGGCTACACGGACTTAAAATGTATTTCTGATCTTTTATCCATGCAGAATACGAGCTATTTTACAGCAAGAGAGGCCACTATGGTGGTATGTATTGTAGGGCTGTTCCTTGCATTATGTGTTTATATGTTTTTCAAAGGTCCTAAATTCCAGGGGACTCGTCGGAAATTTTTAACTCCCTGTATGGTAGTCCTTTGTTTTCTGATGCTCCCGATTACAACTCAGGCAGCGCAGAATTCCAATATTCTGGCCTCTTATTTTGCCAACATTGCTCAGGGCTACGAAAATTACGGTTTCGTTTACGGTTTTTCTACCAGCGTTGTTGACCGGGGCATGCGTAAACCGGACAATTATTCCAAAGAAACCGTTGATTCCGCGAAAGATCAGTCCAAAAAAGACGTTACCGTCAAAAAAGACAATCCCAACATCATCGTGGTTCTTCTGGAATCCTTTATTGATCCTACAGAAGTCAAATACCTGCAGTTTTCCAAAGATCCGATTCCTGTTTTCCGGTCTCTAACTGAAGAATACTCTACGGGTTATCTGACAGTTCCGGTGGTAGGCGCAGGAACTGCCAATACGGAATTTGAAATTTTAACGGGTATGAGCATGCAGTATTTCGGAACAGGAGAATATCCTTATAAAACGATTTTAAAACAGACGGACTGTGAAAGCATTGCATCCGACCTTTCCAAAATCGGATACGGAACACATGTGGTACATAACAACGGCGGTAATTTTTACAGCCGGGCAAATGCTTTTTCCATGATGGGATTTGACTCCTTTACCAGTAAAGAGCTTATGGACATCAAACAATACACGCCCCTTCGCTCCTGGCCCACAGACGATATTTTAATCGGCGAGACCATCAAGGCTCTTGACGCCACTCCGGATCAGTCTGATTTCGTCTATACGATTACGGTACAGGGACATGGCGATTATCCCACTGATAAAGTATTGACAGATCCGGAAATCCTCGTAAGCGGAGCAGCTGACGAGGCATCAAATAACCAGTGGGAATACTACGTGAATATGATTCACGAAGTAGATAAATTCATCCAAAACCTGACATCTGCTTTAGAAGAACGGGATGAAGATTCTATTGTTGTATTTTTCGGAGATCATCTTCCAAGCCTCAGTTTAGAAGAGAGCGATATGGTATCGGGAGATACCTTTAAAACCAAATACGCTACCTGGAATAATTTTGGTCTGGCCAAGGAAGACGCCGATCTTGCAGCATACGAACTGCTGGCCAGCACTACCAATGCTTTGGGCATCCACGAAGGAACGATATTTACTTATGAACAAAATGCCCTGGATAAAAACCTGCGGCATAGCGAAGAATACCTGGATGGACTGAACCAGCTGCAATACGACCTGCTTTACGGAGAACGCTACGCATACAACGGCACAAATCCCTATCCGGCATCTGAGCTTGTCATGGGTGTGGAAGAAACTTCTGTCACAAGTGTTTGGCCTTCTACTGCGACGGGCTACATCACCGTCAACGGCAAAAATTTCACTCGCTGGAGCCGAATTTACGTCAATGGTGAAAAGGTATCCACCTATTATGTCAACAGCTCCAGACTCCGGCTGAATGCCGCAGATATCAAAGACGGCGATACCGTTACCGTCTGCCAGGTAGGTTCCAGCAATACGATTTTCCGGAGTTCCAATGAATTTATTTATGACGATCCCTACGCAGACAGCACGGAATCTACAATTATAGAATAAAATATTTTTGTTTATATTTTCAGAAAACTGCCTTATACTATAGATAAGGCAGTTTTTTGCTGGCATAAAAAGAAATGCGCTCCTGACATTCTTTTATGTGTGAAATGGATACACAATCATTAAGCAGGAAAGGATCATATAATTATGAAAGATTATGCAAAAGAATTTCAAAAAGAGATTGAAGAATTTCGAGACGTCACAGACAAATTTTACAAAAAGGAATTATCCGTTGCCGAATATAAACATTTTTCCGGTGCTTTCGGAAGTTATGCCCAAAGAGGGGGCGAACAAAGTATGCTGCGCCTTCGGCTTGGCGGCGGAAGGGTTTCCAAAGATTCTCTCCGGTTTATTACGGAAAGCATCAAAAAATACGGCATTGACCGCATTCATCTGACTACCTGCCAGACCGTTCAGCTTCACAACTTAACGAAAGATACTGTCTGCAGCCTGATCGAAGAGGCCTGGCAGCATGGCATTTTTACCCGGGGCGGAGGAGGGGATTATCCCCGTAATGTCATGATGTCTCCTTTAAGCGGCGTAACGACGGACGAGCCTTTTGACATGACAGGCTATGTCAGTGCCGCAGCCGACTATCTGCTGGGTTTTATTGATAAAGTAAAACTCCCCCGCAAACTGAAAGTCTGCTTTTGCAGCACGCCGGACAATGCCCCTCACGCTACGTTCCGCGATCTGGGCTTTGTGGCAAACGAAGACCATACCTTCGACGTCTATGCCGCCGGCGGTCTTGGAAACAATCCGAAAATGGGCGTCTGTGTGGCGAATCACATTGCTCCCGATATGATTCTCTATTATATCAAAGCTATGGTGGATACCTTTACCGCATACGGCAATTACGAAAACCGCGGCCGGGCAAGAACCAGATATCTGCAGGATACCTTGGGCGCAGAAGGTTTCCGACAGGCGTTTGATGAAAAATTAAAATCCGCTTTACCGGCAGAAGATCTGAAAATTTCCGTAACCCCTTTTACGGTTACAAAAAAGGGAGACGGCTCCATCTCACATCCCCGTGCCATTGCCCAAAAACAGCCGGGATTATATGCCGTATCGTATCATCCTGTGGGCGGAAATCCTACGCCCGAATTTCTGCAGAAATTATACGATGCGATTTTGCCAATGGAAGAGATTGAAATCCGCCTTTCTCCGGACGAAGGCATGTATTTGATTAACTGTACGGCTAAAGAGGCGGAAACGCTGCTTGCATTGACGGACGACGGAGCGGAGACGTTATTTGAAACCTCCACCGCCTGTATCGGCAACCACATCTGCCAACAGGGCGTAAGGGATTCCCAGACGCTGTTAAAGGCCTGTGTCGATGCGGTGCGCCCTTATCAGTTTGCCGACGGCGTTCTTCCGAAAATCCGCATTTCCGGCTGTCCTTCCTCCTGCAGCGCGCATCAGATTTCTCCACTGGGATTTCGCGGCGCAGTAAAACAGTCTCCGGAAGGACCGAAGGCGGCTTATGCGGTATTTGAAAGCGGCTGTGATACCCTTGGAGAAGAGGCTTTCGGCGCTGATCTCTGTGTGATGACAGAGGAGAATATACCGAAGTTTCTTGTAGAGCTGGGACAGACTATAGAGAATGCCGGTATGACGTATGACGCATGGATTCGGGAGCATCGGGAGAATTTAAGAGAGCTTGCCGAAACATATGCGAAATGATGGTTCTGAAAACAAAAAGAAAAGAGCGTCTTTGTACCATTCCCATTAGAAAGCGAGGGGGCATAGACGCTCTGTATGCATTTTATAACGGGGGATGTCTTATATCTTCTCATTCATACATTGATAACAGACAAATCCCGCCCAGTAATAAGGGTAGCTGTATAAGCGATAGCCCTCCGGCACCCCTGTAAAGCTGAGTCTCTCCCTCACTTCTGCATTTTGGAAAAATTCCGGCTCCCATGCGGACAGCTTTTTGACATCGCCCACCGTCATATTCCGCAGGCTGCGTCTGGCGGTATGCAAAGCCCTGGGAACAGACGCTTTCTTCTTGATTTCCTCATAAAAGTAAAACATAAAGAAAGCCGCTGCCAGATCATCTGCTTCCCACAGCGAGGAAACGACATATTTTACTCCCGCGGCTCCAAATGCAATATGAAGCCCCGTCTGCTGCTCAAGTTTAGAAAAAATACTGTTTCCGGAGTTACAGGCGGATAACACTGCCAGTTCCGTTCCGTCCAATTTCATTCTGCTGATCTCATCTGCCGTCAGAATCCCATTCCCGTATCCGGATTGTTCTTTTCCTGTACGCAGAAAATCCACCATTCCGGAAAAGGCCAATGTACTCTCATACCAGGGATTTTTTTCTTCCTGCAGACGAATTCCATGGGTTGCGATATGCAGATAGCGGTATCCGCTCTGCACGGTGTATTTGGAGGCCGATTTTCTAATATAGCAGTCCCCTCCCAACATCCCGGATACTGTCTTTGCTTCATATTCACTGTACGGCAAAGGCTCTGCCTGCTCTGTCAAATAACGGGAGTTGAAGTTTTCATTCCACTCTGCTGCCGGATCTCCCAGACTAAATGCCGGGTTTCCAATCACGCAGGCTGTCTCCCCGCAATCGGCGTCCTCCTGCCACGTCTCAAAAAAATCCCGAAAAGACCGTATATAAAGAATATTTTTCCGGGAAAGCTCTTCTTCCGCCGTTTCCAGTAAAATCTCAAACGGCAGGCTGCACAATTCCCGGTCCGGAGAAATCCAAATGCGATCCATTTCTTTCAAATCTTTCTCCAAAGGTTTCAAAATTTCCTGATAAATACCGGCTGCCAGCTGTTTGTATTTTCCTTTTCCGGATTTTAAAAGATCCGTCAGCTGATGAATCCGCTTCTGCAAATCCTTAGTTTCCCTGACGGTATGCTGCCGCAGCAGACACCTGTCTTTTTTGTTTATAAATGCAAATATTTCCAGACACACTTCTTCTGTCGTTGTCTCCTGCAGCAGTTCTCCGGATCTCCATGTATCCGGATTTATGTACAAAAATTCTATCGCAGCGGAGTCTTTCGGCATCTGTTTTTCCAGATCTTTTATTTTATAATACTTCAGCGCATTTTCATGTTTTTCCCTGTGCTCCAAATCTTCATACTGATTCCGCAATCGAAGGGCGGAACAGAAAATATTTTTATAGTTCATACTATATTCCAGTTTTTCTTCTGCCAAAGCATATTGAAACAATACGGAATATGCCAGCTGAAATCCGATTTTACAGACCGTCAGATATTGTTCCATTTTCTCATTATCCAGATAATATTCTGCCATAGAATAGAACAAAATCAGCTTTTCCATGATGTCTCTGCCGCACTGTACGGCCTTGTCATCCTGCTCTTCCTGCTTATATTCAAAAATTGCCTTTGCCATGGATGAAAAATAAACCTGCCTCTCCACTTCGGAAAACATTTCTTCTTTCATAATACGAACGCTCCGATCCAGATTCACGGATGCATTTGGATTCTTTCTCGCTTTTTCCGCAAAATAACAGATCTGATAATAATTGCACCTGTGCCATGCCTTCCATTCCTCTACATTGCCGCGGCGCTTTATGCTTTTTATTATGCGGGAGATTTTTTTTATTATTTTATGAGGAATCTGCTGCTGCGCTCTCAACATCATCGAAATATAAGAACCGTAAAAAAGCATACAATAGTCATCCGGCGAAAAGAAATAAACCCGTTTCTTTTTCATGCATTCCCACATAAATGCATTTGCTTCCTCCCACCGCCTCGTCACATCCAGAATATAAACATAATCCAAGGCAAGCCTCTGTACATCCGGCTGATAGGGGCAGTCTACGCCTCCGTCCTCCAGATTTTTCCACAAAAATAAAACTGTCAGTTCCGCTTTCTCCATATTTCCCAGAAAAACATATATATGTACCAAATGTACCAGCACAGAAAAAGCGCATTGCGACAGGCATTCAACGTTTTGAAACTTCTGCCCGACTTTTTTCAGATAAGTTTCCGCCAACGCCATCTTTCCCTGTTTTTGATAATGAACGCCTAACACGCCGTACATAAAAGAATATACGTCTTTTCCGTCTATCGTATACTGTTTTTCTTTTTCTATAATATTTATAAATTCCAGCGCGATTTCTTCATACTCTGCAAAATCTTCCGACCTGCGGCTTTGGTTTGCCAGAACCTGCATCAAAAGCCGCGTATACATATCTTTAATTACGACATAGAGGATTTCTCCGGAATATCTTCCCTCTTTTGCCTTTTTGCGGAGCAGCAGCAGTGTATTGCAGCATGCTGCCTGATCTGCTTTTTTATCATAAAGCAGATGCAGAACCGTTTCATAATACTCTAAAATCCATACTTTGGTTTCCTGCATAAAATCCAGCTCTATGCCGGCGGCCTGTTTCAAATATCGATGCGCTCGCCTGATTTTTCCCTGTCGCTCTGCCATCCCGGCATCGTCTATATAACGGCAGAATACCTGAAAATTATTCGCCATTTTCTGTCCCTGCAATTTCAATTACGCCTTCTTCACCCAGAATTCCCCTGTCGAAGATTGCCTGATAACATTCTGTTTCCGTATTATATGAAAAATCGTACTGTAGTTCCTGTTCACCGGAACGGACATATAATTTTAAGCGCTCCGCCGGAAATACATCTCCGTCCAACTGAATGGTAATCCGGTCTTTTTCGCACTTGATATAAGAATATTCCGAGCTGGCATTTTCAAATACTTCCGCCATGTCCCTGTTTTCGCCCCGGGCTGCGGAAAGCTGCGGCATTTTGATAAAATCCCAGTCAGGCGATATGGTATTTTTTACAATATGAACCGCCTCTTTTACTGCCTTTATTTTCAGAAAAACCTGCTTTATGGGCGTTTCTTCCAGCGTTTCCGGCGAAAATAGATTTACTTCGCATAATGATTTTAACAGCGCGTAACGGACGCAAAACCGCTCATAACAGCCGTCGCATTCCGCCATGTGCCGTTTGATTCCAAGCTGCCTGTCATTCAGAATCTGTTCTTTTACATATGCGCCCGCAAGTTCATTCAGCTGATTTTCCGATATATGCATCTTTTCCCTCCTTTATCTGCAAAAGAAATCTTCCGCAATATCCCTGCTTTTGTTCCGAAACTCTGTATTTTTCATCGCTATTTTTTCTGTGTCACGCAAAAGGCTGTTTGCCATCCGAACCGGCCAGTTCTTCATGGCGTTTTTGGAAAACACATCTGTAATGACAAGTTCTTTCACAAGCGTCCCCAGATATGTTTGATTCATATTTTTTTCATAGACGGCGCCCCAGCGGAATTCTTTCCTTCCCAAAGGCTCCAAACGGTAAATTTCCAAAAATTCCTGATCCAGAGCGCCGGACTCCAGTCCATGCATTGCGTTCATTGCCCAATTCATCAGGATTACGCTGTCCCTGGCAATTTCACCTTCCAGCCGTCCGGTGATTTCATTATAATGGGAATCTGACTTTCCTCCCTTCCCTCTGCTTATCGTATCTATCTGCTCCAACAATGCCGGATTGCATGTCCTTTTCAACATCTGCGGGATCAGTACGGCATAGCAGTATGTCAGAACCTGATAAGGCGGAGCCTCTGTGCCGCTGAGTGCATCCATGTAAAACTCCAGAATGCCTTTCAGCACAAGCCGCTTTTCCCCCTCCATATAAAAATCTTCCGTATTCCAGCTATCCTGTATCTGTCCGAAAAAATCCTCTTTCTCCTGCTCATTCAAAAGCACGTCTTTTCTGCCGAAATATTTCTTTTTATAATTGCTGCAGCAGACTTCGGCCATTCTGACAAGGTAGCCAAAAAAGCCTTCCTCCGTGACTTTTTCGGGAAAACCGCGGAAGGCTTTCTTAAAAACCTCAGTTTTGATCTCCTGCATGACTTCATCCAGAGTTTCCGGCTCATTCATACCGGCTGCACCCAGTCTTTTTGCCGCCAGAAAATATGTATTAGAGGCCAGAATCCGGATAACCTCTCCCAGCGCTTCTTTATCATTACGCATGACAGCGTCATACAGACTGTTGACTGTCTCCGCGGCATCGTTTCCCGGCTTTAACTCGTACCTGTAATATAAATTATAATGTTCCCTGATTGTATCCGTCATCTGTTCCACCCATAATCATTTCCGTAAATCCGATTACATGATCCGCCAGGCCAAATGCAATTGCCTCTTCCGCCTGAAAATAATGATCGTATCCCGTTGCCTGCTCAACCTCTTCTTCTGTTCTTCTGGTATGCTTTGCCAGTATCCTGTTCAGCTTTTTCTTTGTCTCAATCAATGTCTTTGAAATGGACTGAATGGAAGAGCTGCTGCCTCCCACCTGATTGCCGATTAATGGTTCATGCACCATAAGCTCACTGTTTTTAAACATATACCGGCTTCCCTTCCTGCCTGCGGCAAAGATTACCGCGCCCATGCTGAACGCCTTCCCGAGACAGTACATTTCCAACGGCGTCTGACAGGACACGATGGCGTCATAGATGAGCATTCCGCTGTTGATCTCGCCGCCGACCGTATTGATCATAATCCGGATGGGAGCCTTATCATCTTCCCTGATTAAAACCATCAGCTCCTTAACAAATTCAATCGCGCTCGTTTCTTCGATTTTTCCTGTAATGAAAACCGTCCTGTCGCTTAACAGGCAGCTTTCCAACGGAACCAGCGTGATTCCGTTGCTGCTTTTCTTCTGCATATTCATAAATACCGTGCTCCTTTCTCTTTTTTTATTCATCCAGAAGATCCTCTATACTCCATTCCAACTCTTCCTCTTCCGGTTCTAAATCATCGGTCTCCCAATCCAATTCTTCATCTGCGGACTGCCGCTCCGCCTGCATCAGCGCCTGATATTCTCTGTCGTTCAAAATATCATATCTTTTCGTGGCAATCGGCTTTTGTCCGCGCCGGAATATATATTCCGTTCCGACAGGCATGGAAAGCACGTCTTCCAACGGCTTATTTAACCTCTGGCTGACCGATTTGGCTGTATACAGGTCAATCCCGCCTAAATAAATATATGTATCCGAATTGTTGATAATCGTGGTCGCATCACCGTCGCCGTAGATGGATTCCAACTGGCTTTCACTTTGCAGCATCATCGTTACAGATATTCCTTTTTCCCTGAAAATGGAGATATATTCCGCGAAATTTAAAATTTTTGCACCACAGGCAAAATCATCGCACAACACATGCACCGGCCTGTCCAACTGTCCATTTTCATTTGCCTCCCCGATTTCAAACAGTTCCTTAAACATCTGGCTGTAAAATATATTGGCAAAAGCATTTAAAGCCGGGTTAACCGGAGAAGTCGTAACAAATAAAAGCGTTTTTTCACGGGAGAGTTTATGAAAATCAATTTTCTCTGCATTCTTTATCATTTTGCAAAGCTGGGGTGTAAATACTTTATCTAACATGGTGCCCAATGCTGAATAGATGCAGCCGGATGTCCGAATAGGCGTCTGGTGAAAAGAATCCCAACAGGCAACGGCAAAACAATGAGGATCCGCCTTGCGGAGCAATTCAAAATCACTGTCTAATGTTGTTTCTATCATGCCGTCTATTGATTTTATTCTAAGGACATGAAATAATTGAACCACATCCGCCATGCTGCCGTGTTCTTTTGTCATAAGCACATGGGCAATCAATGCGGAGAGCAGGCTGACGGCAGTCTGATCCCAGTATGGATCTGCTTTGGAATCCTTTTTTCTGGCGTCCGCCATTACGATTGCCTCTGCCAGATATGTGACATCTACCCAGTTTTTTAAATACTGCAGCGGATCATAGGAAATCTGCGATTCTTCCGGCGAAACAAAATTCAAATCCCAGACCTGATAGCCTCTGCTGCGGAAAAGACGGGTATATTTTGCAATCAGCCTTCTTTTGGAGAGCGTCATAACCAGACTTGAATGACGGGTATAAAGAAGTCTTGGTTCCGATATGGACATGGTCTTTCCGGAACCGCTGCTGCCGCACACAAGCACATTGTTATTCAACTGCGTTTCACTGCAGTTTGTGCTGTATACTGCGCCTTCTCCCAAAATGACGCGGTCATATTCTATCAATGCATTTTCTTTCCCTGTTACCGTGGATTTGTCCGACAAGGAGCACCTTGCCCACGAGATGTTTCGGAAGGGATTAAATTCAACCCGATCCCGGCAAAACCCGGATTGCAAAACATCTTCATCCTTTAAAGCCTTCTCTACGGCCGCTGCATATTCCATGGAAACATTTACAATATGCGCAAACATCTCTCTGACATTTTCGACAAACATCTTCTGATAACCGACATAGTCAGGCTTTTTTATAATCATGCAGTAATCGGCTGCCAGATCACTTTCATCCGTAAGATACAGCCGTACATAAAGCCATTCTTTCTGCATATCATTGATCATCTGACGGACTGCCGGATGTTTCTGTTTCGGAATATCCTGTTCCAGATATACCACGATCTGTATTCTTTCGTATTTTCCGTTCACATTGACATCCATTTTTCTTTTCAAGGTATGGCTGGAATTCTCAATATAAGCCGTGTATGTAATTGTCTGCTCCGATACCATTTTTTTGGATTCCGTTACCTTTGAACCGATGAACTCTTCAAAAATTTCTTTAATGGAACTTTGGTAATCTTCTTTCATCATCTTTTTCCTCCAATGCCGCTTTGTTTATTTACCTGTATATAGCGGTATTTGGAGAATTTACTCAATCAGATATTGAATTTCGGTATTGCTATTCCATGGAAAAATCTGCTTTCGGATGATCTGTTACCCCTTTATAGTATGACGACAGATATGTAAACCGGCTGACTACCGATTCCGGACAATAGCGGGAAATATATTCCACGTCCTGTTCGATAAATGCCTGTCTGATTTTTGTCGACGAAAGCCCTTCAAAAAGGTTCTGCCGCTCAAAATTTCGATATGTAATATATGGAAAAACCTCCGTGTTTTTAAACCATCTGTCCAATATGGCAGGATCATCTGAATAGTAAATAAAAAACCTTTTCTGCCCAATTCTGGAAACGACATTGTAGTAAAAATATCTTCCCCATATTTCGGCTCCCTCCAGATCCGATTCCATTGACCAGTCAGGCAGCGTTTCAACGGATATTTTTTTATTTTGTTCTTCTGTAAGACATTCCCTGAGCATCCTCTCTCGCAGGGAAATCTCAAAAGGATTCCGAAGCATGTCCAGTTTATTTTCACTGCCCAGTACAATCAGAACCTTATCGCATTCCTCTAAAGCTTTATTGACTAAAAACAAATGCGCATTGTGGACAGGCTGCATTCTTGCAAGAAATACGCCGTATTTTTGCGTCATAACATCTTCTCCTGTTCTTATTTTCTATGAATGCTTGTTTCATACACATTACTATTTTATTTTGACTTTTCTCCCACTGTTTAACTTTTTAAAAATCTTTTTATAATACGATTTTTTACCAACAGCAGAATACGATAATTTTAATGTTTTGACCGCTGATTCGCGCAGCGCCTTTTTTACATTCTGTCTGGTCAGCTTTCCAGTTTGGATTTTTAATGTTTTCAACTTTCCATCTCCTTGAAAAGCATTAGCGCCTATTTTTGAAATCGATTGGCCCGTTGCAAAGCTTTTTAATTTTGTGCATCCGGCAAATGCATAATTTCCGATTTTGCAGACTTCGTTTGGTATTGTCAAACTGGTAATTTTCTTATTGTTCTTAAACGCTTTTGCCGCTATTTCCGTAACCTCAAGCATTTCGCCAAATACCTTTACATATCCCGGTATACGCACACTTCCTTTTAACCCTTCTGTATAGCCGACGCAGGATACAGCAGCCTTTTTTTGAGAGGTTGCATTTTTTGTAACTTTATACCGGATGCCTTCCCTTACGAATATGAGTCCTTTTTTCACCAAGGATTGCTGCTCATTATCAGATGAAACAGCCTTACCGTCTTCTGACGGTTTATTTACAACAGAAAACTCCGTTCCCGAATACACGATATTTTTAAAATTTTCTTTGCAAAACTCTTCTGCAGGCGTTCCTACTGTGCCCTTTATAATTGTGTTTTGGGGCAGACTGTCTAATACTCCTTTATAAATTCCCTGAACAAATGACGGTATGGTTATGCTTTTTATCGTATTCTGATCAATGTAATCATACCCCACCGCTCCAAGATAAACGCCCTCTGTATTCCTTATATCAAACGTCAGACGTCCGGAGCTGAATATAATGAAATCCACTTTGCCATATCCATCCGGTATTGAAGTCCCTATATAATTACTTGTTGAATCAACTACACACCACTTTTCCCCATCAAATGCCGCTCCCATCTCATGTCCCGGCACTATAATGGAAACAGTCGGAATTCCTTCCAGATACAGCATATAATTGGTCAGTTGGGTTAAACACATACAATTGCCATATAACCGCTCAAAAATAATATATACGGAATCAATACTGTTGCCCGACAGAGATCCTAATTTATATTCTACATTTGCATGCACCCACTTTGATATCGTATCTATTTTCTGACTGTCTGTTGCACAGTTTTTTACTAAATTATCTGTAAAATTCTTTAGATTTTTATACTTTTCTCCAGAGGTATTATATTCATGTATGATACCCGGCGCATATCCTCCAAAGCTCCCTCCCGTTTTATATGTAACACCCGGATATGCCGGTTCCCCATAATCAAATCCATTGGGCAACGGCAGCAAAGCAAGCAGCCTGTTCGCATCATAAACATATTGTATTTCTTCATTTGTTTCTATATTTACAAATGTTCTGCCATAACTTTCTGCATATCTCTGCGTAGTTGAATTTCCGTGTCCATACAATACCGCATTTCCCGGTATTACATTATTACTTGGATAATATGTGCAATTTGAGCTATTTACTTTTATCTTATCCAGCGATTCGCATTCTGCAAATAGATTCTCACCAATTACTTTCACATTTAAAGGAATCGTAATTTCCTTAAGACTATGACATCCATAAAATGCATACTCGCCAATTTCTTCAACCGAATCCGGCATATTTATTTTCACAAGGGAGCTTGCATAAAACATTGCGTGGTCTGATATTTTTTTTACACCTGGAAGAAGCGTCAATTCTTCCAGATATGCATTATTTATTCTATTAATCGTTTCTACTGTACTTGGTATCGTGTAAGAAACTGCCTGCCTGCCTTCCGGATAGACATATAAAATTTTTTTATTTTTGTCAAAAAGCACTCCATCTAAGGATGAATAATACTGATTATTCGGATCTACATTAATTGAAATGAGCTGCAAATCACTTGCAAATATCGGATTGCGGAAGTCCATACTCTGAACTGTTTTGGGAATCGTAATGGAGATCATGCTTTTACAACTGTAAAATGCTCCATCTTCTATCGTTGTCAAACCATCATTCAAATGTACATCCTTCAGATTTGTACAGTCACAAAATGCATATCCGCCAATTGTTTTTACGCTGTCTGAAAATGTGATGCTTTTTAAATTTATGTTATTTTCAAATGCATTGGAATCAATTTTTTCCACGCCAAATGGAATACTGAAATTTTCTGCCGCCCTTCCTTCCGGATAAAATACCAATTTTTTTCTGTCCTTACTATAGACAATGCCTTCCAGCGAAGTATACACTCTATTATTCGGATCAACATTTATGGTATCTATTATCCCTTCTTTCCTATAATGATTCGCGTCTATCCCTGCAGAAAAAGCAGATGAGTCAATATATTCCACTGTAGACGGCACGGTTATGCATGTCACATTTGTTCCGCTGAACACATACCGCCTCAATTTTTTTACAGTATATACGCCTAATACAGACGGAATGGATACTTCCTCTGCTTCCCCCTCATATCCTCCTAATACAGCATAACCGTCTTCAACATAATATCTCCAGTCTCCGGAATCCATCCACTCGATGGTTGCCGCTTTTGTTTCCTGTGTATTTCCAGGCAGCAGAATCAAAATAAAAAATGATAATATCATAGTTAGTTTTCTCATTTTAATATCCCTCCTACCTCTATATGGGATATATTCTAATATTTTCTCAACTTTGTTTTAAATATTTCTAATTTATTTTATTTTTTTCGTAATCTGTAATTAAAATCAAATTCTGCTTTTCATACTCATTAAACACATTATCCTGAAACTGCTCCTGTGTAAGTGTTCCGGTATACCAGTCTTTAGAACTGAAATAATCCCGCAAATCCTCATCTTCAAATATTCTCCCATGCCGCGCGTATATTTCATTTCTGGCAAGGCGAAGTTCTTCTGAATTTAATCCTTCCAAATCCGTCCGGTCCAGATATCTGATATTGCTCTCCGGAAGAATATAATCTTCTTCGGTTCCATCTGCTGCAGACTCCGATATCGCATCATTTCCTCCTTCTTCCATATCCCACTCACAGAGATATCCTCCCCAGCTTACCGTTTCATCTCCATTGTTCAGATCATCCCATTGTCCGCAGTCGATATGATACCCACTTCCGGTTCTGACGCCGTTGCAAATTGCTCCGTAACACTGTCCGTTAGTCCCATCCGGTTCTCCTTCACCCCAATTCGTATAAGTGACAGCTTCCCCTGTTACCCATTCCGACCAGGGTTTTTCAGATTCTGATGCCTGAATTCCAATCCAGATATCAATATCCGGATGCGCATACCGTTGTATATATCCGTATACGGCGTCCTGTTCTTCCTGCGATGTAATTGTCAGTAAATGTCCGCCCCTGGCTTCACATCTTGCTTTTGCTTCTTCCCAGGTAATTTCAGAATGTTCAAAATAATAATAACTGTGTCCCCCGAACCGAAAACAATTTGCGGGGATGTCCGCTTCCGCTGCCGCATCTCCTTCTTCCTCTTTTTCATTTTCCGGTTTCATTTCTTCTTCCGCCCTCTGTTTCGCCTTTTGCTCCTGCTCCTCTCTTTGTTGCTGCTCTGCCTTTCGCTCCTTTGATTCCGCAATAACTGCCGTTATTTTGGGTTTAAGTATTTTTCCTCCTGCCCATACTCCGGCTGCAATCACTGCAATTACCACCGCAGCCGCAATCGTCATAACCAGCATCATTTTTTTCCAATCCTGTTTTCTGTAATTCGATAATCTCAAGCTGTTTTCCTTTTCCTTTCTCAAAACCCTTTCATTTGCCAACGACAGCAGATGATCCTGCTTTATTCTAAAATAAAAAACGAAATCCGACAGACATAACGCGTCCGCATCCTTCTAAACATATGCGCCCTTGCGCTCGCTGATCAAATCCTTAATGCCAAACACAAGGCCGGGCAGCCATATAACTCCAATGGCAAAACAAAATACAATCATAGAGATCATCAGACCCTTGCCAAGTCCTTTTCCCGTTATCATATGTACGATTAAAGAGAAGAAACCGATATCCGCGCTTACTTTTGCGGCACCCGCCAAAAAGCCTTTGCACCGGTTCCAGCCAAATGCATAGCCAAACGCATACAACATAAAACACGGAATCATCAGTACGCCCTGCAGCATCATATCCCTTTCGGAAACTCCCGGCATATCACCTGCATTCGTCACCAAATAAATCATAACTGCGACTCCGATCACAGCTCCAATAACAATCGCAATAATTGCCTTTTTCTTTGCACTCATAGATCCACCTCATTCTTTCTCTCATCATTTCCGCCATTGGCAAATGAAAACATTCTGTAATTACGGCAGACTTATTCTTCCCATTCACAAAAATAAACGCCAATCCACTCTCCGTCATTCCATTTGTATTTGGACGCATCATAAAACATGGCATAATCTTCGCCTTCTTCATAATTATCCGGCTGGAGTTTATCCCAATTTTCATATTTGGATTTGCGGCCGTCAACCCATGCCCAATTTCCTTCATAATCCCGGTCTGTATATCCGAAATTGGCAAAGTCATATCCTCTTTTTCTCATGAAATTTGCAAGCTTTTTATTTTCTTTTTTTCCGTTAATAACAGCCAGATGTCCGCCAAGGCTTTCACATCTTGCTTTTGCCTCATCCCATGTCTGCTCGCCCTCCAGAATCATGTAGTAATGTGACTTATGCTTTAACACGGGCTCTACGGTATCGAAACGGGTATCCTCCCTGAATTCCGGCTTTCTGGCCTGATCCAAAGACTCCCATTCGCAGATGTAGGACGATGTCTGCTCCGCATTGAGCGCCCTCCATTTCGACTGGTCATTCATGCAATAAGTCGCATACAGGCAGTCGCCGCCTCCCGTGTCCGGCTCTCCGTCCGCCCAGTTTGTATAAATCATTCCTTCTGTCACAATCCATCTCCACCGATCCTGATCCCAATCCATATACATTCCAAAAAAGATCGTGTCATATCCTGATGCCGCTGCGTACTCGTATACGGCTTTATCCTCGCCTTCCGTCGTCATCGTGGCGAGATGCCCGCCTAAAGCCTCGCATTTCTCTTTTGCATCCTCCCAGGAGTCTGCATCATCATATACATAATAATAATGCCCTTTATATTTCAAAGAATCCATCGGGGCGTTCATCGTCCTGTTCCATTCTTCCTCCGCCGCTTTTTCCTGCTCCCTTTCCTCCTGTTTTTTCTTTGTCTCCGCAATCACTGCGTCCACCTTCGGCTTTAACATCTGAAATCCTGTTTTCACACCTACGATTACCGCAATTAAGACAATTACACCAATTGCCCCAAATACCAGTAACATTTTTTTCAGATCCTGTTTTCTGTAATTTGATAGTTTCAATGCGTTTCCTCCTTTATGTTCTTTTCCAACTGCCCCAAAAGGCGTCTCCGGATATCTCAGTATGACGCACTCCTTCGGAGTGGTCTCATAATGTAAATTTTACTTTCAGAATACGTCTGACGGAATCATCCAGACGTTCCATGGAAATGTTTCCCAGACGGATTTCTTTCAGTATCGCCTCATAGGCGCTCTTAAAATCCTGCGGCATCAAAAGCATGTCGGCTCCTGCACGGAATGCGAGTACGGCAGCTTCCGCAGACGTATAGTGATTGGTAATTGCGCCCATATTCAATGCGTCCGTTATAATAATCCCGTTATAGCGCATCTCGTTTCTGAGAATCTCTGTCAGCATCTCTTCCGATAAAGAAGCCGGCGTCTGCTCCCCCGTCACATTCGGAACCGATATATGCCCCGCCATGATAAATGAGATTTCACTGTCGATCTGACGGACAAACGGCTGTAATTCCATCTCTCTCATTTCATCCAATGTCCGGTCGGTTACAGCGTATCCGTTATGGGAATCCTCCTTTGTGCCTCCATGCCCCGGAAAATGCTTTGCACAGGCAAAAATGCCTTCGTCTTCTAAACCCCTGGAAAATGCCTCCGCCATACTGCCCGCCATCTGAACGTCTGTCCCAAAACTCCTGTCCTGTAAAAGCATATTTTCCGGATTTGTCAATACATCTGCAACCGGAGCAAAATCCACATTAAATCCGAGTTCGTTCAGGTAACGACCGATTTTTGCTCCCGCCTCATAAGCGTTCTGCACTTCTCCCGCATCCCCGATTGTGCGCATATTGCCTACATTTTCCACACCAAATTCCGGATTAGATGCAATGCGCGCAACCTTTCCTCCTTCTTCATCCACGCATAAAAAAAGCGGTATGCCGGTTTCTGCTCTGCTAAACTCCATCATATTTTCGAGCATCTCTTTTGTCTGAGACGGATTTTGAAGATTCCCTGCCATATAAATGATTCCGCCCACAGGATACCTGCCATAACACTGTTCCGACGTTTCGCCCGCCCGAACAACCTGTTTTACGCCAGTCAGAGCCTCCGGAAGAATCACAAACAACTGCGCCGCCTTCTGTTCTGTTGTCATTTTTGCAAGTTTCTCCTCAACCCATAGATCTTCGGCATCCGTTTCCAACGCCTGTCCGATCGCTTCTTTTGCTTTCTGTTCCGCTGCCTCTGTCATTTCGCTTACACCCTGCTCTTCTTTATGCTGTCCAGAACCAAGAGGATCCTCTTCACCCGATTTCAATTTTCCGAAACCATAACAGAGCATTACGCCCAAAAGCACACATACGCTGATTATCAAAAACTTTTTCATATTTCTTTTCCGCCTAATTTTCATACTCACATATATATCCGATCTTTCCACTGTAATAAGGCAAATGCTCTAAAATATTCTCCGGCACATCATTAAACACCCACCTCGATTCATCTTGGAAATAAAACAAAGCCAGAACATTTTCTTCTATTTCGCCGTCATAAAAACTTGGCTCGCCCTGCATCCAATAGCTGTAACACCAGTTATTCCCATTGCCGTTTAACGGCGTCCCTTCATATGCTCCATCTGCGTTCCGCCAGTAATAATTATTTTCCGCATCTCTGGAGGAGCCCAGATAGAATAAAATATCTCCCATAGCGCTGCGATCCAGTTCAGCCGTAATAAAATCAAATTCCTCCCTGCTTTCTATGGTCGCAAGATAACCGCCCCGTTCCAGACACCGCTGCACTGCTTCGCTCCATGTACAGTCTTCTACAAGATAGTCATACCGATGAATCAAAGCCTCTTCCGTTTCCATTTCTTCAATCTCACTTTCTTCCTTCTCTTGATCCGCAGCCCCATTCTGTTCTTCGGAATGTTTTGCTTCCTCCATCTCCGTTTCCTTCTGCAGCGTTATTTCCTCTTTCTTTTTTCCGGCCTCTTTTATAACAGCCGCGACTTTTTTTCCGAAAAATTTATGTCCTATAAAAATACCAAGAAAAATAACGGCAATTAAAACAACCAGAAAAAACGCCGCCTTTATCAGCATTTTTCGGATATCCTCTCCTCTGTAATTCGATAATTTCATCTTCCCTTATTCATTTCCTCTCAATATATTACATTTGCCTGCAGCACATAATTGCACGGATGAAACACGAGTGCAATCTGATAGTTTTTTCCGACATAAGCTGCATTTTTCTGAATAATGCCGGATAAGTACGCGCCGTTATCATCCGGCAGATCTAAGGTGTCTTCAAAACGCACATCCATAAAAGACTGATTTTCCTTCATAAAATTTTGCACATATAACTCAAAGCTGCGAATCGTACGGAAGAACCGTTTTTCTTTCACATAATAGTTTTCTTCCCTTTTGTCGCAGGAAGGATAGTCATCCAGCTCCCAATTGTGATTTTCTAACATTGCATCGTCATCCAGATTGACATACATATGAGAGCTGTTTGTAAAATGATTAATTTCCTGCAGATCCCACGTCACATCCATATGATAATAACTGCCATTTAGCTCTATCATATTCCATGCATGAGCCACCCTCTCTCCGTCAATATCACTAAAGCCGGTTACGATCAAATTATCAATATCCAATTTGCAAAGCAGGTAAGAAATCCCTTTGGCAATTCCTTCACAGACAGCCTGTTTTTTTAAAAAAATTCCTTCTACTGTATATGCGTCATAAATATAATCCACAGCAGCCGCGGAAAAATTGTACTGAACATTGTCAGCCATATAATCATGCACAGCAAGACATTTATCATAATCCGTCATATCTTCTTTTATGATTTGTGATAAAATATAATCCGCCTGATTTTCTATTTGCTGCTGCATCTGTGCAGATTTCTTTTTGTCATACAGATACTCGAAACAAAATGCATATTGATCCCCCGTCTGAATCATACCGATTTCTCTTTTATTAAAATAAAAGAACTGCAGCTGCTCCAGCAAAACAGCGTGAATTATCTGCTCCATTTCTTCTTTACAGGAAATTCCGGGGATCTGGATTTTCTTCCGATATCCGGCAATCCCCTCTGCCGCCATGTCATATCCCTTCTGCAGAATGGGCGGCAATTTTCGGTAATAATATCCCTTTTTCATTTCAAGCTCCTGCAGATGATCTGCATGATTATTTATAAATGCCATATTTTCTCCGCTACCTTTTTTGTCTTATTGTTTAATTCAATGTTTTCCAAATTTTCCGAATTTTTTTCTCGGATTTCTTAATGGTTTTTCCTCTTTTTTTGTCAGCGCCATCCAAAATTGATAGGATTTGCTTTCCTGTCCCCAGTTTTTCTTCATCATAGCCGCTGCTTTTTCTCTTTGGGATTCCTTCAGTTCCAAAACCACAGACCGAAGCGCCTCTAAATATTCTGCATCGTTTAAAGTCCGAACCGCCAAAAGAAGTGAAGCCAGCCCTCTGACCTGATTTTCCTTCTTCATATAACTCATTTCATAAGACAGAAAAATCTCCAGCAAAATCTTTTTCTGCTCTTCTTCCAAAATCCAACAGGTAAGCAGCTGTATGTAATCCTCCGCCTCGGCTTCCACCGTATAAATGGATTCACAGAGTATTTCCACCAAATCCTGAAACTCCGCCGCATCTGTTTCTCCCATTTCTACGGGATAATCTTCATAAATCTGCATTGATTTTGCCTTAGCAAGAGGCTTTCCTTCTTCCATAGCAGTTTGAATGCATCTGCTCAGATGGAACAGCCGGATTTTGGCAATGGATAAGTTGGGATTGTATTTCTGTGTATAGTTAAATACTTCAAAAGCGCATTTTGCCTGTATCTTTTCCAGATCCCGGTTCTCTTCTTTTCTTCTGTGAAGCAAACCGGATTTTTGTGCTCTTAAAGCAGACAGTTTCGTACCTTCCGAAATCATCCCAATCAGTTTTTCCATACCTGCGCCATGAATTTCTCTGTTTCCGATTTCCTGCAGCTTTAAAAAGGCTTGCATTGCCGTCTCATATCGTTCTGTTTCCCCTTTTCCCATAATCATATCCGCCACAGCGCCTGCTACCGAATCAAAACAGCGATATTCCGTCTGTGGTTCCGATTCCCACAGTTTCTGAAATATTTCCTCTAAAAACTTCACGATGGACATGGCTTTTTGTTTCAGAATCAGATATCTGCTGATTTCTCCCAGCTTTTCGTACATTTTCGCCTTTTTAATCCGACTGACCAGAACATAGAATGCTTCTTTTTTCTTTTGAATAATTGCATCAAAAACAAAGCCCCAGATCTGTTCCTTTTGATTTGTAATTTCAGAACTTCCTCTTCCGAAGGGTTCCAGACGAACCATACAGGAAACCGCAAAATCCCAATCACTTACGTCAAGCTCTTTTTTCATATATCCGGACAGCCAGATATAAATGCTTTTTAACACACTTTCGTCTGAACGATAATTCTCCAGCTTTTCAAACTGATTTTCCAAAATAGTACGATAGGTTCCTTTATCCCCATACTTGCTTTCAAAAGAAACTGCCTGTTTAAACTCCTTTTCTCCAAGTATTTCCATGCCGTCCTGCATCATCTGATAGAGATTGTATCCATCGCAGAGCTCTGCATGGACGCCGTTATACGCATAGTTTTTTAGAAATGCATGAAATCCCTCCAGCACATCAATGCCAAACCCGATTCCATACTGAAAATAATCTTCGGAAAGATCAAATTCAGGATATTCCACAGTCGTTCCGTCAAATACATAAAACTGTCCGCCCGACTCGTATTCCACACAATTGCCTATGCTCAGCCCCGGAACGGCTCCCCGGATAGAAAACTCTGACAGCATCGGATTCTCTTCATAACTGGAAAAAGACAACTCCGCCGCACACTGCAGCGGCAGTGCAAATGAAACAGCCGCAATCCAACGGATAATATTTCTATGGTCGTCATAGATAATGACTTTGTGTTCCGTATCTATTTGAAATACCGCCGCCAGAAGATGCCGGAAGAAATCCATTCTCCACGGCTCTTCCTCCAGAAATTCCTGTACGGAGGAAACTGTAATCTCCGTTCCCGTCCTTACAGATGAAATTTCAGGAAGATATTCTACATCCCTGCTTCCGTCCACCTCTTCCTGGTTCATTGCGTAGCGAAAATCCGGACTTCCGTACAGCTGTATGGGATAAACGGTGATGTCCTTCTTCTCAAACGAATACATATGGCTCAAAAGATTGCCTGTCCGTCCCTGTCCTTTCGCATAATCCTGCCCCAGATACGTAACCGACGACTGTATATAACGCCCGCAGTCTGTTTTCCGATAAAACATTTTCCTTGGGAGGTTCGATATTTCCCCACTGTCCCCCCTGTAACTATACTGACAAAAACCCTGTTCAAATTCACGCAGTTCTTCCTCGCTGCATTTTCGGTTAAATGTATGTAAACCCAATCCCCCGCCTTTCTGAATCCCACGGGCAGATGACGTAAATATCGCCTGATTGATTCCCATTCGTCCTCCTTTACTTTTCTGCTGTATATCCTTTTATTTTTCCTTAATAATGTTATTTTCCTTCAACAACCATAAAAACGGATCTTCCACGCGATGCGGCCTTGGCACGCTTTCCAGCGTTTTTGCGCCTCCTGTTTTTGATAGAACGGGCCGTTGGCCCAATGCAGACACCGTACAATAGGTATATTTTTCAAAAATCATTTCTACGTTTTTGGCAAAAGAACCGGCGCCCCATTCCTTGAGCATTGCCTCAATTTCACAGCTGACGGTAAACCACTCGCTTTTATCCAGCTGCCCTTCCCTCAAATAGCTGGAGGGTTCCAAAACAATGCTGCCTTTGGGGAAAAACCGTTTCAACACATCAAATTTGGAAAACGCCACTGCTGTAGGCACATTTATTTTCTGCGTCTTTTTTAATCCTCTTTCCTCCCGTATTACGTTCGCAATTCTCTGCAGAACCATTTCCTGGGGTTCAATTTCATTTGCAAGAATCGAGGATGAGCTTTTGATTTCTTCATCATCCATATTGTTCCGCAGCTCCATGATCTGAAGCGGATCTAGCAGAAAAATAATTCCGGCGGCTTTACAAATGTATCGGTTTACCGTTTTCATAATTGCTTCATTTTTCAAATCTTCTCCTGCCGTATCATAAAATACAAAAGTAAATTTGCGAACCTTCTTTCCTTTTTCATCCAAAGGAATCATCATTTCAAAAATCAGCGGTTTTCTGACAGCAGTCTCTCCTCTTTGATTTGCCGTAGCCGTCAAATCCTGGAGCTGTTTCTGTATATATACTTTATTATAGAAATTTTCTTTGTAATGCTTATATATAGCGTCATTCATCGGATTGAAAACTCCGTTAAACACATTCGGACAGATTCTCTTCTGCAGCTCGTCAATCAGTACCGATATAAAATGCGTTTTTCCTGTATCACGGCTTCCGACGATTGCAATAATCATATCTTCGTTATCCTGAATCCCTTCCGGCAGCTCATTATGGCAGTCCGGACAAACGCGGATTGATGTTTTTGTCTCACAAAACGGACAGTTTTCCCACATCGGCATATAATGCCCCCGAAATAATTTGGGAAGAACGGTTTTGCTGCAGAACGTCGCATTGGTCTTTGGCATGGATTCTTTTTTTAAACCAAGATACCGGGCATATTGTTCATCCTGTACCTTTTCACTGCAGAATCCGTTGACGCACCGAAATTCCACATCGTCAAAATCATGTTCTTTAAAACAATAGGGACACGTATATTTCTTTGCCATTTTTCTTTTCCTCCTGTATGTTCCGTCTTTTTCAGTTCACTTTAAAATTTGTGCCGTACGCCGGACGCAGGCTCATTTCGTCATTTTGGTTCTCATCCGTAAAAAATGCTTTGATATAACTTCCTTTCGGAAAGCTTTTCATATCAAATATTTCCGTATGGCTTCCTTCCACAGTTTGTTCCGGTATATGCCGCACCACGCTTCCGGAATTGCTATAGACCGGAACAGAATTCTGCTTGGATATGATATCAATATCCGGAAGCAGAAAAGACGGATGAGTGCTTTTAAATTCTACCTCAACCTGTTTGCTTAAAAAGCCTTTTATCCGGATGGTATACTGAATATCCGCTTTCGGCCGATTAGAAAACGAAAGCCTTGTCCCTTCCGAATAAATCAGCTCGCCGTTCACCCTGCAGGCGGAATATAATGTAATATAGTAATCTTTCTTTTCAATATTTTTCAGAATCAGCGCCTGATCTGCCTCAAACTGCTTTTTGCTGATACTGCGGGATGTTTTCCCAACACGGTCTTCCAGACTTTTTGCATAATTATCATTTCCGTACAAAACAAGCACCGATACGGCATCCTCGGGCCACTCGATACGGATATGCAGATCAGAATTGATCCACTCTGTACTTTTTACCGTAATTTTCTCCAGCTTTACCGCTGCGGCATGTTCGCCAATCACTGCTGTGTTGTGTTTTACCGTCACAGGTATGACAGTATACGTCTGCTTTCCTTTGATGCGGAATCTGCAGCTGTTTTTGGAAGATGAGATCAGATCCAACGGCTGCAGCCTCTCCTTTACTTTCTCAATATCCACAATGTCGCCATACTGAAATGATGTCCTCTGATCCGTGCAGTAAAGGACTATTTTCTCATTTCCTTCAAAGCTCCATTCCGCCTCAAACAGATCGTCTTCGATATGCGATATGGTCATATTTTCTGCAGGCTCAGGCACGGAAACCGGAATCAGCGCAATATCCACGCCTTTTGTCCGTACTGTTTTGCCACCCATTTGGTAATTCACAAAAATCCCATAACTGTAGGTATGATCGTTTTCTACCGAATCATCTGTAAAAGAGCTGCCGGAAACCACAATTTGCTCCCCTCTGCCCCAGGCGGGCGCTTCTTTCCCTTCCTGTCTCCAGACTTCCACATACGCAGGTTTCTCAATGGGCTTCCACTCCGCTTTTACATAGCCGTCTCCTTCTTCCTTCCCTGTCAGGATAATCTCTGCCAGATTGACTCCGTTGACAAATGTCGGCTCTGACGCCACGCCGGCCCTCATAGCATAAATACTGTAATAATAATCAACGCCGGCCTTGATCTTTTCATCTACAAAACGAGGAATTCCCGCTATGCCGATTTCTACAGCGTCTTTATCTTGAATGGATGCCGCCGCTGTATTTTCTTTCCGAATAATTTTATAAGAAATTTCTCCTTCTGACGGGCTTTTTCCCCAGGTCAGCATATTGCTGCAGGTATTTGTATCTGTCTCAATCATTGCATGAGATACCGGTTTCGGCGGAAATTTTAACACCAAGGCGTCTACGCCCGGATAATCTGCACAGACATTTACAATCTGAGAACAGATGCGTATCAGTTCGCCTTCGCTCGTCTTTGCAACGGCGGATTTGTATAGACTTTCCGCCTCCGCCACAGCGTTTTCAATCAAAACTGCATTTGAAATCTGCGCGGTAGGAGCCTTCTGCTGAATTGTTTTTAA
This sequence comes from uncultured Lachnospiraceae bacterium, assembly GCA_910585825.1. GTDB lineage: Bacteria > Bacillota > Clostridia > Lachnospirales > Lachnospiraceae > Roseburia_B. Next base: position 67,430 of record CAJUEY010000001.1, on the reverse strand, counting down.
AATCTGATTTGCCTGATAATAGGCTTTTTTTGCAACAAATGCATCTAAAGTCTCGATTTCTTTGGAAAAAGACTGCTCCAGCTTTACAAGTTCTGCTTTTAAGCTTTCCGTTTTCGCATATCCGTTTAATAACTGATCCGCTTTTGCCAGATAACTCCTTGCTTTTGCAATATCCATACCGGTAATTGCTTTTTTTGCAAAACCGCAGAATTGCTCCACTTTCTGCACGGTATCCATTGCCATTCCGCAATGACCGCAGGCCTTTGAGGACGCAAGAACTTCCTTTCTGCATTTTGGATTGGGACATGTCATATAAAGATCACTCCCACAGGAGGAGCATTTTTTCTCTCCGTGGGAAATATCCACCATGGCAAAACAGTGTCCGCAGACGACTCGGTTATCCGTTTCCGCCATGCCGGAAAAAGCAATATCTTTATAGACACATATCTGTTTAAACGTTTTTACTGCTTCATCTCTGTTCTTCAAAATCTGCGTCAGGGCATCTACAAACGCTCCCTGCTGCTCTTTTTCCAGCCTTTTATTGGTTCCGGAAAGATCCACCATTTTGGAAATAATCTCATCCTTTTGTTTCCAGACCAGATATCCGTCATACTCCTGTTTTTTCGCCGGATTACCCGGTTCAAAAACATCTTCGCATAAAGAGGCCAGCTCTTTGACTGCCGTCCCCTCATTATCCCGGTTATACTTATACGCCTCTTTGATTTTTGCCAGATGATCCCTGAGCAGTTCTTCTCCGGAAAGACTCTGCATTCCGATTCTATTCGACCTCTCGTCGCTGTCCGCCAGAAAATGATATAAATCCTCTTTCCCCAACACCGCCAGATATTTTTCAGAGCCCTTTAATTTAGAAAATCTGGAAAATGCCATTGGCTTTGGATTTGGATCTTCTTTTTTGATTTCTTCCGCTTTCTGCGTTCCTTTTAATATATGAATGCCTGTCAGCTTTTCAAAAATCCCCGTCAGTTCTGTCGAAATGTGGCATCGTTTCATCATTGCTTCCGCAACAGACTGCTCCACTTCTTTTTTTCCTGCCAGAAGTTTAATTTCTTCTGACAGACACTGTCTGACAAACTCCTCTGCATCTTTTGCTTCCTCATTGCGCTTGGCTTCTGTCGCCATTGTCTTGGCAATATTCGGAATCCAGGATTTATACTGCTTGTACTTCGGTCCGCGCTCTCTGTCTTCTGCATTTTTATTCCAAAACCGCTGCTTTTCTTCAATTCTTTTTTTTATGACAGCAGCATCCGTTTCCGGTTTCAAAAAATCCAGTTCCAGAATCAGATAATAATTATCGGCTCCTCTTCCCATCTGTTTCTCCCCTTACTGTTACATAATTTTGGCAATGCCTGTCAGCGTGGCTTCTAACTGTGATATATCCGTAAAAGACGAAAAATCTTTCTGGGATGCAATCGCATCTAAAAATGTTCTGTTTGCAGCTCCAAATCCCAGCGCAATCACTTCTATATTGTTTGCATGGCACCGTTTTGCACAGCTTATCGCTCCCCTCTCGTCCTCCCAGTACCCATCCGTTAAAACGACCAGATACTTCACGTCTACATCCGCCTTTTGAAGAACGTCGTATGCCAGAGAGAAAGGTTCTGCTTCATTTCCATATCCCAATCCGTCATCGTCAATTTCCCAGTTTTGAATTTTGGCCGTCAGCCTTCCGGTATCTTTTGTGAGAGGCTGATATAATCTTGTCTGATCCGAGAAATTAATAATTCCGATATCCGTATAATCCATATCGAATTGTCCGACGAAACTCGTCGCCGCTTTTTTTGCCTCTCTTAAACGCCCGCCGGACATACTGCCCGACAGATCGATTGCCAAAAGCACCGCCACATCCGGCTTTACAACAGTTTCTTTCATTCTGTCCTTCGGACTTCCAGCCACCCAGCTCATATCTTCTTCCGCTTTTTCGATGCGCAAATCCAGAAGCGTCCCCGTTCTTTTCTGCACGGCCGACACATTGACGATATTGTTTTCATCATAAAGAAATGTTACATTGATTTCTTCTTTCCGCTGATTTCCCCTCTGAATGCCGGTGAAAATATACTTACCCAGTACGGTGCAGTTCAATGGATATGTAAGCTCCTCCTCCTCTCCCTGCAGCATATAAACCTCCAGTTGATTTTCCTGGTGTCTGGAAATGCCAAGTTCATAGGGTTTTGTCACTTCAGACGGAACGGCTGAATTTTTCTTTATCATAATACTGTTTACAAACGCTTTCCCATCCTGGCTGACGGCGATCATTCCCATACTGTGCGCCGTCGCATCGCTGATTTTTTTTGCTCCCGCAATGGAAAACCGCGGAGCTCCAACCGTTCCTCCAATGGAAAAAAGACTGCCGCTTTCCGCCGACGTCGTATTGCCGTCTAAGTCAATATTGGCCCGGATGGCTGCGCCAAGCGCCACGGCTTCATCCACATTTACGCCGCTCATCGGCTCTTTGCCGCACATTTCTGTCAGATATGTTTTGACCTGTTTCATCCGTGTGGAGCCTCCCACCAGCAGTACACCGTCGATTTCACTCCAGCTCATAGAAAGTTCACCCAAAAGCTTGTCGATAATATCTTTTGTCCGGTTTAAATTGTAAGATGTCACTTCGTCGAAAGTTTCTCCGGTAATTTCATAAATTCCCTTATGCCCTCCGCAGTTGATTACCGCCTTGCAGCTGTTTTTTTCGGAAAGCTGCTTTTTGGTTGTTTCTGCAATCGTCTGCAGCATAATATTTGTTTCCGTATCGGCGCTGACGTCTACGCCGAATTCCTCGTAAAACAGATCCGACAGGTAATTGGAAAGCGCATCATCCCAGTTCTTTCCTCCCAGCCTGTGATCGCCGTCTGTCCCCAGCACATCGATTTTGTCGTCTGTAATCCGGGCAATCGTCACGTCAAACGTGCCGCCGCCCAGATCATAGACAAGAACCGTCTGATTGGTTCCCTTCCCATGAATCCCATAGGCAAATACGGCCGCCGTGGGCTCACTGATAATGCTTAACACCTCAAGCCCCGCCTGCTGTCCGGCTTTCATAGTCGCCTGACGCTGAAAATGGTTGAAATATGCCGGTACGGTAATGACTGCCTCATAGATATTTTGACCGATTTCTTCTTTTGCCTCTCTGACAATGCCTTTTAACAGCTCCGCTGAAAGATCGATTGCGGTATATTCTCTGTGATTCTGATAAACACTGTAGGATTCATCGCCCATATAATATTTAAAATAATTAGCGGTTCGTTCCGAACCTTCCTCCACATATGCTTTTGCCTCTTCTCCATGCAGAATTGTCCCGTCAGGAGCGAAATAAAGTACAGAAGGCGTAATCGATTTCCCCTCGCTGTTTTTAATTACCTTTGCTTTTCCCGTTTTTGGATCTATATATGCTATGGCACAATATGTCGTACCAAGATCAATTCCCACTCTCATTCCATTTTCCCTGCCTGTCTGTATTTTTAATTTAACTTCAGACCCTTTAATGCCTGCGTCTGTTCCGCCACTTCTTCTTCGGTCAAAATGGCATCTGATTTCATTTCCGCTGTAATTTCCTTATTGGATGTCAAATCCACACCTCTTAACGACAGCAGTCCGTCTGTGGAAAGACTAAACGTAATCTGAATCGGAGCGTCCGCCGGAAGATTCGGCGGAAGATCCAGAATCGCCGTGCCCAATACCTTATTTGTTCCTATGTCATAGACTTCTTCCGTAACATCCGTCTCATACACCACAATTTCCGCATTATCCATGTTGGCATACGCCGTACCAAATTCCTGAGAAATCGTAACAGGAACCGCATCCTGTTTTTTGATTAAATTGGCAATTTTCGGAACGGTCTTCATTTTTCCGTCAATCATTTCATCTCTTACAATTTCAACGCCAAAACTCTTTGATGTAATATTCCGCAAGACGGGTCCTGATGGAGACGAAACCGGCTGACTGACATTGCCTCCAATACGGCCAAACGAAATTTTTGATATATCTCCGCCTTGTTTTTCTATTTCATTTTCTATTTCTTTCTTATCCTCTTCAGAAATGGTTCCCTTCTCAACATCCGTTATGTCAATTGTGTTACCGCCTTCTCCTTTTTTATTTATAATATCTATAATCTTTTCCATTTCATCTCTCCACTTCTGCAGCTCAGCGCTCCCTTTTGCCAGAGACTCTGCATGCAGCGCCGCTCCCTTTGCCACAGCTTCATTCGGTTCAAACATTTTAATCGGAATATCGGGATATGCTTTTTCCACGGCAGTTTTTACCTGCGGCATTTTACAGGAACCGCCTACCAGAATAATCTCGTCAATTTTTTCCACTCCTTTTTCCTTCGCTGCAGCAATCGCATCCTCTGTTTTTTCCAGTGTCTGACTGAGCAGAGAGCTTGTCGTTTCATCAAACGCTTCTCTTGTCAGCTCGATATTTGCCTTTATGCCGTCAGCCTGTACAATCACTTTTGTTTTGGATTTTCCGGTCAGCTGCTGCTTTGCTTTTTCTGCACGCAGGCGGAGGTCCTGCTGGGCTTCCAGATCAAATTCTCCTTCAAACTCTTTCTGATCCCGGAATACGTCTTCCAGATAATTCATAAGCGCCGTATCCCAGTCCTTTCCGCCTAACTGATGATCCCCGTCTGTGGCAATCGCCACGATTTCTTCCGGCGTTACACGGATAATCGTTACGTCAAACGTTCCTCCGCCCAGATCATACACCAGAATCGTTTTGTCCTCCACATCCCGCAGGCTTCCGTAACACAATGCGGCCGCCGTTGGCTCGTTGATGATCTCCATAACGTTTAATCCGGCCATTTTTCCGGCATTTTCCGTCGCTGTTTTCTCTGCAATTCCAAAATACGCCGGACAGGTAATCACAACATCTTTAATCTCTGTATCCAACGCAGCTTCCGCATCTTTCACCAGTTTCTTTAAAATCAGCGAGGAAATCTGCTCCGGAGAATAATCAATTCCGTTATATGTAATCGCCAGTGCATCAACACCCATCCTTCTCTTTACAAATTCACAGGTGGCATCCGGCGATACCACCGCTGTTTCTTTCGCCACATCTCCGACAACAATTGTCTCATCATCCTCAAAACATACAATCGACGGGGTTACGTTCGTTCCCTCGCTGTTATCTACTACAACCGGCTCCCCTGAAATATCATCTACATAACTGATACAGGAATATGTCGTTCCAAGGTCTATGCCAAACGCTTTATTTTCCATGATTCTTTACCTCTTTCCTCTTATTTGTTCTCTTCTTTCTTTTTCACATAAATTCCGATTTTTTCCGGATAAAGAATTTTTCCGTTATACTCATATCCGAAACTTAAACTTTCCGCTACTTTTTTCACCAGAGACGCATCTTCTGTTTCCACTTTCCGGACAATCTTCTGCCGGACCGCCGTATTTTCCACACCTGAACCGCCTTTATAAATGGTTACATCATACTTTTCCAGAATGTCGCCGATATCCTCCGCATAGGATTCAAATTCCTCCAGTGAAATTACATCCTCTCCCTCTTTTAGACGCACATGCTTTGCTTTCGCAAACATCAGCTCCCGTATATCAATTACATCATACAGGACATTTTTCAGCGCTTTTTCCACCAGTCCCGCCTTGTATTCATTCAGCTCCTGATACATGGCCTTGACCATAGTTTCTTTTGACTGCGCATTTTGAATCTCTGTTTCAAACTTGTTCTCTAAGCGGCGCATCGTACTGTAAATATATTCAATATCTTCTTTGATTTCTTCGATATTTTTATATGTATCCGACATTTCCGTAACAAGCGTTTCCTGATCCTGGTGTGTTTCCACCGGCTTTTCTGCACATTTTTCATTTTCCGGATCTGCATCTGTCTGCCCGGACAGCTCTGTCTGATTTGTTTCCGGATCTGTATACGGCTCCTCTTTCATATCCGGTTTACTTTCCTCTGTGTACGAAAATGTTTCTTTATTCTCTGTCTGTTCTGGGTCAGCAACCTTATTTTGTTCTTCTGATGCATTGTTCTGCACCATTGCTTTCACCTTTTCTGCCAGAATATCAAAGACCGGGTCCTCGTTTTTATTTTCTGTCATTTCTTTCATTTCCGTTATTTCTGTTACCATTGCATTTTCCGGATCATTCGGATCATACTGAATCTGAGGATATTGTCTGCTGTTCATGCCGCTCTCCTTTCATCTGCCTGCCAATATTTTTACTGCAGTTCGTCCACACGCGCCATCAAACGGTCAAATTCAGCGCTCCATTCCATTTTTTCGATTTCATAAGATTCTTTTTTCTTCTTATTTAAATAGATCAGGCCGATACCCGGTAATATGTAGCAGCAAAGTCCAATTCCAATTGCAATCCATCCCCACAAATGCGGTTCTTCTGGCGGAGACAGCGTATCAATCTTTCTTTCCAATGAAATTAATTCTGGATTTACTTTATCCGGCTCCCTCTGGAATGTCAGTTTCACATAGTGCGTTGTCTCTGTTACGCTTGTAATGGTATCTGAAAATATACTGCTTTCCATGTGTGTATCTTTATTGTAAATTTCCTGTGTGCTTACAAATTCCCAACCTACCTTTTGACGAAATTCGATTTCCGCATGCTCGTAATTCGGGTGACATTTAAATGATTTAATTTCCTTTGCCATATTATTCTCTCCTTTGACATTATTTTCATTTTTTCATAAAAAAGCTCTGCTTTTGGTTAAAATCCAATGTACGAAACCCACTTGTTTTTATGGACGTTCCCCCTTTCTGTTTCTTTCGTACTCCTATATATAGATCACTTCCCAAAATTTACTCACTCTTTCGTTTTCAAAAAGTGTACTTTTTGAAAACAAAAGAGTTCTGTCATAACTTACAGAAAATACTGTCAATATTATTGCTTTTTTGTCGATTTTATATTAGAATAAGTTCCAGTTATGTAAGTAGAAATTTTTTGCAAAAAGTACACTTTCTGGAAATTCTCCGTCAAATCCTCTCCTGATTTTCCTGTCCCTTTAATTTATTTGCCAATCTGTAAAAAGTCGACATTGTAATCCGGCATATTTTCGCCGCCTCCTCACCCGAAACTTCTTTGGATATCCATCTTCTGTACACCTGTTCAAAATTTTCCGGCACCGGCGTCTTCGGCCTGCCAAACTGCACCCCTCTGAGTTTCGCCGCCTCAATTCCTTCTTTCTGCCTCTGCCTGATATTTTTTCGTTCATTTTCGGCAACAAAAGATAATACCTGCAGTACAATATCGCTCAAAAATGTTCCCATCAAATCTCTTCCTCTTCTGGTATCCAAAAGCGGCATATCCAACACAACAATATCCACCTTTCTCTCCTTTGTCAGTATTCTCCACTGCTCTAAAATTTCATCATAATTCCTTCCCAGTCGATCAATGCTTTTGATATAGAGCAAATCATCCCTTTTTAATTTTTTTAACAGACGCCTATACATAGGGCGGTTAAAATCTCTGCCGGACTGCTTATCCATATAAATATTCTCTTTTGGCACAGACACTTCGTCCAGTGCAATCAGCTGTCTGTCCTCGTTTTGTTCTCTGGTGCTTACCCTCACATAGCCATAAATATTTCCCATGTTCTTCTCCTTTGCATTTTGATCTGTTGTATATGGCTGCTTTCAGCAATCTTTCACTCCATCCGTCTGCCGCAGCTGCCACAGTGAATCCCGAATAGTTATTGTACTTTGGCTTATTACAGACTTTCCCCGATTAGATGGCGCGCATACTGGGCGCGCACGCAAAAACAGACCATATAATTTACATTATATAGTCTGCCCTATTTCCACTTACTTTTATATCATCCAAAGCAAACTATGCCCAAGCTTCAGCTGGCATTGTATTTTTCAAAAAAATCCGCTATACTAAAACAATACCTACCCAACATATATTTTCTGGAAGGGAGACTTCTATGGCAAGAAACATAGCGATCGGCATTCAAGATTTCGGCGATTTAATCCAAAAGAATTGTTTCTATATAGATAAAACAGATTTTCTTAGAGAATGGTGGGAAAGCAATGACAGCGTAACCTTAATTACCCGTCCCAGACGTTTTGGCAAAACTTTAAACATGAGTATGACAGAGCAGTTCTTCTCTCTGAAATATGCCGGTAAAGGAGAACTCTTTGAAGGCTTGTCTATCTGGAAACATGAAAAATACAGAAAACTTCAAGGCACTTATCCTGTGATCAGTCTCTCTTTTGCAAATGTAAAGGAAACTTGTTATCAGGATGCCCGAAAAAAAATTTTTATGATTCTTACGGAATTATATTCAGAATATTCTTTCCTGTCTGACAGCGATGCCTTAGACGACAACGATCGTGCATTCTTTCGACGAATCTCTGTGAATATGGATCATATAGATGCCGCTATGGCAATCCACTATCTTTCCAAATTTTTGTTTCTTCATTATGGAAAAAAAGTCATCATCCTTTTAGATGAATATGATACCCCTATGCAGGAGGCTTATGTCCATGGTTTTTGGGAAGATTTCGTAACCTTTACGAAAAACCTCTTCCATGCTACCTTCAAAACCAATCCATGGCTGAACCGTGGGATTATGACTGGGATCACAAGGATTAGTAAGGAGTCAATCTTTTCTGACCTGAACAACCTAAAAGCAGTATCTGCAACGTCAAAAGAATACGCTGCGTCTTTTGGCTTTACGGAAGAAGAAGTATTTGCCGCACTGAAAGAACAGGGTTTAGATGCAGAAAAAGAGCAAGTAACAACCTGGTATGACGGCTTTATTTTTGGAGATCAACAGGACATTTACAATCCTTGGTCTATCCTGAATTTCCTGGATACCCAAAAATTTGACACCTACTGGGCAAATACCAGCTCCAACACTCTTGTAAGCAAATTGATTCGTGAAGGAAGTCCTGAGATTAAAACATCTTTTGAAAAGCTGCTCCAAGGCGAATGTTTTACCTGCGCTATTGATGAACAAATTGTATATGATCAATTGGACAATGATGAAAATGCCATATGGAGCCTGCTGCTGGCAAGCGGATATTTAAAAGTAACAGGATTGGAAAATGCCAATGAAACAAACCAATATGAAAAACCTCTATATCATCTGAAATTGACAAATTATGAGGTGGCGCGCATGTTCCGCAGTATGGTTCGGGGTTGGTTTGCATCGGTGCAGTCATATTATAACAATTTTATTCAGGCATTATTAAAAGGGGATACGGAGGCAATGAACGGCTATATGAACCGCGTAGCCTTGCATACATTCAGTTTTTTTGATACTGGAAGAAATATATCAGACAGTGAGCCGGAACGTTTTTATCATGGCTTTGTGTTAGGTCTGATCATCGATTTACATGAAAGATATGAAGTGACTTCCAACCGAGAAAGCGGTTTCGGCAGATATGATGTTCTGTTAATGCCCAGAGCGGTTTCAGAGGACGATGCCATCATTCTGGAATTCAAAGTATTAAATCCGTCTAAAGAAAACAGCCTGGAAGATACTGCAAAATCCGCTCTGCAGCAGATAGAAGAAAAAAACTATTCTGCATCCCTCATACAAAAAGGCATACCCGAAAACCACATACGCAAATATGGTTTTGCTTTTCAGGGAAAACAGGTTCTAATTCTATAAAATTATAAAACAGGAGCCGCCGCTTTCCTTCCAGCGGCAGCTCCTGCTCCATTTCTATTTCCTTTCACAACAACACCAGTTTCACCAGCAGATCCGCCCCCACCATCCAAAGCAATGCCGCTCCTAATGCATATGCCCTCCGCCGCTGTTTCATCCCGAAATGATACCCTGTATAAACGCCGGCTACGACTGCCAGAACAGACATTGCAGCGATCATTGCCAGGCAGAGCGCCACATCCGAAGGTGATACGAATCCAAAGGCAATGCCTGCCAGCAATGTGTAAACACTGCATCCGAAAAATCCCTGAAAAATCTTTTGCCTGTCAAAACCTTCTGCTCTGCGTTCGTCAAATTTTTCTCTCTGGATTGCTTTGAGGAGAAGATGCGCTCCCAGTCCTGCAAATATGCTAATTGCAATTCCGGTTCCGATCATCTGGTCATTTGCCGCAATTCTATTTTGCCGCATTAAAATTGCGGACAAGACATATCCGACGCCGAAGGCAATGGCCTGCCACGCACAGGCAAGCAGACTGCTTAATATCAGCTCTTTTTTGGTGATTTTTGCAACCAGGGAGCCCTGAGACTCCATGGCTGTAAAAACATCAAAAGATATTCCCCCGATGATTAGTAAATTTTCTAACCAATTCATACATCCACCTTCTTTTAAACGTCCCGGTTTCTGTTACTCTTTATCCTCCGCTTTGATTTCCCCGGTCTTAATGATAAATTTCACGCTGCCCTTTACATCGTTTGTTTTTCCTCCGAAGGACTCATAGGAACCGCCCGCGTCTAATACCTGCTGGATGCGGTCTGTAAAATCTTTGATATCGCCGTTGTAGCTGTTGACCAGTTTTTCAATGCCTTCTTCATCAAATTTTACAATGCCGTCTGCCAGTTCGCCGGAACCGTCCGCCAATTTTTGAATTCCCTCTATCATCTGATTTTTTCCGTCCACCAGTTTTGTGGTTCCGTCATTTAATTCGCTGTTTTTGGACGCCAAGGTTTTGCCGCCGTCATCTAACTGATCAATGCCGTCTTTTAACTGAGGCATCTTATCGGATATGGTTCCGACTCCGTCATGCAGCGCTTTCATACCGGTTACCAGACTGTAACCCGATTTCGCATCTTTCTTTTCTATACTCTGGGCAATCTGTTTTTTGGCGGATTCCGCACCTTCCACGGCTGCCTGACCCGCTGCCTGGCCTGCCGCTGTCTTTGCTCCCTGTTTTACGCTGTCTGCCACCGTTGTTCCTATAGTATCTTTTGCCTGGGATGCAATACCGGTTACAACCTGCGGCGCTACCTGTTCCGCCACGCTGCCTGCTACCTGCTCCGCCACGCTGCCTGCTACCTGCTCTGCCACGCTGCCTGCCACCTGGTCCGCTACGCCGCCCGCTATCTGCTCTGCCACGCCGCCTGCTACCTGATTGGCTACGGTACGGGCTGTCTGGTCTGCTACGGTTCCCGCTGCCGTTCCTATATTTCCCAACAGGCTCTGGAGCTGGCTTTCTGCTGCCTGCGTTACCGACGCCTGAATGCCTGCATTCGCCATTGCCTGTTCTACGGTAATTCCGCCGGCCTGTGCCGCCTGCACGTATCCGGCCGCCGTAAACGCTGATCTCAACTGATTTTTCACATCATCCGATATGGCTGCGCCTGCCGCTGCAATTGCCTGGTCTTTGGCTGACGCTGCAATGCTGTCTAACTGACCGCTGATGCCTGCCACAGCCTGCTCTTTGGCTGACGCTGCAATCGCCGGTTTCTGTTCCTGAATTCCGGCTGCCGCCTGTTCTTTCGCCGCTGCTGCGATTGCCGGTTTCTGTCCCTGGATTCCGGCCGCTGCCTGTTCTTTGGCTGACGCTGCCGCTGCCTGTTTGACTGCATCCTGGGTAACAACCGAATAAAATGCGTCTGACGCCTGGTTTTTGATATTCTGATAACTCTGCGGATTAGAAGAATCTGCAAACTGCGCCTCTACTGCATTCTCTGCCGCTGCCTTAGCCGTTGCCATAGCCGCTGATTTTTCCTGATTGCCCATAGGCGTATTTAAGGCTTGATCCAATGTTTTTACACCGCTGTTTAATGTGCCTACACTGGAAACCAAATCTGAAATTCCGCTGATGAGCAGCCCGCTCTGTCCCTTCAAAGCATTGATTCCATTGGCCAGCTTTCCGGCTCCGTCTGTATAAGCTGTAATTCCGTTCTGCAATGTATTCAGTCCGCTAGAAAATTCTCCGGTTTTTTCATTTAAAGTATCCAGCCCGTCTTTCAATTCCTTAGAACCGTCTTTCAACTGCCCCATGGCGTCTGTCAGATCCTCTATCTTGTCATCTATTTCCGAGAAGTCCAAAGAGGCGTCTGCGTTGAGTGCGGATGCTCCCGCAACAACCGTCATCGTCATATCCAGTTCAAATTTTTCCGCATCTGCCGTTACTTCTACATATTCCGGTATGGAAACGTCTTCTGAAAAATCGCTGTCTTTCACTTTCAGGCTTTCCTTTAAGCCCGGCAGAGCCGCGCCCACTACAATGCTGCTGTCTCCGTTGGAAATCACTTTTCCGTTTGTCACCTGTACATTGGTAAAATTACTGTCCAATACCATTCCGGAAATCACCATAAAGGGCACATATACATCTCCTGTTTTTTCGTGGTTGGTATAATCGAAACGGATTTTTACTTTTCCGCTCTTTCCGGCAATATCCTTTGCCGAAATCTCTTTTCCGTCCAGATAGTAGGTGATTTTTTCTGTCACAGGCGCTTCTTTTGACGTCTTTCCCTGATAGTATATGTCGTTTCCGCCTGCTTTCCAGGTCAGGTCGCTGCCTTTTTGTGTAAAGGTTTCATCCCCTTTTACATTTTCAATTTCCTTTAAATCAGAAACGTCTTTTAACTGGTCTTTGCCCTCCGGATTTTTCAGCCACTCACTGACAATGGTCTCTTCAGCTTTTCCCGTGCTGTCTGCAATAATATAGACGGTTTCATCTTTTCCGACTTCTGTTTCTTCCTCTTCTTCCCCTTTGGAAAATATTTTATCGAAAGAAATATCCTCATCCCTTTCTGCCTCTTCTGCCGCGTTCGTTTCTATTTTTGTATTTTTCGCCGCATATACATTTCCCGCTGCAGCGCCGGAGCCGGCCATTGTCACGATCAAAACGCCCGCTACGATGCGAATGAGATATTTGTTTTTAAATTTTTCCTTTAATTCTGCTAATTTCATACTATTTTTCCTCCTGCAAATTTTTTGATGAACTCTATCTGTTTCCACAAGCTTTTTTGCAAAACGGCTACAGGAGCGCGTCATACAAAGGTGCCTGAACCTATTTTTTACTACTCTTTGCTTTGTTCCGCTTTAAAACCCTTACTGGTTTTTACAATCAACGGATCAAACACCATAAACATAGCCGGAAGAACAAAGGCTACGACCAGCAAGCTGATGATTGCGCCTCTGGCAAGCAGCATACAAAGAGAGCTGATCATATCAATACTGGAGTAAATCCCTACGCCAAAGGTCGCTGCAAAGAAACTGAGGGCGCTTACCAATACGGACTGCAGCGATTGATTTAAAGCGGATGTAATCGCCTCTTTTTTGCCCGCTCCGTGGTTTCTCTCCCGTTTATATTTATTTGTCATTAAAATTGCATAATCTACGGTCGCTCCAAGCTGAATGGTTCCGATTACAATGGATGCAATAAAGGGAAGGACTGTTTTCGTATAATATGGGATTCCCATATTGATAAAAATTGCAAATTCAATCACAGCTACTAAAATAACCGGAAGTGAAACGGATTTTAAAACCATGGCAATAATCAAAAAAATCAGTACGATCGACGCTGCGTTTACAATTTTAAAATCTCTGTCGGTAATGGTGATCAAATCCTGGGTACAGGGCGCCTCTCCAATCAGCATTGCGGTTTCATCATAGCGCTTTATGATTTCCCGGATTGCGTCGCACTGCGCGTTCACTTCATCCGTACCTGTTTTATATTCCGACATCACATAAATCATCTGATAAGTTCCGTTATTCAATTTCTCTTTGATATGATTTGGAACCATGACATCCGGAATCAAAGGCCCTGTCACAGAATCCAGGCCCAGCGCCAGCTTGACGCCTTTTACTTCTTTCAGCTCTTTTTCCATTTGATAGGCTTTCTTTTCAGAAAGACTGCTGTCTGCAAGAATGACATGGGTGGCTCCCATATCGAATTCTTCTTCCAGGGCATTTCCCGCCGCCACGCTTTCCAAATCCTCCGGCAGCGTTCCCACCAGATCGTAATATACCTGATTGTGGTTCTGGGCATAAAACATCGGTCCGATGATAACGAGAAACAGAAGAATAAATATGGGATAATGCTTTGTCACAAAGCCGCCGATTTTTCCAAGATCCGGGATAATCGGTCTGTGCTTTGTCTTCTCAAGCCATTTATCCATGGCAAGCACCATAGCCGGAAGAATTGTGACGCATCCAATCACCCCGAATACCACGCCTTTTGCCATGACAATGCCAAGATCCTTGCCCAGTGTAAATGTCATAAAGCACATCGCCAAAAATCCGGCGATTGTGGTAATGGAGCTTCCTACGACGGAAGTAACCGTCTGGGAAATCGCGTGCGCCATGGCGCGATTCTTATCTCCCGGATATCTCTCCTGATTTTCTTCGTAGCTGTGCCAGAGGAAAATGGAGTAATCCATGGTAACCGCAAGCTGCAGCACTGCCGCAAGAGCCTGGGTAATAAAAGAAATTTCTCCGGCAATCCGGTTCGTTCCCAGATTATAAACAATTGCCATGCCGATGCTCAAAAGGAAAATCGCCGGTATCAAAAACGAATCCATGGTCAGCCCCAGTACCAGTACAGATAAAATAACTGCAATGATTACATACATAACGGCTTCACTGTTGCATATTTTCTTGATATCTGTTACGACTGCCGACATTCCGCTGAGTAAGCACTGCCTCTCTGTCAATCCTCTGATTTCTTCAATTGCATCTAACGTTTCGTCTGCCGACATGGACGTATCAAAGGTAACAATCATAAGAGAACTGCCGGTTTCCGCGTTCCTTAAAGCATCCTTGATATCGTTGGGAAAGATATCGATGGGCGTAGACAAATCCGCCAGGCTGCCATACCAGAGTACGTCTTTTACATGAGCAACCTCCTTTAACTCTTCCTCTAAAACGGAAATCTCTTTGTCCTCCATGCCGGAAACCACACAAACGGAAAATGCTCCTGTTCCAAACTCATTCAGCAAGATTTCCTGTCCTTCCATCGTTTCAATGTCCCCTGGAAGGTAGGAAAGGATGTCGTAATTGATTCTGGTCTTAAAATAACCGATTGCCGACGGTATCAAAAGCAGAAAACTGATTATCAAAATGGGAATCCGGAATTTTACTACTTTTTTTCCAAAGTGAATCATTTCTTTTCATCTCTTTTCTTTATTTATTTTCTTTTTTCAATAGGCAGTATATAAAAAAAGACCGGATACGTGAATATCCAATCTTTGTTTTGTGTTTTCTGATTTAATACAAATTGAGGAATTTGTATATTTGCGGAAACATCTTTTTGAAATTGTAGTTTCTGCCGTAATGATAAAGCCGAAGGCCGAGTCGGTCTTTTCCGTCATCCAAACAAAACCTCTGCTATGGAATGCTCCAGCATATACTCGTAAATCTCTACCAGTTCTTTTGCAGAAATCGTCATTCCGCTTTTGATCCAGACAATCACCACAGAACACATGGACTGCGCATAATACTCCGCCACACGTTCCGGTGTAAGCCAGTGAAATTTCGGCATTTTTTTCACGGCATTTTTTTCAATAATTTCCAGCAGAATTCCCTTCACACATCCTCTTGCAATGGATTCAAAAGAATTCTGTCCCTCCAGACGAACCGTCTGCATATAAAATTTCCGCGCTTTTTCAATATTCATAAACAGCAGCAGCAGCGCCTCGCTGATCATCTGATTTTCGATCAGAGGCCGGATCGGTTCTAACAAATCTGTTAAAATAATCCATTCCAACAGTTCATATTTATCCTGAAAATGATTGTAAAAGGTCGGACGAATCACCCCCGCTTTGTCCGTAATTTCCTTTATGGTAATCTTCTCAATCGGATGCTGCAATGCAAGTTCCTTAAAACTCTCCGCAAGCAAAGTATTCGTTTCCTGCTTTCCCTGCACAGTCTCACTTCCTCCATTTTCCCATAATTCAAGCTGATGCGGTTCTATTACGTTCTGTTTGCGATCAATTGATCCAGATTCTTTGTAATATACTTTAAGTAAAATATAGCGGCCACAAGCGCCACAAACTCTGCAATCGGAAAAGAAAACCAAACCGCAGTGAGTTTTCCGGTGAGAGACAGCAGATATGCCGCCGGAATTAAAATGACAATCTGCCGGATTACCGAAAGAACCAGGCTGTAAACACCCTTTCCAAGCCCCTGAAACACGCCGCTCGCTACTACGGATACCCCGGCGAACACATAGCACAGACTTAAAATCCGCAGCGCCGGAATGCCGATTTCAAGCATCTGACCGGATGCATTGAACAGCAGAAGAAGTTTATCCGGTATCAATTCGGCCGTCAAAAGCCCAAGCAGCATAATTACAACTGCGGCAATGGAGCTGCTTTTCGTCACTTTTAAAATCCGTTCTTTATATCCCGCTCCGAAATTGTATGCCACGATCGGAATTAAACCGTTGTTCATACCGAAAACCGGCATAAAGATAAAGCTCTGCAGCTTGAAATACACACCAAATACTGCCGCCGCTGTAGAAGTGAATCCCAACAATATCTTATTCATAAAAAAGGTCATCACAGAACCGATTGACTGCATTAAAATCGCCGGAACCGCCACCTCATAAATCTGTTTTAACGTCTTTTTTTCCGGTCGGATCTGACGGAGAGAAAGACTGATCTCCGTATTTTTCCTCTTATTGTAATAAAATCCGAACAGCATTGCCATAATCTGTCCAAATACGGTAGCAATCGCCGCTCCCGCGATTCCAAGTTTCGGGAATCCAAACAGTCCAAAGATCAAAATCGGATCAAAAATCAGATTTAAAACTGCTCCCGTCGTCTGTGTAATCATCGTACAGACCGTGCGTCCGGTCGCCTGCAAAAGCCTCTCAAAGCAAAACTGCCCAAACATTCCGAAACTTAAGGCTGTGCATATGAACATATAAACCTTTCCGCATTCGATGATTTCCGGTATATCGGTCTGCATCCGAAAATAAATTCCCGAAAAAAAGATTCCGATCAAAAGGAAAAATAAATAATTGCACAAGGCCAGAAAAACTGCATTATTCGCCGTTAAATCCACTTCCTGAAACCGCTTTTCCCCTAACCGTTTTGACAGCAGCGCATTCACGCCCACTCCTGTTCCCGCCGCCACTGCGATCATAAAATTCTGCACAGGAAATGCCAGCGACACTGCCGTTAAGGCGTATTCATCAATCTGCGCCACAAAAATACTGTCTACAATATTATAAAGTGCCTGTACCAACATGGAAATTACCATTGGCAAAGATATATTTACCAACAGCTTGTTGACCGGCATAGTCCCCATCTTATTCTCTGCTTGCACTTCCATCTTTTGCATTTCCTCTCTGTTACTCCTCAAATTCTACCGTTACAAAATAACCCTTCGGTGTTTCTTCTATCTCTACTACCTTTCCTTTGTCTGATTTTAACCTCTCACTCAAACTGTAATTTGCGGACATGGCATATGCCTTTCCCAAAGTATAATAATAAGAGCCCGGCAGTTTCCCTTCTGTTACCGGAAGCACATCTCCCACCTCCAAAAGCCCCAGCCGCTCCATCTTAAATTCCATACGTCTCATTCCTTATGCAGCTCGCTTTCCTCTATGACAGCTTCCGTCTCCACTGCTTCTGCCTCCTGCTGCATTTCTTCGAGCTTTTTCCCCACTGCTTTTGCCGCCCTGACTACCCGGCTGACAATCCAAAGGTCTGTGATGCCGTCGTAAATCAATACAACGCCCACAAAACTTAATGTAATTGAAATCACGCCGAAACAATCCACAATACATACGATTCCAAAGATCATGCCAAGAAACGACATAAGGAGCAAAATCGGCCAGGATTCATATCCATTCCTTTTTGTCTCCAACGCATATTTAAAATCCTCCAGACCGTGTACAAAAAGCACTGCGCCAATGCCGATAAACAATATGCCCTGAATGCTGTGGGGCTTAAAAAAAATCCAGACGCCCACAAGCAGAAGCACCAGGCCAAGCAGCAGATGAATGCTGTGCTGCTCCTCTCTGTGAAAAATATAAGCGGCAATCCTTACCGCTCCCAAAAAAGCAATCATTGCTCCAATCGTCTTGCAGACAACGGTGGTCACCTCAATGGGCCACAAAATCAGAACAATCCCCAATCCAATACAAATACATGCGCTGATAATCACATCCAGTTTTAACCGTTCCGCCATTTCTTTCATAAAATAACGCCTCCTTTACCGCTTATTTTATCGTTCCTTTTCTCTTACTACAACAGAAGGCAGGGCAATTTCACTGTACTGCGTAGAAATGATTCTGCCCCGGGACACTCTGGAATAAATGCCCTGAAATCTTCCGTCATACACAAATAATCCGGTCAGATTAGAAACCAAAATAAAATCCGCATCTGCGCCTTTGGAAAAATCAATATTTTTCGTTTGATACGGCACACAAAATTCCTGCACCAGATATCCTTCGATTCGATGCCTGTCCACAATATTTTTCCATTCTTCCAAAGACTCGTATTCCACTCCTGCAAAAACTCCCTTTGAACCATAGGAATCCAACGGCTTTAAAATCCACTGATCCTTCTTCTTAATAATATCCTCATAAGGCAGATAATCCGCCGTCATAAGCGCGGTATACGGTACATGGGCTTTCACATAAGCTTTTTCGTCTTCCGATAAAAACTCCTGTGTCATAGGATGATGCAGGATCTGATACAGCACTTTGTTGTGTGCAATCTGCGTCGTAAAATCCCCGATCAGACATACAGCCTCTTCTTTCACCGCCCGGATAAAATCTTTTACCTCATCATAATGTTTCATGATATCACTGGTCACTGCCCGGCGGTAAATCATATCGATGGCTTTGCCGTTTTCCCCGTAAAGCCTTCCGTTTCGATACGTAAGACTGCGTATTTCACAAATTTCACATTCCGCACCGCACTTTCGGTAGCTCTCTGCAAAAATGTCAAACTCATTATTCGTAGCGCTCTCCATAAAATCAACAATTGCAATATACGGCTGCTCCACTGCGCCTTTTGTTTCCCTGTAAATCCGAAGAGACGTCTCTGCCCAGCTGTCAAACAACTCAAAAGTTTGCAACTGATAATTTTTTGAAAGCTCCTGATACCCCACCGTCTCCTTTAACCCGATATTCAGCTCCCGGTCCTCATTCATAGCGCTGGACCCGTCTGTATTAAATTCACAGAATTTGAACTCTTTTGTTTCTTCATTATAAAATATATCAATCCGGGCAATGGGAATCCTGCTTTCATATCTGGGACGGCGCAGAATCAATTCCTCTAACTGATCTGAAAATCCAAACAGGCTGCGGTATGCTGCATCTTCTCTGTAATGCAGGATAACTTTATCGAATATTCCATACAGTTCATGGATCAACTGCTTAAAATTGTTGATATCCTCTTCGGTAAACAGCTTTGGCACATACAGTGTACTGACGCATCTTCCATGGTATTTCGCCGTAGATTGATTGATATAAGCAATCTCTTTCTGCGCACTCCTTGCATGAGCCTCTTTATCTTTCGCAATCTTTTCGCAATAACTCTGATTCAATTCTAAAAGCTGCATATTGACCTCCTTCTTTTCTCTCAGGGGATGCCCTCTCTTCTTTCTCCGTATCTATCCCTGTCCCAAATACAACAGATAAATCAAAGTAAATACAAGCCCCACATAAAACAACAGCAGTCCAAAAGATAGACTTCTCTGAATAATCGCATTCGTTTCCACAATCTTCTCACGCTGCATTGCCAGCTTATGCTCATAAGAAATTTCATGCTCCGGCTCCTGCTGTCTGAAAATCTTCCGCTTTATCCGGCGCAGAAAATCAAGCGCCGCGCCGACCACATGGGTAAACTCCGTACCCTCCGCCAGTTCGTGGGGAATCTTCCGCTCCCGATAAATTGTCTTACGCAAAAATATAATCACGCCTTCTGCCAGACTGTCCAGAATCCTGCATGTCACCCGTGCCAGAAACGGCAGAATCTTCAGCAGCAGCGGACGATACAAAAGCTCCTCCACATCCAGCCATTTCGGCCAGCAGTCTTTGTATTCCAAAACACCGTCTTTCCTCTTCATCATCAGTTTCCGAATTCCTGCATACAGCAAAACACCGATTCCAATCGAAATAAATCCGCCTTTTAAATTCACCAGACTAAAATAAGATACTGCATGCACTTCCCCTTCCAAATGCATAAATCCCTGTCCCAAATCCGCAATCCGATCCGATAACAGACTGGGGACGATGCCAAGAAGAGGCAGGATCACCGCACTTCCTCCAATGGCAAACGCACTCAAGGGACTCATATATCCCTTCATCTGATCAAAACGGTTCTGTTCTTTTTTATCTGAATTTTCTTCTATAAACACTGCCATATAAAGTTTTGTCATATAAGCAAGCGTCATACCTCCGCTGATTAAGAAAATCCATTCCGACATTTTGAGAAATCCGGAAAGTTCTGCAGAAATTTCAATCCCCTCTACAATACTCTCATGCAGAAGCGTTTTGCTCACATATCCGTTCATCAGCGGAATGCCTGAAATTCCCAATGCTCCCGCCAAAAAGCAGATATTCAGAAATGGTTTTTTTCTTCCAAATCCACGAATTTCATTGAGATTCAATTTATGAAGATTCATTACCACAACTCCGGCAATCATAAATAACGCCAGTTTAATTAGGGAATGATTCACCATATGCAAAAGCGTGCCTCTCACTGCCAAAGCATTTTCCTCTCCCAAAATCCCCTGCATGCCGATTCCAATCAGAATAAATCCAATCTGCGACATAGATGAGCAGGCAAGCGTCCGTTTTAAATCCACAGAGCATACTGCCAGCAGCGCACCGCCGAACATGGTAAAAAGCCCAATGGAAAAAATCAAAAGTCCCCAGCGCTTATCCCATAAAAAAATATTACAGCTCACCGCCAGCACGCCGAAAATACCCGCTTTTGTCAAAATTCCGGAAAGCAGCGCCGATGCCGGAGCCGGAGCCACCGGATGCGCTTTCGGCAGCCAGATATGCAGGGGAAATGCGCCCGCTTTTGCGCCAAATCCCACCAAAGTAAAGCACCCGGCAATATACAATAATTTTTTCTCCCCACAGGCAGATGCCGCAGATAAAAGCTTCGACATCTCCAGCGTTCCAAGCGCATTGTACAAGAGAAACAATCCCATTAAAAGCACCATCCCGCCAATTACCGCCACTGCAAGATACGTTTCTGCTGCTTTTATCGCTCCCTTGGTCTCCTCCTGAACGACCCAGACATAAGACGTAAAAGACATGACTTCAAAAAATACAAAGGTTGTAAAAAGGTCTGACGATAAAAATACACCCAGCGTAGCCGACAGCGTAACAAGCTGGAAAAAATAGTAACGTCCCAGATGTTTTTCATGGGAAAGATATTCTCTGGAAAACAAAAGCGTCATCATCCACATAAATGCCGCCGTCAAACCATAAACTATACGGAAACCGTCTAAGCAGAACCGCAGACCCATGCCGCAGATCCCCGGAACAAAGAGCTCGCTTCCCATGCCCGAAAATGCCATAACACACATCAGGGCAAATTCTCCCACCCCCGTCAGAATCACGAATAGATCCCTTACATTCTTCCAGCTGCCCTTCTCTCCGGTATCTGCAGACGCCTTATGATCTGCAGCCATCACTGCTATGGCTGCCGCCAGCGGAAAGAGAATCAATATCAAAAATAATTTTTCCATATGCATCCCTCCTAAAAACACAGCAGGTCAGACAAGCCCTCCGCCGCCTAAAAATTTCCTGCCGCAACTGCCGTTAAAAGCTCTGTTACAGGCGCTGAACAAAGGCCAAAGCCCACAATCATCACCGCAAACACCGCCAATGGCAGCAACATCATCCAATTCGGATCTTTCACATCCGCAATCGTATCATAGTCAAAATCTTTCGCCGGAAAATATGCCCGGATGACAATGGTAAGCATATAAATCGCAGTCAAAAGCGCCGATATCAAAAGCGCGCCGATGCCGAAATAAGCCATCGGATTCTGACTCTCAATCGCTGCTGAAACAAGATTCCATTTACTGATAAAGCCGCAAAGCCCCGGCACGCCCATAAGCGCCAGCGCCGACATGGTAAAAATTGCAAAAACTTTCGGCATTTTCCTTGCAAACCCGTCTAACTGATGAATATAATGGCGTTCGCTCTGATGCATAACCGCTCCCGCACAGAAGAAGGAGCATATTTTCATAACTGCATGAAAAACCATATGGCTTAAGGCGCCCACCAGTCCAAGGGGCGTCATAAGCACCACGCCGAACAAAATATAAGAAAGGTTGCTGATTGTAGAATATGCAAGACGCCGTTTTAAATGCGTCTCCTTCACCGCCATGCTGCAGCCGTAAATAATCGTAAACATAACGACTCCCATTAACAGATACTGTGCCCAGGTTCCCCGCAGGAAATCCACGCCAAAACAATAAAACGTCAGACGCATAATTGCAAAGGCGCCGGATTTGACAACGGCAACGGCATGCAGCAGCGCCGTCACCGGCGTCGGAGCCACTCCCGCCTGCGGCAGCCAGGAGTTCAGCGGACAAATCGCCGCTTTTACCCCAAACCCGAAAAAACTGAATACATAAATCAACAGAAAGATATTTTTTCTTTCTGCAAGAGCCGCCGCATTCATAACGCCGCCCAAAATAAAATTCGGACTTTCTCCATACGTAATCAAAAAGATCATTCCGATAAATGCAAAAGCCGCGCCGCCAATGGAATAATACAGATATTTTCGGCTGGCAAGTATTGCCTCTCTGGTCAGCGTATGCATCACAAGAGGCAGTGTAACCAGTGTCAAAAGTTCATAAAAACAATACATCGTCAGAAAATTATCCGCCAGGGAAATGCCAAGCGTCACACCGTAAGTAACGGTATAAAACATAAAAAATGTCTTTTCGTGTTTCTCCTTTGTCATATATTCAAAAGAATATAAGGTCGCAAGCGGCCACAAAAAAGAAATCACCCCGGCAAAAACAGTCCCCAGCCCATCCAGCTGAAAGGCGATCGCCAGATTTCCGGTAAAATGCACCAGAGTGAAAATCTCCGCCGGCCGGTTCAACAAAAGCATCCAGACCAGAATCGAATTAACAATCACTAATGTTTCCAGATAAATCAACATATGGCTTCGCTTTTTCCATGGGATCAGCGAATTTAAGATTCCGCCGACGCAGGGGATCAGCACAGCCAGAAATAAATAAAATGCATTCATAAAATCCCCTCCTTCTTACACAATCCGCATCGCTTGTACCACAAACTCAAACAACCTGTCCGTCAATCCATTCGGCATCAACCCTAGCAGCACGGTAAGCGCTGCCAGTATCAAAAGCGGCGCCAGCATCAGATAAGGCGGTTCCTTTCCCTCAAACCGGGATGCATCATACCCCTCTCCCGGGAAAAAGCCTTGCATTGTAATGGGCAGCAAATATCCGGCTGTAAGCAAAGCGCTTACCAAAAGGACCACCGGGCCAAGCCAGGAAAATACCGGAATGCCCGTTTCCAGGGAACCGACTGCCAAAGACCATTTGCTGACAAATCCGCTTGTAGGCGGAATTCCGATCAGTCCCAAAGACACAATGGTATAACACCACAATGTCACCGGCATTCCTTTGCCGATTCCCTTTAAATCCTCTACCCGTTTGCATCCTGTCTGATAAATAATCGCCGCTGCACATAAGAACAAGGCCACTTTAATAAACGCATGGACCGCCACATGCAAAAGCGCTCCTGTGGCTGCCTCTGCATTCAGAACCGATAATCCGAACAAAATATAAGAAAGCTGGCTGACCGTGGAATAAGCAAGCCTTTTTTTCAGCACAGGCTCACGAAACGCCAGCATAGATCCCATAAAGATGGTAATCAGAGTAAGCGACATCCATACTGTCTGCACCCAGGTGCCCCAGATAAACTCAGCGCCAATCATCTGATATACTACGCGGATCATTGCCAGCACGCCGCTTTTTACAATAATGCCGGAAAGCACGGCAGACGCCGGTCCCGGAGCAACCGGATGCGCACACGGCAGCCAGGCGTGCAGCGGAAACATGCCTGCCTTTACGCCGAAGCCGATCAGCAAAAACATCGAAACCACCAAAAACAACGTTCGGTTTTCCTGCAAAACCGCAGCGGAAATCACCCCTCCCGCCGTAAATTCCAACGTTGTTCCGTAACGACAGATAAAATATACGCCAAACAGCGCCATATACGCCCCGGCAAAAGAAAAGAACAAATACCGAAGCCCAGCCATGACCGCCTCTTTTGTCTGGGTGTGCAGTACCAGCGGCATAGAAGCCAGCGTCATGAATTCGTAAAACAAATACATCGTAATCAGGTTGCCCGAAAAATCCAGTCCCAGTAAAATACCGAATACAATCAGATAAAACCCAAAATAACGTTTTTCTTTCTCTTCATGTTTCATATATTCAAAGGAAAAGAATCCCGCCAGAATCCAGACAATTGTAAACAGAAAAGAAAAATACCTGCCCAACGTATCCAGCTTAAAGTAAACCGGCATCGCCTTCGTCAGGTGAAACAGCGTCACCCCTTCTGTAATTCTAAAAATCCCATATACTGCAAAGATTCCCGTGATCAAAAGAACCGCTCCCACATAAAGCAGCATGGAACTTCTTTTTTGATATTCTTTTTTCATTAAAAGTACAATTCCTGCCAGAATCGGAAAAAACACCGGCACAAGCAGCATATACTCCATCTTCATCGCCTCCTATATCCCACTATGCCAAAACAGCTAATCCCTGCCTAATCCAGTCTGTAATGGGCTGAGAGCACATTCCCAGCAAAACATTCAACACAATAAAACACAGCAGGGTAAGCGCATACAACTGATTTTCCTTTATAGAAACCGACGGATATTTGCTTTTGATCGGCGTATAGATCCGGATCACCGTCTTCATAAAATAAATCGCATTCAGCACCGTACTGACGGCAAGGACAATCAGCGCCGGAAGCATTTTTACATTACTCTGCACCGCAGCCTGGGAAAACAGCAGTTTGCTGATAAATCCGGAAAAAAGCGGAATACCCACCATGGAAAGCGAGCCCACTGTAAACGCCAGCCCCGCAGCAGTATTGCGGTATGCCGCTCCCGTCAGCTCAATAAACTGGGTTTTCTCTCCGGAAACATCCGTCAGACCCACGCCGGAGACAAATAGCAGAGATTTTGTGGCTGCATGAGATAAAATATGAAAAACAGACGCCACCATGCCCGCCGTCGTCCCAAGGCCGAATCCCATATAAATATATCCGATCTGAGCCACAGAAGAATAGGAAATCATCCTCCGAATATCGTTTTCCCGAATCGCGCTTGTGGAACCCATGATCATACCCGCAAGGCCAAATACAAACAACACATTAATAATTCTGCTGTTTACAAATATTTCAAATCCGATTACCCGGTAAATAATTTTAATCAGCAGAAAAATATATCCTTTTGATACCAGACTGGAAAGCATCGCTGCGGAAGATACGGTAGAATAGCCATAGGCGTCCGGCAGCCATGCATGAAAGGGGAAGAGCGCGCTTTTAATGGCAAGTCCCACTACCATAAGGGCAATGGTCACAAGAAGGGGAATCATATACGTTCCGTTTCCCGCAATCTCCCGCACACTGATCTGAATATAGCTCATCAACAGATGCCCTGTCATATCATAAAGCATACAGAGTCCGATCAAGAACAAACCGGAACCCAAAAGACTCATAATCATATATCTGGTTGCCGCCTCAATCGCCCGGCCGCTTTCCATAATCATAATCAGACCGCAGGCAGCAATGGTATTTATTTCTACAAATACATATGCCGTAAATAAATCGTTGGTGTACACCAGGGCAAGCAGAGAGCTTAACAGCAAATCTACCATAATATAATAGAGATTCTCCTTGCCCGGATCAATTTCCAGCTTAATCTTCTTTCGTCCTCCGTTCAGGGAAAACAGCATAATAATACAAAAAAACAGCGCCATTCCCGCTTCCAGTGAACCAAAGCGGATTTCATTTCCGAAGGGCGCCGGAAAATGCCCCATGACATAAACATAACTTTCTTTTGTCGTATACGTCAAATACAACGTGGCTGCAGATAAAATCCCCACCGTGGTCACAACAAATGTGTTCAGACGCTTTGCCCATTTCCCTTTCAATGCTGAACTGATAATGGCGGAAAACATTGCCAGCAAAATCGAAAGGCAGGGAAAATTTCTTATGATTTCCATTTACAGACCTTCCTTCTTCAATCTCATCGTAATCTCATCCAGATCCAGCGTATGATATCTGCGGTAAAGCCGGATCGTAAGAGACAGCATAAGCGCCGTAACCGATACAGACACCACAATTCCGGTCAGAACCAGGCCGCTCGGCACAGGATTGATATAAGTATCCGGGTTAAGATTACCGTCTACCACAATTGGTGCAATATGCCCTTCAATATAACCTTTTTCCGCAAGAAACAGATACACGGCCGTATCCATAATATTCAGCCCGATAATTTTTTTGATCATATTTTTCTGCAAAAGCAGATTGGTAAAGCCGATTCCAAATAAAGCAACCGCTACTACTTCTGCATAATTTGCCAGTAAATGCTCTCCCATTATAAGCCTCCTCTTCGGAACAATGCATAAAATGCATACATCGTACACGCCACCTCTGAACCAACAAAAATATTAATCGGCAGCGTAATCCCTCCGCTTAAAATCTTTCCGGGTTCGCCTAACGGAATTAAGCAGGGAAGACCGTTTGCGCCGGTCAGGAAATAATACGTCACAATACAGCCATAGCAGATCAGCGCCGTGACCTTTACGCACTTATACACTTTTTCATTAAAAAATTTCCCCATTTTATCAAATCCAAAGGCCGCCACATACAAAATCATTCCGGCGCCGATCATCGCTCCTCCGGAAAATCCTCCGCCCGGAGAAAGGTGTCCGTTTAAAATAATATAAATTCCAAACAGAAATACGATCGGTACCAGAAGCGTCGCAACCATCTGGAGAATCACGTCATTTTTCGGCTCAAATCCACGATCGTTGGAGTCTTTGTTTTCCCGGATTTTATCTTCATCTACCATTAACATAATCATTACACAGCAGGTGGCAATAAACAAAACATTCGTCTCGCCAAAAGTATCAAAAGCACGGTAAGACAAAATCATTCCCGTTACAATATTCACAGCTCCCGTATCCTTCAATCCGTCTGAAATATACGTCTCTGACACCAGATTATTGGTCGGTTTATCCGCTCCTCCCACAGAAGGCAGATAAGAAACCGTAATCACCAAAAGCACCACGATTGCAATACAGAACAGGATACTGAAACACTTATAAAGCATCTGGAAAAAAAGCAGTTCCTTATTGTGTCCGCTGTCGTATGCTTCTGCAATGGCCTGCTGCCTGTCCTTCATGCGTTCCTGAATCGTGGCCTCTTCTTCCACATATTCCTTTTGGGGCCGCATTTCCATATTGCCCACAAAAGCATCTTTTTCTCCTCCAAGCCACTGAAAAAAACGATACGCGAATGTTTTCTCATAATCACTCTGTTTTCTGATATGGCTCATTGCTCTCCTCCTCTTCTTCCGGCGTCTGCTGCAATGCATGAATTTTCTTCAGCGTTACAAAAAACAAAATGCTTGTTACACCGGCTCCTACTGCCGCCTCTGTAATTGCCAAATCCGGCGATTCCAGAAGAATCCATATGATAGACATGATCAGACTGTAGGACATAAATATTAAAATCGAATTTAAAAGATTTCTGGAAAAGCTTACTGAGACAGCGCAAACCACCAAAAACCCCAGCAGGATCATATTAAAGATCTCCATTTTCGTCTGCCCCTTTCCCGTATTTCTTTTTCTTATTTAAAATAATAATCCGGCAGTGGTCTAACAGCCTCTTATCAGTAAACATCTGCAGCCGTGCAATCATATGAGAAGACACCGGAGACGCACACCACAAAAATACGATCACCATAGCCAGTTTTGCCGTTGTTCCGTTCCAGCCGTTTGCGATCATAAGCCCCATCAGACAGAGACCGATGCCCAGCGTATCTCCGGCTGCTGCAATCTGCATACGGTTTAAAACATATTTAAAACGATAGGTCCCGAATATCTCCAGGAAAAATATCGACAGCCCAAACAAAAGAAATCCAACTGCCAGAAAAAAACGAATCCATTCAATAACTTCCAAACTTCTCACCTTCTTTGCTCTTCCATTCCATATACACACCCATGTATACTTTCGTCAATATAATCACCGCCAGAAAACTGATCATAGCATAAATCAAACAGATATCCACCAGATATCCCTCCTGCAGCATCACTGCCAGAATTGCAATTGCCACGATAACCATGGTTCCCATCATATTAACCGCCACAATCCGGTCCGCCATACGGGGACCGATTACCGCCCGAATCAAACAGGCAAAAAATAAAATTGCCAGAATAATCAAAAACACCATAAACAGGATATGATACGCCTGTTCCAGTGCAGGAATATTACTATTCATGACGCTCCCTCCGTTTCTTAAGAACTGCTTCGTCCATTGCCTCCATTTTGCGAAGCAGCCGGACAAATATGCTTTCGTCAATTCCTTCCACCAGCTCTGCATCCAGTGCGTGTATAATCAGTTCGTCTCCCTCTAAATCCACCGTAATCGTCCCCGGCGTCAGCGTAATGGAATTCGCCAGAGCAACTTTGGCCGCTTTCGACTTTAAATCCGTCCGAAATCTTACGACAACAGGATCTATTTCATTACGAATACTAAGGGCCAGGTGTATTGTATCCACATTCGCCTTAATAATTTCCCAGATCAAAATCAGAATATATGCCAAAATATAAGGCATCTTCCGAAACAAAAGAATATCCTTTTCCAGAGAATAATCCAAAAATTTACATACAAACGCATACATAACGCCTGCAATGACAATTCCAAAACAGACAATCTCCCATGTAAACTGCCCGTTTAGCAGAATCCATAATAATAAAAATATGATATACATATGCTCTCACACTCCCACAATAATTTACCTCTTTGTGAAGTTAAAATCAAGTCTATAATGCTTTTTTTTACTTTTAATAAGCGCTTAATTTTAAGCCTGGTTTTTACCATCGCAAAGATGTCTGAAAAACATTTTCCACATAAGCTGCAAAAAGCAGGCGGAGCAAATCAGAATCTTATATTCTGACTGCATCCGTCTGCTTTCCTGCTTTTTGAAATTCCATTCCAGCGCCATACCACATTGTGTTTCTGCTGCAGATTATTCTTCCACCGGCCGCACCCGCGCACCGTCTTTGATCTCCTTATCCGTTTCTATAACAAGTTTATCTTCCTCTGTAAAGGCATCCGTCTCCAGCGCGGCATAGGAGGCATCCTGATCTATTACTTTCACCTTTTGCTTCCTCGCCGTCATTTCCACGCCGAGAATGGTATTCTTTTCCTCTATCAAATACACAAAATCGGAACTGTTGTCGTGATACAATGCCGACAGCGGAATACTGCATTCATATCTTCCAACCTCTTTATTCAAATTCATTTCTGCCGTCTGGCCGATTATCACCTGGGGGTCTGCAATTTTTGCGGTAATCTGACAGGTCCCGTCTTCCAAATCTCCCACTGATTCAATGGGAATTCCCAAAATCCGCCTTCCGCCGTTAGGAAAAGAAAGATCGATTTTATCTCCCGGCGTAAGATAAGCTTTTTCTTCCTGGGGCAGCACCGCCTGAAACAGCTTTTCTCCGTTGGCATCGCTTAACACCAAAGCCGAAGCGTCCGTGGTCCGCTCTCCCGCCAGAACGGATATTCTGCCGACATAACCGGATATCTCACAGAAAATTTTTCCTTCCTCCTGCTGCAGTTTCAATAGCCGTTCCCTATTTTCCTTTAACAGTGCAATCTGGTTTTGCTGCTCCTTCTTTGCGCCGCTTTCACCACCGCCGTTTTTTGCATCCTCCAGCGCCCTCTGCGCCTGTTTGATCGTCTCGCTGCGGCTTGTATTCGCTGCGCTTAGCGCTGCTTCTTTTTCTGACACAGCATCCTCAAGAGCCGATTTTTCCTGTGCATAGCTTTCAGAAAGGCTTGCGTCCATGCTTTTTTTGTAACTGGAAAAAGCGTTTTTGTCTGCTTTTGCTGCAGTCTTTTTCTGAGAGGCTTTCCACAGTTTCTGATATTCAGCATCTTTTTTGTATGCGTTTTTTTTATATTCTTCCTGAGAAGGAAAGGAATCCCTCTCCCGTACCGCCGCCTGATAAGCCTCCTCTGCCCGGCCAACGTCTCCCGCCGCAGTATCTGCAGCGTCCTGCAAATCCTGACTGGCACGGTTGACTGCCGTACTCCCGCTTGCATTCAGCTCCGACAGCTTTGCCTCTTCCGTCTGAATCTGCGCATCTGCCTGCTGTAAAATCCGTTTTAAATCTTCTGTTTCCACCTGAAACAGCAAATCCCCAGGCTCTACTTTCTGTCCCTCTACAACACAGACCTTTTCTACCAGAACCCCTGCTTCTGTCACTACCGGAACTTCTTCTTTTGTCACAACTGTGCCGTTTGCTTCAATTTCACGCACCAGCGTTTTTGTCTCTATATTCCCTGCCGTTACTTTCGGCATCTGGCTAGCATAAATTCCTCTGGATACAATTGTACAAAACAGCATAAACACCAGAAACAGCCCAAAATACATTGCTGCCCGTTCTCTATGTTTTCTCATTTCCTACTCCTTCATTCCTGAGGCGGTAATTCCGGACTCCAGATAATCCTGCCCCATAAAAAATACAAATACTGCCGGGATCAGTGTAATTACCGAGGCCGCCAGAGCCATTCCCGCCCGTCTCAAATCAATTTCCGGCAGATACAGAGACAGCGGCCAGAGGGAAAGATCCTCCAAAAATGCCAATGGCTGCTCCACCATATTCCAATATTCCAAAAATCCCAGCACCAAAGCCGAAAGAATGCCCGGAGAGCCAAGGGGTATCCCGATACGGATAAACGTCTGCCAGTCTCCGGCGCCGTCTATTTTTGCAGCCTCATACAACTCCTTTGGAATTGCCGCAAACCCCCGATACATGATGAACACGGGAAAGGTGGAAAAAACTGCCGGAAGAATAATACTCCAGTGGGTATTCATCAGATACATACCCTTTAATACAAGATACGACGGCAGCATCAAAACACAAAACGGCATTAGCATTAAAATAACATAAGAAAGAAACAGCGCATATTTTCCACGAAAAGAAAACCTTGAAAATCCAAATGCCGCAGGAATCGCCACAAACATCTGCCCCAGCAGAATACATCCCACCAGCTTCATGGAATTCCAGAATACCGTAAAAAACTCCGGCGTATAAAAAAGAAGTTTTATAAAATGCATTCCCGTAGGATACAACGGCAGTAAATGCCACTGCACCGAACCTCCTGTAGCTCCGATAATGGCAGACAATGCATCTGAAAGCTCCTTACCGCTTTTCAGAGATCCTAATACGACTGCAATAATCGGCAGACAGATGATCATTCCAAACAAAAATAATAAGACCCGAAAAATTTTTAACCGCATCAGTATGCATCCTCCTTTTCCCACAAATTTTTCAGCGACAGGGAGCAGAGGGCAAAAAAGACTGCCAAAAGTACGGCTGCAGATGACATTTTTTCAATCTCCAGATTGGTAAACCAGTTATTGAACAAATGCTGCAGCAGATAAATACTCTTCTGCGGATAGGCTCCCGCCACCAGATATGCCTCTCGAAACACCTTAAAGGAATTCAAAAACGAAAGCATTGTAATCGTATAAAATACCGGTTTTAACTGAGGCAGAACCATATAACGCACACACTGCCCCTGCGTTGCTCCGTCTACCCGGGCCGCCTCAATAATGCTGTCGGGAATTGCCGCCATTCCCGC
Source organism: uncultured Lachnospiraceae bacterium (assembly GCA_910585825.1). Classification (GTDB taxonomy): domain Bacteria; phylum Bacillota; class Clostridia; order Lachnospirales; family Lachnospiraceae; genus Roseburia_B. The sequence goes on along the minus strand of CAJUEY010000001.1, from coordinate 35,648 downwards.
AATCCATAGAACAATTGTATACCCCAGATTTTTCCAGATATAGCTGATAACCAAAACAACAAACGCTGCATCGGTAGACATCCAATCGACTGCTTCTATATGAAAAAAAGCCAGCATCTGATTTCCGATTCCCTCTCTATGAAAAAGCACTTTCCAGATCAGCACCACAACTGCCGTAGGAACCGCCATAGGCAGCAAATAAACAGATTTAAATAACCGCACCCATTTGCTTTTGTAAATCCCCAATGCTGCTGCAAAGGACAGCAGCAGCAACAGGGGAATTCCAACGCCCACAAAACGGAAGGTGTTTTTTATCGCAAGATGGAACGCCTCATTGGTGAAAACTGTTTTATAATTTATAAGGCCGCCTGAAAATGACTGAATCAGCATATTTCCAAAGGGAAGTACGGCAAATACAAAGACTCCCGCCATGCTGGGCAGTAAAAACAGCCATCTACTCTGCCAGATAGAGCTCCACTTTTTGAACAATTTCATCACATCCCTCATCCACCGTCAGACTGCCTTCCAGAACCTTAACGCCGCTTTCGATAACTGCATCAAAAATAACACTGTCGGATAAAGAGGGCTGTGTCAGCATTTCAATTCTCCCTTTCATAGCAGACAGCTCTTCTTCAGAGGGCCATGTTACTTCAAAATTAATCCTGTTCTCTGTACCGCCGTCTTCGGATGCTTCAGATGCCGAAAACCCAAGATGCATCTTCGGATTTGGATTTTCCGTAAATATTTCCCAGGCATCGGCATTTACCGGGAATCCGTCGGATAAATCCGATTTCTGTACATCCTTTCCCAGAAGTTCCTGTAAAAACAAAACCGCCAGTTCTTTTTCTTTTGACTTATCATTAATTCCTGCAATGCCATTTGGAGAAAAAACATATCCGTCCTCTCCGTTCACAAGCGCATAACCAAAACCATCTTTATTTTTGGGAATGCTTTCTAACATTTTAAAATCATCCATGCCGCTTAATTTTCCGATCATAAGAGACTGATTTCCTGACATAAAATCCACTGCCGCACCAGAATCAATCACAAGATTTTCATACTGCTCCAAAGTACCGTATTCTTTCATCCAGGTAAGCGCATTATTGTGCATTTCCATTAATTTCTGCGTTATATTTTTCTGTTCCTCCGTATAAATTTCATTCGCTCTGGTCAGAACATTCAAAATGGCCTCTTTATCCGGTTTTTCTCCATCTTTTAACCTCGTAGAAACTACCTCGTACAGCCGTTTCATAAGTTCTTCCGCCGTGTAGGTACCCATAACCGTATTGCCGTTCGGATGCGCCTCTCTTGCGCTCTTTACCGCTTCTGCCAAACCGTCAATATCCTTTATACTTTCTACCCTTTCTTTCTCTCCGATCAAAACCGGAATCCGAAAACGGACAGGAACTGCATACAGACCTTTTTCATTTTGATACGCGTTTAAAACACCAGAAAAATAAGCGCCGTTTTTTTCCATCTCTTCTGTAACCTCACTTAAATCCGCAAGGATGTCTTTTTCAATATAAGAATCCACAGGCAATCCATCTAACAACAAAATGTCCGGTCCTTCTCCCGCCAGAAGGCGTGTATTTAAATTACGGACTGCATCTTCTTTTGTCATACTATAATCTCCGGAAAGACCGATTTCCTGTTTTACATATATATCCGGATTGCTTTTACGAAACATACTGATCGCTCTGTTCACTGTTGCATTCTGTTCCAGGCTGTAAATACTGATTTGCTGTGTCGGTACGGCAGGCGCCTCTTTGTCATAAGTATACAAATCAATTTCCCCGTCGTCATAAGCAACGAGAAAACTCCCGTCTTCATTCTTCAAAAGGGCCGTTGCCTGTTTCGTAGGATCTCCCAGCGCGCAGAGTCCGCCGTCTAAAAGCTTTTCCATGGTACTGCCGCCCATTGCATGACTGTACAATCCGCTGGCAGACGCCAGATACAGTGTATTTTCTTCATTGTCTATACAGGCTGCCATTTTTTTCAATCCCTTTGTTTCTTCCTGTACAAAATCTGTAAGCGCAGAGTCTTCTACCGTACTTTTGGTGGAAATCTGATAAATCTGCTTCGAAGACATCAAATAATCTCCTACTGCAAAAGCAAACATCTGACCTCCTTCTAACATTCCCATAGCGGCGACTGTGCTTGTTTCCAGATCCATCCGATATGCCGAACCGCCGTTTAAAATCCCTGCCAGCACTTTATCTTCTATAAATACGGCGTCGGAAAGATAAAAATCAAAACTTTTGGATTCATCTGTAAAAGTAATCTCCGTCGTGTTTCCATCTTTGTCAATATAAAAATAATGCTCCTTAACGGAAGAATCTTCTTTATTGTAGTCCGTGCTCCAATCTACATAAGAATAAAAAACACTGCCGTCCGGCGCGATTGCCTTACTTGTAATTTCAATATCTTCCTTACCGCTTTTTTCTTCCAGAGACGGCAGGCTCTTTTCTTCCCATGTATCTGCGTTATCTTTTGAGAGATACATTTTTCCGGTATTTTCATCAATAAATGCCGCGCTGCCATCGGAAAGCTTAACCATATTCAATATCGTACTTACCCCTTCCGGCGTCTCTCTGATCGTTTCCACATATCTTCCTTTTGCAATTTCCTGTTCGGAATTTTCCATAGAAGATCCCTCTTCTCCTGATGTCTGCTCTTTTCCGTTTCCTCCACAGCCTGCGGCTGTAATTACAAATATTCCCGCCAGCAGCGCTGCGGCTGCACGTTTCCATTTTTTTGTTTTCATTCTAACCTCCTGTACTTTTATTTATTTGCATGATAAATCCGATCATTTACCGATTCTGCCTATGATTTCAGTTACGATTATTTATCAGGCGCTGTGTCAGTGTATCAACTGAATCTTTAATTTACCTCTAACTTACTAAACATTGAATAAAAATCATTTTTACCATATAATTAATAAAAAAATTAAATTTTTTAGAGATTCATTAAAGCTTTCCGTGGTACACTATTGTTATACATTCTCAAATTATAAGGAGGCTCTATGCGGATACTGCTTGTGGAAGATGACAAAAACCTTTTAGAAACCCTCTCTTTTCAGCTTGATCAAGAAGGTTTTACCGTAGATACCTGTGACAATGGTGAAGATGCGCTTTATTATATGGAAGAAAATATTCATGACCTGATTCTGTTAGACCGAATGCTGCCTTTGATTGACGGCGTCACTCTGTTGAAAAAAATACGCAGTTTGGGAAATGAAACCCCCGTCATTCTGCTGACTGCCCTGGGCGAGCTTCAGGATAAAATAACAGGACTGGATTCCGGCGCCGACGACTATCTGGTCAAGCCTTTTGCCTTTGAAGAACTCCTTGCCCGCATCCGCAGCATCTGCCGCAGGCCAAGACAATATCAGGCAAAAGAATTTCTCTCCTTTGGCGACATCACATACGACCCGGCATCCGGCCGGCTTTCCGGCTCCATTGGGAACTGCACTCTTTCCAAAAAAGAAGGCTCCCTGCTTAAAATATTTTTAAGCAATCCTACCCAGACGATCCCCAGAAGCACACTGCTGTCCAAAGTCTGGGGGCTGGATTCCGATGTGGAAGAAGGAAATCTGGACAACTATATGCATTTTATCCGCCGCCGCTTAAAATCAGTCAGTCAGAGTGTTTCTATCAAAACAGTCCGGGGAATCGGCTATCATCTGGAGGATGCTTCCCATGTATAAAAAACTGCACAGACGCCTGACTCTTCTTTTTACCGGAATTGCCGGCGCCATATTAATCATTATGTCTATCAGCTATCTGTATATGTCCGAAAAGGAACTCTCCCAGAATCATTTTCTGACATTTTCCTCGAAAGCCAGCTCTCTGATTTCCAATTTGGAGCAGCAAAGCGACATAAGCTGGGAATATCTGTCCAAAACATCGATAGACCAGAATTTTATTCTGGCTTTTTATGATAACGACGTCCCCCTTTCCCGCAATCAGATTGTTCTTTCCCAAAAAGAACTTTTCCTCATTGAAAAAGCAAAGCAGTATGCAGAAGAAAATTTTTCCGAACTGGCAAACGGTTCCAGCTATTTAGCCGCCCATCTGGAATTTTCTTTTTCTGCAGACAACGTAGAGAGCTACCAAGCCTCCATTTTTAACATACGCAAAAACAACGGCATTTTAACAGGCATCATCCTCTCTTCCAGACAGTCCTTTCTGGATCAGCTGAAAAGACAGCGATTCCGTTTTCTGGCGCTGAATATTATTGGTATTTTTATTCTTCTGTTCTTTTCCTGGTATTTTACGGGAAAATTGATTACGCCTATTATAGAAGCCAGAAAAAAACAGACTGCATTCATTGCCGCCGCTTCTCACGAGCTGCGGACTCCGATCGCTGTAATCGGCTCCGCCATTTCCGCCGCAAAATCCGCAGAAGGCGAAAAAAAGGAACATTTTTTTCGGATTGCAGAAGAAGAATCTCTTCGGCTGTCCACATTAGCAGACGATCTTCTGCTGTTAAACCGAACCGATACCGGACGGTTTAACCTGAATAAGCAGCCCACAGAATTAGATACCCTTCTCCTCAATACCTTTGAATCCTTTGAACCCCTGGCAAAGGAACATTGCATAGACCTTCAGATTCAGCTTCCGGAAGAATCCGTTCCAAACTGTGTCTGTGACGGCGAACGCATCCAACAGGTCCTTGGCATTTTTATCTCCAACGCCCTAAGCTATGGAATTTCCGGCGGATATGTAAAGCTTTCTTTATCTTACAGCGACTCTGTCTTCTGGATTATGACGGAGGATAACGGCGTAGGTATTGCCGCGGAAGACAAACCTCATATTTTTGACCGCTTTTATCGGGCGGACAAAGCACGCTCCGAAAAAAGCCACTTTGGACTGGGACTTAGCATTGCAAAAGAAATTATCGACGCCCATGGCGGAAAAATTATTGTAGCCGATACGCCGGGCGGCGGAACCAGATTTTTTATTCTGCTTTGACTGCAGCAAAAAAAGAGCTGCCGCTTTATGGATGATTTCTCATCTATGCTGCAGCAGCTCCCTCTAAAAAACTTATCTGCCCAGACTAACTGCTCCTGTCTGTCGGATCTGCATCGGATATACATTCTCTTCTCCTACAAATGCAGAAATATAATTTACATAATCCTCTGTCTTATCTTTCGGAACAACTGCAAGGATGACGCCGGCAAATCCGCCGCCGTGCACTCTGCAGCATCCGTCTTTGATCTTTCCTAAATACAGCTCTGTCAAGGCCAGCGTCAACGCTACTTTCTGATCTCTTTCATTAGATTTTGACATACAGTTCTGCAGCCATTTCCAGGAAGAATTACCGGATTCGGTTAAGAGGCTGAGAACCGCTTTCCCATCTCCGGCTGCAAGCGCCTCGGCTGCTTCTTCTACTCTTCTGTTTTCCTCATAAAAATGCAGCGCCCGCATGATCGCCCTGTCATTGTTTAATGTTTTTTCTATTTCGGGAATTTTCTCTAAAAATTCTTCCATGGAGCTTTCGCAAAGGCGTTTTACACCAAGAACTCCCGCAACCTGATACATTTCTCCCGGAACTGCGGAATACTCGTCGCTGAGATCTCCATGTCCTTTGCCCGTATTGACAATTACCATGTTGTAACCCAGTGCATCAAAGGATGCCTCGATCTTCTCACATTTGATGTCATCTTTGAAATCCAAAAGAATTGCACCGCCTGCTGCGCATGCCATCTGATCCATAAGTCCGGAAGATTTCATCCAGAAGTTATTCTCTGCATACTGTCCGATTCTTGCGCAATCTCCCAGAGGAATCTGATTGTCGTTAAACAGTGCATTTACAATCGCACAAAACAGCATCTCAAAAGACGCAGAAGAACTTACGCCCGCCGCTGCGATGACCTCTGTTGTCACATAAGCGTCAAATCCCTCAATCTTGTATCCAAATTTGCCGATTGCCTCTACCATGCCTGCAATCAATGCTTTTGTTCCGGATTTCTTTTCTACGGAAGATGCTGCTGCGATCTCTATTTCAATCATATCGTATCCTTCACTGCGGACGCGGATCATCCCTGTGCCGTTTGCTGCTGCTGCGCCAATCGTATCCAGACTGATGCTTGCCGCTACAATCTTGCCCCCGTTGTGATCTGTATGATTTCCAATCATCTCTGTCCTGCCTGGTGATGTAAAGAATTCTACTTCTGATTCGCCAAAATTCTCTGCAAACCGTGCTGACAGATGTAAAAATCTTGCTGCGCTCTTCTCGCTTTCCCCATAAACACGTTCTAAAATTTCTTTTGCCGGCATATCTGACATAGCCATTCTCCTTTCGTTTTCTACTACCCCATTTTTGTATTGCATGTTCAATTCAGTATAACATGAATCTGCTTATTTTAAAACCTAAAAACTTCAATTTTTACAGGCGGAAGATACGCTTTTTCCTGTTCACTCCCGGACCGTGCACTGCGCTGCACGGTCACAGGCCAGTAGAGTACTGGAGCCGGAATCCGGCCTCTTGCCGTAGGGCAGCTTTAAATAGACCGGATTCGTTACTGTGAACATCATGGATGCGAACAGTAACTACGCATTTTTACGGACTCTGAAGCAGAGCGCAAAGTCCCGGACTGAACGGATTCTAATCTTTCTAAATTTTTTCCGAAAATTGCGAAAATCACTCTATTAACCCGTGACTTTTTATGAAATTTATGATATAATTTTTTTATTTCTAACCGGCATTTGATATTCTGATAAGATTTGGGGCATTGGCGCAGTTGGGAGCGCGCAACATTCGCATTGTTGAGGCCACGGGTTCGAATCCCGTATGCTCCACTCAAGAAATTTTCCAAAAAATACAAACGAGGTAATTTATGCAGATTATCACCCACAATCAAAACGCTGACACTGCAAATCGCCATCTGGGCATTGTTTATGAAAACAAAAAAAAATCTACCGAAAAACTATCCACCGGTTACAGAATCAACCGGTCTGCAGACGATACGGCAGGCCTTAGTATTTCTGAGAAAATGAGACGGCAGATCCGCGGTTTAAACAAAGCTTCCCGCAATATACAGGACGGCATTTCTCTGATTCAGACAGCTGACGGCGCATTAAACGAAGTACACGACATCTTACAGCGGATGAATGAACTGTCCACGCAGGCCGCCAACGATACGAATACCCAGTCTGACAGAGGTGCGCTGCAGGCGGAGCTCAATCAGCTCAAATCAGAAATCAACCGCATTTCCAGAACGACACAATTTAATACGCACACTATATTAATGGCAAAACAGCTTGTTCAAATTGATGCGGACGACTATGCTGCTGTAATTATGAATGATACTTTTTCCGGAATGGGAAACCGTTCCGGTTCTGTATATGGCAAAACCCTTGACTTCTCCAACGTCAATATCCTCAACAAAGAAGATATGATCGGGAAACAGTTCTTCGTGACATGTTCCCAGAACTGCTCCCAACTCTTTACCTTCCGGTTTACAGACCAGCAAACCTCCTCCATTTCATTGTCAGGAGAAAATCTGTCCGTCGACATCGGAATGAAAGATACCGCCATAAATAACGGTTCTGATATTGTTGCAAAAATTTATGATTTGATCGTCAGCAAACAGTCTGATTTTATCCGTACATTACAGACTATCCGTCCGGGTTGGAGCAATCCTTACAACGATACGATTATCGGCCACGCAAATGCTGTCGCGGCAACGGGCGCCAATATTACATTTTATTCCACATTCTTCGGTCCTCCTTATGCACCGGGCATGGGAGAAATACGCGCCACGGACCTCCTTCAGACAGAAGAGATTTTCCGCCTTCAGGTAAACGACAACCCCTATCAGGAAATCGCTTTAAACCTGAAAACGATCAATTCTGCAACCCTTGGACTTGGCAGGCTGGATGTCACTTCCTTTGAAAGCGCCGGAAAAACGCTGGATTCCGTTCACAATGCCATTGAAAATCTTTCTTCCTACCGCTCTTATCTGGGCGCTATGCAGAATCGCCTCGAAAAAACTATGTCAAACGTAGATAATGCCTCGGAAAATGTGCAACGCTCCGAAAGCCTTTTGAGAGATGCAGATATGGCGGATGAAACGGTTCGTTTTTCCAGAGATAAAATCCTTGAACAATTCGGGCAGGCAATGCTTGCTCATACCAATCAGGATACAGACAGCGTCCTTCACTTGTTAGCAAGCGTCTGATTAGAACAGAGCAGTGGCATTTTGCACACTGCTCTGTATTTATCCAATGGGAATCTCACCTTCCAAAACCTCCCGCTGTACATAAAGCGTTCCGTCATGTCTTGTTCCCATAAACCACTTTACCAGATTCATGTTCATATTTTCAATTTCTATCACCGTAATTCCCCAGGGATGTACACAGCTTCCGGCATTGACATACAGTTCTTGTTCCATCAAATGAGGTCTGTGAGAATGTCCTGCTATCAGATAAATATTCTTTTTTTCCGCCGTCTCCAACATGCATTTTTCATATTTATGTACCTTCCGGTAATTTCTGGCCGCACTTGTAGGATCATTTATCCCGAACAGTTCTAATGGTTTCCACACATACCGCACCAGAAAACGGGAAATTTTCCAACAGACAGAATTAAAAAAATCCGCCTGATGCCCATGAATCATATACAAATCCCGTCCGCCCTCCCGGTTTTTTAAAATAATGCTCTCCGGCAGCTCCTTTTTTAATTCCATATCATGATTGCCGTATATTTTCCCAAACCGATTCTGTTTCTTAAAACATTCCTGCTTTAGATATACATTGCTGTGAGAATCCTGTATGCGTTTCAGACAGCGGTTTTCCCAAAGTTCTTCCCCATCGCCCAATTCCAGATAATAAAAGCCCTCGTTATAGTAATGCTCCAATGCCGCAAAATACAAATGCTGATTCCTCAGAAAATTGTCCGACATATTTCCGCAGCCCCGATGGCAGTCCGAAAATACGGCATATCGGCTGTGCCTGGTCAGCGGCAGAATGATTCCATTGGAAAGTGCCCGTTCGATTCTTCTTTCACAGCTCATTTTTTTACCCGCACTTTTCTGCCGAAGGAATGCAGTCGCAGCATATGCCGGAAACACCCGGGCAGTTGTTCATATAAAAACAGCATACGGTCTGCCGTTTTGGTAAAGGGCAGCGTCACCAACCGGTACATCCTGCAGTAAAACCGATTGATCCTCTGCACCAGCGCCCTGTAGAGCCTTTCCTTTCCTTTGTGATGATTTGTCTCATCCAATATTACCGTCACCCGGCGGCCGCGGATACGGTATTTATCCGACAACTCTGTTTCTCTTAATCCCTCTGTAAAAGCATCTGCCTCTTCACAGCTGCCAAAGGTAAGACTTGCATATAATGTCAAATCTTTCGGCTGCGTAAACAATCCCATACGAAAAGCCGCCAGCCACCAATGACGTTTTTTTAAGGAGAACAGATTCTTGCTCCGCCATTTCAGACACATCCCGATTATCGGCATTTCCTCATCGGAAACTGCATTGTAATGCACTTTTTTTCTCTGATTTTTGGGGATTGGGCGATTGGCATGATATACGCCGACTTCCGCTCCCGTGTTAATTCCGTACTGTCCCTTCCAGAATTCAATCAGCCAGGTTCTGTTCCTGTAATCAAAATACACCGGAAAGCAGTCAATGATCATATTGAATTTGGATGCAAGATTGTCGAATAATGCTTCGTATCCTTCTTTTCTCTGCCATGCATTGATCTGACTTACAAGAACATCCTGCTCTGGTTCATAGGCAAATCCAAAAGGAGTTATCAATTCATTGAGCAGCAGTATTTTTTCCCTTTCGCCCATCTGCATCACTTTTCTTTTGCACTTTTCACGACGCCATATCAGCCATATCACCAGTAAAATCAAAAGAAATCCGACAGCCCATCCTGCTATTTCCAATTGCTCCATATGTCATCCTCTTCTTTTTTACTAGAATATGCACTTCATTATGATTCGTTCAAAGGCTTTTTCCAAATATACAGCATCTGCAAATTCCTTACTCAGAAAAATTCGTTTCTTTCATCAATAAAAACAATGCTGTCTTTCCTATCGCGCCGTCTCCACATGGGGATACTGCGCGACAAAAGCAGCCGTCGTCTGAATACTTCCAGACAACTGCTGCTTTCATTTATATGCTGTATTTATCTTCGGCGTTTCATTACGACACGCTCCAAAAGTACGGTATTTTTACAGGAAAACGTATTTGCAGATAAACAGCACTGCCAATATATACATCAACGGGGTGATTTTCTTTGCTTTTCCGCAGATAACATTAATTACTACATAAAAAATAACTCCAATTGCAATTCCTTCAGAGATGCTGTATACCAACGGCATAGCGATCATGCAGAGATAAGCGGGAATCGCCTCTGCGGCATCTTCAAAGTTTACATTTAAGATTGCCGATACCATTAAAAATCCTACAAAAATCAATGCCGGAGCTGTTGCGAATCCCGGAATCGCCGTAAAAATCGGAGCAAAGAAAATTGCCAGCAGGAATAAAAAGCCTGTTACCACAGACGCAAGTCCAGTTCTTGCCCCTTCGCCTACGCCCGCAGAGCTCTCTACAAATGTAGTCGTCGTAGAAGTACCGAAAATTGCGCCCACAGAGGTTGCAACTGCATCCGCCAGCAGCGCCGGTTTGATTCTCGGAAGCTTTTCATCTTTATCCAGCATGCCCGCTTTGGAGGACACGCCGATCAATGTTCCAATCGTATCAAACATATCTACAAACAGGAATGACAGCAAAACTACAATAAAATTGAAGATTCCCACGCCGGAGAAATCTGCCTTAAAACACTGTCCAAATGTTTTACCGATAGCAGAAAAATCTGTCATTGCCATAGTCGGATACAGAGAATAAAATCCATTCTCAGCATCAATTGTATAAATGCCCGCTGCCTGAGCAAGCATTCCCAGCACCCATGTTGCAACAATGCCGATTAAAATGGAGCCTTTCACACCTTTAATATATAAAATTGCCGTAATAAAAAGTCCGATCAATGCAAGCACTGCGCAGATTCCCTGTGTATGCCAATTACCCGCAAAATCCACATAGGAAACAAGCGTAGAATCGTTTGCCACTACAATGTGCGCTCCCTGCAGTCCAATAAACGCAATAAACAAACCAATACCCGCACTGACGCCCTTTTTCAGCGTACTGGGAATTGCATCAAAAATCGCTTCTCTCACATTTGTAAGTGATAATACGATAAAGATCAATCCTTCAATAAAGACTGCCATTAATGCAATCTGCCAGGAATACCCCATGGCGCCGCAGACAGTAAAAGAAAAATAGGCATTCAGTCCCATACCCGGAGCCAGCGCAAACGGATAATTTGCCAGCAGCGCCATTGCCAGCGTTCCCACAAAGGAAGCCAGACAGGTTGCAATCAACACTGCCGTTGCATCCATATTGGAACCAAATTCATTGGCAAGCAGGCTTGGATTTACTGCGAGAATATACGCCATCGTCATAAATGTCGTAATTCCGGCAACCACTTCTGTTCTCACCGTCGTGTGGTTTTCATTCAACTTAAAATACTTTTCTAACATAAATATTCTCCCTTATTTTTAATTTCCCTGGTAGGTAATGACCGATGCCACATCATAGTTTTTCAGCTTGTCCCTGCCTTTTAATCCGGCAAGCTCCATTAAGAAAATAATCTTAACTACTTCACCGCCCAACTCTTCGATCAATTTAACGCAGGCCTCTACAGTACCTCCCGTAGCAATCAAATCATCCACAAGTATCGCTTTCTGTCCCGGCCGGATGGAATCTTTGTGCATTTCTATTTCTGCGCTTCCATACTCCAGATCATACTTCGCCGCTATGGTCTCACAGGGAAGTTTGCCTTTTTTGCGTACCGGAACAAACGGTTTGCCAAGCGCATAGGCAATCGGCACTCCAAAAATAAATCCTCTGGATTCCGTTCCCACAACTACGTCAAAATCCACGCCGTCCAACAATTTGATCATGGAATCAATTGCCAGTTTCAATCCTTCCGCATCCTGCAGAACACTTGTCACATCCCGGAAAATAATTCCCTTTTCCGGAAAATCAGGAATATTCCGCACATATTCTTCTATCTTCTTCATCCTCTGCACCCCCTTTCTCCTAATATGATATGATTTCATATCCGTCGTCTGTCACAAGGACCTGAACTTCCCACTGTGCAGACGGTTTGCCGTCTTCTGTATACGCTGTCCATCCATTCGCATCATCTATATAAATCTCTACACGGCCCATATTAATCATTGGTTCTATGGTAAACATCATGCCGGGAACCATTAACATTTCCGTTCCCCTTTTGCTATTGTAGCTTACCCAGGGATCTTCGTGAAATTCAAGCCCAACGCCATGTCCGCCGATTTCCCTCACCACGGTATATCCATGGGCATATGCATAATCGTGTATGGCCTGTCCCATATCTCCAAGGAATCCCCAAGGTTTCACTTCTTTTAATCCCACATCTATACATTCTCTTGCTACTTTTACCAGTTTTTGTTTTTCCGGGCTTACCTCTCCGATGCAGAACATTCTGGAAGAGTCGGAATAATATCCGTTTAAAATAGTAGAAATATCTACATTTAAAATATCTCCCTCTTTTAAAATATCCTGCTCGGAAGGAATTCCATGACACACCTGCTCATTCACAGAAGTGCAGGAACTCTTTGGAAATCCCTGATAATTTAAAGTCGCCGGAATCCCTCCCATGCGAGTAGTCTTTTCATGCACCATTCGGTCAATTTCTTCCGTACTCATACCTTCATGAATCTGTTCCGCTATATAATCCAATACGGCAATATTGATTTTTGCACTTTCTTTGATTCCAGCAATCTGTTCTGCATTTTTGATCATGTCATGATCCGGAACGATATGCCCTTCTTCTTTGATTCTTGCAATTTTTGCATCAAACGCCTGATGACAGGTTTTGTATTTTCTGCCGCTTTTACACCAGCAGGGATCGTTTCTTCCTATTTTCTGCGCCATAACAGCCCTTTCTATTTTTAACTTACTATAATTTTGCCAAAGTTTAACCGTTTCCAAAGACTTTCATTGATCTTGAAGGTATGTTCTTTTAATAATTCCTGATACATATCCCCATCCACATTATACTCTCTGTAGTCAACCCCTTCTGTATCCGCCAGAGTCTGCTGCATTTTCTGAGCCAGCGCCATATGTTCAAATGTATCGGAAATTTCCTCAAAAGAAACCCCCAGACGCGTCTGCCCCTCTTCTTCCAAGTCGTTCCAGAAATCCAATTTCTGATTCTCCATGTACTCCGTCTCTTTCTGGTTAAGCTCTATCTGATTTTTATCGGCCATTTGATAAAAAATCTCATCATGCACTGCCATTTCCATGGCCATTTTCTTGGCCTCTGCCCTGACAAAAACTCCGTTTGTATGTATATTCCAATATTTCACCGGCTGTTTTAAATCATATACTTCTGCCTGTTTTTCCGTTGTCATTTCCTGATATGCCAGATAAAATGCCAAATCCCGAAATGCATATTCCTTTTCATCAATGGCAACTGCCCACTCGTCCAGATACTCCAGATAATCAATCTTCTGCATTTCCTTCGCCCTCTGCACTGCAGATACTCCCACGGCAATTACAAGCAGAAACATCAGCAGAGAAAAGAGATTTGCCCGACGTTTTTCTTTTTGATCTTTCATCTTTACAAAACTCTCCGCACGGCTACAATGGTACGATAAGTCGCCGAACTTGTAGTAATTCCTACAGCCGTACTCTGCGCATGTACAATTTGACCGCCGCCCATATAAATCGCCACATGTCCAGAATAGCAGATCAAATCCCCCGGCTGTGCGTTGGCATAGCTGACTGCTTTTCCGCAGCTCTGCAGCGCCGCAGAACTATGGGGCAGGCTGATGCCAAAATGGGCAAATACGCTCATCACAAATCCAGAACAGTCCGCTCCGTTTGTCAGGCTTGTTCCACCCCATACATAGGGATTGCCTACAAACTGGCAGGCATAGGAAACAACGCTGCTGCCGCTGACATTTGTGGAATATCCGGGATTGGAACCGCCGCCGGAACTTTCCCCTCCGCCGGAACCGGAATTCGCACCGCTGCTGTTACTTCCGGAAGCGCCGCCGGAGCTGGAATTCGAGCCGCCGGTATTTCCTGTACTGCTCTTGCTGCTGTTTGCCTTTGCCGCTGCTTTTGCAGCCTCTTCTGCCTCTCTTTGTTTCCGCTCTTCCTCCTGAATGATCTGGTTCTGGGCAGCAATCGTAGATCTGAATTCACTGGCTGCTGCCTGAGCTGTTGCCAGCTGATTATCGTAATTGCCCATTTGAGAACGCTTCTGAGCCAGAACATTTTCCAGATTCGTCTGCTGTAGGGCATATTCATCCTGCATTGCCTCTAATTCGGCTTTTTCTGTTTCTACGGTAGACTTCAAATCCGCCACCTGCTGTACCGTAGTCTGATACTGTGTCAGAAGATTCCTGTCATACTGATAAATATCGGAAACATATTCCACGCGGTTTAAGAAGTCTGACATGTCTGCAGCACCCAGTAATGCCTCGATCATCGCCGTATCTCCCCGTTCATACATGAACTGTATCCGTTTCTTCATAGATGCATACTGGCTTCTTTCTGTTTCCTCTGCTTTTGCGAGGTCTGCCGTCACCTGCTCCAGCTGTGTATTTTTGTCCGCCAGCTCATCCTCCAGAATTCCAATATTCACCAGAAGATTCACTAATTCCGCATCTTTTTCATCAATCTCGCTTTGCAGAGCAGACTGCTGCCGTTCTAACTCTTCGATTTTTTTGTTCGCTTCATTTAATTCTGCCTCTGCTTTTTGCTTGGTATCTTTTGCTTTATTCATTGTGCTGGCGTCAACTGCCTGTATATGGGTAAACGCCAGAGCGGATGCCAATACTAACGCTAAAATATGTATACTTTTCTTTTTCATCACGCTTTACCTCCGAATGGTATTTCTGTTTTATTGCAGCGGGATTTGTCCCTGGATTTCTCTCCTTTTTACAAGTTTTGGTTTCATTATAACATTGCAGATTCAATTCCACAAGAGACAGTGGAAAGATAAACCGCGCCCTCCCATTTACCGAAACAGTCCCTGCACAATAATAGCGATAATAAGGATCGGCAGCACAAACTGGAAGTAGGGTTTCAGCGCCTTTGAATATTTAAGCCCCTCTCCTTCATTACATTCTTCAAAGTACTTATCAAACCCCCAGCCAAACTTTGTCACACAGAACAAAAGATACATCAAAGATCCTATGGGAAGAAGCAGATTACTGACAATAAAATCCTCGCTGTCCAACACATCCCGGCCCCCAATCAAATGCAGGCTGCTCCACACATTGTAGCCCAGCACACACGGCAGGCTGGCAATCAGTACAATCACTCCATTGATAAGAACTGCTTTTTTTCTTTCAATCCCAAACATATCCACGGCAAAAGAAATCAGATTTTCAAAAACAGCGATAACCGTAGAAAAGCTTGCAAAAGTCATAAACAAAAAGAACATCGTTCCCCAAATACGTCCTCCGGCCATATTCACAAACACATTGGGGAGGGTTGCAAATATCAGAGACGGCCCGGCATCCGGCTGCACTCCGTAGGAAAAACATGCCGGAAAGATGATCAGGCCGGACATAATCGCCACAAAAGTATCGAGCCCGCAAATCCGCAGCGCCTCTCCCGGCAGGGTATGCTCCTTTGTCATATAGCTCCCGAATATTTCCATCGCCGCAATTCCAAGGCTCAAAGTAAAAAACGCCTGATTCATGGCTTCGGTAATCACATTCCCAAGTCCCACAGCCTTTACCTTCTCTATGCCGGGAACAAGATAAAAGGAAATTCCTTCCGCCGCTCCCGATAAGAACAGACTATGTACTACTAATATCACAATCAATATTAAAAGCGCGGACATCATAAATTTGCTGATTTTTTCGAGTCCGTTCTGCAAGCCTCTGGAACACACAAAAAATCCGAGAATAACCGTAAGAGCCATCCAGACACCCATTTCTGCGGGAGACGCCAGAAGGTCTGAAAATACGGCTCCCACTTCCTCTGCTCCCATAGACGGCTGAAATGTCCCTGCTGCAAATTTAAAAAAGTAGCTGACCATCCAGCCTGAAACCGTGGTGTAATACATCATTAACATATAACATCCAAAGATACAGAACCACCCATGGATATGCCACTTGCTGCCCGGTTTTTCCAATGCCTTATACCCAAGCACAGCGCTCTTTCTGCTGGCACGTCCCACAGCCAGTTCCATCGTAAGCACCGGCACCCCCATGACAACTAAAAACAGCAGATACAAAAGCACAAAGATGCCGCCGCCGTTCTGCCCCGCCACAAAAGGGAATCTCCACACATTTCCAATTCCGATTGCACATCCCGCACTGACTAATATAAAGCCCAGACGAGATTTAAAACCTTCTCTTTTCATAAGTAATCTTATCTCTCTTTCCTTTTAATATGTACATAGAGCTATTATAACATCTTGCCTCCAAATTAACTATTACTTTTTCACCTTTGAAATTCAAAAATCCTCCACACAATTTCAAAATGCGGAGGATTTTTGAATCTAACTGCATATGCATTCCGTTCAAAAGCTTATTTATCCCACTGTCTTAATAATCAACAATTTTTCTCCCGGCTTTACAAACTGGCCGGACAGATGATTTACTTCCACCAGATTCTCAGTCGTCGTATGATTTTCTTTTGCAATTCCAAACAACCGATCTCCCTCTTTTACAATATAGCCTACGATTCCCGGACTTTGCTGCAGTAAATCAAGATCCAGCTCTGTTTCTTCAATCTCTGTGATGATCTGTCTCTCCTGCTGTTCAAATGCCAGCAGATTTAAGCTGAGAACTGCTTTTACGTCAACGGTGCGGTTGTCGGCCAGAACCGTGGTCACCTGGTCAATGCCGCCGTCAATCTGAATTTTTACCTTGCTTTCTGCTTTTGGCATTTCAATGGTCTGAGAAAAGGGAATAAATGCCCGAACGGAACCCACCGGCATGGAATCATCTGAGGTCAGATACACAAGCTCTACCGTCAGAATTCCTTCCACCAATACGCCGTCTTCCTGTTCCGTCGTCTGCTCAATGGCAAGATTCTCTTCATTGATGCAGATCTGCAGAATATCTTCTTTTGTATTATCAATTTCAATCTTATCTGAAATGCGGCATTTTGCATCATTTTTGACCAGAAGCTTTTCAAAATACCCTTTCCGGAATTTAGGCATTACCTGTCTGTCAAGGGCATAAATGTCTGAAATCATCTCCAGCTTATCTTCCTTCCAAAGACAGATAGACAAATTGATCACCATTTCCACAAGAATATTTCTTTCTTCTCCGTCTCCGTCCTGCTGAATTTCCAGATTCGTCTGCGCCAGCTCCGTCATAACCCGATAGATTAAATCTTCTTCACAGGTATTGCATTCCACACTGCCCTGTAGCGGGAGGGTGGTTTCAAACCATTGCAGATGCTCCTCTTCTTCAATTCCGGAATAGAGTACATAAATCAGGGCTTCGCCCGTCACCTCGATCTCTCCGTTTTTCAAACGGCTGCTGATTCCCCGCAATTCCACGCTGCTCCAGAGAATCTCATCCATATTTGGTTTATTGGATGAAAGGGAAATCTCTTTGCGGATTCTCAAGGTATCTTTCTTATCTGTAATGAGCTCTAAAATATCCATCTGCTCTTTTTCAATTTCACAGTTTATTTCTTCTTTTATACCGGTAAGCACAGCTTCTTCTTCCGGTTTTTCCGCCGCTGCGCGAAATTCCACCAAAGAACGGATGCTCAGTTTTCTCGAATTGATCACGCTGACGGAAATATCCTCAATCCGCCCTTCCACTTTGACCGGGTCCAATTCCTGCGTTTCATCTATGCTCAGGCTTTCCTGAAACGGAATCTCTCCTTTCAGACAGTTAATTTTCCCGTTGTCCAAGTCCGTACGATATAAAATCTGAAACTCCAATATCCCTTTGAACCAGATATGCCCGTTATTGACATGGATTTCATCAAAATGAACCGATCCTTTTTCCCGAATCACTTTTGTTAAATCCGGTTTAAAATCCGGCAGATTATAATCATCATCCAGCGTAACCTGACTGAATGCCCGACCAATTTCTTTATTCTTATGCAAAGTTTGTCTTTCTAATTCCACAAAAAATCCTCCGTTCTGAATTATGTACTGTAACTTTGTACTATACATATTCAAAACGGAGGATATATATTCCTCATTTAGCAAAGCTTCATTCGTATTTCTCTAGTGATAATATCCGTATAGCTGAACGATAATAATTGCGGCGGATTCCCTGCATTAGTATCTTCTACCAAAATGGTGAATACACTTGGATATGCATTCTGTATCACACCCTGCTGAATATCTATTTTATTTCTTCCTCTATCCAGTTGAATCATTACCTTGCTTCCACACTGCTGGTGTACTGATGCACGTACTTTGTTGATGTCTTCCTGCTGCATTCTTTTACCTCCCTTTTCTGTGGCTGCTGATGCATGAGTTATCTGGTTTAACCTGATTAGTATAGCACAGCGAAAATGGAATGTCAAAAGAATTTATTTTTTCTTGATCACTGCCTTTCTGCCCTGCCCTTTTTTCGCCAGTTTCTTCACATATGCTTTATATTGTGCTTTCGGCACCGTAATCTTTAATTTGGCATGGGTTCCTTTGAATGCATTTTTACCGACCTCTTTTAATACTTTGCTCTTAATGTCAATGCTTTTGAGCTTTTTGTCTTTCAGGAAAGCTTTTTTTCCAATCTCTGTCAGCCGAGCGCTTTTCATTACTATCTTTTTCAGTTTTACACATTTGGCAAATGCCTGCTCTCCGATTTTTTCTACATTCATGCCGATTTGCACACTGGTGACTTTTTTATGATTTAAAAATGCTTTCGCCGCAACCTCTGTAACCTCATAAAGCTTTCCGTCCGCCAGTTCCACACTATCTTTCACAATAATATTACTGAGATTTGCATCTGTTGTCCCGGTTATTGTCACGGTGCGTTTTGCAAGATCCGTTACCAGATACTTGTAACCCCCAATTTCATAGGTACGATCCTTCTGCACGCTTGGAGGCGGAGGACATATTGTCGGCGAGTTCAAAACCTTTCTTTCCGCCTCTTTTAAATCGGCAATAATCTGTTTCAATCTCTCTGCTGTGGCAGTATCATCTGTCACTGCGCGCTCCGCATCACTGTATATCGCTGTAAATGCGTTCCAATTGTTTTCTGTATAATTAGACTGCATGCCTCCGTCAAATGTTTTCTTTGCCTCCGCAAGGGCTTCTTTCAACTCTTCTTTTGCCTGAAGAATCGCCTGCATCGTTTTTTGAATATTCGCCTGAGCAAGCCGGATTGCCGTAAGTGCTGCATCAATCTGATCTACGGTCATAACAGCGCTGCCTGCATATGTGTCTTTTATTTCTTTAAGAGCTGCCTTATATATTTCCTGCACTGCAGAAGGATACTCCGTCAAATCCAGATTTTCTGCCTCTGCAAGACTGTCTGTATACTCTTTTTTCTCGTCATCCGTTGCCGTTAAATCCGTCGATCTCGTCAAATTGGAATGAAATGCAATTTCTTTGCTGTTGCCTGCGTCTTTTCCTGTAACTGCCGCCGTATATGTCTTTTGCGCATCCAGACCGCTTATGGTAATAACGCCATCTTCGTTATATTGAGCTGTTTTTGATATGCTTCTGCCGTCTGCCGTAAGCGTGAGCGTCACATTCTGCAATCCATTCGCATAACCGGACAATGCCTCTATTTCAAAGGATGCACGGCTGCCCCTCATAACCACAGGAGCCTCTATCTCGGAAGTGTCTGTCCATTCGCTTAATTCATACTGATAATTGGCAAGCTCCGATGTTGGAACATAAAGCCCAAGTTCTTTAATAATCTGTTGGAACATGGCCAGGTTTCCTCTGCCGTTGGGATGCACGCCGTCGCCATTTCGATTGGCAAGCCAGCTATAAGTTCCTGATGTTGCGATATTGTCATCTCTTACTGTACTCCTATATTTCCTCCACCCCTGAAGGTGGTTTACCACTGCAATATTCAGCCCGCTTATCTCTTCTCTCATATCCGCTGCAATGTTCTCGATTTCCGCAAACTTTTCTTCATATCCTGCATGATTCGCCAGATCTCCCGTCATATCACAGGGCACACGCAATACAATACTTGCATCCGAATTTGTCCCATGAACCTTTCGTATCAATTCTTTATAACGCTCTGCATACTGCTCCACTGTAATACCATGCTTGGACGCCGTTCCAAATCCGGTCACTGTATTTTCTCCGTTAACGGAAGAGTCATTTGTCCCAAGCATAATCATTACAACGTCAGGATGGAAACGCTCTAATCTCGGTTCAATCTGATTTAACGTCGTTTCAATGGTTGCATTCGTCACACCCGTATTCAGAACGATATCGTCTGTCCGTCCAATCTCATCCAAATATTTTGCAAACATCTGGGGCACATTGTCATACCCGTCTGTGATAACTCCATGGGTAATACTGTCCCCCATAAACAAATAGGTTGCCGGTTTATCGCCAGAAAGCAGTTTTTGAATTTTATCGTTCACGGAAATATTTCCGTCCTCGTACTCAAGACTCTCCCCTACTGCGCCTGCGGCAACCGTAATCTCCACCGGCCGATAAGATTCCTTTACATTATTTCTGCTGATATCATATACATTCAGCGTATATGTCTCTCCTTTTTTTAATCCGGTAATTGTAAATTCCGTTTCTCCCTCCGGCACAGTCTCAGAAATCACTTCTCCGTTCGCTGTCAGTGTATATTCCAGATGCACCTCTTTTTCGGGATCTGCATCTATGCTTACCATAATACTGTCTTCTTCCGCGATAACCTCACCAACCTCCGCTTCTTCTCCGGATTCCGTCTGTTTCGCCACTGTATAACAGCCGTCGGCATACTTATCGAGTGTATTGGTTCTCCCAACCGGCGCTCCCGTTTCTCTTTGCAGTTTTGTCGCAATTGTCTGATGTCCTGACGGCTTTAAACTGCCGTCGGCATTTACATTTTCTTCCCCAAGATCACTGATATCCACTACTTTGAATCTGTCTCCGACAACCTCATAAATCGCTTCCGTATAACGCAAAACATTTTCCTGATCTTGTTCACTCACAGCCGTATAAGGCGTCAGAATCAACGGTTTCTTACTTTCCTTTACCACTTTATCCAAAAACGCCTGCAGATTTTCTTTAAACTCCGGTATTCCTTCCTCTCCCTTCTGATAATCTGCCGCTCCGATCATAATCCCCACAACTGACGTTCCAAAAGGCGTTACTCTCGTATCATATTCTTTTACAATCTGCGCTACATCCGCGCCTCTCTTCGCCGTATTAAATACAAACCGCCCTCGTACGATGAAACTTCCGGATTCGCGCATATCCGTCTCATATAAACCTACCCAGTTTCTGGTTGTCCTGCTCGTCGCAAAATCAGCGACGCCTTCCGTTCCTCCGGTAAACAGCCATGTCCTGCAAGTGCCGCTTTCCCACATTTCAGCAAAATCCGTGTAGACTTTATCACCCTGTGTAATCTTCTGAAGCTCCTGCACGCTGTAGCCTTTATTGATAACGGTAATAAAATCAATAGATCCGTTAAATGCCGCATTGTCTCCGTCTCCGCCGTACAATGCGGACGAACCGATATGGAATTTTGTAAAATCTTCCTCATTCTGATCAAACCCTGCTTTCCACTCCGGGCACCAGGCAGCGGGATATATATCACTGCCTCCATCAATGACAAATCTGACATTTCCCGCCGTATATCCCAGATCCGGACAGAAACTGATCGCAACGGTGTGATACTTCCCGTCGTTTAAATTCGTTCCTAAATTCCCCTGCAGACCGGCTTTTGTGCCTCCCTGCTGCCGGTTGCTGTTGCGCAGACGGAACCGGATCGCCCCGCCTTTCAGCGAAAATGTCATATTTTTGCCGTTATTAGAACCGTCTACCCCTGTGCCAAAAATAAACTGGCTCTCCACTGTCGTTTTAAAACGAAATATGATTGTCTGCTGCGTCGAATGATCCCTTAAATTATTGAACGCCTGCATATATGCCCGTTCTGCCGTATCGGAGGAGTAATCCAGACCTCCCGCGCCTGAAAACGACTGGTTTGAAAGATCCAAATCCATGCCCAGTTTGTCTGCCTCATAGGCTGCTTTTGCCTCATCCCGCACGGACTGCAGCGTAACTTCTTCCGCCGTTTCGCCGGTTTCTGATTCTGCTGCGGCTTTGACCGTCACAGACATTTGTCCCGGCAGCGCGTTTGCTGTAAGCACAGACGCCGCAAGGAAAAATGAAAATATTTTCTTACATAAACTTACCCTCAGTTTCATATCTTGTATCCGCTCCTTCCCTCATTCTGGAGCGTGTTTGAAAGCATGCAGATGGCAGGAATGAATTTTCAAACACGCTCTAGTGTCAAAAATACACAATACTGTTTTTATATTAACACAGAAATTTGTATATTTCTATAAAATAAGATGGAAAAATCAGGCAATGCACACTTTTGCACATTGCCTGATCCTATGACCTGCGATTTCTACTGAAATATGATATTTTTATCCTGATTTTCTATTCGTATTACCAGATAAGGAAAACTGGGCGCCGTATTTTTCACCTCGTCTTTGGAAGGCCCCAGCAGATTCGTATCAAAGACAATTGCATTCTGTGTCAAATAAAAATCCAGAATCTGTATACTGTATCCTCCTGTTTCCTGCTCTCCATAGCCTCTCACAATATAGAGATACCGGTCGCTCTCATAGGTCAATTTAAAATCTGCCTCTTTTTTTTCTTCAATTTTTGCCTGCAATTCTTCTGGTATATCGTCTTCCTCTATCATCTCATATTCCAGATCACGAATCTTTTTACTGTCTGTTTTTTCAATTCCGCATCCGCTCCATATTCCGGATACAAGAATCAGAACCATTATCATGACGCCATACCTCGCCAGACGGCATTTTACCCTTCTTCCATTAATGAAAACATATTCCATAGCTTTTTGCTTTCCCATTGCTGTTCACTCTGTAGCCGGCAACCTTTTTTCTGTTACTGTTCACACCCATGATGTTCACAGTAACGAATTCGGCCTATTTAAAGGCGCCTTACGGCAAATGGCCGGATTCCGGCTCCAATACTGTATTGGCCTGTGACTGTGCAGCGCAGTGCTCTGTCCAGGAGTGAACAGTAACTTTTTTCTCCTTTTTTTACAGTTTATTCCGGATTTGCAGTTGTAATTCCAACTTGCAGTTAGTATAATAAGCTCAGACGATAGAAATACCCTTCGGGTATCCCTTTTTGTGCGGTAATGATGCACAATCATATAGAAATACCCTCCGGGTATCCCTTTTTGTGCGGTAATGATGCACAATAATATAGAAAGGAACGGATTTTTCCAAAATAAACTATGCTGCGATTGATTTTGGTTCTTTTATTTCTCATTTTATTTTTTATTATTAGTATTCCTGTTTTGTTTGTAGAATGGCTGATTGGGAAAAAACATCGCTATGCCGCCGATATTTCCCAGCTCCGCATCGTACAAGGCGCCTTTAAAATTATCCTTTTTTTATGCGGAACCCGCATCACCGTAATTG
This sequence comes from uncultured Lachnospiraceae bacterium, assembly GCA_910585825.1. Lineage (GTDB taxonomy): Bacteria > Bacillota > Clostridia > Lachnospirales > Lachnospiraceae > Roseburia_B. Next base: position 11,992 of record CAJUEY010000001.1, on the reverse strand, counting down.
GAGAGGAACATATTCCAAAAGATACTGCGGTTCTTTATGTAGGCAATCACCGAAGTGATTTTGATACTGTCATTACATATTCCAGATGCCCCGGATTAACCGGATATGTTGCTAAGGATTCCATTGAAAAAGTTCCCGTTCTTTCTTTGTGGATGAAAAGGCTGTATTGTCTGTTTTTGAACCGCGACAACATAAAAGAAGGTTTGAAAACAATCCTGACCGGAATTGACCAGATCAAAAACGGTATTTCCATGTGCATTTTTCCGGAAGGCACCAGAGGCAAAGAGGGGGACGAAACCAATCTCCTTCCTTTTAAAGAAGGCAGTTTGAAAATGGCGGAAAAAACCGGATGCCCGATTATTCCCATGGCTCTGACCGGAACAGCAGACATTCTGGAAAATCATTTTCCACTGATCCGCTCTGCCCATGTGACACTGCAGTATGGAGAACCGATTTATCCCAAGGAGCTTTCCAGAGAAGAGCAAAAACGCCTGGGCAGTTACACCCAGGCGAAAATACTTGCTATGTTAAATCAGTCAAAACTTCCACAATCTTAGGAAATTCCATAAAATGAGACGCTTTCACCAGTAAAGTGTCTCCTTTTTTTATAATGGGAATCAGCGCATTAAGCAGCTCTTCTTTGGATTCAAAATAAAAGACCTGCATGGAAGGATTTGCCGCTGCTTTTGCTGCCTTTGCCATTTCCTTTGACAATTCTCCTACGGCAAAAAGCCAGTCAATCTGTTTTGCAGCTGCATAACTTCCTATGCCGGCATGAAGTTCTCTCTCCTGTTCTCCCAGCTCTCCCATATCTCCCAATACCGCAATCTTCCGTCCGGGAGCCTGGCTAAGTACGTCAATGCTGGCCCGCATGGAAACCGGATTGGCATTGTAACAATCATCAATGACTGTAATTCCGTTTTTGTGTATCAGATTGCTCCTGCCGCTTATGGCCTCTACCGTTTCAATTCCCCGGCAGATCTCCTCCAGCTCCATACCGCACACAGTTCCTACACAGGCTGCCGCCAGCGCATTATAAACATTGTGTTCTCCCGGAATCGGAATTGCAACGCTCTTTTCTCTGCCTTTTAAATGCAGTTTCATCCGAATTCCTTCCATACCCAGAGGCGCAATCTCTGACGCATAAGCGTCTCCTTTACAAAGGCCGTACTTCATCGCTTTTTTCCCGTTTACCTCCTGAATCGCAGAAAGTTTGTCATCATCTCCGTTTAAAATGACAATTCCTTCTCCTCTAAGATGATCAAATACCTCTGTTTTGGCTTTTAATATACCTTCTCTGGAGCCTAAGTTTTCCAAATGGCACAAGCCGATATTTGTAATCACGCAGATATCCGGATTGGCAATCTCCCCAAGCCTGTGCATTTCCCCAAAATCGGAAATTCCCATTTCCAGCACCGCCACCTCGTGTTCTTCCAAAATATCGAATATGGTAAGAGGAAGACCGATTTCATTGTTGAAATTTCCCGCTGTTTTATGTACATGGTATTTCTCTTTTAATACAGAGGCAATCATTTCTTTCGTACTGGTCTTTCCCACACTCCCTGTAATTGCGACTACTTTAATATCCAGAGACTGCCGGTAAAAAGCTGCGATTTTTTTCAGGGCTTCTTTTGTGGAATCTACCAGAATATAAGGCACTGCGTCTGTTCGAGCTTCTTCTGAAAGACAGGCGCAGGCTCCGTCTTCCATAACCTTTGAAATAAAACTATGTCCGTCTACCCTCTCCCCCCGAATGGGGATAAACAGTCCGCCCCTTTTCACTTTCCGGCTGTCAATGGCAATACCGGTTACTTCTGTGTCTTTCATTCCCTCATCACCGAAATAAGTTCCCCCACAGCATTTGGCAATATTGCCCAACGTCATATTTTTCATACCGTATCCTCATATTTCTTCCATGAAATCTCAATCACTTTCTCACACAATGCAGGAAAATCCATTCCCGCCGCCTGCGCCTCCTGGGGCAGCAGACTGGTTTTGGTCATGCCCGGCAGAGTGTTTGCCTCCAGACAGAACAGTTCTCCTGACTTTTGCAGCAGAAAATCCATTCTGGCATATGTAAAAAGTCCAAGAGCTTTCACTGCCGACACGGCAAACTTCTGCATCCGCTTTGCCGTATCCTCCGGAATCACCGCCGGACACGTCTCAACCGTACTCCCGGCTTTGTATTTATTCTTATAATCGTAAAATCCCTCTTTGGGCGCCATTTCAATCACCGGAAGCGCTTTTCCATCTATCACTCCTACGGAAAATTCTCTGCCCGCAATATAATCTTCCACAAGCACTTCATCTTCCCAGTAAAAAGCTTCCTCCAGGGCCTTTGTAAACTCCTCTTCAGTCTGCACAATAGAAACGCCGACACTGGAACCACCGCAGCAGGGTTTCACCACACAGGGCAGGGATACGCCTCTGTCTTTTAAATCTCTGTCCGTTTCTTTTTTGTTCATCCGGATTCCCTTCGGGGTCGGTATCCCCGCTTTTTCAAACAGCATTTTGCTCATTCCCTTATCCATGGCAAGGGCGCTGCCAAAGTAGCCGCTGCCGGTATAACGGATTCCAAACAAATCAAATGCTGCCTGAATCTTTCCGTTCTCCCCGTCTTCTCCGTGGAGAGCCAGAAATACAATGTCCGACTGCCGGCATATGGAAATTACATTCGGTCCGAAAAAACAGTCTGACTGATCTTTTCTCAGGGATTTGATCTTTGCGATATCCGGAGCAGATTCAGAAATGCCCTCTACAACGATACTCGCCTCTTCACTATGGGAAAATAAATCGGAAACATCCTTTTCCTCTTCTCCATAACCCATAAACACATCCAGCAAAACAACTCTATGACCATTTTGCCGCAAAGCCTTTGCCACCATATCCCCTGTCTGGAAGGATACGTCCCGTTCTGCGCTAAGGCCTCCGGCCAATACTGCTATATCCATTTCAATCTCCAATCTTCGTTATTTTTTATCTATCCTATTGTATCTGATTTCATTTCACATGACAATAAAATTTGCGGTTTCAGGAAATATTATTTTTTGCTGAAACCGCATGGTAATCGGGAAATTTCTTTCGTATACTTTTAATAGGTTACAAATATGGGTTCTTTGGCTTTATAAAATTCCTGAAAGCTCCCGTAACCTCTGTACTCTTCTGTAATGTCAAAAATCGCTTTTGCCTGCTGCCTGCTTTTTTTGGCTGTCACATGATCCTTCGAGGCGGTAAAACACCATGCTTTTATACACAACAGATGCGGCAGGACGGTATACTTTCCTGTAGCACGGCAAATTTCAATACCGGCATCGCACTCTTTTACTGCCTCCCGGAATCGTCTCTGGCGCTCCAAGATCCAGGCCATATCTCCAAGAATCATAGGATAAACTTTTGTGGATTCCATAACATCCAGCTCCTGATTCTTCATATAGCTTTTCAAATAATATAAAATTTGAAGGGCCAGCTCTGTCTCTTCTTTTTTTGCATATGCAATACCCATGTTCAGCAAAATATAAACTTCATCATAGGTCAATACTACTGCTTTTTTCTGTACCTTCAGCCGTTCTCTGTAATCCGGCATTGTAATTGCAAGGGCTCTTTTTAATTTGGGCAGAATTTCTTCTTCCCGCTCTTTTAAGAGCGCCTGATAAATTGCCTGTGTATATAACTCAAATTGTCTGCAAAAGGGATTCTTCCCATCCTTTAGCTGATGGTACGCCTCCATCGCCTTTTTGGCTTCCGGCAATCTTCCTACACTCAGATACATCAAAATCTGCTTGCATAATTTTGACCGGCGCATTTCATTTTTGGTATCGCAGGAAATCCATACATGGTGCAACCCAGGCATCCTGCCGCATAAAGCTTCAAATACCTGTTTGGAAATCACCTCCCGACCGTTTTCAATTCTGGACAATGTTCCCGGCGTGCAGATCCCGTAAGATAATTCCTCCTGTGTGTATCCCAGCCGTATTCTCATTTCACGTATTGCTTCACTCATGCCATATGTGGGCATATATTCTCCCTCCCCTTTCAACGTTTCCCGATGCATCTACTATATTATCTTAGCATTTCCAATGCAATCAGCATATCGGAAAGGATTGTTCAAACAGCAAATCAGCGGATAAAACTCGTCTTTTCACTATACTCATTTTGGGGAATTCCAACGCCCTGTTTACTGCCTGCCTCTATGCATTTTAAAATCCATGCCATATTTCTTCCCAAATTCCTCATAATCTGCAAGCCTTCTTTGTCCTGCATCACATCCTCCGGTTTACTGCCGTGTACCATATTCCAATAACTAGAAGAAACCACCGGCATTTCCGCAATGGTAAAATATTTGTTGAGCACATCAACAGAGGCTGTTGTTCCCGCTCTTCTGGCAGAGGCAATGGCTGCTCCCGGTTTATGGGCAAATACACTCTTGCCTGCAAAAAACATTCTGTCTAATGCACTCAGCACTCTGCCGGTGGGATGTGCATAATACACCGGCGTTCCAAATACAAATCCATCCGCCTTTTCTGCTTTTTCAATGAGTGCATCAATACAGTCATCATCAAATATACAGCCCTTACGCTTGGTATTGCATTGTCCGCAGCCAATACAGTCCCGAATCGCTCCGGCCGTAAGCCAGACGATCTCCGTCTCGATTCCTTCCTGCCGCAGCGTTTTTTCTACTTCAGCCAACGCCGTATACGTACATCCTTTTTCTTTTGCACTTCCATTCACCAACAAAACTTTCATGATATTTCCTCCTGAATCATTTTTTACGTTCTGTACGGCAAGCGCACAGACCCGCTAAACTGTAATTATTATATTTATAAAAAACGTTCAAATCAATATTAGATATTCTCTTTTCTTCAAAAAAATGCTACAATTAGAAAAATACATCCGGCAGGCCTTGTTCTGCCGGAGTATCCGAAAGGAGAAGTCTTTTATGAATACAATTTGTACATCCAACGCTCCCGGAGCAATCGGCCCTTATTCCCAGGGTTATGAAGCCAATGGTTTCGTATTTACCTCCGGTCAGATTGCCATTATTCCCCAAACGGGAGAGATTGCCGAAGGCATCGCCGCTCAGGCCCACCAGTGCTGTAAAAATATAGGCGCTATTTTAGAGGCTGCCGGCTGCAGTTATGATAAGGTAATCAAAACCACCTGCTTTTTGGCCAATATGGAGGATTTTGCCGAATTTAATGAAATTTACGCCGGCTATTTCACCTCCAAACCCGCAAGAAGCTGCGTAGCTGTCAAGGAACTTCCAAAAGGCGTACTTTGTGAAGTAGAAGCCATTGCCGTCAAATAATATTTCTTTGCCTAAGATAAAAAATCCCGGTATACAGATGCCTCTGCATATCGGGATTTCCTGTCTCCAGAATAAATACCATTATGTTGTCACATTTACCGTCAAACCTTTTATATCTTCTTCTATTAATTTTTCTTCCATCATAATTTTTTTGATCTGGTCGTTGACGTCTTCCATAATCTGGTCGTTGTCTACTACCTGTTTGGTCAGTTCGGAAGCCGTTTCCTGAACATCCTCGACATACTCTTCTGTATCCTTCTTGTTCTCCTTTGCAGCCTCGATGCGTTCTTCTTCCTCTTCTTTCTTCTCTTCCCGCGCTTCGGCAGCCTCTTTGGCTTCTTCTGCTTTTTCGTCCATTTTCTCTTTGGCGTCGTCTACAAGCATTGCGTAGATCTCATCGGAAGCCGCCGCCAGAATTTTTTCCTTGGCCGTTTCCGCATCTACCATTCCATGTGTCTTTAACCGTTCAATCTGAATGGAGCGGATTGCTCCTGCTTCTCCGCTTATGATTTGGTTATTATCTTCCAACTGCGTCTTCCAGTAATCTGCCTCTTTGTACAAATCCATGGAAAGCTTCTGATATTCTGTCATCTCTCCCATGTTCGCAAGACGCTCCTGCTCTTCCTCTGTCAGCAGCTCCATGGAGCCATGTGCCTCAATATCATATGCCTTCTGCATAAGCTCAAGATCTTTCTGCTCCTGACTGTCATCGGCAATATTATAATATTCTTTTGCCTGCGCCATCTTCTGCTTATAATCATTTAAAAAAGCGTTTGCCTCTTCATTCTCCGTCTGAAGTCTTTTGATCTTCTCTTTGATGTCGTCTATACTCTTGTCAACCTGTTTCTCTGCATTGTTTGCAGTTGTCACCACACGCATTGCTTTCTTCTGATAAAGCTGTTTCTTCTGTGCAATCCGATCCTGAACTGTCATATCCTGTTTCTGAAAAGGTGTATTTCCCATGAAAAACGATTTATTCTGCGAAATTTTCATAACTGTCCTCCTGTCTTTCCTTCCACGTAGTCATTCTGTCAATTTATTTTCCAAAACAAACTGTCTGCTCTGTTATTTATATCGGCAATTTTCCTATTAAAATTATAACATTTCTTTTTCTTTTGTGCTAAAATATAGTTGTTTCATACAAAAACGGCTGCATAAATAACGATTAATAAGATCCGAGGTGTTCCTTATGAAATTATCCGACAAAACCATTGACAAACGTCCTACCATAGCAGAATGGCCCGTGCGTATATGGGACATCAACGAATTTCCGGAAGAATTCAAAAATCTGTCCCTATCGTGGATGCAGGGGGCTTTTGACAAATATACCTTTGTCTATTCCCCTCTGCGGCGTACAGTTGAAAACGCTTTTGCCTATCTGTTTGGATACGGAGAAAACTCCGTCCTTTTCCTGCGAAAAACAGCAGATCAGATCTTCTCTGTCGTTTTTGACCGGTTACAGGTCACAAAAATAGAAGCCCGACGGGAACTTTTAAATGCAGAGTTAAATATCACCTATGAAAAAGACGAAACAACAGACACTCTGCTGCTCCCTTATATTCCCTCTGTTTATTATCTCTATGATCCTTTTTTAAACTGGCTGCTTGGTCTTAACAAAGACTTTTCCCCCGCCCTGGCAGAACAGGCGCATCCTCGTTCTGACAAGCTTTATCATGAAAGCATCGCCATGTTTAACTACTCTCTCAACGCCTATCGGCTGGGAGATTCTTTTACGGAGTATTCGTATTCCTCACAAGTCCGCCGAAGCCGCTGGATGCCCTGGAAAAAGAATCTTGAGGAATGGCTGGAAATTCCCATGGAACGGGGAACATTCGGCATTCACTCTTTTCGATATCTCACAGAATGCACCTACCGGCTCTCCAAATAAGAGTTACCGTATCGCTTTCGCCGGGCATGCTTTTTTACATGCTCCGCAGCGAATGCATTCTGCATGGTTTGCATCTTTCAGCGGATTTACCTGCATGCTGCAGACATCCGCACAAACGCCGCAGCTTATACACTTTTCCCTGTCTACCTGATACCGGAATACAGATACTTTGTTAAATACAGAATAAACCGCCCCAAGGGGACATAGATATTTGCAAAAAGGACGATAAATCAGAACCGACAGAATAAGAACCGCCGCCAGCAGCATATTTTTCCAGACATATAAAAATCCCAGTGTACTGCGCAGGGATTTATTCAACAAAACAAGAGGGATTCCTCCCTCTAACGTGCCTGCCGGACAAATCAGCTTGCAGAAATACGGCGCTCCCTGCCCCAGAATATCCACCAGAAACATCGGCATTAGTATAACAAACACAGCAAATATTATATATTTTAATTTTCGAAGAAACCAGTCTCCCCGAAAGGTCTTTATCTTTTTGGGAAAGGGAATTTTATGGAGCAGATCCTGAATCAGTCCAAAGGGACAAAGCCAGCCGCAGACAAATCTTCCAACCAGTCCTCCTGTAAACATGAGAAATCCCGCTACATAAAAAGCAAATTTAAAATTCCAGTTTCCGATGACTGCCTGCATGGCTCCAATGGGACAGGCTCCTACAGCTCCCGGGCAGGAATAGCAGTTTAATCCGGGAACGCATATATTTTTCGAGCCGCCTTTGTAAATCTTTCCCTGTGCAAATCCCATAAGATAGCTGTTGGTGAGAAATGCCCAGAAAATCTGTATCCCATGACGCTTTCCCTCACTTATGTTTTTTCTCTTATCCAATTCCAATACACTCCAGGCAAATATGAATGGCTTTTTCTAAAACAACTGACATCTCTCCCCGGTATATTCCAAATCCCATCATCACAAGCCCAACAGATGAAAGAATCATTCCGCTCCGGTGAGAATGCCAAAAGCGACTCACTGTACCTCTCCTTCCAATATTTCTTCCACAATATTCTTCCATTCTTCATAAGAACGGCTGCCGGAATAAGTTTCTCCCACAATATTGCCGTCCTTATCTACAAAAAAAGTCTCCGGAACTGCCTGAATTCCTGACAGCCTGCCGTTTAAGGAATTTTCATCCGGTATCAAAAACGGATATGTCACCCCTGTCTGCTCCGCCAGAATTTTTGCTTTTTCTACGGCAGTTTCATCTACGCCGCCTAAACCGTCCATCGCATCCAATACGATTCCGACTATATTTACACCCTGATCCGCCATATCGTTTCTCAGAATTTCCAGATCCGGTATCTCGTTGATACAGGGGGTACACCAGGTGGTAAATACATTTATCATAGTCAGATTATAATCTGCAAACATCTCCTGGGTATATGTCTCCCCTTCAATATCTTCCATGGAAAACAGTAATTCCGCATCCGAATCCTCCCCTTCATCCTGACTAAAATCCGCATCCTGAGATGCCTGATCTCCGGCATCGGCATCCGTCTGTATCTCTTCTGTCTCCTGTTCTTTCGGATTTCCCTTCTCTCCCGAAGCGCATCCGCTTAAAACGCCCAGACAGCACAGGCCGGATAAAAAGAACGCACATAACATTTTCTTATTTTTACACATAGCAATGACTCCTTTTTGATAGAATGCAACTATACAGTTTCCGGCTGCATAGTTGTGATAGCATTATTTTACTAAACTATACCCAAAATGACCAGTCCCTATTTTTGTTTAAAATTTTCTTCTTCCCTCTTGCTCTAAGCATTGTAATTTTGCCGGCTCTCACACGCAAATAGAAATGGGCAGGGTTGGACCCGACCCGGGCATTCCGGCATCCTCCAAGCAGAAGAAGAACCCCCTACTCGGATGCCTTAAAATTATAAATCGGCTTCATGACGTCAATGATATCCACCGACTCTCTGATCACATCAATAATGTCCTCTATAGACTTATAGGCCATTGGCGCCTCGTCTAATGTTTTTTCATTTACGGATGTCGTATAGACGCCCTCCATCCTTTTCTGATATTCTTCCAGACTCAGGCTGCTTTTCGCCTTCGTTCTGGACATAAGCCTTCCCGCTCCATGAGGGGCAGAATAATTCCATTCCGGATTTCCTCTGCCTACAGCTAATACGCTTCCGTCTTTCATATTGATTGGAATCAGTACTTTTTCTCCGTTGCGGGCTGCGATTGCGCCCTTTCTTAAAATCATTTCCTCTGTATCAATATAATTATGAATTGTATGGAAGGATTCGCCGCCGTCCATTCCTGTCCGCTCCAAAATAATTTCTGCTATCTTCTCTCTGTTTCTGCGGGCAAACGCCTGACAGACCTCAACATCATAAAGATAATCCTCTAAGTATGTTCCGCTCAGATAGCAAAGATCTTCCGGCATACTTGTTTCTGATTCATAGACCTGCCAGTGGAGCTGCTTTAGCGCCTCCTGTATTTCCTTTCTGCGGCCCTGCTCCTTATAGGTTCGGATGATTTCATCCCTCTGTTTCAAATAGTCTCCATAGCCTCTGCTCAGATTGACCGCAAGCTTCTGATAAAGTTCCGCCACCTGCTTTCCAAGATTCCTGCTTCCGGAATGAATGATCAGATATTTCGTCCCATCTGCAGCCTGATCAATTTCGATAAAGTGATTGCCGCCGCCCAGAGTACCCAAAGACCGCCCCAGCCTTTTGGTGTCTTTCAAATCTCTATAGCAGCGAAGCTTCGTCAGATCAAAACGCTCCCGCCGTCCTTCCCAGACATTCATGCCCGAAGGGATAAAATGAGCCGCCTCGTCTACTTTTTCAAAATTGATATCAACTTTGCCCAAATCTACGGTATACATGCCGCATCCGATATCCACGCCGACCACATTGGGTACGGCCTTATCTGTGATTGTCATTGTAGTACCAATGGTACAGCCTTTTCCGGAATGTACATCCGGCATAATGCGAATTCTGGAACCCTCTGTCATTGGATAATCACACATACGTCTGATCTGCTCAATCGCCTCATCTTCTATTACATTTGCATAACAGAGAGCTGTATTTACTTTTCCTTTGATTTCCAAAATATTCATAACCTCATCCTTTCAATGCTTTCATCGGATAAATGCATCCGACGTCTGTCAAATCTCTGACTGCCCGATTACCTATCGACAGCTGCAGATACTTACAATCATTCTACGAAAAAAACCGCCTACCTTGTGTTCCTGTACAAGATAAGCGGTTCTAAAAATCTATGTATCCGGCTGCGGCTGTCTCCTCTGGCGTTATCCCGGCAGCCCCACATCCCTTAGCACAGTTTTTCGTATAAGTCCTATCTTATCTGAACACACAGAATCAAAGCTCCGTTCTTTAAGATCAAACGGCGCATTCTGATCATTTTCCAGATATAAATAACTTCTACGAATCACTGCAAACATCTTTTCCTTTCCCAGATCTATGGTTTAGATCCGCCTTTCTTTTCTATATCGTACTATAACACGATTTTCTTAATCTGTCATTATACTCATAATATAAATTTTCCTGATACAGATTATAAAACTACTGTTGCGCCGATATGATTATCTCCTAACCGTCAATTTTTAAAATATTCATGCCGTCTTAGACGAACCCCATGGATATTCATAAAATAAGCTTTAACAGCATCCGGAATCAATTCATAGTAAACATTATCTATTTTCACAATTGCTGTTTTGCTTCCCAGTGAGATTATTTCAAATAAATGTCCTTTTTCCTTTACCCTTTCTTCTACCGCTTTTATACGCTGCAGATTATCTGCAAACATCTTCTGGGTTTCTATAAAGATAGATTCCTTTTTCTGCAGAATGGGTATTCGTGAAACAACTCCTAATCCAATATCTGTCTTAGCCCATTTATCTTTCTCATTCAAAACCTGTTTTTTGATTTTGTCTGCCTTGTTTATGATTGTATTCTCAAAAAGTGTATGAAAAACATTCCTCTCTTTGCACATTTGCTCTATAACTTCATTTAAAAATCCTAATTCTGAATCATCAAATACTTTTCCCAGATCCTGTGATTCGTTGAGCAGCCAGATAAAAAACATTCTCTCATCCGACATTTTTTCTGCGCCAAAAACTTCTTTTCTCATATTTTCTATTGTATTGAAATATTTTTCGGCATTTGAGCGGTATTCAAATAACCGAACCTTTGAGGTTTCATAGTTTAAATCGCATTCTAACAGAGCGGATATTTCTTCGATATCTCCGGATTCTATGAAATTTTCTTTTTGGACATTCGCAATTTCGGTAAAATCCTGAAAAGCTAAATTTTTGATACCGGCCAACAATTGATTCAAAGATATGCCTTCGGCCGGTATGTCCAATAAGTTCAGGGCGTTTTTTACATTTTCCGGCATACTCTTTATTCCATCTATTGTAAGCATATCATTTTGATTGTTCTCTGAAAAAATTTGAAATATCCATGCAGCTGCAATACACTTGTTTTTGATTTTCATTGAACATGAATTTTCATCAACTCTCTCCGCATCAAGGGATATGAGACAATATTCTTCAACTAATTTGGATTTCATTTTGTTTTTCCTCCTATCTTGCTTACATAATATTTTTTGGAATCTTTCGCCCATATTTCATGGAGTTTCCCCACTTAATAACATCTTACTCTAAATCATGGGATTTTTCAAGGCATAGCAAGCCCCGTCAACTGAATTTGTTTTTTTCAGGATTCTCTATTAAGCCGTTATTCGCTGTCTGTTCCACGGGAGTTTGACAACTGAATAATCCAAAAAGTACTCGCAGGTCGCACAAAACC